>QHBO01000037.1 GCA_003243965.1 Chloroflexota bacterium
CCGGTGTCGAAGTAGGCCAGCAGCTCGGTGCGCCAAGAGTCGATGGTGCGGGCCAAGCGGTGCAGCTCGGGGATGTCGGTGTCGGCGCAGTAGGTGAGCCAGCGGTGCAGTCGTTGCTCGGCGTGGTGCCGGTCGCGGGCGGCATAGATCAGGCGGAGGTCTTGGGCTGCGATCCAGGTCCGCCCGATCTGGGCACCGCGGTCGCCGAGTTCCAGACCCGTCAGCAGCCGGGCCCACGCATGCGGGGTGAGCCGGTCAGCGCGTCGGCGCAGCAACCGGTGGATCCCGAACAACGGGTCGTTGCGGCGTCCGCGGTGTCCGAGGGTTTCGTTCTGGACCCGGCGCCGGACGTCGTCCACGGCGGCGAAGCCGAGGCGGGTGACGTGGAAGCAGTCCAGTACCCGGACCGCCGCCGGCAGCGTCGCGGTCAGGGCGGTGGCGTAACCCCGGAACGGGTCCAGTGCCGCTACCGCGATCCCATCACGCCACACCGATGAGCGCTGATTGACCCACTGCGACAAAGCTGTTGCCGATCGGCCGGGCACCACGTCAAGCAGCCGGGCGGTCATCCCGGACAGATCCACGACACCGGTCACGAAGCTCGTTGAGCGGCGCGGCCCCGCGCCTTGGAACGCTGTCTCGTCAACCCCGAGAACAGTGACACCCTGCAAGCGGGCCGGGTCATCAACCAACGGATAGCCGTACTCCCGGACCGCAGCCATGACCGTGGACCACCCGACCCCCAGCTGGGCGGCGACCTGGGCCACGGTGTGGCCGTCCTGCCCGACCCGGCGGCAAGCCTCGAATCGGGCCCGTTCGGTCAGGCACGCCCGCGGCCGGATCGCTTCGCTGTGCTCCGTCCAGGTCCGCACCGCGCAACCGGCCTCGACGCACCGCCAGACCCGCTTCACCCACACCAGCGTCACCGCCCGGCCCGCCGCCGGCAGATCCCGCACCCGAACCGGGCGCCGGTCATGCAACCGCGCCAGCACCCCGCAGCCAGGGCAGCCGACCACCCGCTCGGTCGTCTCGACCGCCTGCTCGACCTCACCACCGAGTTCGGCCACCGCCAGCAGCACGAAGCCCGCCAACCCGAGCATCGCCGTCGCTGCGCTACCGTTTCCATCCACCTGGGGCCGCCCCATTCGGGCTCTTCGAACTTAAGCGGGCAACGTTCTTGAGGTTGGTGTTGCTGCCCGGTGGGTCCGGGTGCAGATCAAGCGTATTCGGCGGTGGCCGTTGGTCGGGTTTCGGTAGCCGCAGGCTGATCGCTTGGACTGTTTGACGAGGCGGTTGAGGCCTTCGGTTCGGGCGTTGGTGATGCCGGTGTCGATGAAGGCCAGGATCGCGGGCCACCAGGTTTCGACGGTGGTCGCGAGGGTGGTGAGCTCGTCGATGTCGGCTCGGGCGCACCAGGCGTAGAAGGAGTGCAGCCGGGCCGCGATCACCGAGCGGGCGGCGCCGGTGCGGGCCAGGGCCAGGAGGTTGCGCAGCTCCTCCTTCGCGACCCACGCGGTCAGCACCTGGTCGGTGGTGTCGGAGGCGATCACACTGTCGAACATTGCCTGGAACGCCTTCTCCGACAACCGCTGCCGACCAGTCAGCAACCGCCGCCGGTTCGCCCAAGCCGGGTCGGCCTTGCGTCCCCGGCGGCCCTCCTGCTCCCAGACCACCCGCCGCCGGACGGCGGTCACCGCCGCGTTCGCCAGCGCGACGACGTGGAAG
>QHBO01000038.1 GCA_003243965.1 Chloroflexota bacterium
GTGCATCGCCGACGACTGCCGGCAGCGGCAACCGCTCGCAACGAATCCCCTTGCCGAGCACGGCGATCACGGGGCAGGCGGCCGACACGAGCGGGAGCCTGTTCGCTATCCTGGACCGCCGTTGTGACCATTAGGAGGGTCATCGGTAAACCGTGTGCGGGAAAAACGGCACGCACGGAGTGAAAGGGGAGCGGGGAAACAGGCCCACTCGGCTCTGCGCCCGTGACTACCAATGGTGACCACCACCTCCACACCACTTCAGAACTTCATCAACGGCTCGTTCGTCGCCTCCGTCGACGCGAGACCGAGCCGGTGCTCAACCCTGTGACCGGGGCGACGATCGCGCACGCGCCGCTGTCGAGCGTCGCCGATGTGGACCGGGAGGTTCGCCCGGCCCGTGAGGCGGTCGACGCGGGCCAAAGAGCTGGGGAATGACGATGCGAGTGTTGCGACTGACCGACGGTGGTCTCGAGGAGGACTACGGCATCCTCTGCAAAGCGCTCTTTCCCAAGGATGAGGACGGCGCGACGTTTGGCTTCGTGTGGGCGGAGGTGCCGCCCGGCGGTGCGTCGAACCCCGACGCGCACCCGGAGCACGAGGCGTTCGTGATCGCGGCGGGCTCGGGCACAATCACGGTCGACGGGACGGCCACGCACGTTTCGCGGGGGGACGCCGTGTTCATCCCCGCCGGCACAGAGCACGTGATTCGCAACACCGAGCAGACACCGTTGTCGTTCGTGGCGATCTGGTGGGACGAGTCCGTCGACCGGGAGCCGCTCGATGGGTGAGGGGCGCACGCTGGTGACGGCAACGCCTCCGACCCCTAACGGCGCCCTGCACCTGGGCCACATTTCGGGACCCTACTCGGGCGCCGACATGCTCGTGCGCGCCGAGCGACTTCAGGGGCGCGAGGCGCGCCTGATCATCGGGATCGACGACCACCAGAGTTACGTGGCCGTGAAGGCCCTGAACGAGCAGCGGTCGAGCACCGCGGTCGCCGAGACATACGCGGACGAGATCGAACGGCTCTTCGAGCAGGCGAACATCGCCACCGGGCCGAACCTGCGCTCGCACCAGTCCGACCTGCACCAAACCGTTGTGCACGGGTTCTTCGCCCAGCTGCTCGAGGCCGGGCGGATCGAACCCAGGACTGAGCCGGCCCCGTTCTGTCCGAATTGTGAGCGCTACCTGTTCGAGGCCTATGTCGCGGGCGACTGCCAGCACTGCGGCGAGGACAGCGACGGGAACCAGTGCGAAGCCTGTGCGCGCCCGAACAGCTGCATCGACCTAGGTTCGCCGCGCTGCAACCTTTGCGGGGCGACGCCAGAGAATCACGACGTGACTCGGCTCATCTTGCCGCTGAGTCAGTGGAGCGATCGAATCGGCGCCCACCTGGCGAAGGCATACCTGAGCCCGCAGCTCACCTCGTTGGCAGAGCGCATGCTCGGAGACGGGCTCCCTGACATCCCGGTAACTCACCCAACGGACTGGGGCCTCCCCGCCGCATTGCCCGGGGTGACAGATCAACGGTTCTACGTGTGGGCAGAGATGGCGCCCGGCTACATCGCCTCGACGGTCGCGCTCGCGCGCGCCGAGGGCGATCCGGCGTGGGAGAACGCTTGGCTTGACCCCTCCGTCCGCATCGTCCAGTTCTTCGGCTTCGACAACGCCTACTTTCACCTCTTCCTGCACGCCGGGCTGATGCTCGCCTGGAACGAGGCGGTCAACCTTCCGGCGGCGTACGTGACGAACGAGTTCTACGAGCTCGAGGGCTCGAAGTTCTCGACCAGTCGCCGTCATGCGATCTGGGCGTCTGAGCTGCTCGACGTCGTGCCGACCGACGTCGTGCGCTTCGTCCTCGCCGTCGACCGGCCCGAGACGGCACGTACGAACTTCGACCGGGAACGCTTCGAGGCGCTCGCGGACGACGAGCTTGCCGGGCACTGGAGTCCTTGGCTCGGGGACTTGCTCGCCCGGCTTGCTGTAACCGGCAGCCCTGGCGCGCCGCCGGACGCGGCGCAAGGGGATTCGCGGCGCTACCTCGATCGTCTGGACGAACTCTCCGAGCTGTGCCTTGCCGCGTACACGCCTTCGCAGTTCTCGCCCCAGCTCGCGTGCCGGCTGATGACCGCAATCGAGCGCGAGGGCGAGCGGCTCGCGAGTAGCTACGCACGCGAACGATCCTACGGCGACGAGTGGGTACCGAGTGCCCGCGAGGGGTTGCGACTCGAGTTCGCGACTGCCGCGCGCCTGGCACAGCTCGCCGCACCGATCATGCCGGATTTCGCTGCTGTGCTCTGGCGAGCGCTGGGCATGGCCGGTGATGTGCGCTGGACAGGGCTCGGATCACTCCCCGTCGATCGCGCGGCGGCGCCACCGGCGGCGCCCTTCTTCAGCTCGGTGGCCGGCCAACTCGAGTCGCTGATGCCCCAGCCGCAGCAGACAACTCCCGCTGTGGTGACGTGAGCGCGCACGCGGCGTCTGA
>QHBO01000039.1 GCA_003243965.1 Chloroflexota bacterium
GCTTCCGGCAACCTGCGTGATCGGGAGCGAGATGCGCTACGCACCCCCGCCGATCGACGACCGGACCCTGGTCATCGCCGTCAGCCAGTCCGGGGAGACGGCCGACACGCTCGCGCCCCAGAAGATCGCCGCGGAGGCGGGAGCCACCATCGTGGTCGTCACCAACGTGGTCGGCAGCGCCATCACCCGCGAGGCGGATGCCGTCTGCTACCTGCAGGCCGGCCCGGAGATCGCGGTCGCCTCGACCAAGGCATTCGTGACCCAGGTGCTGGTCCTGGAGATGATCGCGCTCCACCTTGCCCGCCTGCGCGGAACGCTGTCGGCCCATCGGCTGCGCACCCTCGGCATGGCATTGCGGGAGCTGCCCGGGCTGGCTGCCAGGACCCTGGAGCGCGGCCCGCAGATCCGCAAGCTGGCGCAGCGTTACGCCGGCGTGCGCGACGTGATGTACATCGGTCGGGGGCTCGGCTTCCCGATCGCCATGGAGGGCGCCCTCAAGCTCAAGGAGCTGAGCTACGTCCACGCCGAGGGCTACGCCGCGGGCGAGCTCAAGCACGGCCCGATTGCGCTGCTCGATCCGCAGACGCCGCTGGTGGCGATCGCCACCAAGGGATCGACCTACGAGAAGCTGGCGAGCAACGTCGCGGAGGTACGCGCCCGCGAGGCGCCGGTGATCGCCATCGCCACCGAGGGCGACGAGGAGATCACGCGTTACGCACAGGACGTGATCTACGTCCCCGAGACGGAGGAGGCGCTGTCACCGGTGATCGCCACGCTGCCGCTGCAGCTGCTCGCGTACGAGATCGCAGTCGCTCGCGGCACGGACGTGGACCAGCCCCGCAACCTGGCGAAGTCGGTCACGGTCGAATAGGCGCGCCGGACCCCCGTGCGCCGATGAGCCGGCACGAGATCGGGATCGACCTGATCGACATCGACCGCATCGTCAACGTGCTGCACCGCCACCCGGAGCGCTTCCGCCGGCGAGTCCTGACCGAGCGCGAGGACCGCTACTGTGGCCGAAAGGTGGAACGCGTGGCGGGCCGCTGGGCGGCCAAGGAGGCGATCAGCAAGGTGCTCGGGCTCGGCGTCCGCGGCGTCGGCTGGCGCGAGATCGAGGTGCTGCCGAATCGAGCCGGCCAGCCCCAGGTTCTCCTGCACGGCAGGGCGTCGGCGCGCGCGGCGTCGCTCGGCCTGGGCGAGCTGACGGTATCGATCTCGCATGAGCGGCACCTCGCGGTGGCCGTGGCGGTCGCCGATCGGCCGGCGGGGAGCGGGGTCTGATGCCGGAACACGTGATCCGGCAGCGCTGGGTGTCGCAGCATCTGCCCGCCCGTCCCGAGCGGGCGCACAAGGGAACGTTCGGGAGGGTTCTGGCGATCGCCGGCTCCCTCGACTACGCAGGCGCTGCCGTGCTGTGCGGTCTCGGCGCGGCGCGTGCCGGTGCGGGGCTGGTGTGTCTCGCCACGCCGGAATCGGTGGGGCTGCGGCTGCTCGGCGAGGTGCCCGAGTTCATCTCGATGCTGCTCCCCGAGGAGGCGCCAGGACTGACCGCGCCCGGCGGCTGGAGGCGCCTGGCAAGTGAGTCGGCGCGCTACGATGCCGCGGTGATCGGCCCCGGCCTCGGACGTCAGCCGAGCATCCTGCGCCGGACCCGCAACCTCATTTCGGAGATCCGCATTCCGACCGTCGTGGACGCCGACGGGCTGAACGCGCTCGCCGACGGCGCCCGATGGTGGCGGACCGTCACTGCGCCGCTGGTGCTGACTCCGCACCCCGGCGAGTTCGGCCGCCTGACGAAATCCGATCCCCCCGCCGATGACGATGCCGCGCGTGCCGCCGCCGTGCGCCAGGCGGCGCTGCGCTGGGGCCAGGTGGTCGTCCTCAAGGGCGCGCATACCGTGGTGGCGCTCCCCGACGGCGAGCTGCTCCGCTCCGAGATCGCGACGCCGGCGCTCTCCACGGCCGGCAGCGGGGACGTGCTGGCAGGGGTGATCGCCGCGTTCCTGGCCGGTGGCCTCCAGCCGGGCGACGCGGCCGCCTGTGGCGTGGCGGTGCACGGCGCCGCCGGCGTGCTTGCCGAGGACCGGATCGGGCGCGCCGGCGTCATGGCCCGGGACATCGCTGCCCTGCTGCCGGAGGCGATCGAGCAGCTTCGCGGCGGGCGAGGCTCGTGACCGCGGCGATCACCGGCGCGGTGGACGCCACGCTGCGCAGCGCACATCGCGCCTGGGTCGAGATCGATCACTCGGCCCTGGTCGACAACCTGTCCGCCCTGCGGCGACTGGCCGGCGGCGAGAAGCTGGTCTTCCCGCAGTTGGACAATCCGCTGGTGAGTATCGTCATCCCGGCCTATAATAAAGCCTACTATACCTACCAGACGGTCGAGAGCCTGGTGGCGACCAAAGCCGAGGTCCCGCTGGAATTGGTCATCGTGGATAATGCTTCCGCCGACGAGACGCGCGTGTTGCTGGCCCAGTTCGAGAACGGCCGCTACTATGTCAACGAGCACAATCTCGGCTTTGGCGGCGCTTGCAATATCGGCGCCGAGATGGCCCGCGGCGAGTTCATCTGCTTCCTCAACAGCGATGTCGTGCTCACCCCCGGCTGGCTGGAGGCCCTGCTGCGGACCATCCAGAGCGACCCGCACTGCGGCGCGGTCGGCGCCAAGCTCGTCCACCCGGAGGGCACGCTGCAAGAGGCCGGCAGCATCATCTGGCAGGACGGCTCGACCTACGGCTACG
>QHBO01000040.1 GCA_003243965.1 Chloroflexota bacterium
CCACGAAAGCGGGGCAACTCCAGCAAGCGCGATGACGTTGCCTACTACCGCACCGCATGGCAGACCGCCGTTGACGATGGCCGAGCGTGGTCCAGCGTGGACCACTAGCCTCCGAGCGCGCGGTCCATGGCGTCCGCGGCGTCGCGGCGCAGCGAGTGCTCGACGTGCGCGTAATAGTCCGAGGTGATCGTGATCCCAGAGTGTCCGAGCAGGTCGGAGACGACGCGCAGCGGCACGCCCGCGGTGAGCAGGGCCGTGGCCGCGCTGTGGCGGAGCCCGTGGAACGGGATGGACGGCAGGCCCGCGACCGTCAGCAGCTCGTGGAAGGTACGGTGCACCGCGGTCCGGTACAGCGGCCGTCCCACTGCGTCGGTGAAGATCAGGCGGTCCCGGTCCTGCCAAGCCGTGCCGGCGGCCTCGCGGGCCGTGGCCTGAAGATCACGTTGTCGCTCGAGGGCGGCCGATGCGAGCGCCGGCAGGTGAACGGTCCTTCGACTGCGGCCGGTCTTGGGCTCCGCCAGCTCCATCCCGCCGCCCCATGCCAGCGCGAGCGCCCGCCGCACGGTCAGGGTGCTCGCCGCTGCGTCCAGGTCGTCCCACGACAGCCCGAGTAGCTCCCCTTGCCGCAGGCCGGTGGTGGCCGCCACGGTGACGAGCGGCCCCACGGGATGCACCGCGGCCGCGCTGAGAAGGATCCGGAGCTGCGCGGCGGTCAGGTAGTCGCGGCCCGGCTCGATCGTCCGTCCGGTGACCCGCGGCGGCCGCGCCAGAGCTGCAACGTTGCGGGCGATCAGGCCGTCGCGCTGCGCGTCGGCGAGCGCGCGGCGCAGGATGACTCGGGCGTGACTGGCGGTCTGCGGTGAACGGCCGGAGGCGATGAGGCCGGCGGTCATGCGCTCCACGTCGGCAGGTGTCAGTTGCACGAGCGCCCGGCGGCCGAGTGCCGGGACCAGATAGCAGCGCGTGTACTGCTCGCGCTGCCGCCAGGTCGAGGGCCGGAGCCGCTGCCGCTCGCGCTCGACCCAGCCGCTAAGGTAGTCCCCGAGATTGCCCGTACCTGCCGGCTCGAGGGTGCCGGTCCGGAGTCGTGCGCGCAGCTCGTCGAGCTTGCCACGTGCTTCAGCTGCGGTACGTCCAGCAACGACGCGTCGGAGACGCCGGCCGTCCGGCTCCGTCCAGGCGATCGCGCCGCGCCAGCGTCCGTCGAGCGCCTGATAGATGCTCCCCTCGCCGGCAGAGCGACGCCGCGCAGCAGTCGGAGATGACGGGGCGGCGCGTCGCGCACGACGCTCGGACTTTGGGTAGGATCCCATCGCGTGCGGTCCTCCTCACAGGACTGTCGTATCGGCGTCCCGCCTCTCACCCGGCGGGGCGCCTTCTTCGTCCGTGAGTGTACGCTGTTGCTACCAGCGTTGCTACCAGACTTCGGCGGTCACCCGCTCCGGGGCCGGATTCGTGCTCAGATTGTGGAGGCGACGACGGGAATCGAACCCGTGTACACGGTTTTGCAGACCGCTCCCTGACCACTCGGGCACGTCGCCACTGCTCGCCGATGACTGCAGCCTCGAGCCGACGGGTCCCCGGTCACACGCCGCATCGCCACGTCGGCCGTCGCGCAGCCTGCTGGCTGCCCCGCGAGGATTCGAACCTCGGTTCACGGATCCAAAGTCCGCTGTCCTACCACTAGACGACGGGGCAGCGTCACCGTGGTGAGGCTAGCAGGTCGACCCGCAACGGGCGAAGGATGGAGCGGAAGACGGGACTCGAACCCGCGACCCTCACCTTGGCAAGGTGATGCTCTACCAACTGAGCCACTTCCGCCCGTGTACCGCTGCGCGCGACCGCGAATGGTGCCGAGGGTCAGAATCGAACTGACGACACCCGCCTCTTCAGGGCGGTGCTCTACCAACTGAGCTACCTCGGCCCGCCGGCTCGATTCGATCCCTGGCGTCGTGCTCGTGGTCGCGTTTCGGGCAGCGACGATAGCACAGCGGCCGCATCGCCGACAACGACGGCGGTCGCGAACGCCATTCAGGTTTCCCGCGCTGACGGGCTCATCCGGGCGGACCGGGGACCGCCGGCTGCACGGCTGCCGAGGCGGCCAGCAACGAGTCCGGGACCGCCTGTCCGTATTGCCCGGCGATGCGGGCCAGGACCCGGATCCGCTCGGCGATCGGCGGGTGCGTGTCGAACATCGAGCTGGCGCGCTCCTCGAAGCTCTTGATCGGGTTGACGATGTAGAGGTGCTGGGTCGCGCGGTTCGCGACCTCCAGCACGTCCGGATCGTCGGAGATCGCGCGCAGCGCACGGGCGAGACCCAGCGGATTCCGGGTCAGCTCGACACCCGAGACATCGGCGAGCTCCTCCCGACGGCGGCTGACGGCGAGCTGTACGAACCGCGAGATCATGGGGGCGATGATCGCCAGCACGATGGCGATCACGAAAATGAGCGCGGCCGCTCCCCCACCACCGCTTCGGTCGTTGTCGCTGTCATTCCGCCGACCGCCGCCCCAGAACGTGAAGCGCAGGAACCAGTCGGCGAGCAGCGCGATGGCGCCGACCAGCACGCCGACGAGCAGCGTGAACCGGATGTCGTAGTTCCGCACATGGCTCATCTCGTGACCGATGACGCCCTGCAGCTGCTCGCGGTCCAGTTTGGCCAGCAGTCCGGTCGTGGCCGTGATCGAGGCGTGCTGCGGGTCTCGGCCGGTGGCGAAGGCATTGGGGGCGGTGTCATCCACGACGTACACCTTCGGCATCGGCAGACCGGCCGCCAGGCGCATTTCGGTGACGACGTTGACCAACTGCTGGTAGCGATCCGGTGGGTTGGCCAGGTCGACCTGCTGGGCGCCGGAGGACACCAGCACCAGCTTGTCGCCGCCGAAGTACGAGCCGATGCTCATCACGCCCGCCACGAGGAGCGCAAGCACGATCCCTCCCCAGCCGAAGCCGGTTGCGTAGCCGATGGCACCGCCAAGCACGCCCAGGACGATCGCGACGACGAGGACCAGCAGGACGCTTTCGCGCCGATTGCGCGCGATCTCGCGGTAGAAGGTGGTCGGCGCCGCGGTGGCGCTCATCGGTTCAGCCGCGGAGGTTGACGGTAGGGACCGCCGCGTCGGCCTCCTCGATCTGGAAGTAGTCGCGTCCGCGGAAGCCGAGCATGCTGGCGATCAGCACGTTGGGAAAGGTCTGGACCGATGTGTTGTAGTCGCGGACCGTGCTGTTGTAATGCTGGCGCGAGAAGCCGATCTGGTTCTCGGTGGTGGTCAGCTCCTCCTGGAGCTGCATCACGTTCTCGTTGGCCTTGAGCTGCGGGTAGTTCTCGACCACCGCGAACAGGGAGCGCAGCGCCCCGGTCAGCACGTTCTCCGCCGCGGCGGCCTGACCGGCATTCTGCGGCCCCTGGGCGCCGGCACTGACCGCCGCCGCACGGGCATTGGTGACGTTCTGAAGGACCTCCTGCTCGAAGTCCATGTAGCCCTTGACGGCGTTCACGAGGTTCGGGATCAGGTCGTGCCGGCGCTTGAGCTGCACGTTGATCTGGTTCCACGCCTCGTCGACCTGGTTGCGAAGTCGGACCAGCCCGTTGTAGGCAAAGACCACGACGAGCGCGATGACCGCAACGACGATCAGGATGATCCAGACAGGGTTCATCGGTTGGTCGGCTCCATGCTCGGGAGGGTTGGCCGCCCATCGTAACAGCCGAGGGCCCGGTCGCTCATCGAGCGCCGGGCTGTTGGATGCCGGTCGGCGGCGTTGCCAGAAGCGCGTCCTCGCCATTGGCGAGCTGGCAGCGGCTGCTTGGTGGGCGGTGAGGGGCTCGAACCCCCGACCTCCTCGGTGTAAACGAGGCGCTCTGACCGGCTGAGCTAACCGCCCGGAGAGGTCCTTGGGAACGCCACTCCGCCGGGAGCGGCGTCATCGGTCAATCGGCAGAGAGGGTTGGTGCCCAGGCCGGGACTTGAACCCGGATGAGTTGCCTCATACGCCCCTCAAACGTACGCGTATACCAATTCCGCCACCTGGGCAGTGGGCTGGTACCGAGGGAGGGACTTGAACCCACACGACCTTGCGGCCACTAGGTCCTGAACCTAGCGCGTCTGCCTATTCCGCCACCTCGGCCCGAGGGGTCGCGATGATAGCACAGCCCCCTGGGCGGTCTCCATCGCCTCGGAGGAGCCGGAATGACCGATGCCGCGGCTAGAACTTGACCAGGTTCAGCAGCGAGAACAGGACGAAGAGAACCGCGAGCACGATGGTCAGACGGAAGAGCGTGCGCTCGATCCCGCGTCGGCTGCGGTAGGCCGTCACCTCACCGCCGAACGCGCCGCCGAGCCCGGTGCCGCGCTGCTGCAGGAGGACCGCCGAGATCAGGGCCACGGCCAGGATCATCTGGGCCAGGACGAGAGGTTGCATCGCGCGGCAGTCTAGCAGAGGCCCGCCGCTTGCCTCCCTGCGGGCGCAGTCCGCGCCCGAGCGCAGCTGTGCTCAAGCGCCGATCAGCGAGCGGCCGGTCATCGAGGGCGGAACGGGAAGCCCCATCAGCTCGCAGATGGTGGTGGCCACGTCGGCCAGGGTGCCGTCGCGCAGGGAGCCTCCCCGATGGCGGGGATCGACCAGCACCAGCGGCACCGGCGACGTCGTGTGCTTGGTCTGCGGGGCGCCACGCTCGTCCCGCATCTCCTCGATGTTCCCGTGATCCGCGGTGATGATCAGCGCGCTGCCGGCGTCACGGCAGGCATCGGCCAGGCGTCCCAGGCAGGCGTCGATCGTCTCCGCGGCGCGCACCGCCGCCTCCCACACCCCGGTGTGGCCGACCATGTCGGGGTTGGCGTAGTTCACCACCGAGAAGTCGTACGCCCCGCTGCCGATGCCGGCCAGCAGGCGATCGGTGATCGCGGCGGCGCTCATCTCCGGGGCCAGATCGTAGGTCGCGACGTCACGGCGGGAAGGCACCAGCTCGCGATCCTCGCCGGGGAGCTGCGCCTCGACACCGCCGTTGAAGAAATAGGTGACGTGCGCGTACTTCTCGGTCTCCGCCACGTGCAGTTGTCGGAGACCGAGGCGCGACAGGTAGGCCGGCAGCGAATCGATCTCCAGCGGCGGGAAGGCGACCGTCACCGGCAGCTCGGCGGGGGCCTGGTACTCGGTCAGGGTCGTGACGCCCAGTCCCCGGGGTCGCTGACCGCGATCGAAGCCATCGAATGCGTCGAGCGCGAACGCCTGCGTCAGCTGGCGCGCGCGATCGGCCCGGAAGTTGAGGTGGACGATGGCATCGCCGTCCGCGACCGTGCCACTCGGGTCGATAACGGTCGGCTCGATGAACTCGTCGGCGACGTCGCGCCGGTACGACTCCTCGACGGCCGTAACCGGGTCGGGGGCCGACAGCCCGCGTCCGTGGACGATGGCGTCCCAGGCACGCTGGGTGCGCTCCCATCGGTGGTCGCGGTCCATGGCGTAGTAGCGGCCGCTCACGGTCGCCGGCGTGGCGCGGCCGGTCAGCCCGTCCAGCAGGTCTGCCAGGTAGCCCGCAGCGGAGCGCGGCGGCGTGTCGCGACCATCGGTGAAGGCGTGCAGGAAGACGCGCTCGGGCGGGAGTCCGGATTGGTGGGCCAGGTCGGCCATGGCGACGATGTGCGCGTCCACGGCGTGCACCCCGCCCGGACCGATGAGCCCCATCAGGTGGAGCCGGGTATCTCCGCGGAGCGCGTGGGTGCACGCCGCGCGCAGCGCCGGGTTGGACGCAAAGCTGCCGTCGGCGATCGCCGCGTTGATCCGGGGCAGGTCCTGCACGACCGGGAAGCCAGCGCCGAGGTTGAGATGTCCGACCTCCGAGTTGCCCATCTGACCGTCGGGCAGGCCAACCGCTGCGCCCGAGGCCGCCAGGCGGCAGTGCGGCCAAGTCGCGTTCAGGCGCTCCCAGTTCGGCATGCGCGCCGCGAGCAGGGCGTTCCGTCGCGGGTCGTCACTGAGACCGAACCCGTCGAGCACGCAGAGGACGACCGGATGGGGGCGCCCGGCACGGCTCGGCGGCCGTGTCACCGTGTCACCGCGTCACCCGTCACCGGGTGGAGACGCGCGCCGCCGCCGCCACGATGGCGGCGAACCCGACGGCCTGGAGGGAGGCACCGCCAACCAGCGCCCCGTCGACATCGGGCTGCGCGAAGAACCGTCCGGCGTTGTCCGCGGTCACGCTGCCGCCGTACAGGATCGGGACCTCCTCGGCTCCGGTCGGGTCGAGCTCGGCCAGGATGGCGCGGATGCGCGCAGATGCCTCCTGCGCGTCGGCATCGGTGGCCGCCTCCCCGGTCCCGATGGCCCACACCGGCTCGTAGGCCATCACCAGGCCGGTGCCCGCGATGCGCTGCAGCCGACCGATGGCGGCGCGCGTCTGCCGCTCCACCACTTCCGCCGTGCGTCCGGCGTGCCGCTCCGCGAGGCGCTCCCCCACCGCGGCGATCGGACGGATGCCGTGCGCGACGGCCGACGCTACCTTGTCGCGCACATCGTCGTCCGTCTCTCCGTAGAGGCGGCGGCGCTCCGAGTGACCGATGATCGCGAACTCAGCGAGCCCGCGCAGCATCAGCGGCGACGTCTCCCCGGTGTAGGCGCCGGACTCCTCGGCGGCCGTGGTCTGCGCACCGATCCGCACCTGTTGGCCGGTCACAGCCTCGGCCACGGCGGCGAGCCAGATCGTGGGCGGGCAGAGGACGGTCAGCGGCGAAAGTCCGGCGACCCGAGCGGCGACGTCGCGGGCCAGGGCAACCGCCTCCTCCGCCGACGCGGGGTTCATCTTCCAGTTGCCCGCGACCAGAGGACGCCGACTCATGCGGACCGCCCCCGCATGCGACGGCGGGGCGGCGGCAGCGCTTCCCGCTCCCCGTCCTCAGCGAGCTCGACCAGCCGTCTGAGCCGATGGTTCGCCGCCGACCGGCTGACGCCCAGGGCGGCGGCCACCGCCTCGAGCGCGGCGTCGGGGTGCTGCCGACGCCGCGCGGCGGCCTCGCGGAGGGCAGGCGGAAGCCGGGCCAGCTCTCCTCCCGCCTCGAGGCGGTCGATGGCCTGCAGCTGCCGGTCGGCGGCCGCCACGCTGCGAGCCAGGTTGGCTTCCTCCGCGTTGAGCAGGCGGTTCAAGCGGTTCCGAACATCGCGCCCGACGCGGCGCGATTCGAGGTCGAGAAGGCCGCGATTCGCCCCGGTCACGCGCAGCAGGGTCGCGATCTCCTCCTGGCCCTTGACGTACACGACATGCCGTCGCCGGCGCCGTGCGATGTGCGTGCCGATGCCGGTCTCGGCCAACCAGGCCCGAAGCTGTCCGGCCGCCATGGCAGCGCCGAAGACGAGTTCCAGGTGAGCGCCGTGGGCGGTGAAGGAGATCGAGGCGTGCCCAAGCAGGACGCCACGCAGGAAGGCGCGGCGGTCATGGGCCTCGGCATTCGCCCAGCTCCACTCCCCGACCTCGCCCGCGCCGAAGGCGACTCGCAGGTGGTGCCGCGCCGCCTGCCGCCGCCTGCCGGGCGGCAGGGCCGGATGGTGCGACGAATCGGCCGGGATCCCCAGCGCGGCGGCGAGGTGAACCGCGATCCGCGCCGTCGCGTGGTCGAGGGTGATGACCGCGGCGTCATCGGCGCCGTATACCAGGCCGGCCAGCTCGGCGCGCTGGCAGCAGGCGCGGGCCGGCTGGATCCTGGCGAGCTCGCCCTTGATCTCGCTGGCGACGACCATCCGCGCCCGGTCAGCCGACCGAGACCGCGGAGCGCCGCAACCGTCGCTGGCGTGGATGCTCGATGTGGTCTTCCTGCTGCAGTCGCATCAGCGCCGCTGCTAGCTTGGCCGGGTCGTGGCGATGGGCATTCGCGACGTCGACCAGGTCCTCCTCGACCACGACCACCGGCAGCTCCTCCAGGCGGCGATCGTCGACCTCCACCGGCTGCCCGAGCCAGCCCTCCGGCCGTCGAGCGCGGGAGTTGCGATTGAGGAGCACGTAGTCGAACAACCCGTCGCCAACATGGTCGAAAAGTGCCTCGAGGTGCGCCGCGGCGCTGAAGCCATTCGTCTCACCGGGCTGGGTGGCGACGTTGCAAACATAGACGCGGATACCGTTGGCCGCCGCGATCGCGTCCCGGATGTCGGTGATCAGCAGGTTGGGCAGTACGCTGCTGAAGAGGCTGCCGGGACCGATGACCACCATCTCCGCCTCGAGGATCCGCTCCAGCGCCTCCGGGTTGGCGCGCACATCGGCCGGCTCGATGGCGACCTGCACGATCGGCTCGGTGGCGTGCGTGATGGCGGCCTGCCCGATGAGATGGCGGCCGGAGGCGAGGAGCGCCGACAGGTTGAGCGGAACGCTCGTCGCCGGCAGGACCTGGCCGCGCACCGCGAGCACTCGGTTCGACTCGCGCACAGCCTCCTCGAAGTCGCCGGTCACCGCGGTCATGGCCGCGATGAACAGGTTGCCGAAGGCGTGGTCGTCGAGGCCGGATCCGGCCGGGAAGCGATACTGCATCAGCTGGGTCATCAGCGGCTCGGCGTCGGCCAGCGCCGCGATGCAGTTGCGGATGTCGCCGGGCGGAACGATGCCCAGCTGGGCTCGCAACCGTCCGCTGCTGCCGCCATCGTCCGCGACGGCGACCACGGCGGTGATGTTCCCGGAATATCCCTTCAGGCCGCGCAGCAGCGTCGAGAGCCCGGTTCCACCGCCGATCGCGACGATGCGCGGCCCGCGGGCGAGGTAGCGCTTGGTATACAGCACCTCCATCACCGAGTCGCCCCGGCCGACGAAGGGAGACACCACGCTCCGCATCAGGCCCCACACGCCGAGGGAGGTGATGATCGCTCCGGCGATTCCGAACAGCGCGGCGCGCATCGGCCGATCGAAACCGGCGCCGGTGAGCATGTACACCAGCGCGTTCTGGTCCGCGTTCGTCCTCCGATACAGGTCGAGCAGCAGGATCGCCGCGCCGAGCCCGAGAATGGTGATCCCGACGAAGACCAGCAACAACCAGCGCTTGAGGTGCATCCCGGGGTACAGCCAGCGCGGAATCCGCAAGCGCTTCACTGACCGAGCTCCCGATGGAAGACCGCGACCGACGTGCCTTCGAAGTCCGCAAGTCGCGCGGCGAGCTCCTCGGCGAGGGCAATCGAGCGATGGTAGCCCCCGGTACAGCCCAGCGCGAGGGTGAGCCGAGACTTGCCCTCCGCCCGATAGGCCGGAACGGTGAGCTCCAGCAGCTCGACCACCAGGTCCAGGAAGCGCCGCGCGGGAGGCTGCTTCATGACGTAGTCACGCACCGGCCGCTGAAGGCCGGAGAGTGGTTTGAGGTCCGGGACCCAGTACGGGTTGGTCAGGAACCGAACGTCGAATACGACGTCGGCCTCGAGCGGAATGCCGTACTTGAAGCCGAAGGTCAGGATGTCGATTCCCAGCTCGTCCGCAGGCCGGTCGCGGGGCGTGATCCCGAACAGGCGCTCCTTGAGCTGACCGATCGACAGGCCGCTGGTGTCGATCACGTGGTCGGCCAGCTCGCGCGTCCGCTGCAATCGGCGACGCTCCTCGACGATCCCGGCCTGCACGCCGCTCCGCTGCTGAAGCGGGTGCCGGTGCCGGGTCTCACTGAAGCGGCTGACGAGGTTCGCGTCGCTCGCCTCGAGGAAGAGGACCTGGAGCGGAACGTGGCGTTCGGCCAACGCGGCGCGCGCGTGCTCGATGGCGGGAGCCGGATCGCCGGCACGGATGTCGAGCACCAGCGCGACCCGGCGGTATCGGTCCGGATCCGCGTCGCGGAGCCCCAGAAAGCCCTCGAGCAGGTCCGGCGGTAGGTTATCGACGCAGTAGTAGCCGAGATCCTCGAAGAGCTTGCTGGCCTGGCTCTTGCCCGCACCCGAGAGGCCGCTGATGACCAGCACCTGGCCGGCGTCGGCCGCTGCCTGTCCCTTCAACGGGGCGCGCTCGCCGGCATGCGCAACCTCCGTGGGTCGCGCCTGCGCCGCCGCGGGCCCAGCTCCACGTGCCACGCCGCGAGTATAGCCTCAGCTCCCCTCGCTGCCGGCCAGGCCGGCCAGCAGGCCCTCGATCGTGGCGGCGACCGACAGCTCGAGGGCGGCCAGGTCGTAGCCGCCCTCCAACGTCAGCGCGACGCCCGGCAGTCCGAGGCGCCGGGCGACGGCGCCAAGCTCGACGGCGACTGCGCGATATGCCCGTTCGGTGACGTTCAGCTCCGCGAGCGGGTCGTCGCCGTGGGCGTCGTAGCCGGCAGAGACGAGAATCGCCCCCGGTGCGAAGGCCTCGATCGCCGGCAGCAGCTCCGTCACCCAGGCGGCGATCAGCTCCTTGTCCCCGCTTCCCGCCGAGAGCGGTCGGTTGAGCGTGGTGCCGCGCGCGCCGCCACTTCCCTGCTCGGAGCGCGCCCCCGTGCCGGGGTAGAAGGGAAACTGGTGGGTCGAGGTGTAGAGCAGCGCCGGAGCGGCATCGAAGATCGCCTGTGTGCCATCGCCGTGGTGGACGTCCCAGTCGACGATCGCCACGCGCTCGACGAGGCCGGCGGCGCGGAGCGCGGCGACCGCCACCGCGATGTTGTTGATCAGGCAGAACCCGGCGCCGCGGCCGGCCGCAGCGTGGTGGCCGGGTGGCCGCACGGCCGCGAAGGCGACGGTGGCCTCGCCGCGTGCCACCGCCTCAGCGACCTGCACCGTTGCGCCGGCCGCCAGGAGCGCGGCGTCCCACGATCCCGGCGAGAGATACGTGTCGCCATCCAGCCACGCGCCGCCGCGTGCCGCCTCATCGGCGAGCAGCTGGAGATAGGCCGGTGCGTGGATTCGCTGCACCTGCGCGATCGTCGCCGGCATCGGTCCGCGGCGGTCGAAGCGGGCACCGGTTGCCGCGGCGGCCCGCTCCACGCCCGCGGCCGCAGCGGCCCGTCGCGCCGGTCGCTCGGGATGACCGGGCGCTGCATGGCGATCCATGGCATCGTCGGTGACGAGCAGGATGCGGGCGGCGCCTCCCGGCGGCGACATCGGTCAGCGACGGACCATGCGCACCACGAGCAGCGACAGCTCGAAGAGCACGTACATCACCGAGCCCAGGATCGCCGGTGAGAAGGGGTCCCCGCCCGGAGTCACGATCACGGCGAAGATCGTGATGCCGACGATGATCTGACGCCGCCGGGAGGCCAGCGACCGATGGCTGACGATGCCGGCGCGGGCGAGGATGATGAGCACGACCGGAAACTCCAGCACCAGTCCGAAGGCGAGCAGCATGGTGGTCACGAAGCCGACGTACTCCGGGAGCGTGAGCAGCGGCACGATCTGGTCGGTCGCGAACGACAGGAGGAAGGCCAGCGCAAATGGGATGATCACGTAGCCGACCGCCATCCCGAGCACGAAGAGCGCGATCGTGGCGATCAGGACGGGCCAGACGAGGCGCCGCTCACGACGGGTCAGGCCCGGGGTCACGAACCGATAGACCTGGTGGAGGATCACCGGCATCGCGAGCGCGACGCCAAGGAAGACCGCCACCTTCAGCTTGACCGCGAACGGGTCGAGGACGCCGGTGAAGAACAGCTTCTCGTACTTCGGCGGCAGCGGGGCGACCAGGATCCGCAGCGCGAGGTCGGACAGCACGAAGCCCGCAATGGCCGCCACGACCACGGCGACGATGACGATGATCAGGCGCCGACGCAGCTCGGTGAGATGCTCGAAGAGGGACATCGTGGCCTGGTCATCGGTCACGTGGAAGCGTCTCCTCCGTGGTCAGCGGGGACTGGTTGGTCCGTCGCGCTCGTCGGCCAGAAGCGCCTTGCGGCGGGCTCAGGAGACCGGTGGGTGCCGGTCGCTTGGCAGGCCGGTCGGTGGGTGGGCTACTTGGTCTCGACGCGATCCGCAGCGGGCGTCGTGGCTGCGCTCGGCGTGGCCGGCGTGGCGGGCGTGGCCGGCGGGGCCGGCGTCGCGGTCGAGCCCGACGCTGGGGTGGAGCTCGGTTCGCCGCGGATCGACTCCTCGAGGTCGGTCGAGGCCTTGCGGAATTCCCGGACGCCGCGGCCGATGGCGTTGCCGATGTCGGGCAGCTTCCCCGGCCCGAAAATGACCAAGACGATCACCAGGATGAGAATGAGCTCACCCGGTCCGATGTTCGGCATCTGCCTCCGAAACCTCCTGCATTGCCGGAGGGCGGGATCCCCGGGCTATGCTTCGAGTGTAGCACCGGCGACCTGCATCCGGGCTGACAGCGCTCTGGCCGCGGCCCTCGCCGCCTCTTGCCAGTCGGTGCCGGATGAGGCGGCGGCGATGGCGCGCGAGACGGCCACCAGGCCGGGCGCCAGCTCCCCGTGGCAGAGGCGCACGGCGGCATCCAGGTCGCCTCCCTGCGCGCCCACGCCGGGCACCAGGAACGCCGGCCCCGGACAGGCGGCCCGAACTCGCTCCAGGTCCCGCGGAGCGGTGGCGCCGACCACGAGGCCGACTCTCGGCTCCGGCCAGCGTTCCGCGACCCACTCGGCGACGTGCAGGTACAGGGGCCGGCCGCCGGCCGCCAGGCCCTGGAGCGTCTCTGCACTGGGGTTGCTGGTCCGGGCGAGCACGTACAGGAGGCGCTCCGGTCGGGCGTGGAAGGGCGCGATGCCGTCCTCTCCGAGGTACGGCGAGAGCGTGACGCCGTCCGCGCCGAGATGGTCGAAGATGCCGGTCGCGTACCGCTCGGCGGTCGTCGCGATGTCACCGCGCTTCGCGTCGAGGATGAGCACCTGGTCGTCAGGGATCGCCGCCCGCACCCGCTCGAGGGCCGCCCATCCAGCGGAGCCGTAGGCCTCGAAGAAGGCCGGGTTGATCTTGATCGCGGCCGCTTCCGGTCCCGCCGCCTGGATGATGCCTCGCGCAAAAATCTCCACGCCCTCGAGGTTGCGCGGCAGCTCTCCGGGAAGTTGCGACGGGTCGGGGTCGATCCCCAGGCAGAGCGGCGCACCGACCAGCGCGATGCGGGCGCGGAGGCGCTCGATGGGCGGCAGGTTCATCCGGCAACCGCGAGCGGCGCCAGGTACGAGGCTGAGCGACGTCGGCCGACGAGCGGGCTCGCCCCAGCGTCCGCGTAGTCGACGACGCGCAGCCGAAGGCGCGGCACGCCCTGGAACGAGTCACGCTCCAGGGTGCCGATCAGGTCGAGGGCGGCGCCTTCCTCGGGCAGCGGTCGATCCGGAGGAGTGCCGAACGCCACCGCGTCGAAGGTCTCGAGCGAGCGTCGCAGCCGGAAGGCAACGTGGCCGCCGTCCACGCCCACACGTCGCGCGTCGCCGACCCGCAGCCCGGTCACGGCCAGGATCGGCTCGAGGTGACCGGGTCCGTAGGGCGCGAGGCGCTCGAGCTGATCGGAGAGCTCCCAGCCGAGGTAGACGGCAGGAAGGACGAGGTCAACCGCGATCCGCCCGGGGAGCGCCAGCTCTTGATCGGCGGCACCGAGCGGTCGAGTCAGCGCCTCGAACGCGGCCCTGAAGGCCTCCCAACGCCCTGGCTCGACGCTGAAGCCTCCGGCCGCCGCGTGCCCGCCGCGCTTGGCAAGATGGGACGCGCAGGCCTCCAGCGCCACGGCGACGTGGAAGTCCGCCGGTGAGCGGATCGATCCGCGCAGCTCGTCGCCGACCTGCGTCACCGCCCCGACCGGCCGCGCCAGGCTGTCGGCGAGGCGGCCTGCGACAAGGCCGATGATGCCTGCCGGCCACTCGTCGTCGCGTACCAGGATCGGTCCCACCCCGGAACGTCCCTCGACCAGGATCCGCGCAGCCTCGACCGCGACGCCGGTCAGCTCGCGCCGGCGCAGGTGTACCGCTTCGAGCTCGTCGGCGATGCGCTCCCCCACCGCACGGTCCGGCTCGAGGAGGAGCGAGATGGCCAGTTCCGCCTCGGCGATCCGACCGGCGGCGTTGATCCGGGGGGCGATTGAGAAGCCGAGATCCCGGGCGGTGGGTGCCTCGGGATGCTCAAGCGCGCGCGAGAGGAGGGCGCGTAGCCCACCGCGGCGCGTGGACCCCAGCTCGGCGAGCCCGAGCCTGACGATCGCCCGACTCTCGCCGGTCATCGGCGCCATGTCGGCCACGGTTCCGATGGCTGCCAGGCCGGCGAGATCGGGAGCCTCTCGGCGGTGACGGGCGAGCAGCGCGGAGGCGAGCTTGTAGGCGATTCCCGCCCCCGTCAGATCCGCGTCCGGATACGCGCAGTCGGCCCGGTGGGGATCGACCACCGCGGCGGCATCGGGCAGCACCGGCCCGGGAAGGTGATGGTCGGTGACGACCACGTCGAGGCCCATTCGGCGAGCGGCCGCCACCTCTGCGACGTTGACCACACCGCAGTCACAGGTGATCACCAGCGTGGCACCCAGCTCGCTGAGATGCTGGAGCCCTGCCACCGACAGGCCGTAGCCCTCGCTCAGGCGGGACGGCACGTAGCGCAGCGCCTCCACGCCCAGCGCCCGCAGGGCGAGCACCCAGACCACGACGGCCGTCATGCCGTCAGCATCGTAGTCGCCCCAGATGGCGATCCGCTCGCCCGCCCGGACCGCAGTGTCGATCCGGTCGAGCGCCCGGTCGGCATCGGTCATCAGCGAAACGTCGTGAAGAGCGGCACGCCCGGCACCCAGGAAGGCGTCGAGCTGGGCCTGGCCGGTGAAGCCGCGGCGCGCCAGCAGGGTGGCGACCGGACGATCGAAGCCAGCCAGGCGCGGCGGATCGGCCAACGGCTCGGGGAGGAGCCACTCGAGGCGGGGTTCGATCATCCCGGCCATCCTAGCCGGGCAGAAAGATCGCCGGCTTACCGATCCGTTATCGGGGCAGAGGGCGAACGGCGCGTGTGCCGGACGCCCTGCCGCTCCGCCGGCGCGCCTCCCATTCGTACCAGGCCACCAGGATCTGGCTGGCGTTGAAGATCGAGGAGTACGTCCCGCTCACCACGCCGATCAGCAGCGCCAGGGTGAAGGTCTTGATCGACGCCGGGCCCAGGAGCAAAAGCGCGGTGAGCGTCACGATGACGGTCAGCGACGTCCCGATCGACCGCCCGAGGGTCTGCAGGATCGAATGGTTGACGATCGCGCCGAACGGCTCTCCCGCGTGCCGCACCCGGTTCTCTCGGATCCGATCGAAGACGACGATCGTGTCGTGGACGCTGAAACCGATGACCGTCAGCAGCGCGGTCACGAACAGCGCGTCGAACTCGACACCGAAGAAGAAGCCGAGAATGGCAAAGATGCCGACCACCACCACTACGTCATGCAGCAGGGCGACGATCGCCGCCGTTCCGTAGCGGAAGCCGAAGCGGATCCACAGGTAGGCGAGAATGAAGAGCTCGCCGATGATGATCAGGATCGCCGAACTGCGCACGAGCTCGGTGCCGATGATCGGGCCGACGGTGGTGACGCTCCTCGGCTTCCCGCCGGTCGCCGCCCCGTATCGGTTCTCCAGCGCCTTCTCCAGCTCCGCGAACGGAGTGCCCTGGCTGACCGCACCCGGCACAGGACTCGCCGCCGGGCTGCCGATCGGGCTCTGACGGGGCGCGGGAGTCGGACGGGGCGTGGCCGTCGGCTTCGCGCTCGATGATGCCGCGGGTGCCACGGCGCCCGCCGAGGGCAGCGGGGAGGGCACCCGGGACGGAAGGAGATCGACGGGCGCGGTGCGAATCTCCAGGTAGCTGTCTGGGAGCGACCGCACCGTCGCCTCGGGGTGCCCGAGGCTGACAAGCGTGGCGCGCACGGCGGCCGGGCTCGGGTTGCTCGCGTAGCGCACCTGCCACACGGTGCCGCCGGTAAAATCGACGGAGGGCTTCAGGCCGCCGAGCAGGATGAAGACCAGGCCGGGCACGGTCAGGATGGCGCTGAACAGGAAGTACCAGCGTTTCTTGCCGACGATGTCGTACATCGGTCAGCGCTCCACGTGGTAGAGGGCCAGCCGCCGTCCCCACTCGGTGCGCACCACGTAGCGAAGCATGGTGCGCGTCACCGTCACCGCGCTGAACATCGAGACCAGCACGCCGATGATCAGCACCAGGGCGAAGCCACGGACGACGGTCGTGCCCTGCCAGTACAGCCAGGACGCGACGAGAATCGAGCTGACGTTGGAGTCGAGGATGCTCGACCAGGCCCGGTTGAACCCCGCCTCGATGGCCGGCCCGAGCGTCTTCCCAGCCCGGATCTCCTCCTTCATCCGCTCGAAGATGAGGATGTTGGCGTCGACCGCCATACCGATGGACAGGATGAATGCCGCCACGCCGGCGAGCGTCAGGGTCACCGGAATGAGCCGGAAGATGGCGTAGTTGACCAGCGTGTAGAAGACCAGCGCCAGCGCGGCGAGGACCCCGGGCAGCCGATAGTTCCCGATCATGAACAGCAGGACCAGGATGAGACCGATGCCGCCGGCCACCAGCGCCTGGGTCAGGAAGTGCGCTCCGAGCGTCGGCGCCACGCTGTCGACTCCCACCTCGGAGAGGGAGACCGGCAGCGCTCCGTAACGGAGCGTGTTGTACAGGCTCGTCCGCTGCGCCTCGGCGGTCGTGCTGCCGGACCCGACGGTGATGATCGTCTGCCCGCCGCAGATCGCGCTCTGGATGGTGGGCGTGGTGATGATCTTGCCGTCGAGGGCGATCGGGCCCGGCTTCTGGACGTTTGCCGTCGTGAAGGCGCACCAGGTCGCTTTGCCTCGGTCCTTCAGGGTGAAGCTGACGCCGAGCTGGCCGCCCTGGTCGGTCTCGGGCGCCACGCTCCCCGGCTGGATCTCGCCACCATCGAACAGGACGCCGACCGTGCCCTTCTGGACCAGTGGCCGGACGTCCTGTCCGTCGGCGAGCTGCTGACCCTTTGGATCGATGAATTGGAGCTGCCCGGTGGAGCCGACGAGCTGGCGGACCTGGCTCTCATTGCTGACCCCGGGAACCTCGACCACGATCCGCCGCTGCCCGGTGTTGCTCGTCTCGGTGTGCACCTGCGGCTCCGAGACCCCTATCCCGCCGACTCGCTGCTCGATGATGTTGCGAGCGATGTCCATGTCCTCGCTGGTCACCGTCGCGCCCGGCTGCGGCTGTGCCTGCAGCGTGACGCGGATCCCGCCCTGCAGGTCGAGACCGAGGACGGTCCGGAATCCGATGCCGCCGACCTTGTTCGGCAGCCAGGTCACGCCGAGCGTCTTGCGCGGTATGTCGATGAAGGCGGCGACCACGATGATCACGAGGATCACCCAGGGAGCCATGCGGCGCCAGGTCATGGTTCGGCGAGAAGATCCTTTCGTCGGCGAACGGGTGTCCGGATCTCGAGTGCTTGCAGGCGGCGGACACCAAAGCCGCCGCTCCTCAGCGGCGGGCGGCGCCAGTATAGGTACGCCACCCGGCGGTCGCAAGGCGGGGGAACCTCGGCGGTGGCCGCGGCGTACGACCGCCGCCGGGCCAGCGACCCACACGGCGGCGCGCTAAGCGAGCATCCCCTCGCGCGCCAGGTGGCTCTTCAGCCGCTCGGCGAGGTCGCGGTTGACGCCCGGCGTCTCGGCCACCTCCTCGACCGATGCCTCTCGCAGGCGGCGCACGCTGCCGAACCGCTTCAGCAGGGCGCGCTTGCGTGCCGGCCCGATACCCGGCACCTCGTCGAAGACGCTATGCAGGGCGCGGCGGCCGCGGACGGTGCGGTGATATGTGATCGCGAACCGATGTGCCTCGTCACGAATGCGCTGAACGAGGTACAGGCCCTGCGAGGTGCGCGGCAGCACGACTGGAGCAGCGCGACCCGGCAGGTGAAGCTCCTCGAACCGCTTCGCGAGCCCGGCGAGCGGCACATCGCGCAGATCGAGCTCACGCATCACGCCCATGGCGGCCGAGAGCTGCCCCTTGCCGCCATCGACGATCACCAGGTCCGGCAGCGCCCAGCCGGTCTCCCGCATCCCGTCGGACTGGAGGGTGGCATCTGGCGCCCCCTCTCCCGCTCCGACCGACATGGGGTCCTCCGGCTCACGATCGTCGGGTCCGCGGTCATCGGGCCGCCGCTCATCCTCCTGGACTTCGTCCGCGCCGACTTCGGCAAGCGACAACGCTCCTGTCTCGGACCGGAGGCGCGCGGCGCGCGCGAACCTCCTGCGCAGCACCTCGGCCATCATTCGGAAGTCGTCCGGCGTCTCGCCGGAGCGGATCCTGAATCGACGGTACTCGCGCGGCTCCGGCCGACCGTTGATGAACACGACCATGCTGCCGACCGCACTGGTGCCCTGGATGTTGCTCATGTCGTAGCACTCGATCCGCTCCGGTGGACGCGGCAGCCCCAGCGCCCGGGCGAGCTCTTCGAGCGCATCGTCCCGCTTTCCAGCGTCGGCCATCCACTCTGCGCGCTCCTTGGCGAGCGCCTCGACCGCGTTCTGGGCGGCGAGCGCCACCAGCCGCCGCTTTTCGCCCCGCTGCGGGACGGAGATCGTGACCGGGCCGCCGCGCCGCTCGCCGAGGAAGCGCGCGAGCGCCGTACTCTCGGCCGGCGCTATGGGTACCAGGACGGCCCGCGGAAGCGTCTGGGTCGCCGCGTAGTACTGCTGCAGGAACGAGCCGAGCACTTCGGCGTCGTCCGCGTCCCGGGCGCCTTCGACCATGAAGTGCTCGCGGCCGATCATCTTGCCGTTGCGGATGACGAGCACCTGCAGACAGGCCTCGTTCTCGGATCGTGCCATGCCGATCACGTCGTGCTCGGCGCGGCTGTAGGCGGCAACCTTCTGCTGTTCGATGGTGCGTTCCACGGCGCGCAGCTTGTCGCGAGCCAGCGCCGCGGCTTCGAAGTGCAGGGAGTCGGAGCTGGCCAGCATCTCGGTTCGCAGCTCGGCGGCGATCCCCTCCTGCTTGCCGTCGAGAAAGTCGACGACCCGGTCGATCGCCGCCCGGTAGTCGACCTTCCCGATCGCCTGGATGCATGGAGCCTGGCAGCGATGGATGTAGTAGAGCAGGCAGGGGCGCTCCAGCACGCGCCTGCCCTCGGGGATCTCCAGGTTGCAGGTGCGGAACGGGAAGATCTTGCGCAGCAGCTTCAGCGTCTCGTCGACACTCGACGCCGAGGCATATGGACCGAAGTAGCGGCTCCCGTCGCGCATCAGCTTCCGCGTCCGGACGATGCGCGGAAAGTCCTCGCCGAGCGTGATCTTGACGAACGGATACGACTTGTCGTCGCGCAGCCGGATGTTGAACCGCGGGCGGTGCTCCTTGATCAGGTTGCCCTCCAGCAGGAAGGCCTCGCTGATCGTGTCGGTGACGATGTAGTCGATGTCGGCGACCTCATCGATCATGCGCCGGATGCGCACGTCGACTGGCCGGGCAGTGCCGAAGTAGCTCCGAACGCGATTGCGGAGGAGGTCCGCCTTGCCGACGTACAGGACTCGGCCGCCGGCCTCCTTCATGAGGTACACGCCCGGGCTGGCGGGGAGCTGGTGCAGGATGGCGCGAAGCTGCGCCTCGCGGTTGGCGGAAGCTGGCACGTGACGGATTCTAGGCGTGCTCAGAACAGGTGGCGCGGGCGATCACCGATCGCACCGAGCGCAGCTCGCAGGGTGAGCCGCACCGGCGCGGACAGCTGTTCGATCTGGTCCGGGCTCACCCAGCGGAGGGCACGGATCTCCCCGGCTCCAGGCTCCGGACGTCCACCGATGATGCGGCAGTCGAACACGAACGAGACCGCCGCCGCCCGGACGTGGACCAGCAGAAGATCGCCCACCGCCACATCCAGGCCCGTCTCCTCGCGAACCTCGCGGCGCAGGCCGCCGCCCGGGGTCTCACCGCGCTCGAGGCGCCCGCCCGGCAGGTTCCAGAGGCGCGGCGGATACGCAGTGCGGACCAAGAGCACTCGCCCATCGTCGTCGCGGATCACCGCCAACGCCCCGACGGTGCGCTGGTAGGAGCGAGTGAGCAGCGCCGCGGCGTGGCGCAGGATGCTGACCGACACGCCCGGCACGTCCCGCAGGGTGAGGCGCCGCCCGATCACCGCACCGCAGACGATGTCGGCGACGACGACGGAATCGGTCTTGCCAGCTCCGTGGCGAGGAAGCGCTTCAGCGGGCGGTAGTCGGTCGGGCCGGCTCGACCGATGACCACCAGCACGTATTGGCCGATGCTGTTGGTCGTCGCCTCCAGGATGACCCCCTCCTTGAGCTCGATGCGCCGGTCGGCGTTCATGCGGCCCGACAGGAGGAAGAGGTCGATCGCCGACAGATCGGTCTTCAGCCGCCCCTGCAGCGCGTCCATCATCGCCAGTCCCGGTCCGATAGCACCGATTCCGCCCTTGCCGACCGTCGCGCGCAGTGCGCTGAAGATGCGCTGCTGGCGAACGGAGCGAGCGAAGTCGCTCGATTCGGCCGGAACGCTCGTGTAACGCGCCCGCGCGTAGTTGAGCGCCTGGTCGCCGTTGAGGTGGATCGTCCCGGCCGGATAGCTGCCGCCGTCCCATGTGCCCGCCCGGAAGCGCGCCTCGTCCCAGGTGAACTTGAACGCCCGCGGGTTGGTGATCGTCACTCCCCCGACCGCGTTCACCATCTCGCGGAAGCCAGCGAAGTCGATCGCCATCCAGTGGTGGATCGTGAGCCCGGTGACCCGCTGAAGCACCGCCACACCGGCGCGCCCCGCCTCGGCGACGCCTCCCTTGGCGAATCCGAGGGCGAATGCCTCGTTGATCTTGCCGTTGTCGGGCATCAGCGGGTCGCCCTCGACCCACAGGTCGCGCGGGATCGGAATCAGGGTGGTCGTGTTGCTGGCCGGGTCGATGGAGATGATCTGGATCGAGTCCGACAGGTACTGGCCACCGTGCTTTGGATCGCCGCCGTACCCGAACATCGCGACGTTGATCCGGTCGCTGCCGCCGAGCGGACCCCACAGCGACGAGGACGTCGAGGGCGCGCTCGAGACCGCTGCGTTGAAGGCTGCCACGCGCTGCCACGCGAACAGGGCGCCGCCCGCGACGAGCACCACGGCCAGCAGGAGCACAACCAGCACGATGCGCTTGAGCGGGAGGGGGCGTCGGCCGTGGGTTGCCCCCGGCTGAGCGGCCGACCGTTGGCCCGCCCAAGGGTCGACGCCACGGCTCCGCAACTGCTGCTCACGGAGGGCCGCCTGCCGCAGGCGTCGGGTTCGTTCGCTGGGTTTCGCCTGCGAGCGGAAGGTTTCGCGGTCGGTCATGCGCCGCGACAGGATAGACGCTTGGCTGCCTGCGTGATGATCCGGCGATAAGCGGGTCGCCTCATCCTCCGCGGTCTGATGGCCGTTGGTTCATCGCGCGCTCCCGCCTCGACGAAGGTCCCGCGTTGGCTCGACGCCGTGTGCGAGGGCCTCGATGCCGAGCAGCGCGCTGCGGCGCTGCTCCCCGACGGGCCGGCGCAGATCATCGCTCCGGCGGGCAGTGGTAAGACCACGACGCTCGTGGCCCGGCTGGGAGCGCTCCTCTCGCGCGGCGCGGAGCCGGCGAAGATCCTGGTGCTCAGCTTCAACCGTGACGCGGCCTCGGAGCTGGGCCGCCGCATCCAGTCCCAGTTGGTGCCGATCGTCTCGGACGCCCGCGCGATCGAGGTCCGGACGCTGCACGCCCTCGCGCGACAGATCCTGCTCGACGGCGGCCGCCCCGCGACGCCGATCCCCGACCGACTGCCGTTACTGCGCGCCGCCCGGCGCGAGTGCGCAGGGCGCCGTGCGCCGGAGGCGCCACCGCTCCCCGAGGTCGGTGAGCTCGATTCCCTGATCGCCGCAGCGAAGATCGAGGACAGGTCGCTGCCTCCCGACGTGGCGAAGATTGCCGAGGTGTATCAGCGGCTGCTGTCTGGCCGCGGTCAGATTGACTTCGACGACCTCGTGGTCGGGGCGGTCCGCCTGTTGGAGGGCTCCGCCACACTGCGACGGCGCTGGCAGGCTCGGTACGACCATCTGCTGGTCGACGAGTTCCAGGACGTGGACGCGGCGCAGGTTCGCCTGATCGCGATCCTCGCGCAGCCCGGCAGAAGCCTGTTCGCGGTGGGCGACGATGACCAGACGATCTACGCCTGGCGCCTTGCCGACGTGCGCCGCATGCTCCGCTTCACCGACCATTATCCGGACGCTCGGCGCGTGGTCCTGGGCGCGAACTACCGATGCCCTCCAGCCGTCGTGCGCCATGCCCGGCAGCTGATCGAGGTCAACCGGGAGCGCATTTCCAAGCCGATTGCCGCCGGTCGGCCGGACGAGGCGGCCGACGCAGTGGCCGCCGTCGACACCTCGGGCGCCGCAGCGCCGTCGCAGCTGGTCGCGATGGCCACTGCCTTGTCCGGCCCGGAGGAGCGGCTGTGCTTCCTTGCCCGCACGCGTGCGGAGCTCGGTCCGATCGGCCTCGCACTGCTCCACGCCGGCGTGCCGCACGCCTCGAGCCTGCCGTCGCCGCTGGATGCGATGCCGGTCGTCGCGCTCGTCGCGGCCCTGCAGCGCGGACCAGCCGACGCGGTGCCATTCGAGACGCTTCGGGCTCTGCGACGCGCCAACGGCTGGAATCGGGCGGCGATGGACGATGCGCTCAGCGATGAGGATCACGCCGCGTTAGACGCAATGCAGAGCTGGGCGGCCGGAGTGGCCAGCATCGGCGACTTCGTCTCCGGGTTCGAGGAGGCTCGGCGGCGGCTCCTGGCGCTTCGAGATCCCGAAGCACCGATCGAGCTCGTCACGGTGCACGGCGCCAAGGGGCGCGAATGGGAAACGGTGGTGGTCATCGGATTCGAGGAGGAGCGCTTTCCGAATCGGCGCGCCCTCGTCGAGTCGGCGGCGCCCGAACGAGCCCTGGAGGAAGAGCGCCGGCTCGCCTACGTGGCGGTGACCCGAGCCACGCGCCGGCTGATCCTCGCCTTCGACCCAGCGCGGCCGTCGCGTTTCCTGGCCGAGATGCAACTCACAATCCGACCGTCGGCGCGACAGCGTTGAGGTGGCGGACCATGTTCGCCACGTGCACGTCGAACTCGATGCCGATCTCGGCGGCGCCGGCGACCAGCATCTCGCGCGGCACGGCGCGGGCGAAGGCCTTGTCCGTCATCCGCTTCCGGACGTTGGCCGGCTCGACATCGGCAAGCTTCCGGGACGGTCGCATCAGGGCCACCGCCACCAGGAATCCGGCCATCTCGTCGCACGCGTAGACCAGGTGGTCGAGCCTACCGCTGCGCGGGACACCGAGCACATCGTTATGGGCACGCACCGCGTGCACCACCTCGTCGGGATACCCGCGCCGCGCGAGCTCGTCGGCGCCGATCGCGCCGTGCGTGGCAGGATCCGGGTGCCGCTCGTAGTCGAGGTCATGCAGCAGGCCCGCGATCCCCCAGCGCTCGACGGTCTGCGCATCGTTCCCGTCCTCTGCGGCGTAACCGCGCACGCCGGCTTCGACGAGGAGGCCGTGGTTCCTCAGCGAGCGGCTCTCGTTCCACTCGTGCAGCAGGGCGAGCGCCTCATCGCGGGACGGCATCGGCTCGCGCGCCATCAGCGGACGCCGGCGGCCGCGGGCAGACGGTCGGGCCGATGCGCGGGTGCCGTCCTCCCCGACTGCGTGCGCAGCACGGATCGCAGGTACCGTCCGGTGTGCGATGCGGCGGTGAGTGCCACCTGCTCCGGAGTCCCCTCGGCCACGATCCGGCCGCCGGCGTTGCCCCCCTCCGGGCCGAGGTCGACCACCCAGTCGGCCGACTTGATGACGTCCAGGTTGTGCTCGATGACCACGACCGTGTTGCCCGCATCGACCAGGCGGCTGAGCACACTCAGCAGGCGCGCCACGTCGTCGAAGTGCAGACCTGTGGTCGGCTCGTCGAGGATGTACAGGGTCTTGCCGGTGGCCCGCTTGCTCAGCTCGGTGGCGAGCTTGACCCGCTGCGCCTCGCCGCCGGAGAGCGTCGTCGCCGGTTGGCCGAGGTGGATGTACCCCATCCCGACGTCGTGGAGGGTCTGGAGCTTGCCACGGATCGAGGGCACCGCGGCGAAGAAGCCGAGCGCTTCGTCGACGGTCATCTCCAAGATCTCCGCGACGTTGCGGCCCTTGTAGTGGATCTCGAGGGTCTCCCGGTTGTAGCGCTTGCCCTTGCAGACCTCGCACGCGACGTAAACGTCCGGCAGGAAGTGCATCTCGATCTGGACGATGCCTGCTCCCTCGCACGCCTCGCAGCGGCCACCCTTGACGTTGAAGCTGAAGCGTCCGGGCTTGTAGCCCCGCAGACGCGCATCGGGCACCGCGGCGAGCATCTCGCGGAGCGGAGCCCACAGACCAGTGTAGGTCGCCGGATTGGAGCGCGGGGTACGACCGATGGGTGACTGATCGATCTGGATCACCTTGTCGACCTGGTCCAGGCCTTCGATCGCGTCGTGCGCCCCGGGCCGGTCCCGCGCGCCCCAGATCTGGGCCGCCAGCGCGGGGTACAGGATCTGGGTGACGAGACTCGACTTCCCGGAGCCGCTGACCCCGGTGACCGCCACGAAGCGGCCAAGCGGAATGGCGACGTCGACATCGCACAGGTTGTTCTCCCGTGCGCCGCGAATCGTGAGCCAGTCGCCGGCGCCAGTTCGGCGTTGGCCGGGGACCGGAACGGACCGATCCCCCCGCAGGTAGCCTGCGGTGACGGAGCGCTCGCTGCGAAGCAGCTCATCGAGCGGGCCTGAATGAATCAGCTCGCCTCCGTGCTCGCCAGCCCCGGGACCGATGTCGATCACCCAGTCGGCGGCACGGATCGTCTCCTCGTCATGCTCGACGACCAGGAGCGTGTTGCCGAGGTCGCGGAGCCGCCGCAGGGTGGCGATCAGCCGATCGTTGTCACGCTGATGCAGCCCGATCGACGGCTCGTCGAGGATGTACAGGACGCCCATCAGGCTCGACCCGATCTGCGTCGCCAGGCGAATCCGCTGCGCCTCGCCGCCAGAGAGGGTCCCCGACGCCCGGTCGAGGGTCAGGTAGTCGAGCCCCACATCGACCAGGAATCCCAGCCGGCCGCGGATCTCCTTGAGCACCTGGCGCGCGATCTGGTTTTCGCGCTCGGTGAGACGCTCGTGGACCCCCGCGTACCACGCCAGCGCATCGGTCACCGACAGCCTGGTGGTCTCGATGATGTTCCGCTCGCCGACAGTCACCGCCACCGACTCCGGCTTGAGACGAAGACCGTGGCAGGTTGGGCACGGACTGGTCGTCATGTAGCGCTCGATCTCGGACTTGATCATCTCCGAGCTCGTTTCGCGATAGCGCCGCTCCAGGTTCGGAATGATCCCCTCGAACGTGGTCATGAACGTATGCGTGTTTCCCTGGCGCGACCGATACCGCACGCTGACGCGCTCGCCGCCGTTTCCGTGCAGCAGGATCTGCCGTGCGCGCTCCGGAAGCTCTCGCACCGGGACGTCCGTGGGGAAGCCGTAGTGCTCGGCCACGGCATCGAGAATCTTGGAGAACCACGACTCGGTGGCCACCATCCGCCGCCACGGCACGATCGCCCCCTCGTCGAGGGACAGGTTCTGGTTCGGCAGCACGAGCTGCGGGTCGATCTCGAGGCGACTGCCGAGCCCGGTGCAGCTGGGGCAGGCGCCGAACGGCGAGTTGAAGCTGAAGTTGCGCGGCGCCGGCTCCTCGAACGATCCCCCATGCTCCGGGCACGCGTACCGCTCGCTGAACATCCGATCGGTGCCGCTCGCCCGCTCGTCGGGCAGATGAACCATCACGTTTCCATCCGCGAGACGTAGCGCTGTCTCGATCGAGTCGGCCATCCGGGTGGCGTCCGGCCGCTCGCCCTCCGCCTCGTCGGTCGCTGCGTGGCGCACCACGAGACGATCGACCACGACCTCGATGCTGTGGCGGTACTTCTTGTCGAGCGCGATCTCCTCGTCGAGATCGCGGATCTCGCCGTCGACCCGAACACGCACGAAGCCGGCCTGCTTCGCTCCGGCGAGCACCTTCTCGTGCTCGCCCTTCCGATCGCGGATCAGCGGGGCCATGATCATCAGCCGCGTCCCATCCGGCAGTGCGTACAGCTGGTCGACGATCTGCTCGACCGTCTGGCGTGCGATCTCCCGGCCGCAGACCGGACAGTGCATCCGCCCGATGCGCGCGAAGAGGAGGCGGAGGTAGTCGTAAATCTCGGTCACGGTGCCGACGGTCGAGCGAGGGTTCCGGGACGCGCCCTTCTGGTCGATGCTGATCGCCGGAGAGAGGCCGTCGATCTGGTCGACGTCCGGCTTCTCCATCTGTCCAAGGAACTGCCGGGCGTACGCGGACAGGGACTCCACGTAGCGGCGCTGTCCCTCGGCGTAGATCGTGTCGAAGGCGAGGCTCGACTTGCCGCTCCCCGACAGGCCGGTGATCACGATCAGCCGGTCGCGCGGCATCGCGACGTCAAGGTTCTTGAGGTTGTGCTCGCGCGCGCCGCGCACGACGATACGGTCAGAGGGCATCGGCCCAGAGTCTACCAGACCGATGCGAACGCCTGTTCGATATCAGCCGCTCTCGGCCGCGCCGGTGGCGAGCCCGAGCTCGCGGAGCAGGAAGGCCATCAGCTCGGCGGCCTCGGCCCACTGCCCGTAGCGGCCGCTCGGCCCGAAGTGACCCGCGGCGAGCCGCGTCTTGAGCAGGATGCGTCGGTCGCCAGTTCCCATCGACCGTAGCCGGGCGACCCATTTCGCCGGCTCCCAGAAGCCGACCCGCGGATCGTGGAGTCCGGCCGTGACGTACAGCGCGGGGTAGGCGGCGCGGGTGGCATTCTCATACGGCGAGTAGGCGCGCATCCATCGGTACTGATCGGGCCGGCGCGGGTCGCCCCACTCCTCCCACTCGACCACGGTCAGCGGCAGCGCCGGATCGATCATGGTGTTGATGACGTCGACGAACGGGACACCGAGCGCGACCGCTCGGAAGAGATCCGGTCGCTGGGTCAGCGTTGCACCCATCGTCAGCCCGCCGGCGGAGACCCCGTGTCCCGCAAGCCGCTCGAGGTGCGCGTAGCCACGCGCGACCAGGTGCTCGGCGCTGTCGATCACATCGGTGAAGCTGTTCATCTTCGCGGCCAGCTTGCCGGCGCGATACCACCCGCGACCCATCTCACCCCCGCCGCGGACATGCGCAATCGCGTAGACCACGCCCCGATCAAGCAGCGACAGCCGGGGAATGGAGAAGTCGGGCTCGATCGGGACCTCGTATGCGCCGTAGGCATACAGGAGCAGCGGCGCGGTCCCGTCGACCGGCGTCTCGCTCGACCAGACGACCGAGACAGGGATCCGGGTCCCGTCCCGCGCGGCCGCCCATTCGCGCGCGGTCCGATAGCGCGATCGGTCGTAGCCGCCTCGAACCGGCGTCTGCCAGAGCGCTCGCCGGCTCCCCGAATCGAGATCCTGCTCGAAGACGATCGCCGGCGTGATCGGCGACTCGAAGCGGAAGCGGAGCACGCGGGTCGCGAACTCCAGGTTGCGCTCGGGCCGAATCCAATACACCGGCTCGTCGAAGACCAGCTCGGTCGTGGTGGCGTCCGCGAGCCACAACACGGTGGCGCTCGTCAGGCCGCCCTGCCGGCCCCAGACCACCACATGGCCGGCGAAGCCATCAACCGAGCGAAGCCGGATGCCGGGTCGTTCGGGGATCAGCTCGGTGGCGGTCGTCCCGTCCAGGGAGACGCGCAGCAGCCGTCCCTCGGCCGCGCCGTCGGTGGTGACCACGAAGAACGCGTCGCCCGCGTGGTCGAGGTGGTAGAGCACCTCATCTCGCCGCGGCAGCACGGCATACGGCTCTGCATCTGGCTGGGCTGCCGGAATGGCGAGGATCTCCGTGGTGGTCTGCGACTCGGCGGTGATCAGCACGAATTCGCCGCTCCGCGTCAGGCCGAGGTCGAGGTAGAACCGCTCGTCGTCCTCCTGATGGACGAGCCGATCGGTGCTCGCCGGCGCACCCAGGGCGTGTCGCCAGACTTGCCATGGCCGCTCCGCGGCGTTGGGCACGGTGTAGAAGTACGTGCCCGAATCGGCCGACCACGCGCCCCCGTAGTGCGCGAGCGGGACCACGTCGTCGAGGTCGCGATCGCTGCGCAGGTCTCGGAACCGGGTCTGGAAGCGCTCGGCGCCACTCTCATCGGTCGAGTACGCGAGCAGCTGCTGCTTCGGCGCGATCAGGACGTTCGCGACACGGCAATACTCCTTGCCGGCGGCAACCGCGTTCTCGTCGAGCAGCAGCTGCTCCGCGCCGTCCGGGCCACCGGCGCGACGGACATGAGCCGGGTATGCGGCTCCCTCCATGGTTCGGGTCGCGTACCACCATTCGCCCCAAGGCGCGGGCGGCGTGAGGTCGGTCTCCTGGACGCGCGCGCGGATCTCCTCGTAGAGCCTGGCCTTCAGGGGCTCGAGCGGCGCGAGCTGGGCGGCAGCATGCCGGTTCTCGGCCTCGAGGTAGGCAGGCACCGATGGGTCCTCCCGATCGCGCAGCCACGCATAGTCGTCGACAAATACATCGCCGTGCAGGATGCGGGTGACGGGGCGCCGCTCCGCACGCGGAGGCATGTCGCTGGCGCTCGACCCCGTGTCGACCGCCTCGTCCTGCGCCGAACGATCGCTCACCTGACGAGGCCGGTGTAGGTCGTCACCACGAACGTGTTTCGGCACTGCGTGACGCGCTCCGGAACGCAGCGACTGGCCGCCGCATCGTCGAAGTGTCCGACGAACACGAGCTGTTGGAGCTGAAGGTTCAGGCCGGTCGGCTCAGATCGGGGCGGGAACGGCTTTCCGTTTGGCGCCGCGAGACGCAGCCCGGTCAGCTCCAGCTCCCGCTGCGGGGCCGTGGTCCGCGGCGATTGTGCCAGCAGGACGCGGAGCGGACATTGCCGCTGAAGCCAGGCGACGGTCGGATCACTGCCGCCGGAATCGCCGACACAGCCACCCTTGAGCTCTGCATACCACCCGAGGACCCGCAGCTCCCGCGCGCCGTATCGGTCTGCGGGGCCGATGTTTCCGGAGGCGACCTGGGAGACGTTGAGCGGTCGGAGCTCCGGACGCAGACCACCCAGTGCACCGACCGCCATCATCAGGAAGATGAGCAGTCCCACTCCCGCCACCGCGGCAGTCCAAGCCAGCCGCTCACGGCCCGCGCGCGTCCGCGGGTTGGCCGCCAGGTCGTCTACCGCATTCGCCGGGGAGACCGGCGGGGTTGCCTGGCTGCTCACCGAAGGCTCGCCCACTGCGAGGCGATCTGCCGGACTGCCGTGCGCCACAGCGCCTGGTGAAGGGGCGCATGGAGCCACGTGGAGGCGCCGGACGGGTGCGGCAGGCAGACGGCCGCCGCTCCGCGCCAGCAGCGTTCGGTGCCAACCAGCGCATCCAGGCGGAGGTCGGGGCCGAACGCCACGCGATGGGCCAGCCCACCGACGAGGACCACCAGGCGAGGCCCCACCAGCCGAACCTCCTCGAGCAGGTATGGGGTCCATCGGTCGATCTCGGTTCGCGATGGCGGTCGGTCGACCGATGTGCCCGGACCGCGCCCCGGATAGCACTTGCCGACGCTGGTCACGTACCACCGCGACCGGAAGTCGGACTGGGTGACCCCCGCAAGGCCCAGCCACCCGACGAGCCGCTTGCCGGCATCGCCTGCAAACGGCAGCCCGAGCTCGATCTCGCGCCGGCCTGGTGCCTGCCCGATGAGCATCGCCGGCTCGGATCCGTCCCCGGAGAGCACCGGTCGCGCCCCGCCGTCACAGGCCGGCATCAGGTCCTGCAGCCCGCGCAGCTCACTGCCGGGAGGTGCGCGGCGTGGCGTGGGGAGCGGCCACTCACCGGTGAATCGGACGCGCGCCGGACTGGCCGCCTCGAGGTCGATCGTCATAGCCCGCTCGTCCCGGCGGCCTTCATGCCTTCGCGCAGGAGCTCCGCGGCTCGCAGGTCGTCCGCGATCGCGAGTCGGATGGCGCGTCGGACGCCCTCCCCCGCCGGCCCTCCGCGCTCGAGGGTCTCGGTGAGCGCGTCGCGGGTCGCGTACAGCCGGTCGATGGGGTCGCGCGGGAGGTTCGGAGCGGAGCCACCGAGCTCCCCGATGATCTGTAGGTCCTGCTGGACGACGCCGTCGAGTACCGCCGACGCCGGGCCGGAGCGCTCCTCGTCAAGCCCATCGATCGCGTCGGCGAGCTCCTCGCGGGCCAGCTCGAGCCATCTCGCGTAGCGGCGAAAGTCCTGCTCAGAAGGTGGCAGCTCGTCGAGTGAGAAAGCGGCTCGGCGCCGCACACCCTCCGCGTCGACAGCGGCGGACCGCTCGACCTCGTACCAGTTGTCCCCGATGAACTCGGGCGCCTGCTCGCCGTGCTCCCGGAGCCAAGCGGTGAAGCGCGCGACGCGGAGCGGTATCTCGGCCACTGCCTCGGCATCGGTCGAGGCGAACGTCGCACAACCGGGCAGCTCGGCGGCGTACGCCGCCACCATGCCGGACTGGTCGATGCCGGTCTCCACGAACACGGCATGCGGCATGGTGCCGGCCATCGCCTAGCCGCGGCGCCGGCGCGGCGGACGCCGACGCGCGCCCGCCGCCACCACGTTCGGTCGCGTCGAAATGCTGAACACGTCCCGACGGGGTCCCGATCGCCCGCCACGGCCGTTATCGCCGTCGCGCTCGTTGCGGTCTCCGACCGCGGCGGCGGCATACACGTCTGCCGGGATGCTGCCGGGTGCCGCAGCAAGCTCGTCGCGCAGGCGACGGAGCTGAAGGATCTCGTCACGCAGCGCAGCCGCTCGCTCGAACTCCAGGTTGCGCGCAGCCTCCTTCATCTGGGCCTCAAGGCGACCCATCATCTGCGCAAGCTCCTCAGGCTCCTTGCCCGCGATCTGGAGCTCGGCCCGCTCCTCGGCCACCCGGCGGAGGCCTTCGTGGATGTCGCGGATCGCCTTGGTGATCGTCTCCGGGACGATTCCATGCGCGCGGTTGTAGGCGAGCTGCTTCGCCCGGCGCCGATCGGTCTCCTCGATGGCGGCCCGCATCGAATCGGTCACCCGGTCGGCGTACATGATCACCCGGCCGCCGATGTTGCGCGCCGCGCGGCCGATGACCTGGATCAGCGACCCCCCGCTGCGGAGGAAGCCCTCCTTGTCCGCGTCCAGGATCGTGACCAGCGTCACCTCTGGCAGATCGAGGCCCTCGCGCAGCAGGTTGATGCCGACCAGCACGTCGTACACGCCCAGCCGGAGATCGCGCAGGATCTCGATCCGCTCCAGGGTGTCGACCTCGGAGTGGAGCCACTGGACCTTGATGCCCAGCTCGCCGAGGTAGTCGGCCAGGTCCTCCGCCATCTTCTTGGTCAGGGTCGTGACCAGCACACGCTCGCCGCGCTCCACAGTGGCCTGGATCTCGTTCAGCAGGTCGTCGACCTGTCCGGCGGTCGGTCGGACGGTGATCATCGGATCCACGACCCCGGTGGGCCGGATCAGCTGCTCCGCCACCCGCTCCGCGCGCTGGGTCTCGTACGGGCCCGGCGTCGCGCTCATGTAGATCACCTGGTTGAGGTGATCTTCGAACTCCTCGAAGGTGAGCGGCCTGTTGTCGAGCGCCGAGGGGAGCCTGAAGCCGAAGTCGACCAGGATCTCCTTGCGGGTGCGGTCGTTCTTGTACATGCCGTGCGCCTGCGGGATGGTGATGTGGCTCTCGTCGACCACCAGCAGGAAATCGGTCGGGAAGTAGTCGATCAGGGTCCACGGTCGCGAGCCGGCCTCCCGTCGGGCCAGGTGCCGCGAGTAGTTCTCGATCCCGGAGCAGTAGCCGACCTCACGCATCATCTCCAGGTCGAAGGCGGTCCGCTGTCGCAGGCGCGCCCCCTCGAGCTCGCGACCCTCTCCGGACAGTTGCCGCGTCCGCTCCTCCATTTCGGCCTCGATGTCGGCGGCGGCCGCGAGGAGCTTGTCGCGCGGCGTCACGTAGTGCGTCGCTGGGTAGAAGTTCACGTCCCGGCGCTCGGCCTGCACCTCCCCGGTCAGGGCGTCGATCTCCACGATCCGCTCGACCTCGTCACCAAAGAAGTCGACCCGGACGAGATACTCGCCATGCGGCGGCTGGACCTCCAGCACGTCCCCGCGGACCCGAAACCGCGAGCGGGCCATCGCCTGGTCGTTGCGCTGGTACTGGAGGTCGACCAGGTGACGCAGGATGCCGTCCCTGCGGTAGCGACCGCCGACTTTGAGGCTGATCATCGTCGCGCCGTAGTCGACGGGCGCACCCAGCCCATAGATGCAGGACACGCTGGCCACGATCACGACGTCGCGGCGCTCGAAGAGCGCCCGGGTCGCGTTGTGGCGCAGCCTGTCGATCTCGTCGTTCCGCGAGGAATCCTTCTCGATGTAGGTGTCGCTGCGGGGCAGGTAGGCCTCGGGCTGGAAGTAGTCGTAGTAGCTGACGAAGTACTCCACCGCGTTGTCGGGGAAGAACTCGCGGAACTCCTGGTAGAGCTGAGCGGCCAGCGTCTTGTTGTGCGCCATCACCAGGGTCGGCTTCTGCACGGCCTCGATGACCTTGGCCGCCGTGTACGTCTTCCCCGTGCCGGTGGCGCCCAGCAGCACCTGGTCCCGCAGCCCCTCGGCGACGCCGGAGACAAGCTCGGCGATCGCCTGCGGCTGGTCACCGGTGGGCTGGTACGGCGCGTGAACCTTCAGCTCGGGCATGGTCGGCACGTCCTGTGGCGGCTCGGGGGACGATCGATTCTAGCGGCTGGCGACGCCGATGGCCGTGGGTTGTCCGCCGCGATCAGGAGTGTGCCGCGAGCAGGGCGTCGAGGGCAGCCTCGACCTGTCCGCGGGTCTGCTCGATCCGGGCCGAGCCGTCGATGACAACGTCGGCGGCGCGCGCCTTCTCGTCCTGCGGTGACTGGCTTGCCAGTCGCGCCCGTGCCTCATCCTCGGTCATGTTCCGCGAGGAGATGGTGCGCCGCACCGCGTCGGCCTCGTCGCAGCGCACCACCCAGACCTGGTCGCAGGCATCGTGGAGCGGCGATTCGAGGAGCTTGATCGCCTCGACCGCAGCCACGCTGACGCCGTGCTCTGCCAGCTCGGCGAGACGGGCGCGCGCGGCGTCCCGGACCCGCGGGTGGAGGATGGCCTCCAGGTCTCGCAGCGCAGCCGCATCGGCAAACACGATGCTCGCCAGTTGCCGGGCATCGATCGTGCCGAACCGCGCCTGGATCTCGCCGCGTGCCTCGCCGTCGTTCTGGCGGATCTGGCGCGCGATGCGGTCGAGATCGATGGTCGCCACCCCACGCCTGCGCAGCATCGCCGCGACCGTGCTCTTCCCGCAGCCCATGTTTCCGGTCAGGCCGATGACCTTCACCGCTCCGACGCTCCGAGCGGCTGGCAGCGGGGACAGAAGTGCGTGCTCCGCTGCCCCACCACGATGCGCGTGACGGCGGTGCCGCAGCGGAGACAGGGCTCGCCGGTGCGCCGATAGACCTGGAGCCGCTCCTGGTTGGCGCCGGGGCCACCATCGGCCCCCACGAAGTCGCTGAACGATGCACCCCGATTCGCCACGCCCTGCCGCAGCACGGCGCGAACCGCCCGATGCAGACGCAGCACCTCCGCCGGCGTCAGCGAGCTCGCCGCCCGGAGCGGGTGGAGCCGCGACCGCCAGAGCGCCTCGTCGGCGTAGATATTGCCCACGCCGACGATGAACGACTGGTCGAGGAGCAGGCTTTTCAGTCGCGCCGAACGTCGTTCCAGCCGGGCGGCGAAGCGCGCCGCGCTGAAGCTCGACGCCAGCGGCTCGGGGCCGTGGCGGGCGAAGACGTCGCCGACCCGGTACACCTCCCTCGTCTCCGCGACGCGCCTGGCCGGTCGTCGGCGAGCGGACATCCGCAGGCCGCCACCCTCGTACAGCCCGATGCGGCCGAACTTGCGCACGTCCCGGTAGCGCAGCTGGCGACCATCGGTCAGATGGAAGACGACCCGCGCATAGCGATCATCGGGGTCGCCCGCGTCGGCCACGATCAGCGCGCCGGTCATTCGCAGCGCGACCGTCATCACCCGGCCGTCGGCCAGATGGATGAGAACTGACTTCGCGCGGCGGTCGACCCGCCGAATCGTCGCGCCACCGAGCTCGGCCACGAACCGCTCCGGCGGCTGCGGATGGCGGACCGTGCGTTCCCAGCGGACCTCGACATCGGCGATGGTGGCGCCGGTCACCCGGCGCTGCAGGTCGCGGGCAACCGTCTCGACCTCCGGCAGCTCCGGCATCGGTCAGGCGCCGACGTCCGCCAGCGCCGGCTCGTCGATCTCCGGCTCGGGCGCGGCTCCGGCGCGCCGCCACGCGCCGGCATCGGTCTGCTCGAGCCGGTCCATGCGCTCCCAGTCGGATCCCACCTTGAGGTCCACTGTGAGCGGCACGTCGAGCGGCAGCGCGCCCTCCATCGTGTCGCGGACCACTGACGCCAGGATTGGCAGCTCGGCGGCATCGGTCTCGAACACGAGCTCGTCGTGGACCTGGAGGAGCATTCGGGATCGCAGCCCCCGTTCCCGCACGGTGGCGCCCAGCTGGACCATGGCGATCTTGATCGCGTCGGCGGCGGTCCCCTGGATCGGCATGTTGATGGCCATCCGCTCCCCCGCCGATCGGAGCGCGCTGTTGCGTGCCGTCAGCTCGGGGATGTACCGGCGCCGGCCGAGGAGGGTGCTCACGAATCCCTGGTCGCGGGCCAGGATCTTGATCTCCACGGTGTAGCGCCGGATCCCCTCGTACGCACGGAAGTACTCGGCGATGAAGCGCTGCGCCTCGTCACGGCTGATGTGCGTTCGCTCGCTCAGGCCGAAGTCGCTCATGCCGTACGCGACTCCGAAATTGACCATCTTGGCCATGCTGCGCTGCTCCGCGGTGACCTCCTCGGGGGCGATGCCGAGCACACGCGCCGCGGTGGCGCGATGGATGTCCTCGTGTGCCTCGAACGCCGCCTTGAGTCCCGCGTCGCCCGAGACGTGGGCGAGGATCCGCAGCTCAACCTGGGAGTAGTCCGCGGCGAGCAGCAGCCGCCCGGACGGCGCCACGAACGCGCGACGGATGCGCCGCCCGAGGGCGGTCCGGATCGGGATGTTCTGCAGGTTGGGGTCGATGCTCGACAGGCGGCCGGTGGCGGCAACCGCCTGTTGATAGGTGGTGTGCAACCGACCGTTCGCATCCACCAGCTGGGGCAGGGCATCGACATACGTCGACTTGAGCTTTGCGATCTGGCGGTGCTCCAGGATCAGGCCGACGGCCGCGTGCTGTGCCCGCAGCTCCTCCAGCACCGAGGCGTCGGTCGAGTATCCGGTTCGGGTCCGCTTGGTGGCCGGCAGCGCAAGCTCGTGGAAGAGCACCTGCTCGAGCTGACGCGGCGACCCGATGTTGAATTCGTGCCCAACCGCGGCGTAGATCCGGGACTCCAACTCCGCGAGCTGCGCCCCGAACTGGGAGGCCATCCCGGCCAGCGCCTCGAGGTCGATCGCCACGCCGGCGAGCTCCATGCCGACCAGCACCGGCACCAGCGGCATCTCCACCTCGTGGAAGAGACGGGCAAGCCCCGACTCCGCAAGCTCCTCCTGGAGCCGCGGTCGGGCGAGCAGTGCGGTGAGAGCCTCCGCGGCCGCCCGACGCGCTGCGCTCGGTGCCTCAGCTTCCGCGTCCGCCGCCGCTGGTCGCGGCGGCAGTTCCGCGCCAAAGTGGTTCGCCGCCAGGTCGTCGATTGTCTGCGCGCGCAGCGCGGGGTTGAGCATGTACGAGGCGACCAGGGTGTCGAACAGAGGCCCGTCCAGCTCCACGCGCGCGGCGGCGAGCATCACCATCAGCTGCTTCAGGTCATGGCCGATCAGCGGCCGGTCGGCCCGCAGAAACCAGTCGGGAAGCTCCGCAGCCCCGCGGTCGGCGTCTCGGCGCCCTGTCCACGGCAGGAACCAAGCAGTTCCGTCAGGCGCCGCCAGCGCGATTCCGAGCGGCGCTCGCACGAGTGGCCGCCCCGCGGCCGCAGCCCAGCCCAGCCCGACCGCCTCGCCGTGCTCGGCGAGCCACGCCGCCAGCGCGCGCCGGTCCGCCTCGTCACGCACCCTCCGCGGCTCGACCTGCTCGATCGCTCCACGGGGGTCCGAGAGTGGGTCCGGAGGCGGCGTCCCGCCACCTGCTTCCGAGCGCTCTGCAGACGCCGGCCCGCCCATGAGGTCGAGAGACAGCTGAAGCCCGCCCTTCGTCTCGAGCTCCGACGGTTCGGCGCCGGTCGGAGCGATGGTGGACGGCGGGAGTCGGTCGATGAGTGACCGGAACTCGAGCTCGCGAAAGCGCTGCGCGACCGCGCGCCGGTCGTAGCGCCCCGTGCGGGCACCCTCCAAATCGAGCCTGACGGGCAGGTCGCGGACGATTCGCCCGATCTCGCGGCTCATGAAGGCCGACTCCCGGTGTGCCTCGAGCCGCTCGCGCAGCTTGCCCTTCACCTCGGCGAGGCGCCGGTACAGCTCGTCGAGGGATCCGAACTGCTGCAGCAGCTGGATCGCCGTCTTCTCCCCGACCCCGGGGACGCCGGGAATGTTGTCGGACGTGTCGCCCTTCAGCGCCTTGTAGTCGAGCATCTGGTCGGGGCGCAGGCCGTAGCGCTCGAACACGCGAGCCTCGTCGTAGATGACGGTGGCGGCGACCCCCATCCGCGTGGTGAGCAGACGGACGTGGTCATCGACCAGCTGGAGCCCGTCGAGGTCACCCGAGACGATGTAGGTGTCGACCTCGGCCGCGGTGGCCTGTGGCACCAGTGAACCGATGACGTCGTCGGCCTCGTAGCCCTCCAGCTCCGCGACCGGCATGCCCATCATCGCCACCAGCTCGCGCACGATCGGAAACTGCGCGCGAAGGTCGTCGGGCATCGATGGACGCCCCGCCTTGTACTCCGGATACGCGTCGAAGCGGAACTGCGGCCTGCCAAGGTCGAAGGTGACGATGGCGTGGTCCGGCCGCAGGTCCTGCATCCCGCGCAGCACGATCTGCAGGAAGCCGAACGCCGCGTTGACCAGGGTCCCGTCCGACGTTGTCAGCGGCGGCAGGGCAAAGTAGCCCCGGTACACGAGGCTGGGGCCGTCGATGAGCATCAGAATCGGGCGGCGCTCGGCCATGGACGCGGCCAGTCTAGACCGATGCCGGCGCTAGAATCGCTCCGATGGTCGAGCAGCGGGCGGGCGATCCGTACACGGTCCTGGGCGTTGCCCGGGACGCCACCCCGCTCCAGGTGGCGCGCGCGCATCGGCGCCTCGCAAAGCAGTTCCACCCGGACCTGCATCCCGGCGAGGACGCGGCCGGCCGAATGCGGCGCATCAACGAGGCGTGGCGGCTCCTATCGTCCCCGGTGCGACGTGCCGCCTACGATGTCGCTCATCCCACGACAGGCCCGGCGGCCAACCACTGGGCACCGACGCGGCGCACGATCCGACCGGCCGCGCCGACCACGACGCGCATCTGGGCCGAATGGCGGGCGACGGCAGATGAGACTCGCGCCGCACCCCGCACCATGCGCCAGCCCGGCGAGGTCCAACTCCCCCCGACTCGCCGGCCGCAGCCGATGGGACCCGAGGAGCGCCGCTTTCGCGACAGCGGCTGGGCGGCGGTGATCGTCGCCGGCCTGATCCTCATCCTCCTCCTGGCCGCGATCGCGATCGCGAAGCTCGGTTAGCCGTCCGGCCGGGACGAAGAGGGGCGGCGCCTTCCCAGCGTGGCCCGCAAGCCCGCGGCGCCGATCAACAGGGCAACGCCCAGCACGATCAGGATCGGCCACGCGCCGACGCGTTCCGCGCGCGGCGCGCCCGCGCCGGCGCCCGCGCCCGTCGCCCGGCCCCCCGCTCCAAGGGCATCGGCGCCGGGCGATGCTGGCCGGCTCTCCCGGGTCGCACCGCCGGCGCTCGAGGGAACCGCCGCTCCCACCGTCGGGCCTGCCGGCCCTCCCGGCTCCCCGCCCAGCGTCTGGAAAGCATCCGCTGCGGTATCACGGGCGGGCGCAGCGGACTCGAGGGAGCCGACAGCCAGGCCGCCCGCGACGCCAACCCCGCCCACGACAGCGAGCAGGATGCCGACCGCCATCAGCGGGGCAAACAGCCGGCGCACGACCAGCCCCATCGGCTGCCGCGCATGCGCCTCGCCAACAGGGGGAATGAGCCGCAGGGGGCGGGGCGGTGCTATGTCCGGCAGCTCTGCCAGGGCGATCCGGAGCGTGCCGAGCTCTTCGATCACGGCGGTGCATCGCTGACAGGCCGAGAGATGGTCCCGCACGCCGCCCGCCGCCGCGCCGGCCAGGTCCCCGTCCTGGAAGCTGGCCAGCAGCTCGTCGTCTGGGTGCGGTGGGGGCATGGTCATCGGTCAGACGCCCTCAGCCTCCGAACAGTTCCCGGTGGGGCTCGAGCAGCTCGCGCAGCCGGAGCCGTCCGCGGTGAATACGGGACTTGATCGTGCCGACCGGCACCTTGGTGATGCGCGCAACCTCCCCGTAGTCCATCCCGTACACGTCCGAGAGCACCACGGCCGTGCGCTGGTCGTGCGGCAGGCTGCGCAGCGCCGCATCGAGGTGCCGGTGCAGCTCACCGCGGCTCGCCTCGGCGAGCGGGTTCGGGGCGGCTGGATCGGGCAGGTCCCGCTCCCCCAGCTCCGGATCGGGGAGGCTGGCGACCGGTCGCCGCTGGGCCCTGCGCAGGATGTCGTAGCTGGCGTTGGCCGTGATCCGCAGCAGCCAGGAGCGAAAGACACCGCCCCGGTAGCCTCGCATCGCGTCGTACGCGTGGACAAACGCGTCCTGGGTGGCATCCGCCGCCTGGTCCGCGTTTCCGAGGAGGCGCCATGCGAGTCCGTAGCAGGCGCTCTGGTAGTGCTCGACGAGCTGCCCGAAGGCGACCCGATCCCCGGCTGCCGCGCGGCTGACGAGGGCCTGCTCGTCAGGGAGCGGCGCGGTCCGCGCAGGAGCCGGTCGGTCGAGCCCGGGCATCGGCTCCCTATAATGACGACCGCGTCGGCGTGGTGGCCTGCATTGCCGCTGCACGCACGCGCCGGAGTGGCGGAATCGGCAGACGCGTCGGTCTCAAACACCGATGGGTGCAAGCCCGTGTGAGTTCAAGTCTCACCTCCGGCACCACACATTCTGAGCACGAAATCGGCACTCCCCGGCCATAGTCGAGGCCCCAACGGTTCGCCGTCGGGGCCTCCGTGCGTCCATGTTACGTCCATGTTCTACGCGCGCGCTGGCCGGGCGCGGCCCCTCGGCGTGTCGGCTTCTACGCGGCCGGTTGTCCCGATGCCTCGGGCGCGCGACCCTACTTCTTCCGCTTCTCCCCGCGCATCACCCGGCGATAGCGCAGCATGCCGAGGACCAGCCAGATGGCTCCGACGACCACGATGACCACCACGAGGATCAGGATCGGCGGCACGGCGGACCTCCTGGGGCGAGGCGGCTGCTGCCCGCCCTTCGGGGCAGCTGAGCGATCCATTCTGCACCAGTTCGTCCTCAGCGACACCGACCCATCGGAGCAGGGCGGGGTGGCAGCGCGGTAGCTCTCGCCAGGCGGGTGCCGGGGCGAAGCCCGCGCGGAGCCCGGAGCGAGCCCGGGCCGTCGCAAAGAATCCTCAATCTCCGTGCGACGCAGCCTCAACGCCCACCGAGCGGCCGGGTGCGGATCGTGCATTGCGGCCGGCGCCGGAGCTCCCACCGGTCCGGCACCGCGACCAGGAACAGACCCGCCACCACGAGGAGAGCAATTGGCTGGTAAGGGCCGATCGGCCGATCCGATCCTGGCAGCGGTGACCGATGAAGCCGACTCCCCGGCCGGCTCGGACCGGACCGTGATGAAGAGCAGGACGAGCGGACCAATCAGCATGGTCTTGACCTGGTCAGCTGCGGGGATCATGTCCGCGGCGGCCGTGGTGCTCATCGGCCTGACCATTCTCGGGCAGCACTAGGCTGCACCACCGGAGTCCTGTCAACGGATACCGGACCGGCCGCTCTGCTCCAGCGTGCTACCGACGCCTGCTCCTGGACTCTCTCACCAGCAGCACCGCCGCCACCGCGCCCGCGGCGACGGTGCCGGCCAGGGCGAGAACCGTGATCCAGCTCAGGACCGAAACCACCGCTGCCTCCATCGGTCCAGCCTACTCCGCGCCATCGGGTTGGGACCGGCACTTTTCGGCCATCGCGGATGACCGGCTCATCGGCCGACCGATCGGGGCCTTCGCGCGGCAGCCGACCCCGTAGACTGCGGGCGATGCGCCTCTGGATCATCGTCGCGGCCGGGGTGGTCATCGCCATCGGGGCGTGGCTCGTCGCGCAACGCATGTACCAGACGCTGGGCCTGCTGGTGGTCGCGCTGGTGGCCGCCGGGCTCTTCCTGCTCGTCGCGCCCCGCAGGCCCGGAGCCCGCTGACCGGGGTCGGTCGCAATCGCGACGAGCCATCTCGGCAAAACGTCCGTCCACGACGAAGCCGAGCCGCGACTTGGGGGTATATCGCAGCTCGGCCTTGGATGCAGTGTGGATAAATCGGTGCGTGTTGTCAACACCCGAGCCCGATGTCGCTGTCAACCGCCCTCGGACGAGCCAGAAACCTCGGCGCGCGCGGCATCGAGCTCGACGAGGATGTCGCGGTGCCAGGCCGCCTGACCGTCGAGCACAGCGCGCGCGTTGTCGAGGATCGTCATCGAGGCGACCCGGAGCTCGGTCAGTCGTCGATCGCGCTCCGCAGCGCCGAGCCGCATGGCGTGCAGGCGACGAGTTTCCGCACGGTACACCGCGACGACGATGCCGATCTGCAGCCGTGCTCGTTCTGGGCCGTTCAATGCGCAGGCTCCTACCTCCCCCGTCCCCCGCGCAAGGGGCGTGCCCAAACCCCCCGACCTCGGGCTGCGCCGCTCCCCCGGTCGCACCGGCTGGCCGCGAGAAGGTCAGCCCTTCCGAACGCGTGGGCGAGCGGGGCGTATGGACCCTGCGGGCCGCCTGGACGCTTTCGGAACCGGTGCGCCGGCCCGGGATGGTTGCCGGCCTCGAGCCGCCGGCCTGACGGTGAATGCTGGGGGCGTGGCATCCCAGCGGAAGGCGACGGCGAACAGGCGGAAGAAGTCCTCGCGCCCGAGGATCACCCATGGGAACGGCAGGGAGCCCTGAGCGGAGATCAGCACCTGCTCGGGGCAGACGGCAACTCCCCGGTACGTGACGCTGCCCGCGGCCACTCGCTGCTCGGCGAGCCCGATCTCGCCGGCGTGATATGAGACAACCGGGAGCGACGTTGCGTCGATGCCGAAGGCCACCGCGACCTCGAACGGGACGAGCGTGCGGTCTGCACCGGAGTCGATCAGGGCCGCGCAGGGCAGCGTCTGGTCCCCGAGCGTGACCTCCACGCCGACGAAGGGCATCGGGAAGAGGGTGCTGATCTGCACCCCTCGGTAGGCGGGCCCGGTCTGTCCCTCGAGACGCTCGTAGGCCAGCTGGAGCAGCTCGCGATTGCGCTCCGGCTCGATGGTTGGGGCGCGCGCGGTGACCACCTTGCGCTTGGAAGTCGTCCTGCCAGGCGTCGTCACCCTCCTCGTTGCGATCCCTTCGACTCCGATCCGCTGCAGGGCGTCGCAGGCGGTGAATCGGCGGCCATCGGCGGCCATCGCGACCGGGCCGATCGCTGCCGATTAGTGCAGGCAAGAAGCCCGGGGATGCGACTCTCCCAACCCCGGGCTCCTTGATCAATCCCGAGACCGACCGCAGCGGGTTCGGCCTCGGCGTTACCGATGGCTGATGCTCGGTGAGGGGCGCCGGCAGCGGCGCCCCTCACGAGGGCTAGGGCAGGGTCGTCAGCGCGTTCTTCACCCCGTCCGAGATGACGCCCGTCCCGCCCAGGACGACATCCGATGCCGGCCTGAGCGACCTGATGGCGTCCGCGGTGTAGCTCGGGATCGAGGTCTGCGTGACAAGCAGGACCTTGCCCCCGAGCATGCCGGCCGGAGCTGCTCCGGCCAACGCATCGGGGAAGTTCAGCCCAGTCGCCACGAACACGATCGGGGTGCCGAGGAACGCGAAGGCGAGCGCGATCCTCTTCGCGGTATCGAAGCGGTTCACGCCGCCATACCGGATCACGCTGTTGCTCCAGTAGCTGAGCTGGCTCTGCGTGCCGCTGGAGACGGCGCCGGCGCCGCCGGCGATGTAGATGTTTGCAATCCCCTTCGGGCGACCCTGCGCCATGGAGTTCAGGGCGTCGCGGGTCGGATTGGGCACCGTGGGCTTCGTGTTGGCCAGAAGGATGGGCGCACCCAGCTTCCCGGCGATCGCCGCGGCGGCGAGGGCGTCAGGGAAGTCGAGCCCGGTGGCGATGAACACGTTGGCGGAGCCCGACGGCCAGTAGGTCTGTGCCACCAGCTTGGCGGTCGCGTACCGGTCCGCCCCGCCGAGGCGGGTAACCGTCGGTGCGTAGGCGTGCAGCTGCGCTTCCACGCCTGCCGAGACCGCCCCGGTCGATCCGAGGATGACGATCTTGCTCGGCTTGATGCGGGTCAGCTGGTTGCTGACGATGGTCGGGATCGCGTTCGGCTGCACGAGGAGCACCGGCGCGCCGATCTTCCCGGCTGCGGCGGCACCGGCCAGCGCATCTGGGAAGTTGACGCCGGTGGCGATGAAGACGGTCGGCGTGGCCCCAGCTGCGGCGTACGTGCCGGCGATGGCGGCCCCGGTGTTGTACCGGTCAGGTCCGGCGATGCGATCGACGCGCGTTCCGCTGGGCGCGGTGCCGAACGCGTAGTGGGACGTCTGCTGGCACGCATTGCTGGGCTGGTCCTGGGCGATGAGCGCATCGTCGCGGCCCGGCTGCAGGATGACAGGAGCCCGGTAGTAGAACTGGATCCCCTGAGCGGCGGGTCCGGTCTTGAAGAGCTTGGGCGGCGTCGTCGACGTCGCGAGCTCCAGCTTCGTGAAGCTCGCGTCGAGGACTCCGGCCGTGTAGCCCCTCGCGTAGGCCACGCCGTTCGCGGGGAGCGGGTTGAAGTTCGCATCGAGCGGCACGAGCTGCGCGATCGAGAGATAGACGCTGGCGTCGGTGACGGGAATCGGGGGCTTCGTGGGGTCGGGGTTCGGCTTGGTGACGCTGACGGTACCGCTCTTTGCGGCTCCCGCGAGCAGCGTTCCCTTCAGGGCGATGGGGGCGGGCTTGATCACGAAGTTATTCGGGTTGTAGCAGTAGGACGTGGAGGCCTGGACGCTCGGCCTGGTCTGAAGGTCCTGGGCCTGGAGCTGGTCCGAGCCCATCGGGTTGGTGTCGCTGGCCGCAGGTCCTGCGGTGTAGGTGACGATGACGCTGCCGGTGCCACCCGTGGCCGGGCAGGACTGGGCGACCGTGGTCAGGGTGCGCGCGCAGGCGGTCGCAGAGCCACCCCTGGTCGTCTTGTAGAGGGCCAGCCAGATCGCGGTACCGTCCGGAACGGGACTGCCGCTCCCGGCAGAGGCGTAGGCGGTAACGGTGATGGTGACCTGCTGTCCAACGGTGAGTTTCGCCTTGTCGGCGATCTTGGGCGGCGAGATGACGATGTGGTCGATGCCGCTCGCCGCGGAGACGGGCATCGGTGCCTGGCCGAGCAGCATGGCGCTCAGCACGAAGAGAGGCAGGAACCTGAGATGAGGACGCACGCGCACGGAAGATCTCCTGGTTGAGTCGATGGGTGCCGGCCCCAGGTGGAGACCGACACCGCTGGACCTAGCCATCCCCCTGGACACTCGCGCAGCGGGTGTTGTCCGGCGGCCGCCATTATGGACCCAGACCGGTACTCAAGTGCTAGTACCTACGGCCGCTTTTCGTTGCCGCACCGCACCGGCATCTGAAATGCTGCTGGCGGTGCTGCGCGGAGCGCGGACGTTAGGGGTGGTAGAGTCTCCTTGCCCACCATCCTCATACCGAGCAGCGGTATCTGATTTTGAGTGCCCAACTCCTGCTAACCGGCGTGATCCTCGCGGCACTCGTCGCAGACGCAGCGCTGCGGGTCCGTCGCTCGAGGGATGTCGCCGCGCGGCTCGGACCGATGCGGTCGGCCGGCGTCGGTTCAGTGCGGCGCCTGCGCCCAGCGGAGCGTGCGCCCCTGAGCGGCACCAATACCCGCCTGGTCGCAACCGTTCTGGTGGGACTGGTCCTGATCCTGGCGCCGACCCGGGCGCGCGGACCCTTCGCCACCCCGACGCTCGACACGCCGCGGCTCTTGGTCAGCGCCCGGCTCGCGGAACCGGGCACCCTGCTTTCGGTCAGCGGCGTCGGGTTCAACGACACCCACGCGGTTGCCCTGACGCTGGACGGTCAGAGGATCGGCCTCGCCAGCTACCACGTCGAGAGCAACGGCACCTTCCAGGAGACGATCGTCCTTCCCCCGGGGACCGAGCCCGGAGTGCACACCATCTCGGCGGTGACCCCGACGCAGGCCGCCAGCCTGCCCCTGACGGTGGTCATCTCCGCCGCGGACGCGCGGATCTCTCCGGCGCCGACCGCCTTCGGCGCAGCGGCAGCAACGCCCTCCGCCTCACCGATCGCCTCCGCATCGCCGACCGACACGCCATTGCCGACGCCGGTCGCGGTCGGCACGCCCCTGCCGACGGCGATCCCGATCCCATCGCTCGCACCGATCCCCTCGCTGGCGCCGATCCCACCGCCGACCCCGGCGCCAACGGCCGCACCCCCACCACCACCACCGAGCGCGGCACCGATCGACCACATCTTCGTGGTGGTGATGGAGAACAAGGGCTACAGCTCGGTGTGGAACACCAGCTCGACGCCGTACACGACGAGCCTGGCCACCACCTACGCCCGGGCGAGCAACTACACCGCCATCACGCACCCGAGCCTGCCGAACTACCTCGACCTGTTCGGGGGAAGCAGCTACTCGATCACCAATGACTGCTCGCCATCGAACACCTGCCAGATCTCGGCCCGGCATCTGGGGGACAACCTCGACGCGGCCGGCAAGAGCTGGAAGCTCTACCAGGAGTCGATGGGGACGCCGTGCAACCTGGTCGGCGGCGGCGGCTACGCGCCCAAGCACAATCCGGCCATCTACTTCGACAGCATGCGGCTCGACCCCAGCCGCTGCGCCGCTCACGACGTCGACTACAGCGCGCTCGCGGGCGACCTCGCCTCAGCCGCCACCACCCCCAACTTCTCGTTCATCACCCCGAACCTGTGCAATGACACCCACGACTGCTCGGTGGCCACCGGCGACACGTGGCTGCAGAACAATCTGCCCCCAATCCTGAACTCGCCGGCCTGCACGCAGCAGCGCTGCCTGGTGGCGCTCACCTGGGACGAAGACGACTTCACGCCCAGCAACCACGTCCTCACGGTCCTTGCCGGCAGCGCCGCCCAGCGGGGCGTGGTGAGTGCCGCAAGCTACACGCACTTCAGTCTGCTGCGCACGATCGAATGGGGCCTCGGGCTGCCGACGCTCACCGCCAACGACGCGGCCGCGGCGCCGATGCTCGACATGGTTCGCTGATCAGCGGATCGTCGGTGTAGCATCGCGCTCGGCCGACCGGTTGCGCGGACGGCCATGGGCCGTCGGCGTTCTCACCGCCGGCGGCCGTTTGCGTGCTAGGCTGACCGCCGCCACGTCCGGCCAACCCCCACGCCGAGGGACCGTGCATGACCGGCGAATCGCCCGAGACCGTCGAGTGCTTCAATTGCGGCCGCACGAACCCCGGCTGGGCGCAGGTCTGCCGCAACTGCGGCGTGCCGCTGCAAAGCCTTCCGGTCGCCGCGGGCTCCGGTCCAATCCCCACAGATCGAGCGTCTCTGATCTCGATTGGTGGCGCGCTCGCCGCCATCGCCGGCGCCGTGGTGCTGGGCCTCGCGATCTCGGCGCTGAATCCGTCGCGCCCCGGGACCGGGCGCGCCGAGGCCTCGCCGCTCGCCAGCGTGGTCGCGCGCCCGAGCACCAGCTCGGCCCCAACGCTCCCCGCGACTCCGGCCCCCACGGCCAAGCCCACCCCGGCGCTGTCGGGCACCGTCGCGTTCGGGACAGGGCTTGACCGCACCACGCGACAGGTGATCACGCCCACCGACACGTTCACGCCGGGCAGCACGTTTGCCCACTCGGTCACCGTCAAGCAGCCATTCGGCGTGACGCAGATCTACGAGCGGGTCGCGCGGCTGGGCAGCGGCGGCACCGAGACGGTGGTCCAGGCACCGACCGATGGCCTCAACGTGCGACCGATGTGGACGGTCGCCGGATACGCGATCCAGGCCAACGTCCTGATCCAGGCCTGGGGACCGGGAACCTACCGGATGCGGGTCTACCTGTCGCCCGGTGGCAAGGACCTGATCGCGACCGGCACCTTCAAGCTGGCGAGCGGCTAGGCGGCCGGCTCGCCATCGGTGCCGGCCACCGCGGCCCAGGCATCGGCGTACAGGCGAGCGCGGACCGGCAGGTACCCGGGGTATGCGGTTCGCGCCCTGCGGACCGCCTGCGCATCGAGGGTCACCAGCGCGAGCCGGTCGGTCGTCTCGACGATGACCTCTCCGTTTGGGTCGACCGCGATCGACGGACCGCCGATCAGCACTCCGTCCTCTGGCGCGGGACGATTCACGGAGAGCACGTACGCGGTCGAGGTCAGTGCATTCGCGCGGAAGACGAGCTTCCAGCGCGGATAGGTCCGCTCCTCGGTGGCACGCGGGATGAGGATCGCCTCCGCGCCCTCGGCCGCCAGCAGGTGCGAGCCTTCCGGGCGGTTCGTGTCGCTGCAGACCTGTACACCGATCGGCACACCAAACTCATCGATTCGCTCCGGGGCACGGCTGCCCGGCTCGTAGTGGCTCGTCTCCCAGAAGCCGGGCTCCTCGGGAAGATGCAGCTTCTCGTAGGTCGCCACCAGCGCGCCACCGCGGTCGATCACCAGCGAGCGGCTCGTCCGGCGCCCGGCCGAATCTCGGTGGATGATGCCGCCCACCAGGCCGACACCGGCGTCGCGCGCAGCCTGAGCCTGCGCGGTGGCTCGGGGTCCGTCCATCGGTTCGGCATCCGACCCCACCGCCGTGCGGGTCGCGGGGCGCCAGGGATTCAGCGGCAGCTCGGGGAGCAGGACCAGGTCGGCGCCGCGGTCGACCGCCTCTGCCAGGCGATCGGCGAGGCGCGCGAGGCCATCGGGCTCCCAGAACACCTCGCTCACGAGCGCGACCGTCAGCCGACCGTCCGAGCGGCCGGTCGAGCTCACTGGGCCTCGCCCAGAAACTCACGGACCAGGTTCTGGAAGTGGAACACGCCGTTCTCACGCTTGGCGCTGAACCGGCCCCGATCGTAGGACCGCGAGCGCAGGCCGCGCTGGACCTGCTCGCAGATCACGATGTCCTCCTGCTGGATCTCGTCGGAGAACGCGATCGTCTGCTGCATGCTCTCCCATCCCGGCCCGGTGCCCGGCTCGGCGAAGAACCACTCGAAGATGGTGAGCGTCCGTTCCGGACCGAGGGGCAGGATCACGTTCGAGGACATGTTGTCCTGGTAGATGTTGAACATCGTGTTCGGGAAGAGCCAGTAGTAGAGGGCATCGCCCTCGCCGTCAGGGGTCCGCACGTAGCGACGGTCACGCCCCAGCTCCTCCCCCGGCTTCAGCTCGCGGATCGGCGCGTACTGCTTGGAGTAGAACCGATGCTCCTCGACCCGGTAGGCGTCGTAGTCGAGCTCCCTGAACAGCTGGGGATGAGCGATCGGCAGGTGGTATCCCTCCAGGTAGTTGTCGACGTACACCTTCCAGTTGCACTCGATCAGGTACTCGCGGCGTTCGACGAGACGCATCCGATCCACGTCGTAGCCGGCGGCCGCCACCTCGGCGGGAATGCTGCCCATCACCTCGTGGAGCGCCGGCGCCGCGCCGTCGAGATTGACGAAGACGAACGGCCCCCAACGCTCGACGCGCACCGGCACCAGCCCAAAATCCTCCTTTCGGAAGTCCTCGGTGGCGTCCATCTCGGGACACGCGCGCAGGGCCCCGTCGAGGCCGTACGTCCAGCCGTGGTAGCGGCATTGCAGGCTCTTGCGGTTGCCGCGGGTCAGCGCCACCTGACCGGCGCGGTGGCGGCACACGTTGTAGAAGCCGCGCAGCTGCCCGTCGAGGCCATGGGTGATGACGATCGGCTCGTCGAGCACGCTGACCGGCAGGAAGTCGCCGACCCGCTGCAGCTCGTCGGCGCGGCCCACCAGCTGCCACGTCCGCCCAAAGATCCGGTCTCTCTCGCGGCCCAGGTAGCGCTCCTCAAGATAGAAGCGGCTCGGCAGCGTCGACGCTCGGGCCAGCGGCTTGGTTTCCGCATCCCCCTCGGCGGTACCGACCGTCTGCCCGTCCGACGTGGCGGACGTGTGGCGCTGTCGCGTGTCCGTGGTGGTCACGCGAGGAGTGTACCGGGGACAGGCGCCGGCCCGTTTGTGGGGACCGCTCCGCGGTGCGGCGGCACGACCGGTCACCACGATCGTGGACGAGCACCGCTCGAGAGTGCTACAACCACCTGAACCGCCCAGACTCATACGGAGGTTCGCCGTTGTTCCGTCGTACTGCCTTCGCCTCGTTGGGGGCGATCCTGCTTCTCACCGCCTGCCAGGGCGGTGGTGGGAGCGCAAGCCCGACTGCCACCACCGGCTCAGCGACAAGCGGCGCTGCATCCGGCTCGGCCGGCAACCCGAACGACCTGCTGGCCAAGATCAAGCAGGCTGGCGTCATCCGGGTCTCGACCGATCCAAACTACGCGCCGCAGTCGTTCCAGAAGCCGGACGGGACCTTCGAGGGCTTCGACATCGATGTCGCGAACGAGGTCGCCAAGCGCCTTGGTGTGACCGTCAAGTTCATCACGCCGGACTTCAGCGCAGTCCAGAGCGGCGGTTGGGCAGCGCGCTGGGACATGAGCGTCGGCTCGATGACCATCACCGAGCCGCGGAAGAAGGTGCTCGACTTCACCGAGCCCTATTACTTCACCCCGGCCCAGATGTCCGCCAGCAAGAAGTCGGGAATCACGACGCTCGACGGGCTCGCCGGGAAGAAGATCTGCGTCGGCGAGCAGACGACCTACCAGTTTTGGCTGGAGGGCACGCTCAAGCTGGGCGACGGCAGCAGCACGGCGCCGGTGCCACAGGGGGCAAAGGTCACCACGTTGAAGACCGACCAGGACTGCGCGCAGTCCCTGAAATCGGGCCGCAGCGACTTCGAGGGTTGGCTCAGCTCCTCGTCGACGGTCGACGACGCAATCAAGGCCGGCACCCCGGTCGTCAAGGTCGGCACGCCGGTCTTCTACGAGCCGCTCGGTGTGGCCTTCGACAACAAGGGCGCGCCGCCGCACTCCGAGCTGCTGGCGGCGGTGAAGAAGATCATCCAGGAGATGCATGCGGATGGGACGCTCACCACGCTCAGCAAGAAGTGGTTCAACGGGGCCGATCTGACGACCAAGTCGTAGCCGCTCCGCCAACGCATCGGCGGGAGCGGGGCATACCCCTGCTCTCGCCGAGCTCCAGGAGGGCCCGAGCATGACATCGGCCGAGATCCCCGCTTCGGGCAGCGGCCCGATCGTCGAACGGATCGCCGCCGCTCGGCGGACGGCGCGACGCCTGTGGCGCCTCGAGTTCGCGCTCGTCTGGCTCGCCCTGGTGCTCGGCATCGTCTGGGTGCTGGCCGCCACCGGCAACGTCGATCTCGAGTTCGTCCAGACCTGGACGCCGTTCATCCTCGGAGGCGTGGGCTTCACGCTGCTGGTGTGCGTGAGCTCGATCATCGGGGCGGTCGTGCTCGCCCTGCTGGGGGCACTCGGCCGGCTCTCGGCGAATCCGCTGATCAACGGACTGGCATCGTTCTACGTATCCCTGGTGCGCGGTACCCCGCTGCTCGTCCAGATCTACTTCGTGTACTACGGCCTGCCGCAGGTGGGGATCATCCTCGACGCGCTGCCCGCCGGCATCCTGGCCCTCTCGTTCAACTACGGCGCCTACATGACCGAGATCTTCCGGGCCGGGATCCAGGCGGTTCCTCGGGGACAGCAGGAGGCGGCCGAGGCCCTGGGCATGCCGAGCCGTCTGGTCTTCCGCCGGGTCATCCTGCCGCAGGCGTTCCGAATCGTGATCCCGGCGATCGGGAACGAGTTCATCGCCATGATCAAGGACAGCTCGCTGGTATCGATCATCGGCCTGCAGGAGATCCTGTGGCGAGCCGGAACCGCTGGCCGGCCGATCCTCAAGACGATCCCCGCCTTCCTGATCGCCGCCCTCTTCTATTGGGTGCTGACCATCATCTTCAGCTTCTTCCAGGAGCGGCTGGAGCGGCGCCTCGCCCGCTCGGACGTGCGATGACCGGCAACGACCTGCAGCCAGCCGGCTCCCTGCCACCGCATGTCGGAGACGTGGTCCTTCGCGCGCGCGAGATCGAGAAGTACTTCGGACACAACCACGTCCTGCGTGGCGTCAACCTCGACGTCCGCCAGCGTGAGGCGGTGATGATCATCGGTCGGTCCGGAAGTGGCAAGACGACGTTTCTGCGGTGCCTGAACTTCCTCGAGGAGCCGACCGTCGGGTGGGTCGAGATCGACGGCGTGCGGGCCGATGCCAACCCGCTCGGCGCACGCGATCGCGGCCACCGGGAGCGCGTCCGTCGCCTGCGGCTCAACGCGGGCATGGTCTTCCAGGAGTTCAACCTGTTCCCCCACATGACCGCCCTCGGCAACTGCACCGAGGCGCCGATGCGGGTGCGCGGACTGGACCGCCGACGCGCCGAGGAGCTGGCCGACCGGTTCCTGGCCAAGGTGGGCCTCGCCGACAAGCGCAACGAATATCCCTCGCGCCTCTCCGGCGGCCAGAAGCAGCGGGTTGCCATCGCGCGGGCGCTGTGCATGGAGCCCCGTGTGCTGCTCTTCGACGAGCCGACCAGCGCGCTCGACCCTGAGTTGATCGGCGAGGTGCTGCAGGTCATGGAAGAGCTCGCTCACGAAGGGGCAACGATGATCGTGGTGACCCACGAGATGCACTTTGCGCGCGAGGCGGCCGACAGAGTGATCTTCATGGAGGAGGGAATCGTCTGCGAGGAGGGTCCGCCGGAGCAGGTGCTGAACGCGCCGGAGGACGAACGAACGCGCCGCTTCCTCCGACGTTTCCTGAACGTCGAGTGACAACGGCAGCGACGGAGCGGGTCCGTTGCCCGCCATCACCGCGTCGCCGCGCCCAGGACCGATAGGCGGCATGCGACGTGCTTGAGGTTCCCGGAGCCCACCGAGCGAGAAGGGAACACCGATCCATGGTCACGCGACGCTGCACCCACTGCCAGGCCGACATCGAGCTCCTGGACGAGGCACGCGCCTGCTGCCCGATCTGCGGCCTGGATCCAGATCTGCCGCCGACCCTGACCTTTGACGACCCGCGCCCGTTCCTGTTCGCGTCGGATGCGCGATACGCATCGGCGGCCGAGCTGCCGGCTTAGCAGCCAGCCCGTGCTCGGCGTCTGTGACGCTCAGCCTGCCGGGCGCTCCGTCGACCTGTACACCTGGGCACGCGGCAGGCGCGCCGCCTCGTCCCGCGCCCGCACGTGGTCCGTCGCCGGCTGGAGCGCCACGGGGACATCGCGGGGCCGTCCCCCCTCCCGCGCGATCAGCCACCGGAGGCCAACCTCAGTGAGCTGCGCGCCGCCGGCGCGCCCCGGCTCGATGAAGGGGGCGATCAGCAACCGGCGTCGGTGAAGGCGTTCCACGGCCAGCTGCATCGCGAACGACTCGATGCCGAGCTCTTGGGCCAGGGGCTGAAGGTCCACGATCCGGTCCGGCGACCGTCGCAGGCTGCGCAGGATGGCATCATCCAGGTCGCGTCCGGCGGGTCGGCGCGGGGTCATCGGTCGATTCGGCATGTCGCGAGGATACCAAGCAGCCGTACCCGGGAGCCGCGGTCAAGCCTGCGCGGGAGCGCCATCCAGGCGTGCGGGTCCACCCCACACCAGCTCGGTGCGAGTGGCTTCCCCCTCCGAGCCGTCGGGAGCGGCACCCTCGAGCTCAACGCTGAGCGGGATGCCGGCGGCACGGCGCAGGTACTCGCCGAGGCGCTCGTCCCAGGCAGCCCGCTCAGGAAGGCGTACCTGCCGCGTGGCGCCGGCGACAGGCAGCGCGATCACCACCGGGAGCGGGCCGGGGCGGCTCCGGAGTGCCTGTGTCACGGAGTCGACTCCTGCCAGCAGCCGTTCGCCCGCCAGCCCTTCCTCGAATCGAAGGCTGATGGTCGCTGCCGAGCCGGCGGGAGCCGACTGCAGCGGCACCGCATCGGCGGGCGCAGGTGCCTCGTCGGCGGCAACCTGGTCGTCCGGCTGCGCATCGTCGACAGGCACGCCACCGCCGACCACGGGCTCGGCCGGGAGGCTCATTGGCACTGCGGCCAGCTGCCCGCGCCCCATGGGTTGGCCGTTCCGCTCCGCGCTGCCGCCGTTCCGAGCGGGACGCCTCCGCACGTACCGAGCGCGCTCGGCGCCGAACGCTTCCGGACCCATTCGGACCGCGTCGTCCCAGGCCCAGACGGCCTCACACAGCAGCTGCGCGCTCTCATCCCGGCGGTCGACGCGCCCGGTGACCAGCACGACAGCGTCATCGGTCCAGGAGTTCGCGGTCTCCGCGAAGACCTTTGGAAAGACAACCACCTCGACGCTGCCCTGGAGATCCTCGAGCGTCGCGACCAGCATCGTCGCGCCTGCCCGGGTTACCACCCGCCGGGTCGCCTCGATGATGCCGCCCAGGGTGACCGTCGCCTGGTCGGCCTCATCGGCCAGCTCACCGGAGTACGCGGTCACGAACTCGGGCAGCCGGTCGGTGATGTCGCCCAGCGGATGCTCGGTCAGGTACAGCCCGAGCAGCTCCTTCTCCCAGCGGAGCCGCTCCTTGCGTGGGATATCAGCCTCGTCCGCAATCTGTGCGTCGGAGGGCCGGGTCGGCGACGGCGGCGGCGCGAACAGGTCGAAGAGCGTCGACTGTCCGGCGGCCACATCCCGCTGATGGCGAGATCCCGCGTCGAGTGCGGCATCGAGCCGGTCCAGCAGCGCCGCCTGCCGGCCCAGCGAGGCGGTCGCGCCGGCCTTGATCAGCGACTCGACGACGCGCTTGTTCACTGAGTGGAGGTCAACGCGGCGGCAGAAGTCGTCGAGCGAGGCGAACGGTCCCGCCTCGGTCGCAGGCGGCCGCCCTTCGCGGGCGGCCACGACGGCCTCGATCGCCCCCTCGCCTACGTTCTTGATCGCCGCAAGTCCGAACCGTATGGCGCGGGTCCCATCGGCATCGGTCTCGACGGCGAACAGCGCCCGGCTGCGCTCGACATCCGGCGGACGGACCTGGATGCCCATCCGCCGACACTCGGCGACCGCCGCCGCAACCTTGTCGGCGCGTTCGCGGAAGCCGTTCAGCACCGCCGTCATGAACTCGACGGTGTAGTTCGCCTTGAGGTAGGCGGTCTGGTACGCGATGAGGCCGTAGCAGGTCGCATGCGCCTTGTTGAAGCCGTACCGCGCGAACGGCTCGAAGGCGGCAAACACCAGGTCGACGATCTGGGGTGGGATCCCCTTCTTCTTGGCGCCGGCCTTGAATTTCGCCTCGTGCTCGCGAAGGACCTTCTCCTTCTTCTTGCGGATGGCGTAGCACAGGTTGTCTGCCTCGGGGCCGGTGTAATCGGCCATGGCGATGGCCGCGGTCATGATGTCTTCCTGGTAGACGAAGATGCCGTACGTGTCGCGCAGCGCCGGCTCCAGGCTTTCATGCAGGAAGCTGACGGGCTCCTCGCCGTGCTTGCGGCGGATGTAGGCCGGGATGTTGGCCATGGGGCCGGGCCGGAAGAGCGCAACCATCGCCGCCAGGTCGCGCACCTCGGTCGGTTTGAGCTCCTTGACGTAGCGGCGCATCCCCGGCGACTCGAGCTGGAAGATCCCCGTCGTCTCGCCGGTGGAGAGCAGGTCGAACGTCGCCCTGTCGTCGAGCGGCAGTGCATTGACCTCGATCTCGACAGACCGATGCTCGCGGATCAGGTCCACCGCATCGGCGAGGATGGTGAGGTTGATGAGGCCCAGGAAGTCGAACTTGAGGAGGCCCAGCGCCTCGCAGGCGTGCATCTCGAACTGGGTCATGGTCGTGCGCCCGTCGGTCGCACGCTGGAGCGGCATGATCTCCGTCAGCGGCTCGCGCGAGATGACGATCCCCGCGGCGTGGGTGGACGCGTGGCGCGCAACGCCCTCCAGCTGCTGCGCGACGCCGATCAGCTTCTCCACGCGCTCGTCGCCGGCCATCAGCTCGCGCAGCTGCGGCGAGGTCTCCACCGCCCGATGGAGGCTGATGTTGAGCTCGTTGGGCACCGCCTTTGCGACCCGGTCCGCCTCCACGTAGGTCAGGCCCATGGCCCGCCCCACGTCCCGGATCGCGGCCTTGGCGCCGAGGGTGCCGAAGGTGATGATCTGCGCCACGCGGTCAGCGCCGTACTTGCGGGTGACGTACTCGATCACCTCGTCCCGCCGGCTGTCCTGGAAATCGATGTCGATGTCCGGCATCGTCACCCGGTCCGGGTTGAGAAAGCGCTCGAACGGCAGGCCGTACTCCAGCGGATCAACCGGCGTGATGCCCAGGCTGTAGGTGACGATGCTTCCGGGAGCCGATCCCCGACAGGTGGTCATGATCCCGCGCTCGCGCGCGAAGCGGATGAAATCCGCCACGATCAGGAAGTAGCCGGCATACCCCATCCGGCCGATGATTCCCAGCTCGTAGTCGAGCCGGTGGCGGACCGCATCGGTCAGGGGCTCGCCGTATCGGTCCAGCACCCCGCGCTCGCACTCCTTGCGAAGCCAGCTCTCGGCGGTCTCGGCGTCGGGGACCGGGAAGTGGGGCAGGCGCAGCCCGGAGTAGTCGAGGCGGACGTCGCACATCTCGGCGACGCGAAGCGTGTTGTCCATCGCCTCTGCGAGCTCGCCGTTGAACAGCCGGCGCATCTCCGCGGCGGATTTCAGGTAGAACTCGTTCGCCTCGAAGCGCATGCGGCCCGGAGTGTCCACGTTGCTGGCGGTCTGGATGCAGACCAGCAGGTCATGCGCCTCGTACTGGTCGGGGCTGGTGTAGTGCGTGTCGTTGGTGGCCAGCATCGGGATGCCCTGGCGCCGCGCCAGCTCCACCAGCTGCGGGTGGAGGCGCCGCTGCTCCGCGATGCCGTGATCCTGGACCTCGATGAAGAAGTTGCCGTCGCCCAGGATGGACCGATAGCTGTCCGCCGCCTCGGCCGCTCCCCGCTCGTCCCCCTGGGCCAGCCGCTTGAGCACCTCACCACCCAGGCAGGCACTGGTACCGATGAGGCCCGCGCTGTGCCGGCTCAGCAGGTCCTTGTCGATGCGCGGCTTGTAGTAGTAGCCGTCCAGGTGCGCCGCGGTGGTCAGCGCCAGCAGGTTCCGATAGCCGACCGCGTCCTTGGCCAGCAGGATGAGGTGGTGGTAGTCGGCGTCCCGCTTGCCCTCCTTGTCGGACATCCGGCGCGGAGCGACGTAGGCCTCCAGGCCGATGATCGGCTTGATGCCCGCCTCTCGCGCCGCGGCGTAGAACGGGATGACTCCGTACATGTTCCCGTGGTCGGTGAGTGCCAGGGCCGGCATCCCGAGGTCGGCGGCGCGGGCCGTCATCTCGGGAATGAGGGAAAGTCCGTCGAGCAGGCTGAACTCGGAGTGGGCGTGAAGGTGGACGAAGGGCTCGCCGGGCTCGGTCACCCCGCCATGGTAGCCATCCCGGGCAGCGCCCATAAACGCCTGCGCGGCCCTACGCCGTCCCGCGTCCGCGATCCAGAGCGGGACTCCGGCTGATTTAGCCGAGGCTTCACTCGCCGCGTACCCGAGACCTCACTTCGTCCGCCCTCTTGACTGCCCCTTCATACCACCTTATGGTTGTATCTTGATGCCCACCCGGGCAGCCCACTTCGACCTCGCCCTCGCGGCGCTGGCGAACGCCACTCGTCGGGATATCCTCCGTCGCGCGCTGCTGACCGAGGAGGGCGTCGCCGAGCACGCGGCCCACTACCCCATGAGCTTCGCCGCGGTGCAGAAGCACATCGCGATGGGCATGGAGGAGGGCCTGACCCAGGCGGTCGGCCAGATCGACGCGATCCTCGCTGAGGACGCGGTCCATTCGGCGTGAGCATCTGTGGGCCGATGAAGGTCGCGACCACGCCATGACCGAGCCGGCGACCTACACCCTGGAGGTGCCGGGCGCCGTCATCACGTATGACGTTCGGCGCAACGAATCCAGCACGGAGCCACCGCTGCTCCTGATCGGCTCACCGATGGGCGCGGCCGGTTTCGCGACGCTGGCGACCCACTTCCCGGACCGCACGATCGTCACCTACGACCCGCGCGGTGCTGAGCGCAGCACGAAGGACGACCCGACCGCGCCGTCCAACCCGGAGATGCACGCCGACGACCTGCATCGCATCATCCGGGAGGTCGGCGGGCCGGTCGACCTGTTCGCCAGCAGCGGAGGCGCGGTGAACGCGCTGGCCCTGGTGGCAAAGCATCCCGAGGAGGTGCGGACGCTGGTCGCCCACGAGCCGCCGCTGGCGTCCCTGCTCCCCGACCGGGATGCTGCGATGGCGCGGATCGTCATCGGCGCCGGCGCCGAATCCGAGGGCGAGATGGCGAACCGCGGCGGCCATGCGGTGGGCGGTCGGCTCGGCACGGAGGCGGTGGCCTTCCCGAGCCACCACGGCGGCTTCCTGGGTGGCGAGTACGGCTGGGGCGGCGAGCCGGAGGCCTTCGCGGCCAAGCTGCGCGACGTGCTGGAGGGATGACGAGCGATTCCTGCCGAACGGGGTCACCTTCCAGGTGCACCATGGATGCATGAACGTCATCGACTGGCTCCTCGACTCGGATCCCGCCATCCGCTGGCAGGTCATGCGCCACCTGACCGATGCTGCGCCGGACGAAGTCGCGGCTGAGCGCGCAAAGGTGGCCACCGAGGGGTGGGGCGCCCAGGTACTCGCCGCGCAGCCGCCGGACGGGGTATGGGGCGGGAGCGCGTACTTCCCGGAATGGACGGCGGTGACGCCCACGCTTCAGCTCCTGCGAGCTTTCGGCATCGACCCGCGGACCCCGGCCGTCCGCCGCGCGATCGAGCTGGTCCGGGCAAACGCCCGCTGGGAGTACGACAACCTGCCCTACTTCGGTGGGGAGGTCGAGCCGTGCATCAACGGCCAGGCCGTCGCCATCGGCGCCTACTTCGGCGAGGACGTGCGCGCAATCGTCGACCGCCTGCTGACCGAGCAGATGGAGGACGGCGGCTGGAACTGCGAGCAGGAGCGCGGCTCCACGCGCGGGTCGTTCGAGACCACGATCAACGTCCTGGAAGGATTCCTCGAGTACGAGCGCTCGGTTGGCGCGGATGCGAACGTCGTCGCCGCCCGCATTCGCGGGCAGGAGTACCTGCTCGAGCGGCGGCTCCTCCGCCGCCTGTCGACCGGGGAGCTGGCGCAGCCGCGCTGGCAATACCTGGCATTCCCGAACGGCTGGCACTACGACCCGCTGCGAGCGCTCGACCACCTGCGGGACGCGGGCCTCGCGCCGGACGAGCGGACGGCCGAGGCGATCGGGATCGTGGAGTCCAAGCGCCGTGGCGACGGCCGCTGGCTCCTCGACCACGCCTTCCATGACGAGCTCCAGGCCGATATCGGCGAGGCGGAGGACCAGCCGAGCCGCTGGATCACCCTCAAGGCCCTCCGCGTCCTGCGCTGGGCGGAGGGAGCCAGTGCGTCGACGGCCGTGCCATGACCCGGAGAATATGAGGAGGGCTCACCCAGATGGGGTCATCACCGATCATCCTGGTGCCCGGCTTCTGGCTCCGCGCCTGCGCCTGGGATGAGGTCGCCGATGCGCTCCGCGCCGACGGTCACGACGTCACGGCGCTGAACATCGACCTCCCCACCAGCCACTGGCCGATGTGGTCGAAGCCGAAGGAGTTGGCGGGGATCATCAGCGACATCGCGAAGGCCCACAGGAGCGGGGCGCCGTGAGCCACGACGACGGGTACTTCGACGCGCGCGTCGCGGCTGGCTACGACGAGTCAGCCGCCGAGGTTTCCACCCCCGAGGTCGTGGGGCCCATGGTGGACCTTCTCGCCGAATTGGCGGGAAGCGGTAGGGCGCTCGAACTCGGGATCGGTACCGGTCGCATCGCTCTGCCACTCGCACGGCGCGGCGTGCCGGTCCACGGGATCGAGCTTTCCATGGCGATGGCCGACCGGTTGCGCGCGAAGAGGGGCAGCGAGGGGATCGGCCTGACCATCGGCGACTTCTCGACGACGAGAGCTCCCGGCGAGTTCTCTCTCGTCTACCTCGTCTACAACACCATCGGCAACCTCACCAGCCAGGAGGCACAGGTCGCCTGCTTCCGCAACGCGGCTGCGCATCTGGGGCGGAACGGACGCTTCGTCATCGAGGTGGGGGTGCCGGCGCTCCAGCGACTGCCACCTGGCGAGCGCGTTCGCCCGTTTGCCGTTAGCGACGACCACCTGGGGTTCGACGAGTACGAGCTCGCCGGCCAGGGGCTCGTCTCACACCACTTCACCCTCGTCGACGGACGGTGGGAGCGATCCGCCCTGCCGTTTCGTTACGTGTGGCCCGCAGAGCTAGACCTCATGGCCCAGCTCGCCGGCATGCGGCTGCAGCATCGGTGGGCCGGCTGGAAGCGTGAGCCGTTCACCGCGGAGAGCCAACAGCACGTATCGGTCTGGGAGAAGCCGTGATACGGCTCCGGACCGCCAACACCCGCCCAACAGCCATGTAGGGTCAGTTGCGAGAATTCGACGTCCCGCTCCCCGATGGGCGGACGCTCCACGCGTACGACACCGTGAGCGATGGCGGCGGCGAGCGGCTGGTGGTCGCGTGGCACCACGGCACGCCGAACGTCGGCCTTCCGCCAGAGCCGCTCTTTCCCACCTCGGACCGGCTCGGCATCCGATGGATCTCGTACGACCGACCGGGCTACGGCGGAAGCAGCTCCCGGCCCGGGCGGGACATCGCGTCGGCGGCGGCCTACACCGCGGCGGTGACCGACGCGCTGGGCATCGATCGGTTCGCGGTGATGGGCCATTCGGGCGGCGGCCCGCATGCACTGGCGTGCGCGGCGCTGCTCGGCGATCGCGTGCTCGGCGTGGTCAGCGGCGCAGGACTGGCGCCCTTTGGGGCCGACGGGCTCGACTGGTTCGCCGGCATGGCCGACTCCGGCACAGCGTCGCTGCGAGCCGCTGCCGCGGGGCGCGAGGCCAAGCAGCGGTACGAGGCTGCCGCCGAGCCCGGCGACATGGGCTTCGCGACCGCCGATCACGAGGCCCTCGCCGCGGAATGGGGCTGGTTCGGAAAGGTGGTGGGGCCAGCGATGGCGGCCGGCCCGGCGCCGCTGATCGACGACGACCTGGCCTATGTGGCGCCATGGGGCTTCGACCCGGCGGAAGTCAGGGCGCCGACGCTGCTGCTGCACGGCGGCGCCGACCGCGTGGTGCCGAGTGCGCACGGGACCTGGCTGGCTCGCCACATCCCGGACGCCGAGCTGTGGCTGAAGCCCGACGACGGCCACATCTCGATCCTGCGCTCCGCCCCGGCAGCGCTGGAGTGGCTGGCCACGCGGGTGGGCCGCGAGCGTTGAGGGCCGAGCTGCCTACATCGGCATCGGAGTCATGAGCTGGAAGTAGTTCCCATCCGGGTCGCTCAAGGTGGCGATCGAGGCCTCAGGGCCGACATCGGCGAATCCGTACGGCTCACGGACGACCGTCGCACCGGCGTCTCGGAAGCGCTCGAAGGTGCCCTGCACGTCCGGGGTCTCGATGTTCCAGATGAGCCGGCCCGGCTCGGCGTTCTGACCGTGCACCTCGGAGTGCGCGCCGACGGTGACAAAGCCGGTCCCGATCTGCCAACCGGTGAAGCCGCCCTCCGAGAAGCCGGGCTGGCCGAGCACGCGGGTGTAGAACTCGACCAGGCGCTGTGGGTCCTCAGAACCGATGAGGATGCTGTTGAGGTTCATCCGCGGCCTCCTCGCGTGATCCAGGTGGTAGTGGGCCGCTCAGGCGCCGCCCGACACCAGCACAATACGCCCCGGGCCGATCGCGGGCGCGTAGTCCTATCGAGCCATGTCCCGGGCACCGCGCCCGCCCGTACGCTCGCGCGATGACCGCGCCTTCACGGCTGCTCCCAGGCGCCGATCGGCAACCCTGGCTGCACGTCGACAGCGGCGCGCGGCGATACGCGCTGCTCGTGGCGGCAGGGCTGGTCAGCGTCGCGGGGTTCATGCTGCTTGCCGTCAGCGACCCGACCAGCTGGCGCGGGTCCGGGAGCTGGGCTGTACCCACGGGCAGGGATACCTGCTGGCCCGTCCGATGGATCCCATCCGGGCTCATCGCCTGGTGAGCGACTCTCAGGTGCTGGGGGAGATCCTCGCCGGCTCCGCGTGAAGCCCGGCGGCCACCGGCGTGGTGGGACGACGGTGCCGTACCATCGCCGGGTGCCACGAGACCGCTCCTCGGCCGGCCAACTGTGCCGAGCCCCGGCGGTGGGCGTGATCGGCGCGGTCTGAGATGCTGGCGGCCACCCTCGCCGTCGTCGCGGCCGCGTTCTGCTGGGGAATCTCCGCGATCTTCGCCAAGGGCGCGTTCGAGCGAGGCATCTCCCCGGAACAGATGGCCCAGGCGCGGGTGATGGTCGCGGTCGTGCCGCTTGTCGCATGGTTGGCGCTTCGTCGCCGGGACCTGCTGCGGCCGCCGCGTCCCGCGCTGCCCTACCTCGTCGTTTTCGGCGCAGCAGTGGTGGCCGTCAACTTCTCCTATTACGTCGCCATCGACCGCCTCGACATCGGCGTCGCGATCTCGCTCCAGTACACCGCCCCGGTGCTGGTTCTCGCGCTCGCGGCGCTCACAAGCCGCCGCGCGCCACCGTCGCTGGTGTGGGTGGCCGGGATCCTGACCCTCGTCGGCGCGATCCTGGTGAGCGGCGCCTACGCCGGGTTCGCCCGGATCGATCCGGTGGGTGTGGCCGCCGGGTTCGCCGCGGCGCTCACCTTCGCGGGGTATCTCCTCTCAGCCGAGGCGGCGGGGCGCCGCGGCGCGCATCCGGCCAGCTCGCTGCTCATCGGGTTCCTGGTGGCGATCCTGATCTGGGGCCTGCTCCAGCCCTGGTGGAACTGGCCCTGGGCGCGTCTGAGCGATCCGGAGATCGGACTTCGAGTCCTCGCGGTCGGAATCGTGGGCACGCTGGTGCCCTTCCTCCTCGCCGTCGCGGCGGTCCGGGTCATCTCCACGCCGCTGGCCGCGATTGCCGCGACGACGGAGCCGGTCTTCGCCTCGGCGCTCGCGTGGTTGCTGCTCGGCCAGCACCTGGGGCCGGTGCAGCTGCTCGGCGGGGCGTGCGTCATCGCCGGCGTGACCGCGGCGAACCTGCACCGGCAACCGACGGCGCCGGAGTGGCGGCCGGGCTGAGTCTTGCCGCAGATCCACGCCGGCCCGCGGGAAACCGCCGGAACTGCGGCCGCCAACTTGCATCAGCCCGCACATCGGTTAACAGCAAGGAGACCAGACCGATGGACGACCAGGTGGCCGGAGCCGAGCGGCGGCAGCCGGACAGCGTCGAGCAGATCGAAGCGGCCAAGCTGCCGAACCCGATCACCGGCGAGGACGAGGCGCTGGCGCGGCCGGGAGACGCACAGGACGAGGGCCAGACGAACGACGACACGCTGGACGAGGGCCCAGAGCCGAACGTGCAGCAGATGCCGCGCTGAGACGAGCTCAGGCGGGCTCGAGCTTCGCAGTCTGGGCAGCCATCGACCGGCGGAGCCGCGCCGCCGCGGTCCGATTGCCCTTGCGCTCGTAGAGCTCGAGGGCACGGCGACCAGCCTCGGCGGCCCCCTGCGGGTCCGTGGCGGCGGCGCGCACTTCAGCGAGCACCACGAACGCATCAGCCTGCTGGTCGAGGTCGTCGCCTCGGAGCGCGTACTCGATCGCCTCCTCCACCAGGCGCGTCGCCTCGGCTCCCCGTCCGCGCGTGGCGGAAGTCACCGCCTCCGCCTCGCGCCATACGATCTGGGATGCGATGTCGCCGGCCGTGGCGGACGAGCGCGAAGTCTCGACCAGCGCGTCCGCCTCAGGCAGACGTCCGGATCGCGCGAGCGCCAGGGCCAGCTGACCGGCGAGCGTCGACAGCATGCCCTTCTCGCCCATCGCGGTCAGCTCATCGACCGCTGCGCGCATCTCGGCGATCGCTGGTTCCGGCCGGTCTGCAAGCAGCAGCGCCGCCCCGGTGGTCATCGCCGTGGCGGCGTGGAAGAGCCGGTTTCCGAGCTCCAGGAGCGCCGCCCTTCCCTGACCGATGCGCTCGAGTCCCTCCTCGACGCGGCCGTCCATGACCAGCAGGTGGCCCAGCAGCGTCAGCATCGGCCGAAACCTGAGCCGAGCCGGGTCGGATTCGATGACTCCCCGGACCGTGGCGAGCGCGTCGGCAACCGCCGAGGGCCCGTGAAACGCGGCGTTGGCGAGTCCGATCATCGCGCGATGGGCAACCTGCTCCTCGCCGCTCTGCAGCGCGTAGGTGTACGCGCGGCGACACGCGTCGGCCGTCGCCTCCCACTGGCAGCCGACCAAGGCCAGCTCGCTGCGCAGGTCCCAGACGCGCGCCAGGCCGCCCGTATCGCCGCTCGCCTCGAAGATCCCTTCGGCGTCGTCGAGCAGTGCTTGGAAGTCCGCCCAGTGGTACCCGGCGTCGCGCATGGATCGCACGTTCTCGAGCTGAATGCGGGCCCGCATCGCCCCCCTTGGATCGGCGCGCGCCTGTGCGATCTCCATCGCGTCGCCAAGCCGACGCTCGGCCGTGCCGAGGTTTCCGACGAAGTACTCCGCCTCACCCAGCATGATCAGCAGATCGGCCCGGCGAGCGTCGCCATCGGCCAGAACGGCCACCGCTCGGTCCAGCAGGCCCCGCGCCGAGCGGAAGTCTCCGCGGCCGAGGGCCCGTCGCCCGAGGTCCGCCAGCATCGCTGACGCGCGTTCTCGCAGCGTCGCGGCACCCGGATGCGAGGGGTTCAGCTCGGCGCGGTGGAGGTACGCCTGCTCCAGGTGGTAGGCGACGATCTCGTCGTACTGGGCGGATCCATCGGCGGCCGCCACCAGCCAGTCCGCGAAGCGCTCGTGGAGCTCGGCGCGCAGCTCCTTGGAGAGGGCGGCGTAGGCCGCATCCCGAATGAGCAGGTGCCGGAACCGATAGACATCATCGTCGGGGCTCGATCGATCCGGTCGAATGAGCTCCTTGCGGACCAGCGCGAGCAGGTGGCGCTGCACCGTGGGCCTGACGTCCGCAGCCGACAGCTCGGCGACGGCGGCTTCCTCGAAGACCTTACCGACCACGGCAGCCCGGCCGATCAGGTCACGCTCGGGTTCGCTCAACCGATCGAGCCGCGCGGCGAGCAGCGCGCTGACCGTGGGCGGGATCAAGAGGCTCGACACGTCTCCGCTGGTGGCCCATCCGTCAGCGGTGCGCCTCAGCAGCCCGTCGTCCACGAGCATGGCGATCAGCTCCTCCACGAAGAGGGGATTCCCCTCCGCCGCTCCGGCGATGCGCTCGGTCAGCTCGATCCCGATCCCGGCATGGCCCAGCAGCTCGCGGACGAGCTCGCGTGACTGCTCCTCGCTGAGCGGCTCGAGCAGGATGGTCGTCGCGTTCATCTTGCCGCCGCCCCACGACGGGCGTTCCTCGAGCAGATCGGCTCGCGCCAGGCAGATGAGCAGGATCGGCGCGGAGCGCGACCAGTCCGCGATGTGCTCAAGCAGGTCGAGGAAGGTCGGCTCGGCCCACTGGATGTCGTCGAAGAGGAGGACCAGCGGGCGCTCGCGCGCCAGGCCCTCGATCAGTTTGCGGAAGGCCCACGCCACCTCCTGTGGTGCGCCGCTGCGGTCACCCAGGCCGATTGCGCCCGCGAGCAGCTCCGCCACGCGTCCCGGGCGCTCGGGCGACTGACGGCCTGTCAATCCTGCCTCGCTCGCCGCCGAGTCCCGCCGCTGCTGGATCTCCTCGGGCGACCCGCTCCGCGCGCGCTCGGCGGCGGCCACCAGCTCGGTGACGCTCGCCAGCGCCTCCTCGGGCGCGGACTCCTCCCCGATGCCGGCGGCATCGAAGATCACCTCGCGCAGCGGCCAGTATGTCGCCCCGTCACCGTATGGCAGGCATCGGCCGCGGTGGACGGTCGCCCGACCGACCTGCAGAGCCAGGAACTCGCTCACCAGCCGCGACTTCCCGACGCCTGGCGGCCCAAGGATGGTGAACAGGTACGCGGCCTCGTCGGCGATGGCACGGTCGAGGGCCTGGCTCAGCAGCGCAACCTCGCGCTCGCGCCCGACCAGCGGCGCATCCATGCGGCGCGCATGCCCGGCGGCGGTCGGATCGACGCTTACCAGCCGACGGGCCGGGATCGGCTCGGACTTGCCCTTCAGCCAGAGGGGAGGCACCGCCTCCACCAGCACCGCGTCCCGGACGAGGCGGTAGGTTGCGGGGCCGAGCAGGATCTCGCCGGGTGGCGCCGCCTGCTCCAGTCGCGCCGCGACGTTGACCGCGTCACCGGTGACCAGAGTCTGGCTCGGGCTGGGGGCGCCGACCACCACCTCCCCGGTGTTGACGCCGATGCGAACTGCGAATTCCACCCCGCGCTCGGCGAGGAGCTCCGCGCCGAGCGCCGCGACCGAGGTCCGGAGGGCAGCCGCCGCCCGCACCGCGCGCAGTGCGTCGTCCTCGTGGAGCATCGGAATGCCGAAGACCGCCATGACGGCATCCCCGATGAACTTCTCCACGGTGCCGCCGTGCCGCTCCATCACCGCGCGTGCCATGTCGAAGTAGCGGCTCATCACCCCGCGCAGCGATTCGGGATCGAGGCGCTCTCCGAGGGCGGTCGAGCCGCTCACGTCGGCAAACAGCACCGTGACCGTCTTACGCGCCGCGCGCAACACACCCGGCGCCGCAGCGATGGTCGCCCCGCAGGCGAGGCAGAAGCGGGCGCGATCCGGGTTCTCCTCGCCGCAGGTGTGACAGCGGACCATGCGCGCAGTGTACGAGCGCGGTCACGCGCAGCGGTCAGTTTCGGCGATCCTCGGCGGCGATGGCGTACTGCGGCGCGTGCTGCAGCGTTCCGAGCGGCTCTCCGGCAGCGAGATGGCGAGCCCATTCCACGTCGCGCAGGCGGACGATGCGCGGCGCGACCCATCCCGCTCCGACCACGGCCCGAAGGAGTGGGCGCGGCGTCCGCGCGGCGGCCAGCGGCAGGCGAGCGACAAGGTGCGGGTCATAGGCGGCGTGGTGTCCACCATGGTGTCCCCCGTGCTCGCGGCGCCGGCCGCGAAGGCGCTCCGCGAGGAGCGATCGTGCCCGGGCAACGACACCCTGAGCGCTCCACAGCCCTTCGAGCAGCAGCAGTCGGCCGCCGGGGGCCGCAGCGCGCCAGCTGCGAAGCACCGCCTGCGGATCGAGCGTGGTCCACAGGACATGGCGCTCCACCACCGCGTCAAAGGGCCCGGCGGGCGGCTCCTCGACCGGACCAACCACGAAGTCGATCTCGAGCCCCCGTTCGGCCGCCTTGTCACGAGCTCGCTCCAGCATCCGCTCCGAGAGGTCGAGAGCCGTCACCGGATAGCCCAACTCCGCGAGCAGCAGTGCGATCGCACCCGTCCCGGCACCTGCATCCAGGATCCTTGCCGGCGGGGGCGGCAGGTTGGCCGTCAGCGCCGCGCGCCAGGCGGCGGCTTCGACGGGGTCGGAGAGGGCATGGTTGGGGACCCGGTCGTACACCTCGGCATCGGCATCCCACCAGCGGCGGATGTCGTCGCGGGTGCGCATCGGCTCCACGGACGGCACCTCCGCGCTCATTGCTCTCCGTCAAGCTGGCGGCGGAGCTCCTCATCGACCAGCCGCCCATCGGCACGGCCCGCGGTATGCCGCATCACCTGGCCGACCAGGAAGCCGTAGATCTGGGTCTTCCCCGACCGATACTCCGCGACCTGGGCCGGGTGATTGGCGAGAACCTCGGAGACGGCCTCGCCAATCGCCCGGGTGTCGCTGAGCCCTCCAAGCTCCTCCGCCTCGATGATCGCCCGCGGTGACTCTCCGGCGTGGAAGGTCCGGGCCAACACGGTCTTGGCCGTGGTCGTGCTCACGGCCCCGGACTCCACCTCGGCGATGAGCTCGGCCAGGCCCGCCGGCCGCAGGGCGACACCGCTTGCGCGCAGGCCATCGGCGGCCCGCGCGTTGAGGAGTCGGCTGAACTCGCCGGTGACCCAGTTGGCGGCGGGCTTGGGAGCCACACCCTCGGCAACGACGGCGTCGAAGTACTCGGCGAGCTCCACGTCGGCGGTCAGCACCGCCGCGTCATAGGCAGACAGGCCGAGCGACTGGCGATAGCGCGTGCGTCGAGCCACCGGCAGCTCCGGCATGCCGGCGCGAAGGCGCGCGACCCACTCCGCGGCCGGCCGGAGGGGCGGAAGATCGGGCTCGGGAAAGTATCGGTAGTCATTCGCCTCCTCCTTGCTGCGCTGGGAGACGGTGCGCCCCTTCCCCTCGTCCCAGCCACGTGTCTCCTGTGTGAGCTGCTCGCCGCGTCCAAGGGCTTCGGCATGGCGCGCAACCTCGAACTCCATCGCGCGCTCCAGGGAGCGAAAGCTGTTGAGGTTCTTCACCTCGACCTTGGTCCCGAGGTCCGCGGCGCCCATCGGCCGGAGGCTCACGTTGCCCTCGATGCGCATCGAGCCCGTCTCCATGTCACCGTCCGACGCACCGATGTGCCGCAGGATGTCGCGCAGCGCCTCTCCGTAGGCCCGCGCCTGTGCCGGCGATCGCAGGTCCGGCTCCGTGACAATCTCCATCAGTGGAACGCCCGCACGGTTGAAGTCCACCAGCGAGTGGTCCCGACCGCCGTGCTGGAGTCGGGCGGTGTCCTCCTCGAGGTGGGCCCGGGTGATGTCCACCAGCACCTCTGTGCCCTCAGAAGGGACCGGCACGCTGAGCCGGCCGCCGCTGCACAGCGGGAGGGCGTACTGGCTGATCTGGTAGCCCTTGGGCAGGTCGGGATAGAAGTAGTTCTTGCGCTCGAAGCGCACCGCGTCGGTCTCGACGTGGCACTCGAGCGCGAGGCCGGTCAGGATCACCAGCTCCACGGCGCGGCGGTTGATAACCGGCAGCGTGCCCGGCAGCCCCAGGCAGACCGGGCAGACGCGCGTGTTCGGCTCGTCCGGCTCCCCCGCCGCCGCTCCCGTCGGGCAGGAGCAGAACATCTTCGAGCTGGTCCGCAGCTGCGCGTGGACCTCGATGCCGATGACGGTCTCGTATCGCGTCAGGACGGCCATTCCCCGATTGTAGGCTCGAGCTGCGGAACGAGCCGCAGGAGGTCTGCGGAGACCGTCAGACAGCCGCTCCCGGCGAGTGCTCGCGCCGCGCCACGAACCGCTCGATGCGGTCCATCGCCTCCACGATCTGCTCGTAGGCCGTCGCGTAGCAGACGCGCACGTGACCGGCACCCGAAGGCCCGAACGCGGTGCCCGGCACGACGCCGACCCTCTCCTCCTCGAGCAGTCGCTCGGCGAACGCCGTCTCGTCGAGCCCGGTCGAGGTCACGTTCGGGAAGCAGTAGAACGCGCCACGCGGCTCGAAGCAGCGGAGGCCGATCTCGTTGAAACGCCGCACGATGTACGTTCGCCGCCGGTCGTACTCGGCAAGCATCGCCTCCACGAATGGCTCGCCGCTGTCGAGCGCCTCGATGGCCGCAAATTGCGCCTGGGTCGGGGCGCACATGATCGCGTACTGGTGCACCTTGGCGATTCCCGTCATCAGCTCCGCCGGCGCCGCGGCGTACCCGATCCGCCACCCCGTCATCGCATAGCTCTTGCTGAAGCCGCCGATCAGCACGCTGCGCTCCCACAGCCCGGGGATGCTGCTGATCGCGGTATGCCGGTGGCCGCCGTAGACCAGCCGGTCATAGATCTCGTCCGCGACAACGAGCAGATCGTGGCGTCTGGCGAGCTCGCCGATCTCGGTCAACTGCGCGCGGTCGAGGACGGCGCCGGTCGGATTGTTCGGGTAGCCGAGGAAGATCGCCTTGGTGCGCGGCGTGATCCGGGGCTCGATCATCTCCGCGGTGAGCTGAAAGTCGGTCGCCTCCGTGGTGGCGATCGCGATCGGGGTGCCGCCCGCCAGCGTGACGCACGGCGCGTAGCTGACGAACGACGGCTCGTGGTAGATCACCTCGTCGCCCGGGTCGAGGATGGCGCGCAGCGTGATGTCGACCGCCTCCGACGCGCCGACGGTGACGACCAGCTCCGTGCGGGGCTCGTAGCGGACCGCGTAGCGCGCCTCCAGGTTGGCCGCGATGCGCTCGCGAAGCTCGATCATCCCGCCGTTCGCGGTGTAGTGCGTTTCTCCCGCCTCCAGGCTCCGGATGGCAGCCCGCGAGAACGGCTCCGGGGTGGTGAAGTCCGGCTCACCGATGGTCAGGCTGATGACGTCCTTCATCTCCGCGAGCATGTCGAAGAAACGGCGGATCCCCGATGGCGGCATGCGTCGCACGCGCTCAGCGAGGAAGGCCGATGTCGCGCGCGGCGCGGCCGCGGGCCGTACCGAAGGCTCGATGCTCATCGCGACTAGTCTACGCGCGCCCCACGCTCGAGGTCCGGCGAGCGGTAGAGCTTCTCTCCCGCCTCGACCCGAAGCTCCAGGCGATTCCCCGGCGGCGGGAGCGGGCAGGTGGCGTGGGGGCTGAAGAGGCACGGCGGGTTGTACGCTCGGTTGAAGTCCACGGTCACCGTCCGCACCCCTTCGGGTCCCGCGCCATCGGGGACCTCGCTGTAGACGAAGCGGCCGCCCGCGCAGGTCTCGAGGCCGTTGGTCGCGTCGGCGACGACGAGCCACAGCTCGCCGGCGGGACCGCCGCGCAGCACACGCAACCGATGGCTGCGGCCGACGCGCTCGAAGGCGATCTGTCCCGCCAGGTACTCCTCGACCACCTCGCCGAGCACGTCGGGCACACCGATGCGCGCGCCATCCGCCGCGGGCTCGAACGTCGCCCGCACCACCCAGCCGGGATCGAAGGGCCAGTGGTCGATCCCGGCGAAGGCGGTACGGGCAGGGCTGTGCGTGTCCCAGGTGCGCACCCCCAGCCGCCCTCCGCCTGGGCCGCGACGGATGATGCACATGCGCAGCGTGCCGAGCTCGAGCATCGTCGGCTCGCCGTCGGGCGCGTCCACGTCGGCCACCAGCGCCAACCCCTCGACGGGCAGTCCCCCATGCGTGAAGCCGCCCGGCGCCGATGTGGCACGCACGTCACGCCCACGAACGTGGAGGGTGCCCGCGTGCGGGGGCCCCGCGGGGAGGCGGACACGGTTCCGCGCATCGGTGCCGATGCGGTTGAGTCCCTCGCCCAGCCAGCTCAGGCCGGCGAGCGTCAGCCAGCCGATGGGTTGACGCAGCGCGGCGTAGCGCCTGGCCCGCCACGCCTCCAGCTCGACGGCCGGGTCAGGCAGCCCGGGCTGCGCCGTCACACCGACGTCGGGGGACGGAGGTCCGCATATCCGGCGCTCCGCTCGTAGGCATCGGCCACGCGCAGCACCATCGGCTCGTCGAACGCCTTGCCGATCACCTGCAGGCCGACGGGGAGCCCGTCGGAGAGACCGCACGGGACGCTGATGCCGGGCAGGCCGGCGATGTTGACCGGCAGCGTGCAGGCGTCGTTGAGGTACATCAGCAGCGGATCATCGACCTTGGCGCCGATCGGGAACGCGACGCTCGGCGAGGTGGGCGCGACCAGCGCGTCGCAATCGGCGAGCACCGCGTCGAACTCGCGCTTGATGAGCGTCCGCACCTGCTGGGCCTTGACGTAGTACGCATCGTAGTAGCCCGCACTGAGCGCATAAGTGCCGAGCATGATGCGTCGCTTGACCTCCGCCCCGAAGCCGCGCCCGCGAGTCTCGCGGTAGTTGTCCAGCAGATCCGATGCGCCCGCGCTGAACCCGTAGCGCACGCCGTCATAGCGTGCCAGGTTCGCGCTTGCCTCTGCCGGAGCGATGATGTAGTAGGTCGCCAGGCCACGGTCCGTCGACGGCAGGCTGACGTCAACGATCCGAGCCCCCAGGCTGGCGAGCTGGTCGATCGCTGCACGCACCGAGGCCTCCACGCCGGGCTCCATGCCCGCCACGAAGTACTCACGCGGGACACCCAGGCGCACGCCGTGCAGATCGCCGGTCAGCGCGGCGCGGTAGTCCGGAACGCGCTCCGCCACGCTCGTCGAGTCGCGCGGATCGTGGCCCGCCAGGGCCCCGAGCACGGTCGCAGCGTCCTCAACCGAGCGCGTGAGCGGACCGCACTGATCGAGCGAGGAGGCAAAGGCGACCATCCCGTATCGGCTCACGCGGCCGTAGGTCGGCTTCAGGCCGACGATGCCGCACAGCGCCGCGGGTTGGCGGATGCTCCCGCCCGTGTCCGTGCCGAGGGCGAAGAACGCCTGGCCGGCAGCCACCGCCGCGCTGGAGCCGCCGCTCGAGCCGCCGGGCACCGTTGCCTCGTCCCACGGGTTGCGCACCGGCCCGAACGCGCTGTTCTCGTTGCTCGAGCCCATGGCGAATTCGTCGCAGTTCGTCTTTCCCAACAGGACCGCGCCCGCGTCGCCGAGCCGCTCCTCAGCGGCCGATGCGTACGGTGATCGGTAGCCCTCCAGGATCCTCGAGCCGGCCGTGGTGGGTAGCCCGCCGGTCGGCGCACCCGCCTCGTCCAGGGCGCGAGTCACGAAGATGTCTTTCAGCGCGTACGGGATCCCGAGCAGCGGGCGGTCGTCGCCCTCCGCCAGCGCCCGATCGGCATCGCCTGCCGTGGCCATCGCCGCCTCTTCGCCAACGGCGAGGAACGTGTTCAGCCGCCCGGCGTCCCGTGCGATCCGGTCGAGGCACGCACGCGTCAGCTCGCGGGACGAGAGCTCGCGGCGGCGGAGCGAGACCGCGACCTCCCGTACCGATCGGTCGGCGAGTGGCAGCGACTCAGCCACCGGTCAGCGCCCCTCCTCGAGGATGACCGGCACGCGCAGCAGCGGCCCCTCGCGGAGCGGCGCGTTGGCGAGCGCCAGCTCGCGGCCCAGGCCGGCGCGCGCCTCATCCTCGCGCATCACATTCTCGAGGCCGATGACCTGTGCCGTCGGCCCGATCTGGCTGGTGTCGACGTCCCGCAGCTGCGCGACCGCCTCGAGGATCCGCGAGAGCTGGCCCTGCATCAGATCGATTTCATCGGCGCTCAAACCAAGGCGTGCCAGGGCGGCGACGTGCTCGACGTCCTGACGGCTGATCATTCGCCGATGCTAGCAGGGCGGTCAGTCTGGCACGATGTGCCCGATGCCTGACCCCGCCGCCGTGGGCTTCGTGGCGATCCCCGGAGGCCGGATCGAGACCTTTCGGCTGTCCGGCGGGCCTGGAACGCCGCTGCTGGTCATCGGTGGCGTGGAAACGGGCCTGCGACCGCTGGCCGGCACGGAATCGGTGCTCGTCCGGCGCTGGTCGTCACGCGCCGCGCGACGTCCGGTGGTGGTCGTTGGACGGCCGCTGCCCGATGACCCCGCCGACAGCATTCGGATGCTGCGGCCTCGCCAGGCGGCCGAGTCCACGGCTGCGGCGCTGGCCGGGATCGGGGTTCCGGGGCCGGTGGCAATCGAAGCCGAGTCCGGCGGCGGCCGGATCGCCCTGTGGCTCAGCGTCGAGCAACCGCGGCTCGTCAGCCGCCTGGTGCTCGCCTCTGTCGCCTCCGAGACGCCGCTCGACTCGCCGATGGCCGAGCGGATGCGCCAATGGATCGCGCTCGCAGAACACGGCCGATGGGGCGAGTTCTTCGCCCAGATGGCGCTCCAGATGAAGCCGGCCGGTGCGACACCCGCCGACGGCTTCTCGGTTGCCGCGCGCCTCCAGCCGAAACCGGCAACCCCTCAACGGTTCATCGCCGAGCTCCGCGCGACCCTGGATCCAGCGTCGTTCGTGAGCGCGCGGCTCGGCGAGATCAGGGTGCCGACGCTCCTGCTTGCCGGCGGACAGGACCAGGTCGTGCCGGTGGCGGCAACCCGGCTGGTGGCCGACCGCATTCCGGGCAGCCGCCTGGCGATCGATCCGGATTGCGGACACACCGTGCGGTCCGCCTTTTCCGACTACGACCGGCTCGTGGAGCGGTTTCTGGCCGAGGGCGATCCTGGGCCGGCTCCTTGACGAGACGCTCGCCGCCGGCCCGCTGACCGCACGGCCTACTGGTCTCCGGAGAGCAACCGACGGAAGGCTCCCTCGTCCAGGACCGGTACGCCGAGCTTCTCGGCCCTGGCGAGCTTGCTGCCTGCCCCGTCCCCCGCCACGACGTAGTCGGTGGCCCGGCTGACCGATGCCGCCGGATGCCCGCCCGCGGCTCGGATGGCGTCCTCGGCCTCCTGGCGGGAGAAGCCGGCCAACGTGCCTGTCACCACCAGCGTCTTGGCCGCGAGGGGCCCTTCAGCGGCGGCGGCCGCTGCGCCTGCTGGAGGGGGGTCCGCGACCACCCCGACTTCGATCAGGTGGGCCAACGTGTCGCGGGTGTGCTCGTCGGCAAAGTAGCGCGCGATGCTCTCCGCTACCACGCGGCCCACGCCGTAGACGGCGGTCAGCTCGTCCGCCGTGGCGCCGCGCAGCCGCGCGGCGACTCGGGCCGTCCAACCGGCCGGGTCGGCGCCGTCGGGATACGGCACCTCGCGCGCCAGCCAGGCCGCCAAGTCGACTGCGGTCTGCTCCCCGACGTGCCGGATGCCGAGTGCGTTGATGATCCGCGGCAGCGTCCGTCGGCGGGCCCCGAGGATCGCCGCATGGAGGTTCTCGGCGCTCTTGCGTGCAAATCGGTCGAGTGCCTGGAGCGTCTCGACGTCGAGCCGGTAGATGTCGGCTGGCTCGCGCAGCAGGCCGCGATCGATCAGCTGATTGACGACCGCGTAGCCGGCCCCCTCGATGTCCATCCCGCCTCGTCCGGTGAAGTGCAGCAGGCCCCCCATCCGCTGGCCCGGGCACCATGGGTTCGGGCAGCGCGTGACGACCTCACCCTCCTCGCGCACCGCCCGCGTCCCACACGCGGGGCAGTCGACTGGCATCTGCCACTCGCGCTGCGTGCCATTCCGCGCGTCGACCACCGGCCCGACGACCTCGGGGATCACGTCGCCCGCGCGCTGCAGGACCACCGTGTCGCCGATGCGCAGGTCGCGCCGCCGAATCTCATCGATGTTGTGCAGGGTGGCGTTCCGCACCGTGGTGCCGCCCACCAGCACCGGCGTGACATGGGCGACCGGCGTCAGGGCGCCGGTGCGCCCGACGTAGACCTCGATCTCCTCCAGCCTGGTAGTGACCTGCTGGGCCGGGAACTTGTACGCGGCCGCCCAGCGGGGCGCCCGGGCCACGAAGCCGAGCTGTTCCTGTTCGGCAAGGGAGTCGACCTTGACCACGATTCCATCGGTCTCGTACTCGAGCCGATGGCGCTGATCGGACCAAAGCTCGATGTACTCGATCACCGCCTCGATGCCCCCCACCCGCTCGATGTTCGGGTTCACCGGGAAGCCAAGCTCCCGGAGCAGGAGCAGTGACTCCCAATGCGTCGTCAGCCCGTGCGCGCCAACCAGCTGGTAGCACCAGACCGAGAGTCGGCGCGCAGCGGTCACGCGAGGGTCGAGCTGGCGAACCGTGCCGGCCGCGGTGTTGCGTGCATTGGCATACAGCGCCTGGCCACTCCGCTCGCGCTCCTCGTTGAGCTGCGCGAATGCGGCGCGCGGCATGTAGACCTCGCCACGCACCTCGAGTCGGTCCGCGGCGGGCGTCGCCCGCAGGCGCAGCGGGATGGCGCGCACGGTCCGCAGGTTGGCGGTCACGTCCTCCCCGGTCATGCCGTCGCCGCGGGTGGCGCCCCGGACGAAGCCCCGGCCCTCGTAGCGAAGGCTGATCGCCAGCCCATCGATCTTCAGCTCGCAGACGTAGGTCACACCGGGGTCGGCATCGGTCAGCTCCAGGCCGCGTCGCACGCGGGCGTCGAACTCCCGCAGCTCGTCGTGGCCGAAGGCATTCGCCAGCGACAGCATCGGGACGTCGTGACGGACTTCCGGAAAGCCCGCCGCGGGGCGCGCCCCTACCCGCTGCGTCGGCGAGTCTGCCGTTGCGAGCTCCGGGTTGGCCGCCTCGACCTCCTGGAGCTCCCGCATCATGCGGTCGTACTCGGCGTCCTCCAGCGTCGGCGTGTCCAGCACGTAATACCGATAGTTCGCCTCTTCGAGCTGCGAGCGCAGCTCCGCGGCACGCCGAGCGGCCTCCCCGGCCGCTGTCATCCGGGATCGGCGGATGGGCCGGCGTCGTCCTCCGATAGGTCGGCGGCGGCATCGCCGCTGAACCAGGCGCGCACGTCGAGGGTGTGCTCGCGGTAGTGGTCAAGGCCGTCGTCGCGAATGACCTGCTCGATCGTGTCACCGTACGCCACCCGGTCCGTCAGGCGATCGCGCTCCAGCCCGGCCAGCCCCTCCATCAGCGCGCTGAACGCGAGCAGCTCGCGCTGGCGGACGGTCGCCAGGTCCGACTCGGCTGCGACGCGGGCGACAACGGCGTTTCGCTCGTCGACGTCCATCTCGTCGGCGCCCAGCTCGTCCGCGCGGCCCTCGCGGGCCAGGTGCAGCGCCTCGGCGGCGTGGCCGGCCCAGTATCCAACATGGCCCAGAAGCTGTTGGGCCGACCACTCACCCACCAAACCGGGGGTGGCGACCAGGGCCGGATCGACATCTCGCAGGGCACGCAGGAAGTCGTCGCGTGCCTCGGCCAAACCGCGTGACAGCTCCTCGACCGGGTCCTCGGCGGCCGGCGCGGGGCTCATCCGTCCACCCGTTCGAGCCCGGCATAGGCGGAGATGAGATGTTTGACCCCTTGGCCGATAAATGCCACCGTCACCTCCTCGTCGCCCTTCACCAGCGCGCTGCTGACCACCATCCCATCGCCGAACCGGCGGTGCCGGACGCGGTCGCCGGCTCGCCACTGGAGCGATCCCTCGGCTTGGCCGGGTGTGCTCATGCCGGATCCTCGCCCGCCGCCGGATCCTCGCCCGCCCCCGGCCGGGCCGACGAACGCGCCGCTCCCCAGGTCGAGCTCCTCGCCGGCGGGATAGCTGGTGTCGGCGACGCGCTCACGCTCCCGGTCGAGCCGACCGCCGATCGGACGCGCGGGCGCCGTGAGATCGGGTAGCGATCGCGGACGCAGCTCCTCACGGAAGGCTCGGGGCGAGCGGTAGCCCGCGTACGAGAGCCAGCCGCTCTGGTCGTCCGTCCCTCGGGGCTGCGCGCCACGGCGAACGGGCGTCGCTCCACGCTCCGGCGCCAGGAGCTCCTCGGGGAGCTCGGCGAGGAACCGAGACGGCTCGCTTGCGGATCCCACTCCCCAGGTGGAGCGATGGTGGGCGTGGACCAGGTACAGGCGGTCCTTGGCGCGCGTCATCCCGACATACGCCAGGCGTCGCTCCTCTTCCAGCTCGCGCCCGTCCTCCAGGGCGCGCTTGTGCGGCAAGAGGCCCTCTTCCAGCCCGACGATGAACACCACGGGGAACTCTAGTCCCTTGGCGGCATGCAGGGTGATCAGCGTCACCCGGTCCGGGCGATCGTCGAGCTCGTCCTGGTCGCTGACCAGCGCGACCTCCTCCAAGAAGCGGGCGAGGCCTTCGGGGGCGGCGATCTCGTCGAACTCCGCGGCATGATTGCGCAGCTCCGTCAGGTTCGCCCAGCGTTCCTCGCCCTCATCGGTCCCGTTGACGATCGCATCGTGCAGCCCGCTGCGCTCCAGGGCGGCATCGAAGACCGCCGATGGCGGATCGGTTCGGGCCAGCGCCATCAACCCGCGCATCAGCTCGGCAAACGTGTGCAGCTGGGCTCGTGCCCGGGGCGTGAGGTTCGGGTTGTGTTCGGCGTGCTCGACCGCGTTCCACAGCGAGACGTTGTGCGACTCGGCCCAGGCGCGCAGCTCGGCGACGGTCTTTTCCCCGATCCCACGGGCCGGCACGTTGACGATCCGCTCCAGCGCGACGCGGTCGGCGCTGTTGCGCGCCAGCCGGACGTAGGCCAATCCGTCCTTCACCTCGCGCCGCTCGTAGAACCGCGTGCCGCCCACGAGCTGGTACGGGATCCCGAAGCGCATGAACGCCTCCTCCAGGACCCGACTCTGGGCGTTGATCCGATAGGCGACCGCGATCTCGCCGTAGCGCATGCTGCCGCCCTCGTCATCGGCGCGGCGCGTGAGCAGGTCTCCGAGGGATCCGCCACCCGACCCGCCGACGAGCTTCTCCACCTGACGGGCGACGAACTCGGCCTCTTCGTACTCGTTGTAGGCGTCGAAGAGCACGATCGACGTGCCCGCTCCCTTATCGGTCCACAGCTTCTTGTCCTTGCGATCCGGATTGCGGCTGACGACCGCGTGCGCCGCGTCGAGGATGATCTGCGTCGATCGATAGTTCTGCTCGAGCTTCACCACCTTGGCATCGGGGTAGTCCCGCTCGAAGTCGAGGATGTTGCGCAGGTCGGCACCCCGCCAGGAGTAGATGCTCTGGTCATCGTCGCCGACGACCGCCAGATTCCGATGCTTCGCCGCCAGCAGGCCACACAGGAGGTACTGGGCGCGGTTGGTGTCCTGGTACTCGTCGACAAGCAGGAACTGCCAGCGGTTCTGGTATTTGGCGAGCACCTCGGGATGCTGCTCGAACAGGAAGACGGCCCGCATCAGCAGGTCGTCGAAGTCGACCGCGTCATCCTCGGCCAGCTGCCGCTGGTAGGCGTCGTACACGCCGGCCGCCGTCTCCTCGTAGAAGTTGGCCGCCTGGCGGCGCGCGACGACGGGCTCGCTGAGCTCATCCTTGCGCTGACCGATGTACGCCAGCATCCCGGCCGGGGCGAAGCGCTTCTCGTCGAGGTCGAGGCGTCGGAGGATGCCTTTCACGAGGGCCACCTGGTCAGCGCGGTCGTAGATCGTGAACGATCGAGCCAGACCGATGGCGGCGCCATCGCGCCGCAGGATCCGGGCGCAGATCGCGTGGAAGGTGCCGATCGTCGCCTCGCGCGCCGCCTGCCGACCGATCAGCCCCGCGATCCGATCTCGCATCTCGGTGGCGGCCTTGTTGGTGAACGTGACCGCCACGATCGCCCACGGCTTGACGCCCGCGGCGATCAGGTACGCGACGCGGTGGGCCAGGACCCGAGTCTTGCCACTGCCCGCCCCGGCAAGGATCAGCAGCGGCCCGCGCAGGTGGGACACTGCCGCGGCCTGCGCCGAGTTCATCCGCGACAGGATCTCGTCGCCGGAGAGCACGACATGCGGCCGGACGGGAGCGGCGGGCTCAGGTGGCATCAGTGCCGCCGGGGCCAAGGACGAGCCGGACACGGCGAGTCATGGCAGCAACCTCGCCAGACGCCGCTTTGCCGCGCCGGCCACGCGACGCAACCGGCTCAGCGCGTGCCACCGACTCGCCCGTTGCTCGAGGAAGAGGGGCAGCTTGGAGGTGACTGGCTCGTCGGCGCGCTGCCAGTCGACCCAGTACGGGCCGAAGCCCATGCGCTCCTTGAAGAATCGCAGGCCCTCGGTGCCCGACGTGTGCCGCTCGTACATCGCGTAGCGCAGCCCCGCGCTGGTCATCAGTTCCCTGATCACACCCGCCACCAGCAGATACATGACGCCGGCCTCCATGTGGTCGCCGTGACCGAGAATCGTGTTGAACATGCACATCTCGCCGGACATGTAGACCCACGTGTACGCGACGAGGTGACCGTCCTTTAGCACTCCATATGTCCCCATCCGGTGCCGTGGACAGGTGTACTCCGGCAGTGGCCCGTAGGGTTCGGGCCTCTTCCGGTAGTGCTCATCCATCGGGCGGCCCTGGCGCGCCTGCATCGAGGTGTTGATCGCGAAGATGTCGTCGAGATAGTCGTCACGCTCAATCGACGCGAACGTGTACCCGTCTCGCTCGGCGCGCCGTAGCTTCCGCCGCGCGTACGAGCCGGCCGAACCGGCCAGGTATTCGTCGGGCGTGCCGGGCAGGACGATGATCGAGCAGTCGTGCTGGTATCGACCCCACCCGACCCGCCGACTGACCGGCGTCATGAAGTAGTCGAACACGAAGTCCGCGTATTCGGTGCAGTAGCGATCCGGGGAGTCGCCTCGGCCGAGGCTGATCGTCAGCCGCGCGATGTCGCGGGGATCTTGCTCAGCCACTCACCCAATCCCTGCTCGAGCGCCACGTCGATCATGCGTCGGTACGTCGGACCGCTGAAATGGAGCGTCTGACCGGGACCCGAACTGTTGAGGTCCTCGGGCTCCAGCAAGGACTCGTCGATGTCGCCCACGAACACGTTCGGCACGCGCTTCTGGATCTCGACGCCGAGGCGACCGAACTCGTCCCGATGGTCGAGCTTACGGTAGTACGCGGTCGGTTGCTGCAGATAGAGCACGGGGACGTCACCGACCTGCGCACGGTAACGCTCGATGAGCTTGGTGTTGACCTCCACCGCCTCATCGAGGGTCAGGTAGTCGACCCGCTCGAACTCGCGCTCGAACTGGCGTCTGTCACGGAGATACCTTGGGTAGACCCACAGCTTCCAGCCGTGCTCTCGGTGCCGCCACGCCTTGAAGTTCGTGTCGGCATACGAGTCGAAAACGATCAGCCGAGCAGCCTCGACGTTGAGCGTGTCGCGCGTTCGCTGGGTCAGCGCGTAGTCGCGATGGCTGCCGGTGAGCCGATCGATGTCCATGTACCGGCCGATGTCGTCCTCCTCCGGCGAACCGACGGTCAGGTGATCGAGGAAGAAGTCCGATCGCGATTTCTCATCTCGGACCATCCGCGGATTGCCGCCGAAGAGGTCCTTGTTCATCAGAATCGCGCGGCGGGAGCAGCAGTCGCCTCTGACGAGAATCGGAAACGGCTCCGCCGTGGGATCGCCGCGCTCAGGGTCCATCCGACCGGTATCGGAGCGGGCGGGGGTCATGGCCGGAATCGGTCGGATCACCTCGTCACTGAGCCCCCAGTGCGCCGGGTGGGTCAGGATCTGGAGGAATCCGCCCTCCTGGAGGAAGGCGGCGGCGAGCTCGTCGTATCCCTGATTCCACCGGCCCTCCGCCTCGGACAGGTATCGGGTGTGGCCGATGAAGTAGGCCTCGTACTCCAGGCCGAAGTCGCGCATCGGCATGGGCCGCAGGGTCACTGCCGATCGGCGCCCGGACACAGGGTCAGCGGACTCGAGCGTCCTGCCAGCGGGCCGGCCGTGTGGATCCAGGCATTCCGCGAAGATCTCGTAGTTCGCGAATCCGACGCTCCGGGCAAGCGGGTCGCCATGGGCTGCGGTGCCGACGATCTCGAACCCATGGCGTCGGAGGGCCGCCAAGTCGCGGTCGAGTATGGAGGCCGGATCGCCCCCGTATCTGAGCGCCGCGGCAATCGCGTTGTTGTGGATGCCGATCTCGTGGCCGAGCGAGGCGATCTCGTCGAGGGCGCGGAGCACGAACGCGGAGGGCTGACCCGAACCCGAGGGGTTCCAATACCAGTCCGTGTGGAGGACGTAATACGTCGACTTCCACCCGTGCTCGGCTTCCCATCGCGCGAACTTGATCGCGTTCTCGACGTCGTGGTCCATATCGTGTCGCATGGCCACGAACCGCTCGGGCCAGTGCTCGCGCCGCCGATACGCCTCGGCGACCGAGACAACCCCGTCGGCGCGATCCAGCATCTCGGCCAGTTTGTCGAGGTCGCGCCGACCGAAATGGCGATGTCGTTCGAGGTCCCTGCGCTTCGCCTGGAGCAAGCGGATCGGGATTCCGTCGACCATCGGTGCTGGCGGCCGCGGCAGTGGCAACGCCTCGGCTGCGGTCCGCGCCCGGTGGATCGCACGCCGGCCGAGGACGTCGGTCGCGCGATATGCCCGACGCGCGGGCTCACGCCATGCCGGCGGCAGCGCTGCGGCGACCCGAGACTTCAGAGACACGCGGCTGACTCTAGCATCGGTCATGAAGCCCAGAGAGCCCCGGCCGAAGCCGGGGCTCTCTCCATCGGCCTGGGCCGGCGCTCAGTAGTCCATGCCGCCCGGCGGCATGCCCGGCATGCCCGCCTTCTCCTTCTCAGGGAGATCGGTCACCACGGTCTCGGTGGTGAGCAGCAGGGCCGCCACCGAGGCCGCATTCTCGAGCGCCGAACGGGTGACCTTGGCCGGATCGATGATGCCGGCCGCGAACAGGTCGCAATACTCGCCCTTGGCGGCGTCGAAGCCGCTGCCGGGAGGCATCTTGCGGACCGCGTCGACGACGACCGATCCCTCCTGCCCCGCGTTGATCGCGATCTGGCGGAGCGGCTCCTCGAGCGCGCGCCGCAGGATGTTGACCCCGATCAGCTCGTCGCCCAGCGCCTCGATCTTGTCGAGGGCGGGAGTGGCGTGGACCAGAACCGAGCCGCCACCGGCGACCATTCCCTCCTCGACACCGGCGCGCGCAGCGCTGAGCGCGTCCTCGATGCGGTGCTTCTTCTCTTTGAGCTCGACCTCCGTGGCGGCGCCGACCTTGAGGACGGCGACCCCGCCCGAAAGCTTTGCGAGGCGCTCCTGGAGCTTCTCCCGGTCGAAGTCGCTGGTGGTGTCCTCGATCTGGAGCTTGATCTGGCTGATCCGGGCTCGGATCGCCTCGTCGGAACCCTTCCCCTCGATGATGGTGGTCGTGTCCTTGTTGGCGGTCACCCGGCGTGCCTCACCGAGGTCGCCGATCTGCACCGAGTCGAGCTTGCGGCCGACCTCCTCGCTGATCACGTTCGCGCCGGTCAGGGTCGCGATGTCCTCGAGCATCGCCTTGCGGCGATCGCCGAAGCCCGGCGCCTTGACGGCGAGCACGTTGATCGTGCCGCGCAGCTTGTTGAGGACCAGGGTCGGAAGCGCCTCGCCGTCGACGTCCTCGGCAATGATCAGCAGCGGACGGCCCTGCTGGACGACCTTCTCGAGGGTGGGCAGGATGTCCGCCACCGCGCTGATTTTCTTGTCGGTGACCAGCACCAGCGGACTGTCCAGGTTGGCCTCCATGCGGCCGCCCTCGGTGGAGGTGGCCATGTAGGCGCTGACGTAGCCCCGATCGAGCTGCATGCCCTCGACGTATTCCTTGTCGAGCTTCAGGCCCTGGCTCTCCTCGACGGTCACCACGCCGTCCTTGCCGACCTTCTCCATCACCTCGGCGATGATCTGGCCGATCTCCGGGTCGCGGGCGCTGATGGCCGCGATGTGCGCGATGTCATCGGTCGAGTCGACTGGCTTGCTGAGGCGCTTGATCTCCTCGACGATGGCCGCCACGCCCTTCTCGATGCCGCGCTTGAGCCCCATCGGGTTGGCCCCGGCGGTGACGTTCTTCAACCCCTCGGCGATGATCGCCTGGCCGAGTACGATCGAGGTGGTGGTCCCGTCGCCGGCCACGTCGTTGGTCTTGGTGGCGACTTCCTCGAGGAGCTGGGCGCCCATGTTCTCGTAAGGGTCCTCGAGCTCGATGTCACGCGCAATCGTCACGCCGTCATTGGTGATGGTCGGTGAGCCGAACTTCTTGTCGAGCAGCGCGTAGCGTCCCTTTGGACCGATCGTCACCTTGACCGCATCGGCCATCTTGTCGACGCCGCGCTTCAGGGCTCGCCGGCCCTCCTCTTCAAACAGGAGCTGCTTGGCCATGTTCTGGAAATCCTCCTCTGGTCCGCCGGCAGCCGGCGGGACGAATTATTCGATGACGGCCAGGATGTCCTTCTGCGAGAGGATCAGGAGCTCGTCCTCGTCGAGCTTGAACTCCGTCCCCGCGTACTTCTGGAAGAGGACCTTCTGCCCGACGGCGACGTCCATGGCCTCGCGCGATCCATCATCCAGGGTGCGGCCCGGTCCGATCGCCAGGACCGATCCCTCCTGGGGACGCTCCTTGGCGGTGTCCGGCAGGACGATCCCGCTCTTGGTCATCTCCTCACGCGGAGTCGGCTTGACGACCAGGCGATCCCCGAGGGGCTTCAGCTGCGTCGCGGTTGCGCTGACGGTGGCCATAGGTAAGTGGTGCCTCCTTGAAAGACCGTCGTAGTTCGTGTTCGGGAGCGCCAACGGAAGCCGACGGGGCCGCGAGGACCGTTGCCGGGCTCGCGCTGGCACTCAACCACTGAGAGTGCCAAGACAGTAGCACCGCGGCAGGCGCAGTGTCAAGGCAAGTGGGTCGGCGCGCGGCCCCCGGATGGGCGCGAAAACGCGGCGCCCCGACGAGCGGGACGCCGCGTCCTGAGGCGCGGTCGGTCAGCCGAACGTGCGCAGCATCGCGGCGCTCGGCGAGGGAACCGTCACCCCATTATTGGCGGGCCCGGTCGCCGGCTTGTTGAGCACCAGGAAATAGACGAGCAGCGCGATGATGACGATCGCCAGCAGGATCCCGACGATGAATCCGAGGCCCGTCCCGCCGCCGTCGACCGGCTCGGCCGGCCCGGCCGGCCCGGGATTGTTGACGTTGACCTGTCCCATGAGTGGGCGTCCTCCAGTACGGCACGGTTGCCGTCCGTCCGGCGATGCAACCCGTGTGCCAGCCCGCTCAGCGAGCGAGCAGCGCTCGATACGTGCGACCCACCTGCGCCGCAATGTCCTCGACAGTCACGCCACGCAGGGCGGCCAGTTCAGCCGCCACCCGAAGCGCGGTGGTGGGCTCGTTGCGCCGTCCCGCACCCGCGGCCAGCCAGGGGGCGTCCGTCTCGATCAGGAACGTTCCGGACGGCAGCGCGCGCGCAGCCGCCCGCGGGCCCTGCGCCGAACGGAAGCTGAGCGGCAGGGCGAAGGAGACGAGGAAGCCGGCGGCCGCCAGGCGGAACGCCATGGCCGCGTCCCCGGAGAAGCAGTGGAGCACGCCCCGGACCTGCACTGGCCGTGGACTGCCCGAGGCGAGCAGCGTGGCGGTCACGTCCTCATGCGCATCCCGGTCGTGGACGAGCACCGGTTTCTCGACGGAGACGGCCAACGCCAGCTGGCGCTCGAATGCGTCGCGCTGGGCAGCGGGCGCGGACAGGTTCCGGTAGAAGTCGAGCCCGATCTCCCCGACCGCCACCACCTGCGCCTCAGCGGCGAGCCGTTCCACCGCTCGCCAGTCCGCCTCTGCCGCGCCGGCGACGTGATGCGGGTGGATGCCCACCGCCGCATCCAGCAGATCAGGATGCGCGGCAGCCAGCTCGAGCGCCGCCTCCGAGGAGCGGCGGTCGTAGCCCGGCACAAGCAGGCGCACCATGCCCGCCGCACGCGCCCGGTCGAGGACGGCGCCGCGGTCGGCGTCAAAGGCCTCGTGCTGGAGATGGCAGTGCGAGTCGACGAGGCCGGGCAGGGCCTGAGGGACGCGGCGCGCAGTCAGCTGCGCAGCCCTGTCGTCGGCGTCGCTGCGGACCGGGACGTCGCACCGGGCGGGGATGTCTCGATGCGCGGAAAGAGCGGCTGGGGGGTGCCGGTCCGCCGGCCTGCTGGCCCGGTCCCCCATTCGAGCAGCGTGGCAAGGCCCGGGCCACCGCCCCCGCGCGCGTCGTACGTCACCGGCACGCCGAGCTCCGCGTGGAGTATGGCGGAGGCCGTCGGGGTGAAAGGCGCCAGCAGGTGTCCAAGGATCCGACATGCCTCCACCATGACGGCCAGCACCACGCCGAGGCGCTCCTCCTGGCCGGCTCGGCCCAGGGTCCACGGCGCCTGCGACTCGGCGTAGCCGTTCGCCGCCCGCGTGAGGCCGATGACGGCTTCAAGGGCCTCGTCGAAGCGGAGCTGCTCCATTGCCTGGCGATATGACTCTGCGGTGGCCGCGGCGACCTCAGCCAGCCGCGCGTCCGCGGCGTTGGCGTCATCGCCCGTGCCTCCGCTCGCCAGGGGTGGGAGCAGGCCGCCCAGGTATCGGTGGGCCATCGACACCGTGCGCTGGACGAGGTTGCCTATGTCGTTGGCGAGGTCCGCGTTGTACCGCCGCACGAGGCTCTCGAGCGTCATGTCGCCACCCCGATCGAAGGCGATTTCGCGCATGACCAGGTAGCGGACCCCATCGACGCCGAACAGGGCCTCGGCGTCTTCGAGCGGGATGACGTTGCCGCGGGTCTTGCTCATCTTCTCGCCGCGGAGGGTCATGAACCCATGGGCAAAGACCCGGCGCGGAAGCGGCAGACCGGCGCTCATCAGCATTGCGGGCCAGTAGAGGCAATGGAAGCGCGTGATGTTCATGCCGATCACGTGCTCGTCCGCGGGCCACCACGCCGCGAACTGCTCGGGGTCGTCTGGAAAGCCGGCACCGGTCAGATAGTTCGTCAGCGCGTCGAACCAGACATAGATCCGGTGGCCGTCGTCGCCCGGAAAAGGGATGCCCCAGGTGGTGCTGGCGCGACTGACCGAGAAGTCCCGCAGGCCCTCGCGCAGCCAGCCGAGCACCTCGTTGCGGAAGTGCTCCGGCTCACAGAACGACGGATGCTCGCGATACAGCTGCTCGAGCTGCTCCTGGTACCGGGAGAGTCGGAAGAAGTAGTTCTCCTCCTCCAGCCACTGCAGCTCGAGCGTCGGGTGATCCGGGCACCGCCCGTCCACGATCTGCGCGTCGGTCATGAACTCGTTGTCGCCGGTGCAGTACCACCCGGAGTAGGTGCTCTTGTAGATGTCCCCCGCCTCCTGAGCGCGCCGCACCATCTCGACCGATGCCCGGATGTGATCGGGTTCTGTGGTACGGATAAACCGGTCGTAGGTGATCGCGAACCGATCGAACGCCAGCCGCCAGGCGTCGGACCACGGGTCGACGAGCGCATGCGGCTCCACGCCCCGTTCTCTGGCCAGCCGCTCGATGTTCGCGGAATGCTCGTCCATGCCGGTCAGGAACCGCGTCTCGTCGCCCACAAGACGGTGGTAGCGGGCCAGGACGTCGGCGCCGATGACCTCGAAGAGGGAATGCAGCGGCGGCGCAGGGCTGGGGTAGAAGATCGCGGTGGTGAGGTAGAAGCGCCCGTTCACGCCTCGACCGCTCCGACCCCGGCGGCTCCCGCCTCGGCCGCCCCGGCATGGGAACGCCCCTTGGGCCAGTAGAGCTCCTTGCGCACCTGATCCGGCGGGAAGCGCCGCCGAGTCGCGATCTCGTCCACGGCGGCGATCATCTCCGGGTTTCCGCACAGGTACAGGGTCGCGTTCTCCGGCGTCAGCCGGTGGAGGTCGAGATGTCCCTCCAGGATCGACTCGACCCGCCCGGTCAGCCCGGTCCAGTTGGGGCACTGCTGCGGGCGCGAGATCGTGGCCGCGTAGCGGAGCGGAAGGTCGCCCTCGCGCTCCAACGCCTGCATCTCGGCTCGCCACGCCAGGTCGTGGTCATAGCTCACACCGTGGAGGAGATCGATCTCGCGCGACATGCCGCGGCCACGGAGCGTCTCGATCATGCTGACGAACGGCGCCAGCCCGGTCCCGGACGCCACGAACAGACAGCGCCGACCGTCATCCTGGAGGAGGAAGCGGCCCTTGGGGCCCTTGATGTTGATCGGGTCGCCGACGCGGAGCTGCCACAGCAACGGGGTGAGCGCGCCGCCGGGAACCAGCCGAATGAAGAACTCGTACTCGTCGAGTCTGTCCGCGGACGACGAGATCGACATCGGTCGCTGGATGAGGCGACCGATGGGCCCCATCAGGCCCAGCGTGGCGTACTGGCCGGGCTCGAACGCAAAGGGCGGATCGAGGCTCTCAACGCCGACGATCGCGAGGCCGTCGGCGACCTCCTGCCATCGGCTGAGCCGGCCGTTGTACGGGTAGGTCTCGCTCACTCCGCTCCTCGCCTGGCGCACCGGACCGGGGCGGCCGGCGGAGGCGAAAGTATAGCCGTACGGTCGCGCGCATCCGTCCTGTCACGTTCGGGCCCCGGCAGCCGAACGTTCGTGGCGTGCAAGGGAGTCGAGGACGACGCTGCCGAGCTGGGGGGCGGCGATTGAGACGGGAGCTGCCCGGGCAACGGGCAGCTCCCGCCCGACGGCTCAGAGTGCCACGAGCGCCTCCGCCGGCTCCGGGACCGACCCGTTTTCCGGAGCGACCGTCGCTCCTTCCTCGGTGGCAACGGCCTGTGCCTCCCGCGCGTAGTCCTTCTTGCCGCGGCCGGAGAGCATTTCCAACGAGGCGAGCACCACCTCGGTCTTCCAGTGCCGTGCTCCTCCGTCGTCGTCCCATTGCCGGGTCTGCAGCCGACCCTCGATATCGACCAGCTGGCCCTTGCTCAGGAACTGGCCGCAGATCTCCGCCAGCCGGTCCCAGGCAACGACGTTGTGGTACTCGGTCCGCTCGCCGGCCCCGTTCCCACGGAACTCGTTGGTGGCAACCACGAAATTGGCCACCGGCTTGCCGCTCGGCAACGTGCGGAGCTCGGGGTCCCGTGTGAGACGGCCGACCAGCATCACCTTGTTCATTGACGATCTCCTCCTGCCCGTCATGGGCTGCAGCGCACCGGGCGAGGCGGCCGCTTGAGACAGACCCTAGGGGACGCCGCTTACCGCACCTTTAGGCCAGGCTTAGGCCGGCGGCTCCGCGGCTGCTCCGTCGACGGCTGGCGCGCGATCCGGTACGCATCCCGCCGGGCGACCCCCGCCGCACGCAGTAGCTCCACGATCGACCGAGGCGACAGCCCCGCGGAGGCGGCGGCGGCGCGGAGGGCATCGGTGTCGAGCGCCGGGGTCGGCTCGGGCGCGGCGGCTCCAAGGCCACCGATCACCACGACGTACTCGCCCCGTGGCTCGGCGACCTCCCGCGCAAGCTGCTCCGGCGTCCCGACCACCACCTGCTCGTGCCGTTTCGTCAGCTCCCTGGCCAGCACGACCTGTGTGTCCGCGGCCCACTGCCCCAACTCGGCGAGGAGCTTCGCGACGCGATGCGGCGCCTCGTAGACGACGAGCGGCACGGCTGCCAACCGAGCCGCGTCGAGCAGGCGCTGGAGGGTCGCCGCGCGGGCGGAGGCCGGACGCGCCGGAAGGAACCCGCCGAAGAGGAAGCCGCCCGCCTCGACGCCCGCAACCGCGACCGCGGCCGTCACCGCCGAGGGGCCCGGCACGACCTCGATCGCGGCTCCGGCGCTGCGGGCCGCACGGACGAGCTCCGCCCCCGGATCGCTGATCGCCGGCATGCCGGCATCGGTGGTCAGCGCCAGCGTCTCGCCGGCCGCCAGCCGGGCGAGAAGGGTCGGCTTGCGGAGACTGGCATTGTGCGCGTTGTACGACAGGGTGGCGGTCCTGGTACCGAGGTGGGCGAGCAGCCGGGCCGCCATGCGGGTGTCCTCGGCGAGTACCAGGTCCGCCGTGCGAAGCGCCTCAGCAGCGCGTGGAGTCAGGTCGCCGAGGTTGCCGATCGGCGTGCCGACCACCAGCAGGCGGCCCCGAGCTTCGCTGGAAGCCGCCGCGCCACCGGCTTCGGACACCGCTGACCGGACGCTCAACTGCGGCGAGAGCCGGGACGTCGGCGCGGGTAGAGGTGGTCGATGCCCGGCGTCCTGAGGCTGATCTTCGCCACCGGCGGCGTCTGGCGCTTGAACTCGTTGCGGGCGACGCGCTGCGCGACGGCCTCGACAACCGCACGATCGAGGCCGGCCGCCACGCAGCGCGCAACGCTCCATCGGCGATCGACAAGCGCGTACAGGACTCGGTCCAGCAACTCGTAGCTGGCCCCCAGCTCGGCTTCATCGGTCTGGCCGGGCCACAGGTCGGCCGATGGCGCCTTCTCGACGATCTGCGGAGGCACCCCGAGCTCGACGGCGATCGCCCGCAGCTGGCTTTTGTACAGGTCGCCGATCGGCGCGAATGCGCAGGCCATGTCCCCGTGCAGCGTTCCGTAGCCGAGAAGCGCCTCGGTCTTGTTGCTGGTCCCGACCACCAGCGCGTCGAAGGTAACCGAGCGGTCGTAGAGCACGATCATGCGCTGCCGTGCCATCACGTTTCCGCGGCGCACGCGCTCCGCCGCGCTGTCGCCTCGCCCGATGAGCTCGAGCATCGGGGCCACCATAGGCGTGATCTCGACCCGCTCCGACCGGCAGCCGAGCGCCTCCACCACTCGCAGCGCATCGGTCTCCGACGCGGGGGAGGAGGTCAGGTACGGCATCCGAACCGTCAGCAGGTCGTCGGCCTCGACGGCCCGGGCGCAGAGGAACGCGACCGTCGCCGAGTCGACCCCACCCGACAGCGCGATGACCGTGCGGCGGAAGCCGGTCTGGGCCAGCTGCGCTCGGATGAAGCCGACGATCACCTCGACCGCCTGGCCCGCCTCGATGGCCGGCAGCGGCGGCGCGATCGCAGCGGTCACGCGCGCTCGCCGGCGGCGCGCCCGCCGGCGGAGTGCCGCGCAGGCGCATCCATCGGACCCTCCGGCGGCGGCAGTCCCGCCCGCTCGGTGATGATCCTGTCGAGCTCGCGCCGCGTCAGCTCCAGCCGCTCGTCGGCGAGGAGCGGCAGGGCGTAGCGCTGCACTCGCAGGTCATCGGTCTCGAGCGTGCCGACCACCAGTGCCTCCTCGTACAGCGGCGCCTCGGCAACCAGCGATCCGTCCGCGGCGAGCAGCCGCGAGCCGCCCCAGAAGGTGAGCCCCTCCTCGTTCCCGACCCGGTTGCAGAATGCGACGGCCACCGTGCCGAGCAGCGCATAGGTGTCCTGCATCTTGTGCCAACCGGCGATCGCCGCCGTCCCCGCCGCGCTGCCGGGCGCACGCGCCGGGCCTGCCGCCACGTTGACCAGCAGTGAGGCGCCGTCGAGGGCCTGGAGCATCGGCAAGCTCGGGTGCCAGAAGTCCTCGCAGATCGAAAGGCCGATGCGTCCTAGTGGCGCTCCGACCGCCGTGGTCCGGATGCGGTCCCCGGCCGAGGTGAAGCGTCCCTCGTCGAACAGGCCGTAGGTCGGCAGATACACCTTCCGATGCAGCCCGAGCAGCTCGCCGTCGCGCAGCAGAGCGAGGCTGTTGCAGTAGCGATGCGCATCGGTTTCCTCGACGAACCCGACCGCCACCGCCATCCCCGCCACGACCCGCGACAGCGCACCGAGCCGTGGATCGTCGGCGCGCAGGGCAACCTCCGGAACCAGGTCCTGGAGCAGGTAGCCGCTCAGCGCCAGCTCGGGAAAGCAGACGAGCTGCGCTCCCTCCCGGTCCGCAGCGCGAATCCGGTCCGCGGCCAGCTCCAGGTTTGCCTCCAGGTCGCCGAGGCGGGGGGCGACCTGGACGAGGGCGATCCGATAGTCCACGCCGGATAGCCTAGCGGCTGCGCGTCTCCTCACCGAGCGTGGCGTCGCTCGGGCCGAAGATCCCGCCCGTGTCCGGCGGCGGCGGCCCGGCCGGAGTGACCGCCTCCTCCTCGCCGCTCGTCCGGCCGGAGATCGCTGCTGCCGCGGTCGAGATCAGCGCCTCGCGCCGCGTCGGCTCGATCAGCTCCTCCGCAAAGTGGCAGGCGACCCCGTGACCGGTCTCCATCTCGCGCACCGCCGGTCGCTCGTCCACGCACCGCTCCGGGTTCCCGAGCTGCTGACGCAGCCAGCAGCGCGTGTGGAACTTGCAGCCGGTGGGCGGGTTGACCGGAGAGGGAACGTCGCCGAGCAGGATGATCCGCCGGCGGCGGGCACGCAGCTCGGGGTTGGCGATCGGCACCGCGGAGAGGAGCGCGATGGTGTATGGGTGGAGTGGCAGCCGGTAGATCTCGCGGGACGGTGCCAGCTCGGCGAGCGCTCCCAGGTACATCACCGCCACCCGGTCGCTGATGTACTCCACCACTCCCATGTTGTGTGCCACGAACAGGTAGGTGAGCCCGAGGTCGCGCTGAAGCGCGCGCAGGAGGTTGAGCACCTGGGCCTGGATGCTCACGTCGAGCGCGCTGACCGGCTCGTCGCAGACCAGCAGGTCGGGTGCGAGGACCAGCGCCCGCGCGATTCCGATTCGCTGCCGCTGTCCTCCGGAGAACTCGTGGGGGTAGCGGCGGGCGTGGTACGGCTGGAGCCCAACCTTCTCCATGATCTCCGAGACCTTGCTCGCCCGCGATGCGGGGGAGCCCATGTGGTGAATCCGGAGCCCCTCCCCGATGCTGGCGCCGATCGGTGCCCGCGGGTCGAGCGAGGCGAACGGATCCTGGAAGATGATCTGCATCCGTCGCCGGAACGGCTTGAGGTCCGAACCCTTGAGCCGGGTGATGTCCGTCCCGTCGAAGACGATGCGACCACCCGTCGGCTCGATGAGGCGCAGGAGCAGCCTGCCGACGGTCGTCTTCCCGCAGCCGGACTCCCCCACCAGCCCGAGCGTCTCGCCGCGGCGGATCGAGAAGCTCACGTCGTCGACCGCCTTCACCTGTCCGGTCGTGCGCTGCATGATCCCGCCGGTGATCGGGAAGAATTCGCTCAGGCGCTCGACCTGGACGAGATCCTGTCCGCTGCCCGCCGTCGTGGTCACTGCCCGACCTCGTCCGGCGTGTAGTACAGCCAGCAGCGCACCTCGTGGCCCGGCGCCACCTCCCGCAACGGGGGATGCAGCCGCTCCGCCGGCTCGACGTGCTGTTCGACGCGGGTCGTGCAGCGAGGCGCGAAGCGGCAACCGGCCGGGAGGTCGATGAGGTTCGGAACGCTGCCCGGTATGGTTGCCAGCTGCTCCTTCACCTCGCCCAGGGTCGGCACCGAGCCGATCAGCCCACGCGTGTAGGGGTGTCGCGGGTCGGTGAACAGCTCGCGCACGTCGGCCTGCTCGACGATCTCGCCGGCGTACATCACCGCGACCCGGTCTGCCATCTCCGCGACCACGCCGAGGTCGTGGGTGATCAGCACGATGGCGGTGCCGGTCTCGCGTTGCAGGCTGCGCATCAGATCGAGGATCTGGGCCTGGATCGTGACGTCGAGCGCGGTGGTCGGCTC
>QHBO01000041.1 GCA_003243965.1 Chloroflexota bacterium
CACAACATCAAGAGCGCCAAGCGCATCGTGGAGCGCGTGCGTCCCGAGGTCTGGGACGTGCTCGAGGAGGTGATCCGCGATCACCCGGTGCTCCTCAACCGCGCCCCGACGCTCCACCGCCTGGGGATCCAGGCCTTCATGCCGACCCTGGTCGAGGGCTCCGCGATCCAGATCCATCCGCTCGTCTGCTTCGCCTTCAACGCGGACTTCGACGGGGACCAGATGGCGGTCCACGTGCCGCTCTCCACCGCCGCGCAGCGCGAGGCGAAGGAGCTGATGCTCTCCACCCAGAACCTGCTGTCGGCCGCCGACGGCTCGCCGGTGGTGTCACCCACCCACGACATGGTGCTGGGCTGCTACTACCTGACCGTTGACTCGGTCGGCGGCAAGGGCGAGGGCAAGGTCTTCAGCAGCGCCGACGAGGCGATCATGGCCGCCCAGCTTGGGCACGTCCACGTGCAGTCCACCGTCAGGGTGGAGCTCGAGACGTGGGAGCCCGAGGGTGGCGAGGAGGGCGCCGGGGCATCCCGGCTGCAGCTCATCGAGACCACTCCGGGACGGGTGATCTTCAACACCGTCATTCCGCGCGAACTGGGCTACGTCAACCAGGTCATGGACCGGCGCGCACTGAAGGACCTGATCGCGCGCTGCTATCGCGACCTTGGACCGGCCGCCACGGCCAGCCTGGTCGACGGCATCAAGGGCGTGGGATTCCACTACGCCACGGTGGCCGGAATCACCATCGGTATCGAGGACATGGCCGTCCCCAAGGAGAAGGCGGCGCTGCTGTCGAAGGCCGACGGCCGGGTGACCGATATCGAGCGCGAGTTCCGGCGCGGCTTCATCACCGACGAGGAGCGCTACAACCAGACGGTCGAGGTCTGGCGAGAGACGACCGACCAGGTCACCAAGCGCATGCTGGCAGGCCTCGACCGGCGCGGCTCGGTATGGATGATCACCCACTCGGGGGCCCGGGGGAACGTGACCCAGGTCCACCAGCTGGCCGGCATGCGCGGCCTGATGGCCGATCCGTCGGGCCGCATCATCGACCTGCCGATTCGGAGCAATCTCCGGGAGGGGATGTCGGTTCTCGAGTACTTCATCTCGAGCCACGGCGCCCGCAAGGGCCTGGCGGACACCGCGCTGCGAACCGCCGACTCCGGGTACCTGACCCGGCGCCTGGTGGACGTGGCGCAGGATGTCATCACTCGCGAGGACGACTGCGAGACCGACCTCGGAACGTGGATCACCGAGGAGGAGTCTCGCCAGATCCCCGAGCCGTTCGGGGATCGGCTGGTGGGACGCATGGCGGCACTCGATGTCGTCGACGAGAAGACCGGCGAGACGATCCTCCGCCGCAACGAGGAGCTGGACGAGGCGGCCATTGCGCGCATCGTGGAAGCGGGCATCGATCGGGTCAGCGTCCGCGCGCCGCTGACCTGCGTCGCGCGTCACGGCGTGTGCCGGATGTGCTACGGCCGCAACCTTGCCACCGGCCGGCTGGTGGAGCTCGGCCAGGCGGTGGGGATCATCGCCGCGCAGTCGATCGGTGAGCCCGGCACGCAGCTCACGATGCGGACCTTCCACACCGGCGGGGTGGCCGGCGAGGACATCACCCAGGGCCTGCCGCGCGTCGAAGAGCTCTTCGAGGCGCGCATCCCCAAGGGCCAGGCGACGATGAGCGAGATCGACGGCGTGGTGGAGGTGGCTCGCACCGGGCAGGATCAGCCGATCACCGTGCGCGTCACCCACCGCGAGACGTACGACACGCCCTTCAAGCTGACCGCAAAGCACGAGGTGCTCGTCGCCTCCGGCGACGAGGTGGGCGAAGGGCAGCTCCTCGCCCGGGTTGGAGAGGGCGAGGACGTGGTCGAGGTGAAGGCGCCGACCGCGGGCCGCGTGACCCGCAAGGGCAACAGCCTGGTCCTGCATTCGGAGGATGTGGACACGCGCGAGTACGCCGTGCCGCACTCGGCCCGGCTGCGGGTCGAGACCGGCGAAGAGGTGATCGCCGGCCAGCCGCTCACCGAGGGCTCACTCAACCCCAAGGACCTGCTGCTGATCAAGGGCGTGGACACCGTCCAGCGCTTCCTGGTCGGCGAGGTCCAGAAGGTGTACCGATCCCAGGGCGTCTCCATCAACGACAAGCACGTCGAGATCATCGTCCGCCAGATGCTGCGCAAGGTGACCGTCGACAGTGCGGGGGACACCGAGCTGCTTCCGTCTGAGCTGATCGATCGCTTCGAGTTCGAGGAGACGAACAACCGGGTGCTCGCCGAGGGCGGAGAGCCGGCCACCGCGCAGACGGTGCTGCTGGGCGTCACCAAGGCGTCGCTCAACACCAGCTCGTTCCTGGCAGCGGCTTCCTTCCAAGAGACGACCCGAGTGCTGACCGAGGCGGCGATCAACGGCGCCAAGGACCACCTGCTGGGGCTCAAGGAGAACGTGATCATCGGCAAGCTGATCCCGGCCGGGACCGGTGCCGCGGCACGGGCTCTCGCGGCGGCGCGTGCTCGCGAGCTCCCGCCGGAGGAGGCGGAGGCACAGCGGGAGCGGCAGGCGGCGATGACCTTCCTCACCGGCGAGACCGATGGTGTCGATGCTGTTGCAGTCGACTCGACCGATGCCGGGGAGTCGGTGACCGAGGCCGAGGAGGCCGCAGCCGAGACCGGCGCCAATGCCGCCGAGCTGATGGATGCCGGCAGCGACAGCCCGGTCGCGGCGGAGGTGACCGAGGAGGTCTTCGACGCCGAGATGGCCGATGCCAAGCAGGAGGAGGAGGCGCCGGCCTGAGCCGGCGGCTCTCGTTCCCGCCGCCGCGTCGCGATCAGAGGATCAGGGCGGGCTCAGCGAGACGATCGAGCTCACGGCGCCGTCGGCTTCGCCGCCGATGAGGAAGGCTCGACCGCCAACGACCACGGCGGCCACATCGGAGACGGCCATCGGCAGTCGCCCGGCGGGGGCAACCCGCCCGGAGGTGCCTTCGAGCCGCCAGATGGTGTCGCGCGCGGTTCCCGCGCTCCGGCCACCGACGACGAACAGGCTGCCGCCGACGCTCACCGCCACCGCGTGCGAGATCGGGACCGGCAGATGCCCGATGACGCGCACGCGCCCCGTGACAGGGTCGATGCGTTGGACGGCGTCGGTGTCGCCGGTCGACGTCGCGCCACCGATGACGTACAGGCTGCCATCGATCACCCCGACCGCGGGATAGCGCACCGGCACCGGCAGCGTCGCGAGGGTTCGATACTGGGCGCCGTCCCTGGTCGCGAGCACACGGCCGTCCGCGTCGGCGGCGGTACCGCCGCCGACGACCACCACCGCCCCGCCGACCGCGATCGCGGCCAGGTCGGCGCGTGGCGCGGGCAGGCTTCCGACCACGACCGATCCGTTGCCCTCGAGTCGCTGGACCGTCGCCTCGGGCGCTGCGCCGCCGCCGCCGCCGAAGATCAGCTGCGCGCCTCCGAGCGAGGCAGTCGCCGCGTCATGGACTCGCGCTGCCAGGCGACCGACTTCGCGGATCCGCATCGTGTTGAGATCGATGCTGAGGATGGCGCCGGTGGTCGTTCCGCTGACCGTCAGGCCGCCGCACACCAGGACCCGGTTGCCCTCGGCGACGGCGACCGCCCGGCTGAGCGCATATGGCAGGCGCGCGGCGAGCAGCTCGGCGCGCAGTACCAGGGCCGGCGCGGGAAGCCGAGCGGACGGAGTCGGGTTGGCCGACCGGGCCGATTGCGAGGGCGATTGGGGGCGCACCGCTGCCGGCCAACGCCTGTCGGGCGGCGTGGCGTTCGGCACGCCGCATCCGGCCAGCGACAGGGCAAGCACCATCGGCAAGGGAATGCTGCGATCGGTGCGTCGTGCGTGCATCGGGGGAACCCAATGGTGGGGCATCAGGGCTTTCCCGGCCTATCTGTGCAGCGGGTGCACACCCGCCGATGAAGTTGGCGAGCTTTCGGTCATTCGTTGCTCCGCACGCAAACAGGGAACACGCCGCAGCTCGGCCGCGCCGGGCGTCAACCCTACCTGCTCCGAGCTGATCGCGGGCACGACACGCCAGCCCGCCCGCCGGCGCTGCACCTGGCGAGATGGCCGGTGGTTCCTATTCCGCGGGTGGCGTCTGCCGATACACGGCGCTGACCCGGTAAGCGCGGCGGTCCATGGTCAACGCCTTGGCGCGCGCCGCAGCCAGCGCCGCAGCCCCGATGTGCGCCACGCTGACCAGGACCAGCGTCTCTCCCTCGGGATCGCCGACCGCGGTGATCTTGATGTTGCCGATGCCCGGTGCGTAGTACTTGCGCTGGTGGCCGCTTTCCGGATCGAGCGGGCTCCACTCATCGGTGACCAGGACGCGGTCGTAGCAGCGGGAGGGGACGCAGGCCCGCTGTCCGGTCCGGAGCACGCTGGCGCAGTCGTAGAATTCGATCCTCGGCGCGCGGCCCTGGCGGTAGCTCGAGGTCTCGAGCCGCGGGTGCGCCCGCATGATGACCCCGGCCGTGGCGCCCGCCATTCCGGCGATCCAGGTGTCCGGCGCGCCCCTGAATTGTCCGCCGGCGTAGATCTCGGGGTACTCGCCGAGGTTCCAGACGTTGCCGGCGTCGTCCTGGGCGTGGAAGGCGAGTTCCGCCTCCGACAGCCTGCCCTGGTTGTAATCCTGGTCCAGCAGGACGACGGTCCGCACGCCGTCGATGACCTTGGTCAGGTCGGTGACGGTGAGGATCGTCCGATGCGGCAGCAGCCCTCCGCCGCGGTTGGCCCGTCCCTCCATGATGAGTTGCATCCCGGGCACCAGCGGGTTCCACGGGTTGGCCACCTTCGGCCGGCGGGGAAAGTCGTCCCGTTCGAAGCGGGTGAGCGGTTTGCAGGCTGGCGCGGGGTTGACCGGCGCGGCCGCCGTCGTGGAGGCTGCGGTGAGCACGATGATGATCGCGGCCGGGATGCCGATCAGCCGGCGACCTCGGGCGGTCACGACCCATTGCCTCCTCAGGCGGCCCGGCGGGCCGCTCGCCGGTCGGTCGCTGGGGCGAGCGACGCGCGAGTGGGCGGATTGTGGTGGCCCGCCAGGGTGGTGTCCAGATCCGTGCGGCAGACGGTGGTGCTCGGACGCACCGCCCGACGTCCGCGGGGCTGCTGTCCCGTCGGACGGGGGTTCGAACGGCGGGCGATGCCGCGGGCCGCCCGGGGCCGCCGCTTCGACTCCAGTAGTGCATCAGTTTGGGCCGCGACGCCCTAGCTGACGCGACGACCACCTAGCCTGTCATCATGCTGACTGTGGGCGTGGAGATCTTGGGCGCATTCATCCTTGATAACTATGACGTGACCGAGCGCCATCATGCGGCGGCCCTCCTAGCGGAGGACTTCCCCGACGAGCTTGAGGATCTGATCGCCGTGCTGAACGGCTTTCGCCTCAAGGGCAGCTATCTGGTCGCGGGGGGTAACAAGAGCCCGATCGCCTTGGCGCTCGACGCGGCGTTTTCCGGTCGCGGATGGCATGAGAAAGCCTTCGACATCGAGGTAACCGTTGACGGAATGCCGACCCTGGCGCCGACGCACCATGTCGATTACTTCAAGAACCGCGTTGCCGTCGAGACGGAGTGGAACAATAAGGACCCATTCTTTGATCGTGACCTGACTACCTTCCGTCTGCTCCACGACTACAACGTCGCCAGCCTCGGGGTCATCATCACGCGGGCCGATGAGCTACAGCAGCTGATGAACGAGTTGGGACGCGGCTCATCGTATGGTCAGAGCACGACGCACTGGTCGAAGCTCACTCCGCGCCTAGCGAACCGCGTAAGCGGTGGGTGTCCAGTTCTCGCCTTCGGAATCAGGAGATCACTCTATGACCCGGCTGTCTAGCCTCACCCTGCCCGAAGGCCACTCCGGTTACGCCACCCTCTACGCTGACCCGCCCTGGCGGTTCACCAACAAGACGGGGAAAGTCGCGCCCGAGCATCGCCGTCTGCACCGCTACGAGACGATGACCCTCGCGGACATCGCTGCGCTTCATGTAGCCCCGCTGGCAGCGCAGCCGGCGCATCTCTATCTGTGGTGCCCCAACGCCCTACTCGCTGAAGGGTTGGATGTGATGAAGGCCTGGGGCTTCACCTATAAGGCCAACATCGTCTGGCACAAGGTTCGGAAAGACGGTGAGCCAGACGGACGTGGCGTCGGGTTCTACTTCCGGAACGTTACTGAACTGCTCTTGTTCGGTACTCGAGGCTCCATGCGGACGTTGGCACCGGGCAGGCGCATGGTCAACATCCTCAAGACGATTAAGCGCGAGCACTCCCGCAAGCCGGACGAGGCCTATCGGATCATCGAGCAGTGCTCCCCTGGTCCCTTCCTCGAGCTCTTCTCCCGGCATGCGCGACCCGGTTGGGATGTCTGGGGTGAGGAAGCGCCAGAAGGCGAAGGCGAGAGCATCAGCCGCGGTGAGCTTGTGACATTCGTCGGGGGTTCTTACAAGCGCGGTGCGGAAGCGACCGAACGTCTCATTCGCCGGGAGGTCGCGGCAATCTAGTCGAGCAGCGCCGCGACCTCCTCACAGGTCCAGATGTGATCCGCGATGCCCGCTGCGATGGCAGGGGTGCGGGGATACGGGTTCGCAAGGCTCTTATGCGGACGCCCGAAGTTCTGCCACATCATGTTCAGGCTGATAGCCGCCGCGTGACTCTCGATCCGCTTACTGAACGCATTGGTGAGCCGCGTGAAGCGCCGCATGCCCATCCGCATCGTCAGGTTGTGGCGCTCGACGTAGCTGGTCGAGATATGGGCCGGGTTCGGGTCGCCGCTGATCACCCGGACCTCTTGGCTGGTGACCTTGTTCGGGCTATAGCGGCGGGCTGTGGGTGATCCATCCGCGCTCGACTCGACGCCAAACTGCTAGATCAGCTGCGCGAAGTCCACGTTGGCACCGAACGTCCGTTCGATGGCGTCAATGTACGGTCGGTGACCGTCCGTGGTGATCTGCAATCGGTTCGGGCACCGGCTCCGAATGTCGCCCATGAACTCTCGCGCCGACCATTCGTCCCGCGAGCCGACGAGCCACGAAACAATGAGACGGCTGTCCTGATCGACCGCTACCCAAGTCCAGACATCGCCCCAGCCGAACTCGCCCGCATGCTCCTCCGGGACGTTCTTTGCCTTGGCCGCGACGTAGCTCCACGTTTCGTCGCACTCCAAGCGCTCGGTGGGGAGATCGCGCAGGGTGCGGTCCTGATATTCCGCGCACGCGATCCCTAGCTCGCGGAGGAGCTTGGTGATCGTGTTCATGCTGTTGCCGGTCATGCGCACTGTGGAGCGGAGGGAGTTCCCTTCGACCAGGCACCGGATGATCCGCGCTCGCTCGGACCTGCTCAACCTGTTCATGGTGACAGGATGCTTGAGCACCGTGACAACAGTCTGTCACAATGCTTGAGGAGCGCGAAGTATCCGTGATAGACTGCGGGTCGGTGGTGGAGGCGGCGGGAGTTGAACCCGCTTCGGTGGGTGCCAAACCCTCCGATTGCGAACCTGCCGCCCCCACCGCTTCTATTCCCCCTTCCACCTCCACGTGAGCGGAGCCACGCGCTCAAGGTCCCGCTGCCCACGGTTTCGGTGCGAGTAGAGGAGGAGGTCCATGACCCGCTCCGGCTTCGCCGCTGACGTTTGCGCGCCCAACGCTTGGACGCGGGACGCGATCTCGCGCCCGTGGAGCGGTTGACCGTGGGCTTCACGAACCACGCGCAGCGTGGCTTGGCTGAGGCTGATCGTGCCCTTGACGGTCGGTGAGCGCCGCGGCGTCGCCTTTGTCGGTTTGCCCGGCGTGACTGTGAGGGTCGCTACCTTCGTCCCACCTCGGTCGTGGAGGCGCAACCAGCCTTCGTAGCCGACGATCAGGCCGCGGAGGACTTCGCGCTCCTCATCTAGTTCCGCGAGTCGTTCGTTCAGCTCGCGGAGGTGATCACGGATCGTCGCTGAGTCCATCGTGCGTTCTCCGACTTGACGCCGGGGCATGCCTACAACAGAATGGGCACCCTAAAGCCCACCTGGGCTAGCTCAGGCGTGGTTTATGGTGGCCGAGGAGCGGTGTAGCTGGGAAGGCTTCTTCCCGCCCCTCGGCCTCGCTGTCTCCGGCTCTCGCCGGATCGCGGCAGTCTACCCGCCTTGGCGCGCGCCGTCAACGCTAATGCAGCGCCCAGCAGGCGCTTACCGCTTAGGAGATCGCAAAGACTTACAGTCTGTCAGCAGGTTGTGCGCTCAGGTAGTGCCCCATCGCTTCGCGGCGGCCTTCTTGGCGATCTCCGACCGCCGCTCGGAGCTGAGCTTCGCCGCTCGCGCCGGTCCTCCCTTCAGGCCGCCCTGACGCCCAAGCTCGACCGCCTTCGGGTCCTTCACCGCCATCGGTTCAGCATCGCGCTCGCCAGTGGCGATATCTAAGATGGCCTTAGCGCGCTGGTTCACGTCGCGCGGGAGCTTCACTCGCTTCACCCCGCCAGTCTGCGGCTCCCGCTCAAGCACCGTCAAGGTGAGCCGCCGTCAAACTGACGCACTACCTCGACTCCCGATCGTTTGACACTCAATCTCCCCCAGACCTATACTTCGCCCTCGGTGTCTCGCGGAGCGGGGCGCCTTCGTGTGTGCCCTCGGGGCACGTCCGCCGCGCTCGAGCCGGGCTCCCACCCGGAGCCCCTGATGGCTCGCCGACGGTGTCCATCTCATCCGCCGAATGCACCAGCCCGAACGAACGCGAGGTTCTCGTTGCCGACGATCAGCCAGCTGGTCCGCAAGGGCCGTCTGCCGGTCAGCAAGAAGGTCAAGGCGCGCGCGCTGCGCCGCACCTTCAACAACCTGGAGCAGACCGCCTCGGAAGGGCGTGGGGCGCCCCAGCGTCGCGGTGTCTGCCTGCAGGTCATGACGCGCACGCCCAAGAAGCCGAACTCGGCGCTGCGCAAGGTGGCACGCGTGCGGCTGACCAACGGGGTCGAGGTGACCGCCTACATCCCTGGCATCGGGCACAACCTCCAGGAGCACTCCGTGGTTCTGGTGCGCGGCGGACGGGTGCGCGACCTGCCGGCGGTCCGATATCACATCATCCGCGGCACCCTCGACGCCGCCGGCGTCCGCGATCGCAAGCAGAGCCGCAGCAAGTACGGCGCGAAGACGCCCGGGAAGGCCTAGCTCGTGCCTCGTCGTCCGACCATCGCGCGCAAGAGCAAGTATGAGGAGCCACTTGCCGGCACCGCGCTGACCATCGATCAGCTCACCAACAAGCTGATGCGCGGCGGCAAGCGACAGCTGGCGGCGCGCATCCTTGAGGACGCGATCGCGCGCTGCGAGTCGCAGGCCGGGCGCTCCGGAGTGGAGGTCATGGAGGCGGCGCTGCGCAACGCCATGCCACTCATCGAGGTCAAGCCCAAGCGTGTCGGTGGCTCCACCTACCAGATCCCGGTCGAGGTCCGCGCCGATCGACGCATCAGCCTCGGCATGCGCTGGCTGATCGAGTCGGCCCGCAAGCGCAACGGCAAGAGCATGTCGGACAAGCTCGCCGGCGAGTTCATGGACGCCGCCAACGGCATCGGTGCGGCGGTCAAGCGGCGCGAGGATACGCACCGCATGGCGGAGGCGAACAAGGCCTTCAGCCACTTCAAGTGGTGAGCGCAGTGGACCAGCGCCAGCGCGCGGCTGCATCGGCGGCCAACACCGGCCTGAGTGGTGTGCGGAACATCGGGATCATCGCCCATATCGACGCGGGCAAGACCACCGTGTCCGAGCGGATCCTGTTCTACACCAAGAAGATCTACAAGATCGGCGAGGTCCACGAGGGCGCCGCAACCATGGACTGGATGGAGCAGGAGCAGGAGCGGGGGATCACCATCACCGCCGCCGCGACGACCTGCTTCTGGGCCGACCATCGAATCAACTTGATCGACACGCCCGGCCACGTGGATTTTACAGTCGAGGTCGAGCGGAGCCTTCGCGTGCTCGATGGAGCGGTCGTCGTGTTCGATGGCGTGGCCGGCGTCGAGCCGCAGTCGGAGACCGTCTGGCGGCAGGCGGATCGGTACCACGTGCCGCGCTTCTGCTTCGTCAACAAGCTCGACCGGACCGGTGCCGACTTCTGGCGGGTGGTCGACATGATCCGTGATCGGCTGGGCGCCAGGGCCGTCCCGGTCCAGGTGCCGATCGGTGCCGAGGACACGTTCCGCGGCGTCGTGGACCTGATAAACATGAAGGCGATCACCTACGGCAACGACCTCGGCGACCAGATCGAGGTGGGCGAGATCCCGCCGGAGGTGGCTGACCTCGCACAGCAGTCGCGCGAGAAGATGATCGAGGCGCTGGCGGACCTCGACGACGAGATCGCGCACAAGTACCTCGAGGCCGAGGTGATCGGCGTCGACCAGATCCGTCGAGCGCTGCGGGCGGGGACCCTGAACTACCAGATCGTGCCGGTGCTGTGCGGATCGGCGCTCAAGAACAAGGGCGTGCAGCCGATGCTCGACGCGGTCATCGATTATCTGCCCTCGCCGCTCGACGTGCCCGCCGTGACCGGCATCGACCCGCGGCGGGGGGAGCCCACCGAGCGCCACACGGACCCTGACGAGCCGTTCGCCGCGCTCGCGTTCAAGATCGCCGCCGACCCGTACGTCGGCAAGCTGGCCTTCTTCCGCGTCTATTCGGGGACGCTGAAGACCGGCTCGTACATCTACAACTCCAGCAAGGGCCAGAAGGAGCGGATCGGCCGCATCCTGCAGATGCATGCCAACCACCGCGAGGAGATCGAGCAGGTCGGCGCCGGAGACATCGCGGCCGCCGTGGGGCTGAAGAACACGTTCACCGGCGACACGCTCTGCGACGAGGCGAAGCCGATCGTGCTGGAGTCGATCACCTTCCCGGAGCCGGTCATCGAGCTCGCGGTGGAGCCCAAGACCAAGGCCGACCAGGACAAGATGGCGATCGCCCTGCAGCGTCTCGCCGAGGAGGACCCGACCTTCCGGGTCAGCACGGACCAGGAGAGCAGCCAGACGCGCATCGCCGGCATGGGCGAGCTGCACCTGGAGGTGATCGTCGACCGCATGCTGCGCGAGTTCAAGGTGCAGGCCAACGTCGGCCGCCCGCAGGTGAGCTACCGCGAGGCGATCCGGCAGGCGGTGCGTGCCGAGGGCCGCTTCGTGCGTCAGACCGGAGGCAAGGGCCAGTACGGGCATGCGGTCATCACCCTGGAGCCGCTCGAGCGCGGCAGCGGTTTCACATTTGAGAGCAAGATCGTGGGTGGCAGCGTCCCTCGGGAGTTCTGGAAGCCGGTCGAGGAGGGCATCCGTGACGCCCTCGCTGGCGGCGTGGTCGCCGGCTATCCGGTGATCGACCTCAGGGCGACGCTCATCGACGGCTCATACCACGAGGTCGACTCCTCCGAGATGGCGTTCAAGATCGCCGGCTCGATGGCGGCCAAGTCGGGCGTCGTCAAGGCGAACCCCGCGATCCTCGAGCCGATCATGCGGGTCGAGGTGGTGACCCCCGAGGAGTTCATGGGGGACGTGATTGGCAACCTGAACAGCAAGCGCGGGCAGATCGAGGGGATCGACGAGCGCGCCAGCTCCCGGGTGATCCGGGCGCACGTGCCACTCGCGGAGATGTTCGGCTACGCCACCGAGCTGCGGAGCATGACCCAGGGGCGGGCGGTGTACTCGATGGAGTTCTCGCACTACGCCGTAGTGCCCAACAACCTTGCCAACGAGCTGATCGCGAAGTCCAAGAGCTAAGCGACCGAGAAGAGGAGCGACGAAAGAGAGCCATGGCCAAGCAGAAGTTCGACCGCAGCAAGCCGCATGTGAACGTGGGCACCATCGGTCACGTCGACCACGGCAAGACCACCCTGACGGCGGCGATCACTAAATACCTCGCGCTGTCCGGCGGGGCTGACTTCCGCGCCTTCGACTCGATCGACAATGCTCCCGAGGAGCGCCAGCGCGGCATCACCATCGCCATCAGCCACGTGGAGTACCAGACGGCGAACCGCCACTACGCCCACGTCGACTGCCCCGGCCACGC
>QHBO01000042.1 GCA_003243965.1 Chloroflexota bacterium
CCACCGAACCGGGGCAACTCCACTACTGGCCTGGCCGACCCACCTGCTCATACTCCCCCGTCCAAGGGAGCGTCATGGTCATGGACGTGGGCGGTGCTGTCGTGATCGCTCGCTCCTCGTCCTCGTCGTATTTCTGGTGGGCGTGGACCAGCGGCGCGTGGTTGTGCTCAAGCTGATGGTAGGGAGCGCGATGCTCGAACTCGCCCAACGCGCGGGCGTGGTGATGCGACACGTGGTAATGGTCGTGGCTGCGCACGTCGGCCCAGTGCGAATGCTCGTGCTCTTCGTCACCCACGACGTTCTGGCGAGTCCTCGTGCTGGTGTCAGGTTCCATGGTGGATACTCTCGGCTGCGGCGCCACGTGCCGGACATCAAGGTGCAGGTCGTCAATGTTGTGGACTTGATGCGGCTCCAGGATGAGCGCGAGCATCCGCACGGCCTGTCCGACAGCGAGTTCGACTCGCTCTTCACCGACGACAGCCCGATCATCTTCGCCTACCACGGCTATCCCTGGCCGATCCACCGGCTGACCTATCGGCAAACCAACCACGACAACCTGCACGTGCGCGGCTACGAGGAGGAGGGCACCACCACCACACCGTTCGACATGGTGATACTCAATGACCTCGACCGATACCACCTCGTGATCGACGTGATCGACCGCGTGCCCGGCCTCGCCGATCGGGTAGGCACGTGCGCCAGGACATGATCGATCGACGCTTGGCGGCGCGCGCCTACACCCGCGAGCACGGCGAGGAATGTGGAGCGCCGCCCTGCCGAGGCGTGATCGCGACGCGCTAGAAACGATCGTCTTGCGGTCGCCCGAGCGTGTCACCGCCCAGTGATTGGACGCCGGCATGCGAAGCCGGGGAGCCGTGCCGCTGAGCTTGCTCAAATTGATAATCGGGCTCGTCGGGGAACGGGCCGCGCGCTGCGTCATGGCCATGATCGCGCTGGCTCTGCGCGTTGCGCTCCGCTTCCTTCTGCTGCACGTATGGGGGGCGACTGGTGTCAAGCGGATCTGACGGCCAATGGCGACGTTGTTCGGCAGTGATAGCCTGACCCAGGTTGTGATGAAGCATGGCGCGCAGCTCGGCTGGCATGAATTCGGCGTCATCGCCATCTGGGGTCAGCGACCCGGTCGCGCCGGTCATGGCGCCGCTGCTGCGGCCGCGGCTGTGAGAGCGATTCAATGCAGACATGTGCTTCTCAGCTTGCGGCAGGGCAGCAACCGTACGTCGCGCCTGAGTCGAAAGCAAGGCGACGAACGCAAATGGATGCCCTGTGCGCCAGAATTCGTCCCGTGAAGGCGCGCAACTTGCATGCACCCTCGCGCACAGGAGGCAGAGCCATGGCCAATGACACCGAACGCCGCGAGGGTGGCGCCTGGATCGGGCAACATCCAGATGAGAACACCGAGCAAGTCCGCGAGCAGCTGCCTGACGATGCTGAGCGCGTGGCCGTCACCAACAACGAGTCTGGCGGCCCAGCGCGGCAAAGCTGGCCGTCCGGTCATCGTGAAGGCGAGCAGACTGGTGACGACGACATCCGCGAGGCGGGCCTGAACCGCTGATTGGAACAGCGACACGCCGGCCGCCGCCTCGGCGCGCAACTTCTCGATGCGTTCCCCCGCCGGCACACTCATCTCGGTGGATATCGAAAGTGACACAACCGCGCCGGCGCCATCAGCGCCACCGATTGGCTGATGGTGGCTGCCATGGCGCTTGCGCCACGGTTGTGATCGCTGATGAGTGCGAATTCGAGACCCGACTCCTCCGCCCGGGCCGCGTTGCGGATCAGGTCGGCGGGCCGATGTTCCTCGCTGCTGAGCACATAGCCGAAGCGGACCATCTTCAACGAGCTCCGCCGGTCGTCTCGCATGCCATCATGGTCTGCCCTCGCCGGTCATTGACTTAGGGCTTGCAGGACCGGTGCCGCCGAGCGCGGGCCGCGGCTGGCTTCCCGCCCGAGCCTGTCAACGACTACCCGGCGTTTCTGGAGACGATGTACGCCATGCTCGATGGGGATTGAGCGCAGGTTGCCGCCATTACCGGGGACGAGACGACCGTCGAGCAGCTCGTCGAATCGAAGCCAGAACTTCTGATCGTGAACCAGGGATTGCCGGGACCGGCTGTGCGCCGCCGGAACTGCGGAACTCGGTGAAATGCCACGCGTCGACCTCGCCAAGCCCCTTGAGGCTCAGCGTCCCCACTGACTCGAACTGCACCACGCTCGCGGCCTTACGATGATCTCCCCGGGGGCTCAGCGGCTGCTGCATACGGGCGGCGATGTTGACAAAGGCGCCGACCGCCATCCGCTGGCGGTGATTCACGGCGCGATGAGCTGAAACGTGCCGTCGCGTGCCGGGACTGATAGCACACGCTGGCGGTCAAGCCATCTGACGGATAGGCGCGGAAGCCAGTCCGATATCGCTAGCGCCCCACAGCGGCGAGGTCGACGAGTGCCTCACCGGTCTCGATACGCGCCGACCCGGCGCGGAGACAGGAGCCAGCTCCTCAAGGCGGACGACCCGGACGCCACGCCGGACAGCGTCCGGAGCCACATGTCGGCCCTACTCGGAGCGGATGACGCCGTCGAGGTGGCGGCCACCATGTGCCCATAACGCCGGCCTGGCGGCCGACGAGCGGCTGCTGGCCGTGTCACGTTACGAGCAGCGTGAACTCATCGCCGACGCGCTGCCGCCAGCGCCGTCAGCCGCGGCAGGATAGAAATCCCCGACAGGGCCAGAGGGCTTGACCTTCGCTCTACTGATTACGATAGTCACTCCAGCCACACGCCCCGCTAGCCGCTTCTCAGACGATCATGACTGATCGACCAGCTGGCGCCCGTGGGACAGATGCGCATCCTGCGTCGCACGCACTTCCCGCCTGAGGTCCAATGCTATGACTACCAGCGCCTCCGTCCCGGCCACGCGACGCGGACCGCTCGACCCCGACGAGCTGCGCCACATCGACGCCTATTGGCGCGCGGCGAACTACCTGAGCGTCGGTCAGATCTACCTGCTCGACAACGCACTCCTGCGCGATCCGCTCAAGCCCGAACACATCAAGCCGCGCCTGCTCGGCCACTTCGGGACGGTCCCCGGCCTGAACCTCATCTACGCCCACCTCAATCGCGTCATCCGAACGCGCGACCTCGACGTCATCTACATCACCGGGCCCGGGCACGGCGGCCCCGGCCTGGTCGCGAACGCCTACCTCGAGGGCACCTACAGTGAGGTGTACCCCTCGATCAGCCAGGACCGCGAGGGCATGCGCCGCCTCTTCCGGCAGTTCAGCTTTCCCGGCGGCATTCCGAGCCACGTGGCGCCGGAGACGCCCGGTTCCATCCACGAGGGCGGGGAGCTCGGCTACGCCCTCTCGCACGCCTATGGCGCGGCCTTCGACAACCCGGACCTGCTCGTGGCCTGCGTCATCGGTGACGGCGAGGCGGAGACCGGGCCGCTGGCAGCGAGCTGGCACGCCAACAAATGGGTCGATCCGCGCCGGGACGGGGCGGTTCTGCCGATCCTCCACCTCAACGGCTACAAGATCGCCAACCCGACCGTGCTGGCCCGCATCCCGGAGGGGGAGCTGCGCTCGATGCTCGAGGGCTTCGGCCACACCGTCCATTTCGTCTCAGGCGACGACCCGGCGAATGTTCACCGGCAGATGGCGGAGACGCTCGACGCCGTCCTCGACGAGATCGCGGCCATCCAGACGGCCGCCCGCTCGGGCACCATACCGGCTGAGCGCCCTCGCTGGCCGATGATCGTGCTTCGCACGCCGAAGGGCTGGACCGGGCCCGAGAGGGTCGACGGCAAGCCGGTGGAGGACACTTGGCGCTCGCACCAGGTACCGATGGCCGACGTGCGCGACGACAACGCGCACCTCGCCCTCCTCGAGGACTGGATGCACAGCTACCGCCCGGACGAGCTGTTCGACGAGGGCGGCACGCTGCGAGCCGAGCTGGCCGGGCTGCCGCCGAAGGGCGATCGGCGCATGAGCGCCAATCCGCACGCCAACGGCGGCCTCCTCCTGCGCGAGCTGCGCCTCCCCGACTTCCGCGACTTCGCTGTCGCCGTCGACACCCCCGGCGCCAGCTCGGCGGAGGCGACCCGCGTGCTGGGCAAATTCCTGCGCGAGGTGATCCGCCTCAACCCGAAGACCTTCCGTCTCTTCGGCCCGGACGAGACCGCCTCCAACCACCTCCAGGCGGTACTCGAGGTGACCGACAAGGCCTGGTCGGCCGAACGGCTGCCGACCGACGAGCATCTCGCCCCCGATGGACGCGTTCTCGAGATCCTGTCCGAGCACACCTGCCAGGGCTGGCTGGAGGGCTACCTGCTCACCGGCCGGCACGGTCTCTTCAACTGCTACGAGGCCTTCATCCACATCGTCGACTCGATGTTCAACCAGCACGCGAAGTGGCTGAAGACGACGCGCGACATTCCGTGGCGACGGCCCATCGCCTCGCTCAACTACCTGCTCAGCAGCCACGTCTGGCGCCAGGACCACAACGGCTTCAGCCACCAGGACCCTGGCTTCATCGACCACGTCGTGAACAAGAAGGCCGAGGTGATCCGGGTCTACCTGCCGCCCGATGCGAACACGCTGCTCAGCGTCGCCGATCACTGCCTGCGCAGCCGGAACTACGTGAATGTCATCGTGGCCGGCAAGCAGATGAGCCCCAACTGGCTCTCGATGGACGAGGCGGTCCTGCACGCCACGCGCGGCATCGGCATCTGGTCCTGGGCGAGCAACGACGACGGTGGGCAGCCGGACATCGTGCTCGCCTGCGCCGGCGACGTCCCGACCCTCGAGACGCTCGCGGCGGCCGACATCCTTCGCCGGCGGCTGCCCGACCTGAAGGTCCGGGTCGTCAACGTCGTCGACCTGATGCGCCTCCAGGACGAGAAGGAGCACCCACACGGCATGTCGCAGGGCGAGTTCGACGCGCTCTTCACGACCGATCGGCCGATCGTCTTCGCCTATCACGGCTACCCGTGGCTCATCCATCGGCTCGCCTACCGTCGGACGAACCATGCCAACCTGCACGTGCGCGGCTACAAGGAAGAGGGCACCACTACGACCCCCTTCGACATGGTCATGCTCAACGACCTGGACCGATTCCACCTCGTCATGGACGTGATCGACCGCGTGCCCGGCCTGCTTGATCGGGCCGGGGGCCTGCGCCAGGAGATGCAGGACGCGCGCCTCGCCGCGCGGGCATACACGCGGGCCCATGGCGAGGACGATCCGCTCATCCGCGATTGGACCTGGCCCGGCTGAGCAGCCGGCGGTGAATGCGCATCCTCGTCCTCAACGCCGGCTCGAGCTCCCTCAAGGGGAGCCTTATCGAGCTGCCCGGCGAGACGACGGTCACCTCAGTCGAGGCCGAGCGCGTCAGCGGCGGCGAGGGGGACGCCGCACGACGTGCCGTTGCAGACCTGCTCGACGCTCTCGGCGACGAGGCGCACACCCCGGACGCCGTCGGGCACCGCGTCGTCCACGGTGGCACGCGCTTCGTGGCGCCGGTGCGCGTCGATGCCGACGTACTCGCCACCATCCGCGGGCTGGCGACCCTCGCGCCGCTGCACAACACGATGGCCGCCGACACAATCGCCGCGAGCAGCGAGCTCGTCGACGCCGTGCCACAGGTCGCCTGTTTTGACACCGCCTTCCACGCCACCCTTCCGCGCGAGGCTATCGTCTACCCCCTCCCCTGGTCGTGGTACGCCGAGTGGGGCGTGCGCCGCTACGGCTTCCACGGGCTGTCGGTGGCATGGTCGGTGCGCCGCGCGGCCGACCTGCTGGGAGCGGCGCCCGGGGAGCTCCGCCTCGTGGTCGCCCACCTTGGCAACGGTTGTTCGGTGACCGCCGTCGACGGCGACCGCTCAATCGACACGAGCATGGGCTACACCCCGCTCGAAGGCATCATGATGGCCAGTCGTTCCGGCTCGGTCGATCCGGGGATCCTGCTCGCCGCGCTGCGCGACCGCGGCCTCTCGCCGGAGGCGCTGGCCGACGTCCTCGACCACCAGAGCGGCCTGCACGGCCTCTCAGGCGTGGCAGGCGGCGCTCGCGCCGTCGAGGAGGCGGCGGCGGTCGGCGACGAACGCAGCGTGCTCGCCCTTGCCGTCTTCGCCCGCAGTGCTGCGGCGGGCATCGCCGCCGCAGCCATCAGCCTGCCAGCGCTCGACGCGCTCGTGTTCACGGGCGGCATCGGTGCCAACTCTGTACGCCTGCGGGCCGACATCCTCGCCCGCCTCCCGACCCTGGGCGTTCCGGCTCAAGTCTCCGTCGCCGGCGCCGGCGACGCGGTGCTGGCTGACGGGCCGCCCGCTGTGCTGCGGGTCACCGCACGCGAGGACCTGGTAATCGCCGCCGAGGTGGAACGGCTCGTGACGGCGCGCGGCTGACTCAGCGGTGCCACTCGCGTGAAGAGTGGAGTCGCCCCGGCAGTCTCAGTCGCTGGGGGCCGGATGACCGTGCTCCCGCGGCGCCTTACCGACGCATCCAGGCTGGCGCTCGGCAGCCTCGAGATCTGTCACAAGGAGACCAGGCCTGGTGAGGTCGTGCGGCGCCTGATCGATAATCTCGATCCCAAGACTGCGCAGCGCATGCGCCTCACGGCCGAGGAGGACAAGGATGCCGGCCTGGGGAGTCAGCGGCCCTCGAACACGTGGGTGGCCAATCTCTTGACCAATACCGACAAGTTCTCTCCAGCCGGCTCGCCCATCGGCGTTCATCTCTCGTCCGTCGTTCACCGTCGTCACCTCCTAGACTCGTGCAGTAGAAGCTGCCCTGCCCGAGCAGGTTGGTCCAGATGAATCCGCCGATGAGCCCACCGGCGATCCCGATCAGGGTCGTCCCGATGCACCCATTCCGCTCGCGCCCGTGGACGAAGAAGCGGGCCAGCGCTCCGGCCAGCAGCCCGACTTGAGGCTTGCAATCCGCGCCCACTCCGCGCTCCACGCCCAGGGGAGCGCATTGGAATGGGTCCTCACACTAAGCGCGCTGCGTCACGGGCCACGCCGTCCCCCGCGTCCCTCAGCGACGAGGACCGCGCGCGTCGCGCGCGCCCTAGCCCACGCGCGCGGAGCAGAGGCACGCGCGGCGGGTCGGGCGGCGTTACGCTCGGCCCGCCCCCGGGCGGCGGGCGGCAGCGACGGCCCGCGCTCCATGTTGCGCGTCATGCGCTCGTAGTTGCGTCGCTCCTCGCGTGACATCGTGCGCAGTTTAGCGAAGCGTCAGGCGCGCGGATCGATGCGGCGCGGGGTCGGCCGGCGCTTCCCGGAGGGGCCCATGCCGACCGCGTCGTAATCGACTTTGAGCTGGACCGGATCGGTCCCGAAGAGTGCCGCCAGCAGCCAGTCCAGCGCGACGCGCATCTTGCGGTTGAAGCCCGGCACTCGGGTCCAGTAGTAGCCGCGCCACATGAACCAGGCGAGCAGCCCGCGAACCCTGACCCCAAACACGACACCGACACCGGTGTGGTGACCGATGCTCGCCAGGGTGCCGAGCGGCGAATAGCGGAACGCCTGCATCGGTCGACCGTCGATCCGGGCCAGGATGTTCTGCGCCAGGCGCCGAGCCTCGCGCACCGCGTTCTGCGCCGTCGGGGCGTGGGGCCGACCGTCCGGGTCCTCGGGGTTCGGGATCGAGGCGCAGTCGCCGATGGCGAAGATCGCCGGGTGGCTGGTCTGCATGGTCGGCTGGGTGATCGCACGCCCGCCGCGGTCGCACTCCAGGCCACTCTGGGCCACGAGCGGCGAAGGCCGCACGCCGCCGGTCCAGATCACCGTGCGGGTCGGGATCTCGCGGCGCTCCGCGCCGATCACCACCGCATCCTCGCGCACCTCCTTGATCGGCGTCCCGAGGAGCACCTCGTAGCCCCGGCTGGCCAAATTGCGGGCGGCGTATTCGCCCATCTCGGCGGGCATCTCGCGCAGGACGCGGTCGTTCAGCTCGATCAGGTAGCCCTTTGCCTGCCCCTCCGCGATGGCCGGGTAGTAGCGCCTGCGGACCTTGCGGATGAAGTCCTCGATCTCCCCCGCCGTCTGGACGCCGCTGAAGCCGGCCCCGCCGACGACGAAGGTGAGCTGCGCCTGGCGCTCGGCCGGATCGGGCTCGAGGTCGGCGCGCTCGAGCATCTCGATCACCCGGTTGCGCAGGGCGAAGGCGTCCGCCAGCGTCTTCATGCCGACCGCGTACTCGTGGATTCCCGGGATGCCGAACGTGCTCGTCTCGCCGCCGAGCGCAATCACCAGCGTGTCGAAGCCGAGCCGATGCTGCTCGTCGTCGCCGCCGAGGACGGTCACCACCTGAGCTTCGAGGTCGATCCGCTGCACGGTGGCGGTCAGCGGCCAGCTCGAGCCCTTCTTCAGCATGGCGCGCAGCGCGCTGACGCAATGCCGCGCCTCGAGCGTGCCTGAGCAGACCTCGGGCAGGAGCGGGGTGAAGAGCATGAAGTTCTCGCGATTGACGAGCCAGATCTCGACGTCGTCGCGCCGCCGGGTGCGCTTCTCGAGCTCCTGGGCGGTGAGCACGCCCGCGAAGCCGCCGCCCAGGATCAGCACCCGATGCGGTCGAGAGGCGTTGCGCCGTTGAGCGGGAACGCCGGCGTCCTGATCGGCGCGTCGAGCATCTGCACGACAGGCCCGCATGCCCCGTCGCTCGCCGCCATGTGCTAGCACGCAGTGCCGTCCACACGACGCCACTCGGTAGCCGAGGCGACAGCGTCCGTCGCGAAGTCGGCCGCCACTTCGAGCAGCAGCGGATCACCCTCGTCTAGGTATCGCAGGACGCTGTTCGCTGCGAGGTCCCAGTTGGAGATCGTCATGGCAGCTCCGGCGTCTGTGTCGCACGGTTCAGCGACCGCGTCCAAAAGGACCTCGGTCTCCGGAACCGTGATCACACGAACTGCCTCCGCCGCGGAAGCATGCGCTGACACCTCGCCGGTGACCAGAGCCTCTGCCAGCTCTTCCCGTCGCTCCGCTTCCTGCACTTCCTTCCCGAAGGGCCCAGGAGGGGACAATCCCTTTGAGTGTGCCTTCGCCGACGGCCCGTGGGAGAGCTATCTCGAAGCATCCCCCCAAGGCATCACCAACTTATCTCACCCCAGAGGATATCCCCCGATGGAAGCGAGCACAGAGACACCCTCGCCCATCCCGGCCCCCAAGCTACTCGAGGAGCCGGCCTTCCAGTTCGAGCTGCTGGTCGTCGACGAATACCAAAAGCGCAGAGCGCCGTCGGGGCCACGGTCGAACACAAAGTTGACTCGCAGCTCTTCGCCCCTGTCCGAGAACCTCGAGGATCGCCCGGCCCGTGTAATCGCCCGCGTAGCAGGGTCCTGCGATAGCGGTGCGCCCCGAAGAAGCGCTGATCGAGCCGGCCATCCTCGGTGCGCGCGAACTCGCATCCCCACTCGGCAAGCTCGAGCACGCGATCCGGCGCCTCCCGCACCGCGATCTCGACGGTTCTGGGATCGGCCAGGAAATAGCCCTCGCGAAGGGTGTCGGCGAAATGCTGCTGCCACGAGTCCTGGGGGTCGCGCGAGCCGAGCACGGCGTTGATGCCCCCAGATGCGAGCACGGTGTGGGCGTCCTTGCGGGTCCGCTTGCCCACGACCATCACCTCGACGCCTGCGATCGCCGCCGCTATCGCTGCCCTGAGGCCAGCCCCGCCGGAGCCGATGACGAGGACGTTGGAGACCCTGGTCCGATTCGGCGCCGTCGTGTGCATGAGCCGAGCCTCTTCCGCGTCGAGATGTGGATAGACCTGGCCGCCGGCTTCAGACCCTGCCCGCTCTTCAGCCTACTGCCGACGCCCAACGACCTCGGACCCGACTGTCCCCGTCGATGAGGAGTGCGCCATCGGCGCTTATTGACACCGGACTCCGGTGCGAAGCGACTTTACGCTCCTCCGCCGAGGGGGGCCTCATGGTCATGGACGTGCGCCATGCTGTCGTGGTCCTGTCGCTCCTTGTCCTCGCTGTAGTCGTCGTGGGCATGCACCAACGGGGCGTGGTTGTGGTCGTGCTGGTGGTAGTGCGCCCGGTGCTCGAACTCGCCCAGCGGGCCGCCCGTATGGTGGTGCGACACGTGGTAGTGGTCGTGCGTGTGTACATCAGCCGGATGCGCATGCTCGTGTTCTGCGTCGCCCGCCACCGTCTGGCGGGTCGTCGTGGTATCGGGCTCCATCGTCATCGTTTGGTACTCCCGGCTCTCAGCTCTTCTTGTCCTTGGTCTCGCCCGCCTCCCGGCGCTCCTTGTTCACGGTGCGCGCCGCGCGCTCCTCGGCCTCATCCTTGGAGACCCCCTTTTCCTGGTAGCCCTCCTTGATGTGCTCGTACTGGCGCTCGCGCTTCTTGCTCGATCCGGCCGGCATTGCCCGTCCTCCTTCGTCGTTCTCGTCGGTCGACGCGACGGCTGTTCACGAGCCCACCGCTGCACTTCTCGGGCCAGTCCGCGCCGCGATTCGACCTATTCGAGACTGCCGGCCGCGCGCCTGGATGAGGCGAACGGCGCCCGGGGCGTTGCACGTTTCGGATCGCTTCACCCGCGAGGCGGCTCTTTCCTTGGCCGAGCGGGCCCGCGACGAGCGCGAGGGTGGCGATTGCCATTCCTCGCGCGCTCGAACGCGTCGCGCAGGACGCCGAGCTCGGCGTCGCGCCCGACGAACGCGACCGGCTGCGCGCCGCCCGAACTGCGGAACTCGGAGAAACGCCACGCGTCGACCGGCGGCGCCAGTGGGCGTACGCCGACAACGTCCGGCACAACCGGGGATCCGCGGCACGCTGCACACGATATCGGCGCCTCTGCGCTGGGTGCGCCGCGGCGATCGCAGCCAACCCTTCGGCCGGAAACGCCTACCGTAGCGGCGTGCTCGCACCACCGGCTCTCCCGCTCGACCGGCTCGCACGGGATGGCTGACCGATACGACGCCATCGTGGTCGGCGCCGGTCCCAACGGCCTCGCCGCGGCGATCACCCTCTCTCGGGCAGGGCGCTCGGTGCTGGTCGTCGAGGCGCGCTCGACGATCGGCGGGGGCAGCAGGACCGCTGAGCTGACGCTCCCCGCCTTCCACCACGACGTCTGCAGCGCCATCCATCCGCTCGGCCGCGCGTCGCCCGTCTTCGGCGAGCTCCCGCTCGCGCGCCACGGCCTCGCCTGGATCGAGCCGCCGGTCCAGCTGGCGCATCCGCTCGACGATGGCGCTGCGGCGTTCGTGCTGCGCGACCTCGACGCGACCGCCTCGACGCTGGGCTCGGACGGGCGTGCCTACGCCCGGTTGCTCGGCCCGGTGGCCCGCGATTGGGAGGTCATCACCCGCCGCTTCCTGGGCCCCATCGACCCGCTCGCCGGCCTGCGCCACCCCGGCGTGGCGCTGCGCCTCGGCTGGCGCTCGATCCAGCCGGCCCGGCGGCTGGCCCGCCGCTTCCGGACCGACGCCGCCCGCGTCCTGCTCGCCGGCGCCAGCGCGCACTCGATGCTCCCCCTCGACGCCCTGGCCAGCGGTGCCTTCGGCGTCTCGCTCCTGGCCAGCGCCCACGCCGTCGGCTGGCCGATGCCCGCCGGCGGCAGCCAGGCGATCCCCGACGCCCTGGCCGCGCACCTCGCCCACCTTGGCGGCGAGATCCGCACGGGCCTGGAGATTCGCAGCCTCAACGAGCTGCCGCCGCATCGGGCCATCCTCTTTGACCTGACCCCGCGCCAGGTGCTGGCGATCGCCGGCGGTCGGCTCCGCGGAGCGTATGCGGCGCAGCTGCGTCGCTATCGGTACGGTCCGGGCAGCTTCAAGCTCGACATCGCCCTCGACGGGCCGGTCCCCTGGCGCAACCCACGTGTCGGCGAGGCGGGCACGGTGCACCTCAGCGGTCGTTTCGAGGAGATCGTGGCGAGCGAGCGCGCGGTGAGCCGCGGCCGGGTGCCGGAGCGGCCGTTCGTGCTGCTCGCCCAGCAGTCGCGCTTCGACGCTTCCCGCGCGCCGGAGGGCAAGCACACGGTCTGGGCCTACTGCCACGTGCCGAACGGCTCGCCGGCGGACATGACCGAGCCGATCCTGGCCCAGGTCGAACGCTTTGCCCCGGGCTTCCGCGAGCGCATCCTGCAGGTGCACGCCATGGGAGCGCGCGAGCTCGAGGCGTACAACCCGAACTACGTCGGCGGCGACATCAACGGCGGGCTTCAGTCGCTGACCCAGTTCTTCACCCGCCCGGCCGTCCGGCTGGACCCGTATTCGACGCCCGATCCGGGCCTCTTCATCTGCTCGTCGTCGACCCCACCGGGCGGAGGGGTGCACGGGATCTGCGGCTGGCGGGCGGCACGCTCGGCGCTCCGCGGGGTGCTGCGCTGACCGCCGGGCCAATGCGGGACAGGGTGGCCATCCTCGCGGCCATCCTCCTGCGGCCGACGGCCCGGCGCCCCGGCCACTTCGCTCGGGTCCTTCTGTTCTATTTTGGTACCGCATACCGGATGCGCGGAAATCCGCGTCAACCGTGCCAACCTGACGCGATTTACGCTCCATGAGCCGCTATGGGACGCATGGTGCGATTCGATAAGGGTGCTGATAGGGGTGCTTGGCGTGGACAGAGCGCACCACCGCAGATGGCTCCCTTGGTGCGTCCCGCAGAGGGTGCTAGCAAAGAGCTGGTGTCGCAGATTTAGCACCTGGTGATCTCGTCCATCCCGTGGTCTCATCCGCGGTGACGACGGATCCAGCCCTCGAGGTCCTTGCGTGCAACGATGCCGGCCACGAGCACCAGGTGATCACGGTCGACGATCTCGTATAGCAGCCGGTAGTCACCGACGCGATAGCGCAGAAACGCGTCGCGCGTGCCCTGAATGGCCTTGACCTGCTTGCCCTGCGGGCGCGGATCGCGTTCCAGCCCGTCCAGCGCCTTCGTGACGCGTGACCGATCGGCGGCGGGCAGCCGCTCGAAAGCCCGCGTCGCCTGCCGCGACAGCTCGACGCGGAAGGGCTGCGGCTCGGCCATCCGCTACGGCGTGGATCGGAGGGCGCGCCAGCCCGTGGTCTGGCCCTTGCGAAGTTCGGTGCGAGCTCGAGCACGGAGCCGCACGAAGGGCTCGGCCTCGGCCAGGATGAGGTCCTCGGCATCGACGTCGAAGGGCAGCATGATGGCAACCGGTCGGCCGCGCTTGGTGACCAGGAACGCCTCACCCTCCTCGGCGCGCCGCACGATCTCGGAGGCTCTCGCCTTCAGTTCCCGAATCGCCACACTGCTCATGCTTGCCTCCGATCACGATGTAGGCCGTTAGGTGACTACATTAGCATGTCGGCGGACTGCAGCCAACGCCACTGCGTTCCGCGCCAGCCCGTAGCTGAGTGGTCGGCGCGTTGGCGTCGAGATCCTCGTCCCACGCGGCCTGGTGACGGCGCGCCAGCTCCGAAGCGAAGATGGCGTGCATCTGCGTGAACTGATCGGACGGCGCGGTGGTCGCCACGTCCGACGACAGGCACGGGGATGCCCATCTTCGCGGCGGGCGCCGCGGGTGCCCAGCCGTGGCCCATCTGGAGCTCGATCTGCGGCGCCAGCGACACGTTCCCGCCCGAATCGACGACCATCTGCCACTCATCGTCTAGAAGGTGCGATGAGTGGATGTAGGTCGTGTTCGGGTAGAGGAGGTCCATCTCCTTCAGCCTGCGCAGCTGCATCTTGGTGTACCCGAAGCGGTCCATCGCGACGTGGACCGTGATGTTGATGCCGAGTTCCTTGGGCAGCTCCCATTCGTAGCGGACGACGTCGTCCTTGCAGAAGTTCGTGCCGCGCGTTGCGAGAGCCCATGGTGATGAGGCCGTCGTCATGGTTCAGGTGCTGCGAACGCACGCGGCGGGCCACGTCCCCGTTGATCCGCTCGACGCTGCCGGCGTAGTCGGGACCGCCCCAGATCACCGTCGTCCGTATCGTACTCCAGAAACCGGGGCTATCCCGCCTAACGCGGGACGGGGCTAGATCGGGGCAGAGGCGGCGGCCCGACGATGATCGTCCCGTGTCGCTCGGCGATCGCGGCCATGGCCCCCGGATCGACCGGCGTGGAGGAGCGGGCAGTTCAGGCTGAGCGGCGGGCTCTCCCATCTCGCGGAACATCGATTCGTGGCCGGCGTTGCCAGGACTGATCAGGAGCAGCAGCGTGGCCTGCGTCGAGTCGAGGCGGAAGGCGTGCGTAGTACCCCGCGGAACGAACGCGAATCCGCCGGGGCCTAGCTGGTTCTCCGCGCTATCGGCGAAGATGGTCACCTGGCCATCCACGATGTAGAAGCCCTCCTCCTCGTTCTCATGCCGATGCATCGGCGTCGCCAGGCCGCCCGGACCGCGCAGCTGGAACAGGGTGTAGGCGTCGCCGGTCTCATCGCCGGTCGCCTTGAAGGTGTGTACAGGCCGCCGAGCAGCCACAGCCGCTCGCCGTCATTGGCGGTGACAGTGGACAGCCAGCCGCGGATCCGGGTCCGGTCCCGAATGTCCCAGCGCGAGCGCCAGGCGGCCTGCCAGCAGGCTTGGACCGCGTCCTCGGCCAGCGCGCGGTCGCCCGACATCGCATAGGCGAGGCGCATGAGGGCGGGATGATACCGATCGACGAGCTGCTCGAACTCGTCAGTCAGCATGATCCCCTCCTCGCTTGCCAATCCCAAGGCGTCGACTGGCGTCCCCATTCACACCCAATAGGAGTCACAGCTAGCGGCAGCTGTTCCACCCCTTCCCTCCAGGTCCGGCCTCGCCCTCATCTCCTCTACGATATAGTTGCATCAGCAATAAAAGTGGGCCGCAGTGCATGGAACTCGACGCGGGCATCGCCGCACTTCGCATCACGATCGGTTTGATCTTTGCCGCTCACGGCGCGCAAAAGGCCTTCGGCTGGTGGAAGGGGCCGGGCTACGCCGGATGGACGGGCGCCATCGGGAAGATGGGCTTCCGTCCGGCGGCGTTGTGGGCGTTCATCAGCATCGGGGCCGAGCTGGGCGCCGGGCCGCTGCTGACGCTTGGCCTCCTCACCCCGCTGGCGGCTGCTGGGCTGGTCGGCCAGGGGATTGTGATCATCGCCCGGGTGCACTGGGCGAACGGGTTCTTTAGCAGCAATGGCGGCTATGAGTTCCCGCTGGCGCTGCTAGGCGGGTCGGTGGCGATCGCGCTGTCCGGCCCGGGCGCGTGGTCGCTTGACGCCCGGCTGCCGGTCGGACTCCTCTACGAGCCGATCGTTCGCTGGGGTGTCCTGCTGGTTGCCATCGCAGTGGCAGCGGTTGCCGCCTTCCTGGCGAACCGGCAGGCGGCCGCCGGCTGAGTAGGGCCATGACCATGCTGCCGGCGGCGAGTTGCGTGGGGCGCGACTAAGCCCACGGCTGGTCGGTTCCGGGGCCCTCGAGCGTGCTTGTCCTGCCTTCGGCCCGGGCGCGATCGAGCAGCAGGTTTCGTTCCGGGACGTTGCGCATCAGCGAGGCGGCTCGGGCGAACTCGGACGCGGCTTCGTCGTGGCGGCCGAGCTTCCCGAGGAGGTCGGCCCGGACGGCCGGCAGCAGGTGATACGCCTTCAGCGAAGGCTCGTTCGCCAGGGCGTCGGCGAGCTCGAGGCCCGCGCCGGGCCTGTCCGCCATCGCGACCGCCACCGCCCGGTTGAGCTCGACGATCGGTGAGGGCGTGAGCTCGGCGAGGGCGCCATAAAGCGCGACGATCCGCGGCCAGTCCGTATCGTCCGCGGTTCGGGCTCGGGCATGGCAGGCGGCGATCGCGCGTGGTGGAACTCCTTCTGGATCCGCGCCGCCGCGGGATCTTGGAGACGCATTCGCTGCCCATGACTTGTCAGTAGGCGACTACACCGGAAGGCGGTTTGGCGAAGATGGGGCCGCCGTCCGGTTTGTAGGCCGGCTGGAGCATGGCGAGCTGGTCCTCCGCCACAGGGGTCAGGTGCTCGCTCGCGACTGGGACGGCCTGCTCCAGCTGCTCGACAGCCTTCCGCACGCGGACTGGCATGATCTTCATGTTTGGCGGCAGTGGCCAGGCGAGGACGCGGTGGCTGGCGGCCATCCGTTTGCCGCCTCGGTGATGCTTCCAGTGCTGGTTGATCTGGCCAAGGTCTACGAGTCGGTGATCGGCTACGCCGGGCCCAAATCCGAGTGACGCGGTTATCCCTTACACCTTCTGCGGATGGCCTCCGGAGCAACGGAGCCCGGCCTGTCGCCAACCCAGCAGTACTCCATTACTGACGGCGAGGCGGCCATGCCGCTCGCCTCGGAGTCGGAGCGGTCGAGATCGGTCAGTAACCGAACCAGGCGCTGAGTCGGTCGGCCTCGAAGGCCAGCTTGGCGGCCAGCAGCTCGGGCGAGGGGTCGGACAGCGTGACCGACGGCGGATCCGCGTAGAAGTCGCCGCGGATCACGGCGGCCTGGCCGCCGCCCATCTCGACCAAGCAGCTGCCGACCCCCTCGAACTCGGCCGGCGCGAGATCGCCGCGGAAGGCGGCCGCGATGCGGCGCGCGACCGTCTCGCCCTGCAGCTGGGCCAGCAGGCCCGCCTTCGGCAGCGCCAATCCGTTGCTGAGCGGCACGGCCGTGCAGTCGCCGATGGCGTACACCCCTTGCCAGCGTGTCTCGAGCGTGCGCGGGTCAGCGCCAGCTCGTACGGCGCCGGCGGACACGAGTAGGGTGTGCCGAACCACCACCGCCCGACCTGCGCCGCGCTCGGCGAAGGCACGATGGCGGCGCGTCCAGCATCCGCCGCATCTGGCTCCCAGGCGATGACCGCCGCTTCGCGCAGGCCTGGCACGGCGCCGGGTGCCAGGGCGGCCCCGAGGGCTACCACCACGGCATCCGCGTGGGTAGCCTTGCCATCGAGCACCACCCGGCGTAGCGCGGGGTCCAGGCCCTCCACCTCGGCGTGCCGCACGCTGATGCCGCGCGCCTCGAGCAATGCCAGCTGCCGCGAGCCGTCGGCCAGCGAACGGCTGCCCAGCAGGTGCCACGTCTTGCGCAACCCCATCACGAAGTCCGGCCGCCGATCGACCAGCACCACCTGGTCGCTGTCGGCCAGCAACTCGCGGAGCGCGATGGCGGTCGCCACGCCGCCGAACCCGCCGCCGAGGACCAGCGCGGTCGCCATCAACGCTTTCCCGCACGGAGCAGCGGCTCGCGCTCCGTGCCGCGGGCGATCGCCCGCGCGAAGAGCTGCGGCAGGTACCAGCGCACGAAGTACAGGCGGCAGCCCAGGCAGTAGCCGGTGGCGGCCAGCAGCAGCTGCAGGGCGATAACGCTCGCGACCGGCAGCCAGCCCCAGGGCCGGGTGCCGGCCATCAACAGCAGCAGACCGATGAACAGGAAGCTGGATCCTAACGCCTGCGCGAAGCGCGATGGGTAGTCGTGCTCCGGCGCGACCGGGCCAAGCCGCAGCAGGCGACGGATGAACGGCCAGGGCCGGCCAAAAGCCGACCATTGGGTGCCGAACAGCGCGCTGACGCCGAGCGCCAGCCCGACGAGCGCGACGACAAGCGGCGCGTCCACAGCGATGGCGCCGATGAGCACCATCGCCGAGAGAAAGGCGTCGAAACGGTGCCCTCGCGGATCGATCCAACGGCCAGGCACGGGAGCGGAGGTGGACATGGGACTCCCTCGAGGTGCTACGTGACG
>QHBO01000043.1:0-33267 GCA_003243965.1 Chloroflexota bacterium
CGGGGGCCGTCCACCCCATCAGGTATGGAGGCACATCACGCAGCAGGGCATCATCTCGCTGCCTGAACGCGTAGCACCCAGGACGCCGCGCGCTGCTGAAGCTAACCAAGCTGCCGAAAGATCAGACGCAAGCAGCCTTGATTGATCTCCCCCAAGTGTTTGCTAATGCCAACGACCACGTGATCAATTCCACAAAGATCGTGAGATTACGGCGGAGGATTTGCCCGCTCCCTTGAGCGATGCGATGGCAGCTAATCCGCCCAAGGTGAAGAAGCTGCCAAACGATGCTTCGCCGAAAATCCCTGCGGGGTTCCGATGTGGTTAGTGGCCGAGGACGTCTGAAAATATGGTAAAAGTGATCGATGACATGGATCTGGTCGCCAGAAGAGGGCATCCGCGGAACTTAGAGTTTGCGCGCCGTTGGTAACGATTCGCAATCATTGTTGTGGTGAAAGGTTTGGTACGCGCGCCCCGCTCTTACTTTATCGAAGGCTACGCCATCGTCTCTTCCGACGGCATGATCGCCGATGCGGACGGCACGATGGATGCGCTGAAATTCGACGCCGATAAGCAGTACTTTCTGGCATCGCTCGATGCCGCCGCTGCCGTGGTGCACGGCCGTCATTCTTCGGAGAGGAGGCTCGGAGCAGCGCGCAGCCATCGGTTGGTCCTTACCCGCAGGATTGCTGCCTTAGCCCGCGATCCGCGGAACTCCAGGGCGTTGTTGTGGAATCCGGCGGGTGCGTCTCTCGAAGTTGCCTTGTGCGCGCTCGACGTGCCGCATGGCGTGCTCGCCGTCATCGGCGGTACCGACGTGTTCGGCCTATTCCTCGAAATCGGCTACGACTCGTTTCATCTCTCACGCGCGAAAAACGTGCGGCTCCCCGGTGGACGAATGTTGTTTCCGGAGGTCCGGCACGAGGTCACTCCAGAGGAGATGCTTGCTAGCCGCGGCCTCAAGCCCGGCCCCGAGCAAGTGCTCGACGCGGCCGCCGGTGTCACCCTTGTTACCTGGAGCCGCTGAGACAGTGCCTGTTGCAAATGATCTAAAATTCGGGCGTCCATCCTTCCGCGAGTTGGTCGCGAACGCAGGTCTGAAAGACTTTGTCTTTCTCGATCACCGCTTCACGCCGCGTCTTTCTCGATCACCGCTTCACGCCGCCTGCGGATTTGGTAGGCTCCGGCGGCGTAAAGCGGCGCGTAGCGCCCGCTCGGCATCCTGTTGCGACACAGCTCCCGAATCATGGTGGATTTCGCTCGGCCAAGGGCATCGGCGATGGCGCCGATCGATCGGCCCGCTATGCGCAGAATGCCGTCATCAGTTCGACGATGGAGTGTGTCCAATCGAGCTTCTCGGTTGTTTTGTCGCTCAAGTCATCGAGCACTGCGGCGACATCCACGGATGGCCCCGGCGCCCGCTGCCGATGATGAAGTCGGAACTGGCGCGGATGGCGCTGCGTTCGTCGTTCCGCTAGCTTGAGCAGAGGGCTCGCCCGTCACTTTCCCGCTGACCTGTGTCTTGTTACCGCGCTCTGCTGCGATCGCACGACAGGACGAAGCCCGCAGTCAGCTCAGTATGGATAGGGCCGGCCGAACGGAAACGGGGGCGGCTCGTCATCGCCAGCCGGGCCGTAGTAGCCGCCGAAGAACGGCGTTCCTGCTCCATCGACCGGGTTGAAGACGCCGTAGCGATAGCCCCGATTCGACGGAATCCAGTCATTGTCGCGCACGGCGTCGGCGGCGATCGCAAAGAGGACGGGGTTTTGCCACGGCGGGCGCCGGTTGCGCAGGCGATTGCGCCAAGCGCCAATGCGATAGTGGATCGGCAGCGCATAAAAGCCGAGACCGCTGTCGGGATCGCCGACGAGGTCAGCAAAGCGGGTCCTGCGACTTCCAAAAAGGCCGTGAGCGCGAAGCCCATAGAGGTGCCGGCCTCCATGCCCGAGGCTGCGGATAAAGCTGCGGTGAAGCGTGCCGCTGACGTGCCAATAATGGACAATTCCTTTGGACGGCGAGCGCGCCTGTGCGGCCGCGCCTGGCGCAATTGCGAAGGTCGTAACGATTGCAAGAAACCATGCTTTCCAGCCCCGGCGCATTGCCCTGACCTCCCGACATCTGCACTTCTAAGCGACATCCCATAATGAACGGGTAATCCACCTTTTCGTTCCACTGCCATCGCGCCGTAGGCGATCGAGCGGTGAAGCACAAGATTCCGGATCTGCTCGATCCGGCCTTCCGGAAGACCTTTGGCGAGCCGACGAAAACCGCATCGGAAACATCGCGTGCACGAGCAGCGGCGTGTTGCCGCCCACACGGTCCACCAGCTTCGTCTCGTCGACGATGACGATCATCCGATCGCTGGCGGTCGCCCCAACCTTTTCGCGCCGCAGCGCGCCGCCGAGGCCCTTGATCAGATCGAGCGTGCCGCACGCGACCTGATCGGCGCCGTCGATTGCAATATCGATGCGGCGATGCTCGGTGAAGCTCGTGAACGCCGCGTCCATCTTTCATCCGGCGGTTGCCGCTTGGTTTGAGCGCCGATTCCCTGCGCCTACCGCGGCACAGACCGAAGCGTGGCCGGCGATCCGGGCTGGCAAACACGTCCTGGTCGCCGCGCCGACCGGATCAGGCAAGACACTTGCCGCCTTCCTCGCCGCGATCGACAGCCTCGTGCGGCAAGGGCTCGATGGACGGCTCGAGGACGCAACGCAGGTCGTCTATGTCTCGCCGCTCAAGGCGCTGTCGAACGACATCGAGAGAAACCTGGAGGCTCCGCTTGCCGGCATCCGCGAGGCCTTGCGCGCGTGCGGTCCGCCCGACGTCGAAATCCGCTCCTTGGTGCGCACCGGCGATACGCCGCAGGGCGAACGCAACCAGATGCGCCGCCGGCCGCCGCATATCCTCGTCACCACGCCGGAATCGCTTTACATTCTGCTGACTTCGGAGTCCGGCCGCGCCATGTTGGCAACGACCCGGACCGCGATCGTCGACGAGATCCACGCCTTGGCGCCAAACAAGCGCGGAGCGCATCTATCGCTGTCGCTCGAGCGCTTGTCGGCGCTTTGCGGCGATCGCCTGCAGCGGGTGGGCTTGTCGGCGACGCAGAAGCCGGTCGAGGAGATCGCGCACTTTTTGACTGGGGCTGGACCTAATGGCCTTGCAAGCGCCGGGTGCAAGATTATCGACGCCGGCCATCGCAGGGCGCGCGACCTCGCGATCGAGCTTCCCCCGTCGCCGCTCGAAGCCGTGATGGCGGGCGAAGTCCGGGAGCTGATCCATGACCGGCTCGCCCGGCTAATCGACGATCATCGCACGACCCTGATCTTCGTGAACACGCGCCGCATGGCCGAGCGAACGGCCCGCGCCTTGTCCGAGCGCTTGGGCACCGATCAGATTACCGCGCACCATGGCAGCATGGCCAAGGAGCAGAGGCGCGACGCCGAGCATCGTGTCAAGCATGGCCAGCTCAAAGCGCTTGTCGCAACCGCCTCGCTCGAACTCGGCATCGACATCGGCGATGTCGATTTGGTTTGCCAGCTCGGTTCCCCACGCTCGATCGCAAGTTTCCTGCAACGGGTTGGGCGCTCTGGACATGCGGTCGATGGTATCCCCGAAGGCCGCTTGTTCCCGCTCTCGCGCGATGATTTGGCCGAATGCGCGGCGCTGCTCGATAGTGTCCGTCGCGGTGAGCTCGATCAGCTTGCCATACCAGAACAGCCGCTCGATGTTCTGGCCCAGCAGATCGTCGCCGAAGTGGCGGCGCGCGAATGGCACGAGGATGAGCTCCTTGCCTTGCTGCGTCACGCCTGGCCCTATCGCAATCTGACACGCGCCGATTTTTTAGCCGTGGTTCTTATGCTCGCCGAGGGTTTCAGCACAAAGCGCGGCCGGCGCGGCGCATTGATTCATCATGATGCGGTCAACCAAATGCTGCGCGGCCGGCGTGGCGCGCGGCTGACCGCGCTGACCTCCGGCGGCGCAATCCCCGACAACGCCGATTACCGGGTGCTTCTCGATCCCGACAATCAGTTCATCGGCAGTGTGCACGAGGATTTTGCCGTCGAAAGCATGGCCGGGGATATTTTTCAACTCGGCAATCAATCCTATCGTATCTTGCGCGTCGAGCGCGGTACTGTCCGCGTCGCCGATGCACATGGCATGCCGCCAACCATTCCATTCTGGCTTGGCGAAGCGCCGGGGCGCACGGATGAGCTGTCGCAATCGGTATCCCGGCTGCGGGCGGAGATTGCCGCGCTGTTGTTGCGCGATGGCGCCGGGGAGGGCGCCTTGCATTGGCTTTGCGGGGAGGTCGGTTTGGCCGAGGTCCCCGCAGCGGAACTCGTTGAATACCTTGCTGTGAGCTATGCGGCCTTGGGCTGTCTGCCGACGCAAGACACCTTGGTCTTCGAGCGTTTCTTTGACGAATCCGGCGGCATGCAGCTCGTCATCCATTCGCCGTTTGGCAGCCGCATCAACCGGGCCTGGGGGCTCGCGCTGCGCAAGCGCTTTTGCCGCAAATTCAATTTCGAGCTGCAGGCGGCCGCGACGGACGACAATGTCCTGCTCTCGCTGACCGCCGCGCATAGCTTCGAGCTGGCCGACGTGCAGCGGTACTTGCATTCGACGAATGTGCGGACCATGCTGATCCAAGCATTGCTCGACGCGCCGATGTTTCTGACGCGTTGGCGTTGGGTTGCCGGTACGGCTCTTGCGCTGCCGCGCTTTCGAGGTGGCAGGAAAGTTCCGGCTTACCTCGCGCGGATGGACGCCGAGGACCTTGTCGGGGCCGTATTTCCCGACCAGCTCGCCTGCGCCGAGAACCTCGTTGGCGAGCGCGAAATTCCCAATCATCCCCTGGTCCGCCAAACGATCGCCGACTGCCTCACCGAGGCAATGGATATCGCGGGACTGGAACGGCTCCTGCGGCACATCGAATCGGGCGCAATTCAAGTTGTCGCGCGTGATCTGACCTCGCCTTCGCCGCTTGCGCTGGAAGTGCTCTCGGCACGGCCGTACGCTTTTCTGGACGACGCACCTCTGGAAGAGCGCCGCGCCCAGGCCGTCATGGCGAGGCGTTGGCTGGAGCCAGAGACCGCCGCCGACCTTGGCCGGCTCGATCCCGAAGTGATCGCGCGGGTTCGCGCCGAGGCCTGGCCCGATGCCGCAAACGCCGACGAATTGCATGACGCCCTGGCGTGGCTCGGATTCCTGACCGAGGATGAAGCCCAGAAGGAACCGGGCTGGACCGATTGGCTTTCCGAGCTTGGACGCCAGAGACGCGCCGCACGCATATTTGTGCCGCAAGCGACACTGTGGATCGCGGCCGAGCGCTTGCGGCAGTTCGCCGCCCTATGGCCAGGAGTAAGGCTCGAACACGCGATTGTCGCGCCCGAAGGCCATGCCGGACAGGACTGGTTGCCGGAGCTGGCCCTGATCGAGATCGTGCGTGGGAGGCTCGAGGGTCAGGGGCCCGCCACGGTCGCCACGGTCGCCGCGCTCGCGGTTCTGCTTGGTCTCGAGTGCGGCCCTGTCCTGGCCGCGCTCGGAGCGCTCGAAGCGGAAGGCTTTGCTCTGCGCGGTCACTTCACACCGGCGACCATTGCGGAAGAATGGTGCGACCGCCGGCTGCTCGCGAGAATCCACCACTATACGGTCAAGCGGCTGCGTGCCGAGATCGAGCCCGTCTCCACACGTGATTTCCTGCGCTGCCTGCTCGCTTGGCAGCGGCTTACACTGAACACGCGTATGGAAGGACCAGATGCACTCCAGACAATTGTGGAGCAGCTCGAGGGTTTCGAGGCGCCAGCCGGCGCGTGGGAGACCGAGATTCTGCCGGCGCGCCTCGAAAACTACGACCCGGCTTGGCTCGACGATCAATGCTTGGCCGGGCACATCGCGTGGGCCCGGCTGCGACCAACCAGCGAGCGGCTGAATGGCCGCGAGCGCACGACGGCGCTAGCGCCTCTCCGCACGACGCCAATTACTTTGCTCACCCGTCGTCACGCTCCGCTCTGGGCGTCCCTTTCGCCGGCTGGAGATAGCGTCGAGCCCAGCATCCGTGCGCAAGCGGTTGCCGGCTTCATGCGGGAGCACGGAGCATCATTCTTCGACGAGCTGGTTGAAGGCACAGGCTTATTGCGGTCGCAAGTCGAGGAAGCGCTTGCCGAGCTCGTGGCAATTGGCGTCGTGAATTCGGACAGTTTTGGCGGGCTGCGCGCGCTGCTGGTGCCGTCTGACCAGCGCAGATCCAACGCGCTCAGTCACCGACGGCGGCGCACTGCGGCGTTCAACATGGAGCACTCGGGCCGATGGGCATTCGTCCGCCGTATCCGGCCGACGCCGACGGGGCCGCATGCGGAAGCGGACGCCGTCGACCGTGTTGCACGCACGTTGTTGCTGCGTTACGGCGTTGTATTCCGGCGCCTCCTTGAGCGGGAGGCCGCTTGGTTGCCCCAGTGGCGGGATCTGCTGCGCGTTTATCGTAGGCTCGAGGCGCGCGGGGAAATTCGCGGCGGCCGTTTTGTCGCCGGCTTCGCGGGCGAGCAATTCGCGTTGCCCGAGGCGATCGGCATGTTGCGCGAGGTCCGGCGTGAGCCGCCCACGGGCGCGACAGTGTCGCTATCGGGTGCCGATCCGCTCAATCTCGTAGGTATCCTGACCCCAGGGGCGAAGCTGCCCGCGCTAACCGGCAGCCGGCTCCTGTACCGGGACGGTTTTCCAATAGCGTTGCTGGCAAGCGGCGAAGTGCAATTTCTCGAGAAGCTCGATGCCGGCAGTGAGTGGACGCTCCGGAAGGTCTTGTTGGTGAGCCCGTCGCCTGGTCCCGACAGAAATCTCCCGCGCAAGCATGTTGTGGCGGGCGCGGGTAGGGGAGGTCGCCTCGGCTTCCGGAGAGTGCACCCAACGGCCTGAACAGTCCGCGATACCGGCGCACTTATCCAGCGATAGACTGCGTCTCCTCAATCCGCAGGGCGGTTTCTGGATCGGCGGCCGTGGCGGCTTTGTCAGCGGGTCGGGTCGCACGCCGCCGCATTGCCTTCGATTGCTTAAGCCGGTAGCTCTCGCCTTCAAGTATTCCGACAAAGCAACATTCACTTTTCGCAAGCCTGGCAGCGCCCGATCCGGAGCCAAGCGGATAAGTAGGACCTGCTTGGCGCCTCGTTCAGTATCTATCATACCCACTGCGCTGCCCATCTCCGCCACGCCGTTCGTAGCTCGATCGGCCTTCGGAGTCGTCGCTACGGTCATAGCTGTTCCGCTTGTGTATTCCATACGCACAACCAGCGGCGGCTCCCAAGCCGCCATGCCCGACAAAGTGGCCAACTATTCCGCCGACAATCGCACCTCTAACGCAACCGCCCGGTCGTGCATCAGCTTGACCTAAGCTTGCAATGGCGGCAAGGACAAGGATGGTCGAAACGAGAAACAACTTTTTCATGGATGACTCCTTCTGAGAACCCAACTGTTCGCGCGAGAATTGGTTCAATTGCGTCGAGAACAGAACCGCAATGTGATAGAGACCATGATCGAGCGGTCTGCGAGTTGGGCTTTTTTGATTGCGTGTTTGCTGCAAGCGATTGCGTCGACGGATAAATGACACCGGCATTAATTGCCGGTGCTACAAGCCCTATAAAACTTATTGAGCGAGCGCCGCGCTCCGAGGCCGCTGCCGGCGCGACGCGCACGGTGGGTCGTTCGGCCTGCCAATTCATCAAAGCCAACGAGAAACGAATTGCGACTTTTGTGGCCGGCACAGGCCGCGCATTTGGGGGGACAGTGAGTACACGCAGGTTGGGAAATTCAGACCCGAACATCATGCCGGTTGGATTCGGTGCTTGGGCCATTGGTGGCATCGGCTACGACTTTGCTTGGGGCAAGCAGGACGACGCGGACTCGATTGCCGCGATCCATCGCTCGCTTGAGCTGGGAGTGGTGGCGACATCGCCGAGAGTCACGCTCGGCGGCTGCGCTGACCCACGAACGTTTGCTTTTCGACGCAAATACCAGCCAGAGGCCGCTTCAGCGGCATCGAGTCGAACGAGGTTTTTCGTCGTTTGGTCGAGAATGAGCGCGATATTTTGCGGCTTGTCCTCGATACGTTCGAGGGACTCAAAATGACTTACCCCAAAACGAGCGCAAAGCGCCGAAAGGAATTGCAGTCGATCTGGAAGCGGCTCGCGAAGTGAGATCTTGAGTGCGCTGGCTCAAGAAGGCCAATAACACACCAGCCCAGTACTGCGTCTGCTCTTGTCGAGGGGTCGGCGGGGTCGCGGACCGTTTCAACAGCCCTTTGCGGCCGCTATCAGGAAAGACTATGTGGGAACAATGCCCAGGTATGGTGAGCGATCTGCTCGTCTTCCTGCGAGGCGAGAACGAGCACCGGGCAGCGCGATGCAGGATCGTTGATGGGATTGTTCGCAGACCGGTTCCGAGCTTCGTCGAGGGTGACGCCGATCCACGACAAGCCGCCGCAGATTGCAGCGCGTGCTTCCCCATCATTTTCTCCAATGCCGCCGGTGAAGACGATCATGTCGACTCCATCAAGCGCAGCGATCATCGCGGCCATCTGCTTGCGCACGGAATAGCAGAACATTTGGACGGCGAGCCGTGCATCGGCGTTTGACGAAGCGGCTTCATGCAGGCGCCGCATGTCGCTGCCAACTCCCGAAATTCCCAGAAGGCCGGAACGGTGATCGACCAGCTCTTCGAGCATGGCCGCATCGAACTTCTTTTCACGCATCAGATAGATCAGAACGCCGGGATCGAGATCGCCGCTGCGCGTGCCCATGATCACCCCGCCGGTCGGGGTCAATCCCATGCTGGTGTCGATCGATTTACCGCCTTTGACCGCAGTGACGCTTGCGCCATTGCCGAGATGGGCGATTACCAGGCGGTTCGGCAGATCGTTTCCAAGTTGGTGCACGATCGATTCGCACGAAAGGCCGTGAAACCCGTAGCGTTGGATACCCTCCAATTGCAATTCCTTGGAGATCGGAAGGACACGTGCGACCTCCGGCATTGCGGCGTGAAAGGTGGTGTCGAAACACGCCATCTGCGGAAGCCCTGGAAAATGCCGCTGTGCGAAACGGATCACCGACAGAGCCGATGGAGTATGCAGCGGCGCGAAGGCCGTAGCAGCTTCAACTTGCCGTAGGACCGAATCATCAATGAGGCAATGCCGCCGGAGCTTCGGTCCGCCATGCACGATTCGATGCCCGATGGCAGCCGGTGCCGGCATTTTGGAGTCGGCAAGAACTCTTCCGATGTGGATGATCGCTTCCCGTTGGCTGGGAATGGATACTGTCTCGGAGAGCAACACATTTTCGCGCGAAATTTGTGCGTAGAATTTCCCCTTTTTGTCGCCGATCGACTCAGCCTCGCCGGAGAGCAGCATTTCGGTCCGTGAAGATACGGCGCGGTACAATCCGAATTTGAGCGATGAAGAGCCACTGTTCAGCGCGAGTACAGTCAACGCTGGTTTAGCATCCGTCATGCCGTATCCCGGCGGAAACAACGCGTTCACAAATTCCAACGCCAGTCGCGGACCTCGGGCATGTCGTCACCATGCTCGCTGATATAGAGTTTGTGACGCTCCATGGCCGTCCAGTAACGCGCCGTCGCGTTCTCCACCTGATCACTGAGCCGTGGAATTCGCCGGATGGCGTCCAACGCGAGCTGATAGCGGTCGAGATTGTTCAGCACGACCATGTCGAAGGGAGTCGTGGTGGTGCCCTCCTCCTTGTAGCCGCGCACATGAATATTGTCATGATTGTGCCGCCGGTAGGTCAGCTTGTGAATCATCGCGGGATAGCCATGATAGGCGAAGATCACCGGCTTGTCTGTCGTGAACAGTTCGTCAAAATCTTGATCTTCCAGACCGTGCGGATGCTCGGATTGAGGCTGCAAGACCATCAAATCCACCACGTTCACGACACGGATGCGGATGTCAGGGACATAGGCGCGCAAGAGGGTCACGGAAGCGAGCGTCTCAAGAGTCGGCACATCGCCGACACAGGCCATGACCACGTCGGGATCACCGGCATCGTTGCTGGCCCATCGCCAAATACCCGCGCCGACGGTGCAGTGGCGAACGGCCGAATCGATGTCGAGCCACTGCCATCCCGGCTGTTTGCCGGCGATGATCACGTTGATGTAGTTGCGGCTCCGCAAACAGTGATCCGCTACCGACAGGAGGCAGTTTGCGTCGGGCGGCAGATAGATGCGCACGATGTCGGATTTCTTATTCGCGACATGATCGATAAAGCCGGGATCCTGGTGGGAAAAGCCATTGTGATCCTGCCGCCAGACATGCGACGTGAGCAAGTAATTCAGCGACGCGATCGGCTTGCGCCAGGGGATCTTCCTGCTAACCTTTAGCCATTTTGCATGCTGGTTGAGCATCGAATCGATGATATGGATGAAGGCCTCGTAGCAGGAGAATAGGCCATGGCGTCCCGTGAGGAGGTATCCTTCGAGCCAGCCTTCGCACAGATGCTCGCTCAGCACCTCCATGACGCGACCCTTGACGCTGAGATTAACATCGACCTCTTCAACAGCAGCCATCCATTCCTTGCCGGAGACTTCGTAGACGGCGTCCAACCTGTTCGATGCGGTCTCGTCCGGGCCAAAGAGCCGGAAATTATGTTTGTCGAGATTGAGCTTCATCACGTCGCGAAGAAAGCTTCCGAGAACCCGCGTCGCTTCCGCCTCGACGCTGCCGGGCTTAAGTATTGCCACGGCGTAACCATGGAAGTGCGGCATCGATAGAGGCTGCAACAATTCACCGCCATTGGCGTGCGGATTGGAGCCCATGCGGCGATGGCCAGTCGGCGCGAGCGCAGCGAACTCCTCACGGAATTTGCCTCGTTCGTCGAACAATTCCTGCGGCCGGTAGCTCTTCATCCAATCTTCGAGTTGCGTTAGATGTTCGGGGTTCTTGAAATCCGCGATCGGGACTTGATGCGCGCGCCAGGTACCCTCGACCGGCTTGCCGTCGACGAATTTCGGTCCTGTCCAACCCTTGGGCGTCCGGAAGACGATCATGGGCCAGCGCGGACGCTCTAGGCTTTCCGTCTCACCGCGAGACCGCGCGGCGCTCTGAATGTGGCGAATCTGCGCCAGAATCGCATCGAGCGTACCGGCGAGACATTGATGCACGACCGCCGGATCGTCGCCCTCGACGAAATGCGGATCGTATCCGCAGCCGCGCAATAGCTCGGTCAGCTCCTGGCGGCCGATGCGAGCCAGCACCGTCGGATTGGCAATCTTGAAACCGTTGAGATGAAGGATCGGAAGAACCGCGCCATCGCGCGCGGGGTTCAGAAATTTGTTGGAGTGCCAACTTGTGGCCAGCGCGCCGGTTTCCGCCTCGCCATCGCCGATGATGCAGGCTACGATCAGTTCCGGATTGTCGAAAACGGCGCCATAGGCGTGGGTCAATGAATAGCCCAATTCCCCGCCTTCGTGAATAGAGCCGGGAGTTTCCGGCGATACGTGACTGGGAATTCCGTAAGGCCAGGAGAACTGGCGAAACAGCCGCTGCAGTCCGTTGCGGCTGCGCTCAATCGCCGGATAGTGCTCCGTGTACGACCCCTCCAGATAGGTCTGCGCCACTAGGCCTGGGCCACCATGACCCGGACCAATGACGTACATCATATTCAAATCGTTCTCTTTAATCAGCCGGTTAAGGTGGACATAGAGAAAGTTCAATCCCGGTGTCGTGCCCCAATGCCCCAGCAAACGGGGTTTGATATTTTCGAGTCTGAGCGGGGATTCGAGCAAAGGATTGTCTTGCAGATAGATCTGCCCGACCGAGAGGTAATTCGCCGCGCGCCAATAGGCATGCATTTTCTGGAGGAGATCAGGTGACAATGAGTCGGGCATCAGGGTCTCCGAGGTTGATTGCCTCACGGCACGAGAACGGCGGCGCCTTCAAACCGGCCGGCGCGGAGATCGGCGAGGGCCTGGTTGGCCTGGCTGAGCGGGTAGCGCGGGGTCTTGGTGACGATGCCGATCTCAGGGAACAGACGCAGGAAATCGAGTCCATCCTGGTCGGACCCGCCCGCCCATGTCGCGCCGAGACTCCGCGCGAAGGACTGGGCGGCCACATCGCCCGGTCGCGTGAAGGCAAATACCGTTCGTCCCTGCCATTTCGCGACCTGCGCCACGGTGTGAGCCGCGGCGCCAAAGCCGTAGAGTCCGAGCTTCTTGCCGTCCAGCTTCGGCGGCCGCCCGAAAAGCGGGTTCGCCTTCAACGCGCCCCAGCCGCCGCGGCGGTAACCGGCGAGCCACCGGTAGATCGCCGTGCGCCCGATCCCGAATATCCACGCTATCACTTCCGGGCTTTCGCCTTCCTGCACACGCCGCGCCTTCGACGAGTTCACGAGCGCGTTCGCGCAATGCTTCCAAAGTCGCATGATCCAACTTGCGGGCGTCATCTTTTCTCATGCCACAAGAGAATCAAGCGCGAGTCATGCCGTCAAGAAAAATGTACCCCTACTTATGGCTATTTAATAGAACAGGTCGATTTCTGGCTGGCTGCCGATGCCAATTACAACAGTCCGCTGCCAAAGGACCCGCAACGTTATCCGGCGAACCTCGTGGACTGACCCTGGCTGGAGCAAGGGATTCGTCTGAAGCGGAACTTCGGCTCAGGCGAAGGTTTGAGGCAGAGCGCAATCCCGGCGTTGAGCAGAACGACCGCCTCGCAAGTTTCGGCCAGCGCCTGGTTGAGCAGACCTTGGGCATCTCTGAACGTGCGTGCAAGCGCATTCTCTGGGACGATTCCTGCCCCCACCTCGTTCGAGACGAAAATGACCGGACCGGATAATCCGGCGACGCTTTGCGCCAACTCGTGTGTCGCGGTCGCTAGATTATCATTTTTCAGGAGAAGATTGCTGAGCCAAAGCGTCGCGCAATCGACCACAACGATCCGGTCCTTCCGGGCCTCCCGGCGGAGCGCTTCGGCAAGCGCGGCGGGCTCTTCCACAAGCACCCAGCGCGCGTCGCGTAAGGCGGCGTGGCGGGCGATGCGCAGGGCCATTTCGGCGTCATGGGCCTCCGCCATCGCGATCAAGACGGGGTGGCGGTCAGAGGCTTCCGCGAGCCTTTGCGCATAGCGGCTTTTGCCTGACCGCGCGCCGCCGAGGACGAGAAGGCTGCTGATCGGACGCTTTGGGTTCGGCATGATTTTTCCTGATCGTGTGGCCGAAGCGTGACGTGCTGTCGGTAACCGGCTACGGCGCACTTGCGGACGCCGATTATGTCGCGGGCGCAGCCAACTATACCCGGATTCTGTGGCTGAGCGACAAAGGGCTTATCCGAGATTCCGGCGAAGATTCTAGGGCGTGTCGTCAATTAGGGGATTCGCGAATCAGTAAAAGCGTGATTCATAGGGAGCCTTCGCGATGGAGGCTCCGTTGGTCAGACGTTATGGGTTGCGCGACGATCAATTCGCGCGGATTGAGAATTTGCTGCCGGGCCGCCCCGGTTCGGTAGGCGACAGCGACAAGGGCAACCGGGTGTTTGTCGAGGCTGTGATCTGGAAGTTCCGCTCAGGGGCACCGTGGCGTGATTTGCCGGAGCGCTTCGGCGACTGGAAGAACACGCACCGACGCTTTTCGCGCTGGGCGGCGAGCGGTGTTTGGGAGAGTCTTTTCAAAGCCTTGGCGGACGATCCAGACAATGAATACGCGATGATCGACGCGACCATCGTGCGGGCTCACCAGCACAGCGCCGGGGCGCGTAAAAAGGGGGTCTCGACCAAGCCATAGGCCGCTCGCGCGGAGGCCTGACGACGAAAATCCACGCCATCGTCGACGCGCTGGGCAATCCTTTGGCCGTCAGTCTGACCGGCGGCCAAGTGCACGACATCAAGGAAGCCGAGGGGTTGGTCGCGCAAATCGAGCCCCAAGCCTTGCTCGCCGACAAAGGATATGATTCGGATGAGTTCGTCGAAAGCCTCGGCCTTCGCTCCATCACGCCGGTCATCCCGCCCAAATCAAACCGCAAGACCAAACGACAATGCGACTTCGCACTCTATTGCGAGCGCAATTTGATCGAAAAATTCTTCAATCTCCTCAAACAGTTCAGAGGAATCGCAACGCGCTACGAAAAGACCGCCAGAAACTTTCTCGCGGGAGTCCATCTCGCCTGCGCGCTAGTTTGGCTCAAATGACGACACGCCCTAGTCGAGGGCATGTTTCGCCCCGGTTTTGTTGACGACGCAACCCGTAAGGAACGCGCCGCGTCAGGGCGGGACAGGAAGGCCGAAAGCGGCATGACGCGGCGGGCCGGGCTCGGCTGCAAAGGGCTTGTGCGCGAAACGACGGCGTTGCAGCAAGAATCCCTGAAAAAATGGGTTGCGGAAACCGCGCACAACGACAGCGGCAGGCGAATGGATCGAACTATCCCGCGTCATCAATCCGGCAGATTTTCGGGTTCTCAAGGCGTAGGCGTACAAAAAGAAGCAAAGACTTCTTCGGCGCAAGTTTCCGGCCACGCCGGTGCTCATTTAGGTATCTGGCGGCCAAATTTCACGAGGCACTGTCTGGCGGCGGTCCCGTTTCGAAGGTGGCGAGTTCGACGCCTTCGCCGACATGATCGCCTGGCTGGAACTTGAATTCCTTGAGGATCCCCCCTTTGGGAGCGCGCAGCATATGCTCCATCTTCATGGCTTCGAGGACGAGAACCGGCTGATTTGCCTCGACTTTGACACCTGGCGCGACGAGCAATGCGGCGATGCGGCCGGGCATCGGCGAGGCGAGCCGCCCCGGCGGTTCATCTCGCCGCGCCGCCCCGGCGACGGGGCCGGCCAGCAGAAAGCGATGCGCGGCCTTAGCCCCTGCAAACACAAGGATCTCTTCGCCGGAGCGGACGAAGACTGCCTTGAGGCGATGGCCGTCAAGATCGGCGGCGAGAATTCCAGCCGGCGTGAGCGTGCCGGCGGCACGAAAAAAGCCGTCCCCCGGCACGTCGAGCCGCCAGCCATCCCGCAGATAAATTACCTCGACGGGGCGGTCGCCGCACCCTCCTGGCAGAATCTCGCGCAGGCACAAGGCTTCTTGCGCATGCGCGTTCAGGCGCCAGCCATTTTGGTTGTTCCACGGGCTCCAAGGATCGTTCGACCGCTGGGCTTTTTCGCGTCCCAACGCCGCTCGCTCGCAAAGGAGCCCGATGACCGCCACGGCCAGAATATCGTTTCCGGCAGGCGGCCGCTTGACCAGAAGATCGTCGCGATGGCGCTCGATAAATCCGGTATCGGGCGGCGGCGCGTCGAAAGCTTGATGGGCGCCAATGGACCGTAAAAAGTCGAGATTTGTTGCAACCCCGGCGACGCGGGTCTCGGCGAGCGCGGCGCGCAGGCGGCGGATGGCTCCTCGCCGGTCCTTATCCCAAACGATCACCTTGGCGATCATCGGGTCGTAATCGGCCGGGATCGCATCTCCCGCGCGCACGCCTGAGTCGATTCGAAGCCGCGCCGTGCCGTGAATGGGAAAGTAAAGGCGCGCGATCCGGCCGGCTTGCGGCAGAAAATCGCGCGCCGGGTCCTCCGCGTAGAGGCGGGCCTCGATTGCATGTCCCAGCGATCGTATTTCCTCCTGGCGCACAGGCAACGCGCCGCCCGCAGCAACTTGCACTTGCCATTCGACGAGATCGATGCCGGTGATCATTTCGGTTACCGGATGTTCGACCTGGAGTCGCGTATTCATTTCGAGAAAATAGAAGGTGCCATCGTCTGGCGATAACAAGAACTCGACCGTGCCGGCGCCCACGTAGCCGATCGCGCGCGCGGCGGATAAGGCCGCCTCCTGCATGGCTTGGCGCAGCGCACTGGAAACGCCAGGAGCGGGCGCTTCCTCGATGATTTTTTGATGCCTGCGTTGGATCGAGCAATCGCGGTCGAAGAGATGGACGCAATTTCCCAAACTATCGCAGAAGACCTGAACCTCCACATGGCGCGTGCGCGAAAAATATTTTTCGATGAGCACGCGGCCGTCGCCGAATGCAGAAAGCGCCTCGCGTTTGGCGCTTGCGAGCTGGTCCGCGAATTCCGTCGCGTGAAAAACGATTTTCATGCCTTTGCCGCCGCCGCCCGCCAAGGGCTTGATCAAGATGGGATAGCCGAGCGCCAAGGCTTTTTCCGCGAGGCGGACCGGGTCTTGTTCGTGCCCGTGATACCCCGGCACGAGAGGGACGCCGGCTTTCTCCATGAGGGTCTTGGCTTGCGCTTTGTCTCCCATGGCGCGGATTGCCGCCGGAGGCGGTCCGATGAAAACGACGCCCGCGGTTGCGCACGCTTCCGCGAAATCCGCGTTTTCGGACAAAAACCCGTAGCCTGGGTGAATTGCCTGGGCGCTGGATTTTTTGGCCGCTTCAATGATTTTGGCGCCGTCGAGATAGCTCGCGCGGGCCGGCGCAGGACCTATCCGAAAAGCCTCGTCCGCAAGTGCGACATGCATCGCCGCGCGATCGGCGTCCGAATAGACGGCGGCGCTCGCAATGCCAAGTTGCCGGGCTGTCCGGATGATCCGGCAGGCGATCTCGCCGCGATTGGCGATCAGGATCTTGCCGAACATCAGGCGATCCCCGCGTGCGTGGCGGCCAGCGCCTCGACCGCGGCATCGAGGCCGCTCGGGTCCGACACGCTCGCCGTGCGGGCCTCCGGCAGGATGCGACGGACCATCCCGGTCAAGGCGTTACCCGGCCCACATTCGATGAACAGGTCGACGCCCGCCGCAGCCATGCGTCGCACGCTTGCCACCCACTCGACCGGCGAGCTGACCTGGCGGCCGAGCAGGCGACGGATCTCGGGCGGGTCGCTCACTGGCTCGGCGCTCACGTTGCTCACCAGCGGCGGCCGCGCCGGGTGCCAGGTCACCTCGTCGAACGCGTCGGCCAGGGCACCGGCCAGCGGCTCCATCAGCGGAGAATGGAACGGACCACTCACGTTGAGCGGGATGAGACGTCGGGCGCCCGCGGCGCGCAGACGCTCCTCCGCCGCAGCGAGGGCATCGCGGCGCCCGCTGACCACGATCTGCCCGGGGGCATTGTCGTTGGCCACCACCAGCTCGCCGGCTCCGGCGACATCGTCCAGCGCGGCTGCCACCGCGCTGCGCTCCAGACCGATCACCGCCAGCATTCCTCCGTCCGAGGCGGCGGTCGCCATCAGCTCGCCGCGGAGCGCAACCAGCCGCAGTGCGTCGGAGAGCGCCAGGCTGCCGGCCGCGACCAACGCGGCGTACTCCCCCACCGAGTGGCCGGCCACGAGCGCCGGCTCGATCGGACTGCGCTCGCGCAGCGCGGCCAGACAGGCGATCGAGGTGGTCACCAGGCACGGCTGCGTCTGGCGCGTGTCATCCAGGCGCTCCGCCGGCTCCTCCCAGCAGACGGCGCTGATCGGCCAGCCGAGGATGCCGTCCGCTTCTCGGTAGACGGCCGCCGCCGCAGGGGAGACTTCCGCGAGGGCGCGCCCCATGCCAAGGACCTGCGAGCCCTGCGGCGAGAACAGGAGGCCGACGCTCACCGCGAGCCTGCCTCCAGCTCGATCAGCAGCTGCCCGTACTCAACCGCCTCGCCGCTCTCGGTCACCAGGTTGCGGACAGTACCGCTCCGAGGCGCTCGCACGTCGTGGCGGACACCGAGCATCTCGACCCAGCCGAGCGGCTCGCCCTTCTTGACGGCCAGGCCCGGACCGAGGCCCGCGGCATAGGCGAGGAAGCCCACTGCCGGAGACGCCACGCCAACCGGGGCAGCACCGCTGCCCGGCCCCGGGCTCGCTGCTTCCTGCGCGGTCACCGACCCGCCGGCGGCCGTGGACTGGGCGGCACCCGCGGCGCGGTTGCCGGGCACCTTGCCACGGGGTGCCGCGCGTGCGGCGGCATCGGTCGCGGGCGGAACAGGACGGCCCGCGACACGCACCCGCAGATCGCCCCGCCGGACCTCGATCTCACCCAGGCCATAGCGGCCGAGGCGCTCGGTGAGCGAGGGGAGCAGCTCCTCGGCCGCGCGCCGGATTCCGTCGAGGGCCGCATCGGTCTCGGCCATCAGTCTCCCTCGTTCTCTTCAGTGCCGCTCGGCCAGATCTCGCTCCAGCGGCGGCGGCGCGGAACGCCCGGCAGGTGAAGCAGCCGCCCGATGCGTCTCCGCAGGGAGGGTGGGGCGCCGTGCCGCCGCTCCGGCACCTCCGCCTCACGGTAGCGGCCGATGGCGCGCAGCCGAGCATACCGGTTCGCGAGCAGCGTCTCGGTGTCAAGCTGGCTGAGGCGGCCAAGCACGTCGAGCAGCGCGCCCTTGATGGCGCGAGCGGTGCCTGCCCGGTCGACGTGCGCTCCCTCACCGGGCTCGTCGATGATGGCGTCAACGATCCCCAGCTCCAGCTGGTCGGGCGCCGTCATGCGCATCGCGGCAGCCGCCGTCGGCGCGGCCTCCGCAGAGCGCCACAGGATTGCGGCGCAGCCCTCGGGGCTGATCACCGAGTAGACAGAGTTCTCGAGCGCGAGGACCGCGTCTCCGACGCCGATCGCGAGCGCTCCGCCCGAGCCGCCCTCGCCGACGATGACCACGGCGATCGGGACCTGGAGCGCGGTCATCAGCCGAATGCTGGACGCGATCGACTCGGCCTGCCCCCGCTCCTCGGCCGCCGTCCCGGGCGCGGCGCCCGCGGTGTCGAGGAAGGTGACCAGCGGCAGTCCGAGCTTGTCCGCCAGCCGCATCAGTCGCTCGGCCTTGCGGAAGCCTTCGGGGTGCGGCGACCCGAAGTTGCGGGCGATGTTCGTCTCCGTGTCGCTCCCCTTCTGGTGGCCGATGACCATCACCGGTCGCCCTTCGAGCAGCGCCGGGCCTCCGACGATGGCCGGATCGTCGGCGAAGCGGCGATCGCCGTGGAGCTCCATGAAGTCGTCAAAGATCAGCGCGATGAGCTCCAGCGTCCGCGGCCGCTGGAGTTGCCGGGCGGCCTGGACGCGTTGCCAGGCGCGCTCACGCTGCGCATCGTCGATCGGCGGCGCCGCATCGGCGGTGGGCGGGGTGATCGACGTCATGCGCCAGGCTCGCTCGGCCCGGAATCGGCGGGGCGCTCGCTCGGCCCGGAATCGGCGATGCGCTCGCCGGCGGGCCGGCGTGGCCGGCTGGCCGGCGCCGTGCCGTTGCCATCGGTCGGAGTGGTCGACGCGTCGATGCCGATCGTCTCGGAGACGGCGCCTCCGAGCCGCTGGGCGAAGCCGGAGAGGACCCCGATCGGTCCCCAGGCCCGCTCCTCGCCGCCATCGCTGGCCACCGGGGCAGCGGGCAGCAGCTGGAGGAGGCGGGAGACGGTCGCGCGCAGCTCGGTTCGGGGCACCACGAGATCGACGAAGCCGTGCTCGAGCAGGAACTCCGAGGTCTGGAAGCCCTCCGGCAGCTCCTCCCCCACGGTCCCGCTCGCGACCCGCGCGCCGGCGAAGCCGATCAGCGCTCTCGGCTCGGCGAGCACCACGTCGCCGAGGCTGGCGAACGAGGCGAGGACGCCGCCGGTCGTCGGATCGGTGAGGATGCTGATGAACGGGATTCCGGCCTCGTCGAGGTGCGGAAGGGGTGCGGTCGTCTTGGCCAGCTGGAGGAGCGAGAGTGTCCCTTCCTGCATGCGCGCCCCACCGGAGGCGCTGATCACCAGCGCCGGAATGCGCTCCTCGAGCGCCGCCTCGAAGCAGCGCGCGATCTTCTCTCCGACCACGCTGCCCATCGACCCGCCCATGAAGCGGAAGTCGAAGATGCCAATCGCCACCCGACGGCCGTCGATCCTGCCCAGTCCCCACACCGCCGCCTCGCGCAGCCCGGTCTTCACCTGTGAGGCCTCGAGCCGGTGGACGTATGGCTTCTGATCGGTGAAGCCCAGCGGATCGACGGACTCCAGGCCCGCGTCACGCTCCTCGAAGCTGCCGTCGTCGAGCAGCAGGTCGATCCGCTCGCCGATCGACATCCGGAAGTGGTGGCCGCAGCTGGGGCAGATGCGGAGGTTGCGGTCGAGCTGGCGATTGAAGACCTGGTGGTCGCAGCTCGGGCACTTGGTCCAGGCGTCGGCCGGCGCGGCGCGCCGTCGGCTGAACGGAAACTTGATCGGCACCTGAGCTCTCCTACCCGATCCGAGCGGTCATGGTATCCAAGACCGCTCGGCAACGCGCACCACCTCGCCGATGCCGACCTCTCGCAGGCCGTCATGCATCCGCAGCAGGAGTCCGCCTTCGGGGCCGATCCCCGATGCCGTCCCCTCCAGGATCTGATCACCCGCCTCGATCCGCACCAGCCTGCCATCCAGCCATTGGCGCTCGCGGTAGCGCGGGAGCGGCGACTCGCCCTTCTCGCACCGGCCGATCTCCTCGTCCAGCGCCTGGAGCAGCGCTCCGAGCACCTCGACGCGGTCCAGTGTGGCACCGCGCACGTCGCACAGCGATGAGGCGCGCCCCGCGATCCCGGGCGGCATCGCCGCGCGAGACCAGTTCACGTTCAGGCCGATGCCGATCACCGCCTCGCGCAGCCGCGCGCCATCCAGTGCGGTCTCGATCAGCAGGCCCGCCACCTTGTGCCCCTCGCCGGTGACCACGTCGTTCGGCCAGCGGATCAGAAACGGCGCCGCGGTGGCTGACGCTGCCGCACTGCTGACCGCGAGGGCCGCGGCGGCACCGATCCACCACGCATCGCGGCTCGACAGCCGGCAGCGAATGCCGACGCTGACCATCAGGTTGGACGCGGCGGGCGACAGCCAGCTGCGTCCGCGGCGGCCGCGGCCCTGCGTCTGCAGGTCGGCGACGATCGCCCGCCCCTCGCCACCCGACTCGCGCAGGACCGCATGCGCGCGGTCGTTAGTCGACCCGATAGTCGGGTGAAACTCGACCGCGTGGCCGACGCGGCGCCCCGGGGCCGCGGCGCGCGACCAGCGTCCAGGGGAAAGCTCGGCGCGGCGGGAGATCGTCACGGGCAACCGATTCTACCCGGGCCGTCGCGAAGCGCTCCGCTCCAGGGGATGCGGCCCCGCTGCGGTACACTCGGCGTCCCATGGGCCAGACGCTCGAGGAATCGCCAAAAGCCCCCTCCGCCACGCGTGAACGCGTCTTTTCGGGGATCCAACCGTCGGGCGCGTCGCACCTCGGCAACTACCTTGGCGCCCAGGTCAACTACGTCGCGCTCCAGGACCGGTATGACGCGATCTACGGCATCGTCGACCTCCACGCGCTGACCACCATTCACGACGGCGACACGCTGCGCTCCCTGACGCACGACATGGTCCTGGATCTGCTGGCGGTCGGCCTGGACCCCGCCCGATGCACGCTGATCCGGCAGTCCGACATCCCCGAGCACGCGGAGCTGTGCTGGCTGTTCGACACGGTCGTGCCGGTGAGCTGGCTGGAGCGCACGCCCACCTACAAGGAGAAGCGCGAGCAGGGGGTCGACAACAGCAACGCCCTGCTCAGCTACCCGGTCCTCCAGGCCGCCGATATCGTCATCTACAAGGCGACCAAGGTGCCGGTCGGCAAGGACCAGGCCCCCCACCTGGAGCTGTCGCGGGAGATCGTCCGCGCCTTCAACCATCGGTACGGACCAATCTTCCCCGAGCCGCAGCCGGTGTTCACGGAGGCGCCGGTCGTGATCGGCACCGATGGCGCCCGAAAGATGAGCAAGAGCGCGGGCAACACGATCCCGATCTTCGCTGCCCCCGATGAGATCCGGCGCCTGGTGATGAGCATGGTCACCGACCCGCTGCGGATCCGACGCACCGACCCGGGGCGCCCCGAGGTCTGCAACGTCTGCCAGCTGCACAGGTTCTTTGGTGACGACTTCGAGTCCATCTGGGACGGCGAGCGCAGCGCGCGGACCGGCTGCGTCGACACCAAGAAGCTGCTCGCCGAACGGATCATCGAGCGCTTCCGGCCGATGCGCGAGCGGCGCGAGCAGCTCGCCGCGGAGCCGGACTACGTCGAGGAGGTGCTGCGCGCCGGCGCCGAGAAGGTGCGGCCGATCGTGGAGGCGACGATGGCCGAGGTCCGCGCGGCCGTCGGCACCGGCCCGCGGCGAGCCGCGAGATGAGCCTGCCGGTCGACATCGGGCTCCATCGCCGCGAGCGTCGCTGGCTCGTCATCTTCCTGGTGCTGGGGAGCGCCTATTTCGGCGTCCTGCTGCTGCGCTTCGCGTTCGAGTTCCTGGGCGGCTTCAGCCAGATCTTCCTGCTCCTCTTCCTCGCCTGGCTGCTCGCCTTCGTGATGACGCCGGTGATCGGCTTCCTGCAGCGCGAGTTCTCGCTGCCGCGCGGCCTGGCGGTGGCGATCAGCTACGTGTTGGCCCTGGTGGCGCTCGGGTTCGTGCTGTTCTACATCGGCGCCTCGATCACCCAGCAGGTGGCCGACCTAACCCGCACATTCCCCCAGACGGCGGCGAGCGTCGAGCGCACCCTCGCCAGCTGGCAGCAGAGCCTTGGACTCAGCCACTTCCAGATCGACCTGGTGGGCCTCTTCAAGTCGGCGCAGTCGCAATTCGGGGGCCTGGCCGGCGCGATCTTCGCCTCCGCGCAGGTGATCGCCGGCGCCACGCTCGCCGCACTCGGCTCGCTGGTCCTGATCCTGATCCTCTCGCTCTATATGCTCCTCGACTCGGACCGCATCCTCGGTAAGCTGAATCGGGTCGTCCCGAGCCGCTACTCCGATGAGCTGCAGATCTTGGAGCAGAGCATCGCGCGCGCCTTCGGCGGGTTCCTCCGGGCGCAGATCGTGCTCGCGGTGCTGCAGGCCGCGATCGTGACCGTGGTCGGCATCGCGTTCGGCATCCCATACTTGTTCCTCGTCGGCACGCTGTCCGCGCTTGCCATGCTGATCCCGTTCTTCGGGCCGCCGATCGCGCTGATCCCGCCCATCGTCGCGGCCTGGATCTATCGCCCGGAGTGGGTGGTCGTGATCGCGATCGTGCTCATCGGTGTCCAGACCGTGATCGTCAACTGGCTGCAGCCGCGCCTGATGCAGGGTGCGCTCGGCATTCCCCCGATCCTGGTCCTGGTCGGGCTGCTGGTCGGTGCGCAGGTGGCCGGGGTGTGGGGCGCCCTGTTCGGGATCCCGGCCATCGCCGTGCTCAACGTGTTCTTCAACTACCTGTTCCTCAACGCGCTGCCCAACGTCGCGCTCCCGGAGGCCGAGCGGCTCGAGAATGTCGGCCAGAACACGATGGTGACCATCGAGAAGGGCCAGATCGCGGACGATACGCATCCGCGGATCCACGTCCACCGCTCGCTCCGCGAGGACGGCAGCGAGGAGGTGCGGATCGAGGTCGACCAGCCCGAGCCGGAGGGCAATCCGCCGGGCTGACCGATGCGTCGCGACGCGACCCGGGATGGCGAGCGCTCAGTGGCCCGAGAGCACAAGATGCCGCCGCCCGTCGATGCCGGTCGCCTCCTCCATCGCGACCCCAAAGGTGCGCCGCACCATTTCGGGGCCAAGCACCTGCTCGGGGGCTCCGTCGGCCACGATCCGACCCTCGTCGAGCACCGCCACGCGTGGAAACAGGGCCGAGGCCAGCTGCAGGTCGTGGAGGACCGCGACCACGGTCAGCGAGCGCTGCCGGCGCAGACGACCGATGGTCCGGAACAGCGAAACCTGGTGTGCCAGGTCGAGGTGAAGCGTCGGCTCGTCGAGGAGCAGCAGCGCCGGCTCCTGGGCGAGTGCCATCGCCACTAGCACGCGCTGGCGCTCACCGCCCGACAGCTCGTCGACGCCGCGCTCGGCAAGCTCGAGCGCGTCCGCGTCGCGCAGCGCCGCGTGCACCGCGGCGACGTCCTGTGCCGTGGACCCGAAGAGGCGGCGCGCATGCGGTGCGCGACCCATCTCGACCACCTCGGCCACCCGGAACCCGGAGGGCAGATCGACCGCCTGCGGCAACACCGCGATGCGGCGGGCGATTCCGCGCCGATCCCAGGCCGCGAGGGATCGTCCCTCGAGCCACACGTCGCCGGCATCCGGTCGCAGCGTGCCAGCCATCAGCCGCAGGAGCGTGGTCTTGCCACTGCCGTTGGCACCGATCAGCGCCAGCAGCTCGCCGCGCTCGATCCGCAGGCCGACGCCGCGCAGCACCGCCCGTCGCGCGCCGCGGAGCGGGTAGGCGTAATGGAGCGCTCCCAGCTCCAGCATCGACCGCTGGGCCGCCATCATCCGCCAAGCCCCGGGAAGCTGGCCGAGCGGCGCAGCAGCCACACGAAGAACGGAGCCCCGATCAGCGCGGTCAGCACTCCGACCGGGACTCCGCCCGCAAGGCGCGCGGCGAGGTCAGCGAGCGCCAGCAGCGCCGCGCCCACCAGTGCCGCCGCCGGGAGCAGCAGCCGGTGGTCCGGCCCGATCACCAGGCGCAGCAGGTGCGGCACGACCAGACCGATGAATCCGATCGTTCCGGAGATCGCGACCGCCGCGGAGGTTGCCAGGCTGGCAAGCACGGTCAGCATCAGCTTCTCGCGTTCGACGTCCAGGCCGAGATGCTCGGCCTGGCGATCGCCGAGCAGGAGGAGGTTCAGCTGCCGCCAGCGCAGCGTCAGCAGCGCCATGCTGCCGAGCGCCAGTGGAGCGGCGATGGCGAGCTGCGACCACGAGCCTCCGGCCAGCGAACCCATCAGCCACGCGACGATCGAGGCCAGGGCGCGGCCGGCGACGAACATCAGCAGCGCCACCGCGGCGGCCAGGATCGAGGAGACGGCGTATCCCGTCAGCAGCAGCGTCACCACCGGCACGCGTCCAGCGCTGCGGGCGACCGCAAAGACGACCAGCACCGTGGTCAGGCCGCCCGCGAAGGCGAGCGCCTGCACCACGCCGAGTCCCAGCCACTCGCTGCCGGCACCGATCGCGAGCGCCGGCACCAGGAGCGGGGCGAGGATCCCGAGCACCGCGCCGAGCGAGGCGCCGGCCGCAGTCCCGATCACGTATGGATCGGCCATCGGGTTGCGGAAGATCGCCTGAAAGACGGTGCCTGCGGTCGCCAGTGCGCCTCCGACAAGCATCGCGGTCAGGACCCGCGGGAGGCGCAGCTCGAGGATGATCGTCTCCGAGGTGGGACTCCAGGTGGTGGGCAGCGGCAGGCCCAGCGCACGGTGCGCAAGGATGCGGGCCGTATCGTCAAGAGAGATCCCCACGCTGCCGAGCCCCACGGCCACGACCCCGACGATGCCGACCAGCAGGACCGCCGAGCCGAGCACCAACGTGGTCCGGGCCAGCGACGGCCCGCCGACCATCGGTCGCGCGGCGGCGGCGGCAGCGCGCATCGGAGCGGCTAGTGGACCCGGTCGGGGTGGATGACGCGCGCCAACGCGAACAGGCCGTCAACGACCCGCGGGCCTGGGCGAGTGACGACGTTATCGGCGTCGAACGGGACGACCCAGCCTGTTCGCACCGCGCTCAGCGATTCCCAGCCGGGTCGCCGGCCGACGCTCGCCACGGTCAGCGACCGGTCGTAGCTGGCGTCGCCGAGGATGATCAGCTCCGGGTCGGCTTTCACCAGATCCTCGAGCTGGATCGCCGTCGATCTTGGATCGCCGGTCACCGGCTGACCGCCGGCGAGGCTGATCAGCGAGGCAATGAACGAGTCGCGGCCCGCGGTGTAGATCGTTCCCTGGTAGACGCTCACCTCGTAGAAGGTGCGCGGTCGCGGCGCGCCGGCAACCGCATCGGTCACCTGCTTCACCCGAGCGGTCATCTCGCGCACCCTGGCCTCCGCCAGATCCATGCGGCCCACCGCGCGCCCAACCAGGCGCAGGTCGGCGTAGACACCGCCGAGGTCGCGCGGATAGAGGGTCAGGACCCTCATCCCCAACCGGCGAATCTGGCCGATGACGGCGACCGGGGTCAGGCCGTTGCCGGCGGCCAGCACCAGGTCAGGGCGGGCGGCGGCCACCTTCTCGACGTCCACCACGGCCTGGACCACCACCTTGGGGATCGTCTTGACCTGCGGAGGGAAATCGTCAAAGTCGGTGACCCCAACCACCCGGTCGCACGCACCGACCGCGCAGGCCAGCTCCGTGTTGGAGGGTGCCAGACTTACGATCCGGCGCGGGGCAGCCGCGAAGCTGAGCCGATCGCCGGCGTCATCGGTGAGGACGGCCGGAAAGCCGGGAGTCGGGGACGCGGTCGCGGCCGTGACTGCCGGAGCGGATGCGGACGCCGACCCGGTTCCCGGCGCGCCCGAGGCGCAGGCTGCGAGGAGGCCGACCACGGCCAGACAGAGAGACGACCGAAGTAGGGGGGGAAGCCGATGAGCCATCGTGATGCCGTGCCCTTTCACGCGAGGGTTGGACATCGCGTGCGGGCTGGCGACCTGACTCCCGGGCTCGCCCCTGGCGGGGCGGCGCGGATACAGTAGCGGGACTGTGCCGGCATCTCACCGGCTTCTCCATTGACCCGTCGACCTTTCGGCGACGGCACCCGACGCGGTCTTCGATTGGTAAGTCGCCCGATGGTAGCAGAAGCCCGCCGGCGGAATCCCCGCGGCGGGCCTCGAGCGCGAGATGCAGCCGGCCGGCCGCGGAAGACCTAGACCGGAGCGCCCAGCTCGTCCTGGACCGTTCCGTAGAGCGGCGTCTGGCGGGCATCATCGGTCAGCATCGGATCGAGCATCTTCTGGGTGGCGAGGGTGTGGACGCACCCGCCGGCCTGCGCAAAGAGGTGGCAGTCGCAGCGCCACGCGTCGCCGTCGAGGCTGACCGTGTGGCTTGAGTTGTCGCCGGCGAAGGTGGCCGTGAGGCTGCTGAGCTTCACCCGATCCGGCTCGTGCGCGTAGCGCATGGCCTTCTCGACCTTCCCGATCATGCCCGAGTGCACGTCGCTAACCCTCCCGGCGCCACACTCGGCGCCGCTGCGGCGCCCGTCAGTCCGTGGCCCTGGCGAGCCGCTCCTTCAACATTGCCAGCAGTGTAACCGGCGTCGGGTCGGTCTGGTAGAGGATCGCCAGGTAGACGCTCACCACGTCGCCGAAGGCGACCGTCCACAGCACGCGCGCCAGCGTCGAGTCCCCTTCCGAGCGAACGTGGCTGCGGTTCGTGGCCCGCTCGCCGAGCAGCTCCTCGACCACCCGGTACCGGTCGGCGATCTCCTTCGGTTCCTGTGCATCGTGGAGCTCGATGACATACAGCGCGTCACTCAGCTCGCGAGGGTTCAGCGCACCCTCGATGGCGTTGTGGTTCGCCTCCGGCATCGGCTCATAGGCTGCCCAGGCCTTGGCATTCTCGTTGAACTGCGTCTTCCAGCGGCGCGCCACCGCGGTCATCGGCCCGGCACCGTAGATGATCGGGACCCGGCCGAAGATCGCCCAGGCCAGCTGCTTGGCAGGATTCGCATCGGTCGCCACCCCGGGGCCCACGCGCTCAAAGAGGTGGTCGAGCCCCTCGATGGCCGGGCCGAACGGATCGGGGCGCTCGATCAGGCCGGCGCTCACCAGCAGCTCGTGCACGAGCCCGAAACCGAAGCCGACGGCCGCCCGCGGTTGGATCTGGGCCTGGTAGCGCAGGTACGGCTCGCCGCGCTCCTGCGCCGTGCGGCCGAGCTCGCCACCGGTGCTGATCACCGCCAGTGGCAGGTCGCGCGCGCGCGCGCCGCGGACCGCGGTCAGCGTCTCGACCGTCTCACCCGAATGCGACGCGGCGATGACCAGCGTGCGCGGGTTCGCCCAGGACGGCAGCTCGTACCCGCGGTGCACCACGAGCGGGACGCTCAGCCGGTCGCCGGCGGCACCGGCCACCAGCTCCGCCCCGATCGCACTGCCGCCCATTGCCAGCACCAGCACCTGGTCGACGTCTCGATGGCGGGGGGTCAGCTCGACGGCGGCCGCCACTCGTCGGGCGACGGCCAGCTGACGGGGGATCTCCAGCACCCGATCGAGCATGCCGCCAGGGTCGATACGCGAGATGACCGCAGGGTCGTCGAGGGTGATCGCCTCCTCGAGCTGCGGCGGAGAGAGATCTTCCGCCACGTCACCCGCCTCGCCCGGGCGACGGCCCGGCTCCTCGTCCGAGGACTTGTACCCGAAGAAGTCGCGGGCGTCCATCAGGAGGCGGCCACCCAGGCTGCGGCGCCGCGTGCGCCGGCGCCGGCGATCTGGCTCCCCGCCGCGAGCATCGTCTCCACCTCGGCCGGCGACCGGGCCTCGGTGTAGATGCGGAGGAGCGCCTCCGTGCCGCTGAAGCGGATGAGCAGCCAGCTGCCATCCTCGCGGTAGAACTTGAAGCCGTCGCCGGTCTCCAGCGCTCGTCGGCGGACCACCGGCTGACCTGCGATCTCCGACGGCGCCTCCTCCTCGAGCCGCGCCAGGGTGTCGGCTTTGACGGCCTCGTAACCGTCGCGCGCGAAGCGGATGTCGGTGCGGTTGTAGTAGCTCGGCCCGGCGAGGGCCTGGAGCTCCGCGAGCACCTCGGACGCCTTCTTGGCCTTGGTCAGCCACAGGTCGAGCAGGAAGAGCCCGGAGGCCAGGCCGTCCCGCTCAGGGATGTGCAGGCCGAATCCGAAGCCACCCGACTCTTCGCCCCCGATCACCGCGTTGGTCTCGGTCATCTTGGGGCCCACGTATTTGAAGCCGACCCCGGTCTCGTATGCCTGTGTGCCGAAGATCTCTGCCAGGCGAGGCGCCATCGAGGTGGTGGTGACGGTGTACACCGCAGGACCGATCTGCCCGCGCACCTCGAGCAGGTACCAGTACAGCAGCCCATAGACCTGCAGCTGGTTGACAAAGACGCCCTCTTCGGTGGCCATTCCGACCCGATCCGCGTCTCCGTCGAACGCAATCCCGATCTCCGCGCCCCAGCGCGGGATCTCCCGCAGCCACTCGTCGATGTTGGGCCGGATCGGCTCCGGGTTGACGCCGCCAAAGAACGGATTGCGTTCCGAGTGCATCTCCCGAAGCGTCAGCCGACCGCCCCCGAGCAGGCGCGGGAACCAGCCGGCACCGCTGCCGTAGATGGGCTCGACCAGGACACGGCGATCGGCGGCGCGGATCTTCTCGAGGTCCACGATGGATGCCAGCTGGTCGCGAAAGCGCGGATACGGGTCGAACGTCTCGACCAGCCCGGCCCGGACCGCGTCGTCGTACTCGCGGCGCGGCGGCAACTCATCCTCGGGGTGGCGGTTCATGGTCGCCTCGATGGCGGCCAGCATCTCCGGCCCGGCGGCCCCTCCGGAGTCGGCCTTGACCTTGAAGCCGTTATCGGTCCACGGGTTGTGGCTGGCGGTGATCACGATCCCCGCGCCGGTGTTGAGCTCGCGGGTGAAGAAGCTCCCGACCTGGGTGGGAACCGCGTCGGGCGGCGTGAAGCTGCGGATCCCGTGGGCGGCCAGCACCTCGACGCAGGCGCGCGCGAAGTACTCGCTGGCGAAGCGGCGGTCGCGGCAGACCACCACCCCGCGCTCAGCCTCTCCGCGCTCCTGCAGGTACTCGGCAACACCGCGAGCGCAGCGGCGGACATTGTGGAACGTGTAGTCCTCGGCGATGGCTGCGCGCCAGCCATCGGTTCCGAACTTGATCTTGGTCACGGGCACTCCGGGCGTCGGGTGAGCTGTTCGTATGGTACCGACTCGAGACTATCGCGGCCGGCTGCGTGGGCCACGCGCACGGCGTGGACGCGGCTGCCGCTCGGCGACGGCGGAGACCCGGTCGAGCTCCGCCTGCAGCCGATCCACCGACCGACCGAGCCGCCGCTCCTCGACCATCTGCCGCTCGCCGGGCACGATCCGGATCCGCGAAAACGGAAGCGGAACGAGCTGTCGGTCCCACCGCGCGGTGAGCCGGATGGCCGGAGACGCGGCCGCCGCCCAGGGTTGGATCGGCAGCCCCGCTGCACGCGCCACGATGGTGGCGCCGGGCTTGGCGACCCGGTATGGGCCGAAAGGGCCATCCGGGGTCACCACCAGGGAGCAGCCTTCCCGGCCGAGCGCGGCCATCGACAGCGCGAAACGCCGTCCCCCCGCGCGGTCCGCCTCATCGGGCAGCGCAAGGACGCGGACCCGGGCCTTTGAGCGCTCCAGGAGGGTGCTGATCACGACGCCCCGGAATCCCCGCGTCGAAAAGGAGACATGCGGCAGGTCGGCCCGCACCTTCAGCGCCGCGGACAGGGCGGTGAGGTTGTACTCGTGCCAGAAGGCCAGCACCACCTGGTCGCGCGTGACACTGCCCGAGAGCCGACAGGTGGCGGCCACCAACCGCATGTACCCCGCGAGGGCGATGCCCAACAGGCGCGCGATGGCAACCAAGCGGATCGGAGGGGCGTCATCCGGCGCCCCGGCTGGACCGGCTGCCCGCGCGGTGACCGAGGTGCCGTCCGGCGTTGCGCGCGCCTCGGCCGATGCTGCTCGGCGCAATCGGCTCAAAGGTAGCGGTCACCCTCCTGAGCCGCGATCTCGTCGAGGACTGCCTTGATCTCCTCGGCGCGCTCCCGGGCACAGACGAGCAGCGCGTCGGGCGTGTCGACCACGATGATGTCCTCGAGCCCGACCGTGACCACCAGCCGGTCCCCGCCGTGGACTAGCACGCGTGCCGAGCCTCGGTCGATATGCTGCCCGGAGGCGACCAGGCTGCTCCCTTGCGTGGCGCTCAGCGCCTCGAGCAGGGCCGACCACGAGCCGATGTCCGACCAGCCCGCGTCGAGCGGCACCACGGCCATCCGTCCTTCGGCCGCCGCCGGCTCGGCGATCCCGACGTCGATCGAGACGGCCGGCAGCGGCTCGAGCAGCTGACTGACCTCGCTCATCCATCCCGGCACGCGGTTGAGCGCGGCCATCTGCTCGAGCGCGGCGGCCAGCTGCGGCTGGAACCGATGCAGCGCCTGGGAGAAGGTGTACGCCCGCCACGCAAAAATGCCCGCGTTCCACAGGTAGCCGCCGTCCTTCAGGAAGGCGGCGGCACGGGCAGCGTCCGGTTTCTCCACGAAGCGCTCCACCAGGGCGATGGCGCTCGATGGATGGAGACGCTGCCCGACCTTGATGTACCCGTAGCCCGTGGCCGGGGACTTGGGCACGATCCCCAGGGTGACGAGGTACCCGCGCTCCGCGGCCCGGACCGCATCGCGCAGCGCCTCCGCGAAGCGCGCCTCATCGGCCACGAAGTGGTCGGCGGGCAGCACCAGCGACACCTCGTCCGGGTCACGCCGCGACAGGACCGTGGCCAGCCCGGCGGCCGTGGCCGTCGAGCGGGCGAGCGGCTCCCCGAGCACGTTGTCGGGGGGCAGCTGGGGAAGCTGCTCCTGCGTGGGCCGAACGTGAGCCGCCGAGGTGATGACGTACACCTCCTGCGGGCCGAGCAGCGGGGCGAGCCGCGCGACGGTCTGCTGCAGCAGGCTCGTCTCACCGGTCAGCGCCAGCAGCTGCTTGGGACGGCGGCGCCGGGAGAGCGGCCAGAGCCGGGTGCCGGAGCCGCCGGCCATGACGATCGCGAACATTACCCCTCCCTCAGCGAGTCGCCGACGTCTCGGTCCGCCTCCGCCTCCAGGCGTGCGCCCAGCTCCTGGGTGCGACGGTAGGCGGCCCACACCGCATCGGACAGGACGGTGCGCAGCCGTCCCTTCTCCAGCTCATAGATGGCGGCGGCGCTCGTCCCGCCCGGCGACGTCACCGCGTTGCGCAGCTGTGCCGGATGCAGCCCCGAGCCCGCCGCGTACTCGCTGGAGCCGACCAGCGTGGACGCCACCAGGTCGTGGGCCAGCTCCCGCGGGAACCCGAGATGCACGCCCGCGTCGACGAGCGCCTCCATCACCGCGAAGAGATAGGTCGGGCCGGTGCCGGAGAGCGCCGTGGCCATGGCCACGAACTCCTCGTCGGCCACCTGCCGCTCCTCGCCGAGCGTCAGCAGGACGGCGCGTGCCAGGTCCTGCTGTCGCGGGGTGCAGGCGTCGCTCGCCGCCCAGACCGTGATCCCGCGCCGAATCTGGGACGGGGTGTTGGGCATCGCCCGCACCACCGCCTCGTGGCCAAGGCCGCGGCGCAGGGTGCGCAGCGTTGCGCCCGCCACGATCGACAGGACGACCTGCTCCGGACCGAGCGCCGGGCCGAGCTCGCGCATCACGCCGGCGAGCATCTGGGGTTTGACCGCCAGGACCACGATTTCCGCGCCCTGCACGGCGTCGACGTTGCGGGCCACCGCCTCGACGGCGTAGGTCGCGGCCAGGTAGCTCCGCCGCTCCTCGCGCGGGTGGGAGGCAACCAGGCGGTGGCCGCCGTCACCGTGGTCGGCCAGCAAGCCGCCGATCATCGCCTCGGCCATCACACCGGTCCCGACGATCCCGACCCGCATCTGCTTCTCGCCGCTCACCCCACCTCCTTCTCTTCGCCACGCAGCTCGCGCGCCGCGGCCACGTCTCCGGCTGGAGCGCCAGCGCGCTCGAACAGATCGAGCGCGATCTGGGCCAGTCGACGGCCGGTCGTGGCATTTCCCAGCTCGAGCTCGGCGCGCCCGAGGCCCATCGCCGCCAGGCCCTCCTCGTGTTCGGCGCCGATGTCCCTCGCCTCACTGATCGCCTCGGCATAGTAGCGGCGCGCCGACCTGGGATCGCCGGCGGCGACGCGAATCTCGCCGATCCGGCGCGCGGCGCGGGTCGCGTCCAGCGTCATCTCTGCGCGCTCGAAGTGCCACAGCGCGCGGTGGCCCCACGCGTCGGCCTGCCACCAGGCTCGCGCCGCCAGCGCATCGTCGGCGGCGGCGGCGGCCGCCACGGCGGCGGCGGCGTGATCGCGGCTTCGCTCGGCAGCGAGGTACTGCGTGGCCGTCACGCCGCGACGCAGAACCGCCGGGAGCGGCGGCAGGGAGTCGCGCAGGGTCGGTGGCCGAGCCTCGATCAGGGAGCGGAGCCAGCTCACGAGGCGGGCCGCGGCGCCCGCGCCGGCCTGCTCGCCCCAGCGGATCCGGGCGCTCACCCCAGCCTCAGGCGAGACCCGCGTCCGCCCGGATGGCCTCGGCGCGGTCGGTCCGCTCCCACGGCAGGTCGAGATCGCGGCGGCCAAAGTGACCGTAGGCCGCCGTCTGACGGTAGATCGGGCGGCGCAGATCGAGCATCTCGATGATCGCGCCCGGCCGCAGATCAAAGTGGCGCTCGATCAGCTGCACGATGCGCTGGTCGGGGATGGCCCCCGTTGCGAAGGTGTCGACGTTGATCGCCAACGGCCGCGCCACCCCGATCGCGTAGGCGAGCTGCAGCTCAAAGCGCCGAGCGAGGCCGGCGGCGACCACGTTCTTCGCCACGTAGCGCGCCATGTACGCGGCGCTCCGATCCACCTTGGTCGGGTCCTTGCCGCTGAA
>QHBO01000043.1:33301-100160 GCA_003243965.1 Chloroflexota bacterium
TAGGTGTCGACGATGATCTTCCGCCCGGACAGCCCCGAATCGCCCATCGGTCCGCCGATCACGAACCGCCCGGTGGGATTCACCAGGAAGCGCGTGTCCGCGTCGATCAGCTCCGGCGGGACCACGGGCGCCACGATCTCCGCGCGCACCCGCTCCTCGAGGGTGGCAGCGTCGATGTCGGGATCGTGTTGGGTACTGACCAACACGGTGTGCACCCGGACCGGCACCCCGTCCTCGTACTGCACCGTCACCTGGGTCTTGCCGTCCGGACGCAGGAATGGCGCGCTTCCGGCCTTGCGGACGGTGGCCAGCCGGCGTGCGATGTCGTGGGCGAGCTGAATCGGCATCGGCATCAGCTCGGGCGTCTCATCGGTCGCGTAGCCGAACATCATTCCCTGGTCGCCGGCACCGATCTCCGGCGCATCGGTTCCCTCTCGCGCCTCCAGCGCCGCGTCGACTCCCTGGGCAATATCGGGCGACTGCTCCTTGATGGCGGTCACCGCGCCGCAGGTCTCCCAGTCGAAGCCGAGCCGGCTGTCGTTGTAGCCGATCTCGCGAACGGTGCGGCGCACCACGTCGGAGACATCGCAATACGTCTCGGTCGTCATCTCCCCGAGCACGAAGACGAGGCCGGTCGTGGTCGCGACCTCGATCGCCACCCGCGCCGTCGGATCGCGAGACAGCACGTCGTCCAGGATCGCGTCGGCGACCGCGTCACACAACTTGTCAGGATGCCCCTCCGTCACCGATTCCGAGGTGAACAGCACGGGGTGGGCGTGAGCCGCGTGGCGCTGCGAGGGATCCGTCAGGTGCCTGACTCCCAGGACTCGCTGTACACCTTCTGCTCGGGGGTCATGGCGTCGATGTCGATGCCCATGCTCGCCAGCTTGAGCCTCGCCACCTCGCGGTCGATGTCGTCGGGGATGCCGTGGACCCGCGGCTCCAGGCTGGCCCGCTGGTCCCGCAGCCACTCGAGACCCAAGGCCTGGTTGGCGAAGCTCATGTCCATCACCAGCGAGGGATGGCCCTCGGCCGCCCCGAGGTTCACCAGCCGACCCTCGGCCAGGAGGTAGATCCGACGGCCGTCGTCCATCGCGTATTCGCGGGTCGATGGCCGGACGTCTCGGACCGATACCGCCTGGGCCTCCAGCGACGCCAGCTCGAACTCGTCGTTGAAGTGGCCGGCATTGGCCAGGATCACGCCGTCCCGCATCAGTCCGAAGTGGTGCCCGCCGAACACGTTGAGGTTGCCGGTGGCACTGATGAAGATCTCGCCGATGCTGGCGGCCGATGAGGCGTTCATCACTCGGAAGCCGTCCATCACCGCCTCCAGGGCGCGGATCGGATCGACCTCCACGACGGTCACGTTGGCTCCCATGCCATCGGCCCGGGCAGCGATCCCGCGCCCCACCCAGCCGTAACCGCCGACCACCACGCTCTTGCCGGCAAAGAGGACGTTCGTAGCGCGCAGGATCCCGTCGATGGCGCTCTGCCCGGTCCCGTACCGGTTGTCGAACAGGTGCTTGGTGAGCGCCTCGTTGACGGCGACCACCGGAAAGGCCAGCTTCCCGGCCGCGGCCATCGCGCGCAGCCGGATGACGCCGGTGGTCGTCTCCTCGGTGCCGCCCACGATCGCGTCCAACAGCTCCCGGCGCTGAGTATGGAGGGCCGTGACCAGGTCGGCTCCATCGTCCATCGTCACATGCGGCCGGTGGTCGAGCGCCGTGCCGATGTGACCGTAGTACGTGTCGCGGTCCTCACCTTTGATCGCGTACACCGGGATGCCGTGATGCGCGACGAGGGAGGCGGCGACGTCATCCTGGGTGCTGAGCGGGTTCGACGAGCAGAGCACCGCGTCCGCCCCGCCGGCCACCAGGGTCCGCATCAGGTTGGCCGTCTCCGCGGTGACGTGCAGGCAGGCGCTGATCCGCCAGCCGTCAAACGGGCGCTCGGCGGCGAATCGCTCACGGATGCCGGCCAGCACCGGCATCTGGCGGTCCGCCCACTCGATCTTGCGGTCCCCTTCATCCGCGAGCCCGAGGTCGCGGACGTCGCTCCTCACTTCTGGTCGCGTGGCCACGGTAGTCGCATCGCCTCTCGTAGCGGTCTAATCAGTGCCCAGCCACCGGAGCGGCGCCGAGCGAGGCGCTCGATCAGGGCGCAGTGCTGGCCGTAGCCGAGCCGCGAGTACGCGGCGATCGCGGGTGAATTGTCGGCGTGCACGTTCAGCACCACGTCCGGCACGCGACCGAGGAGTTCGGCGGTGACCGCGCTGGTGACCATCTTAGCGAGTCCGTGGCTGCGGTAGTCGGTGTGGGTCATCACGTTGCCGACCACGCCGATCCCCTCGCGGAGATTGATGACGTGGGTACCGGCCGCGCTGACCAGCCGTCCGCGAACGCGAATCCCAAAGTAGATGCCGTTGTCGAGGACCGATGCCGGGAACCCGGTGCGGAATCCGAGCTGGTAGAGCGCGTTGAGATCGTCGATGTCCGCGGGCCCGAGCCGCTCGGCTGGTCCGGCGATCGGCTGGAAACCCGCGCGGTCGACCGCCATTCTGACCATCGAGACGCGCGATTCCAGGTCGTACAGCTCGCGCATCGCGGGCTCGTGGCTGGCCCGCGCCTGGAAGTACGCATCGCGCGGCTTGATCACCGCCTCGAGCAGCCATCGACAGCCGACCGTGTCGCCCATCAGGAACAGCGGCTGCGGAACCAGGCCTTCGTGGTGCATCGCCAGCGCGATCGGGCGTCCGACGATGTCATATGCCATGCCCCACACGCATCGGCTCCGGCCCGGCCCGTCCAGGTCGCCCAATGCATACGCCGCGTAGAGTCGATCGGTGCGCAGGAAGGCGGCGATCTCCTCCCGGTCGGAGACGGCACGGGATCGCGTGTCCGGCTTGGAGGCGACGGCCATCGGTCAGATCGCGCCGGCGGTCAGTAGGTGAGCAGGGTGTGGATCTCGAACTCGCCGAGCTGCTCGCGACCATGCAGGGCGGTCAGCTCGACCATGAACGAGAGCCCGGCAATCTCCCCGCCGAGCCGGCGCACGAGCTCGATGGTGCCCATCACCGTCCCGCCCGTGGCCAGCAGGTCATCGACGATCAGCACTCGCTGCCCCGCCCGGATCGCGTCGCGATGGATCTCGAGCGTGGCGGTCCCGTACTCGAGCGAGTACTCGACCTCGATCGTCTCGGCCGGCAGTTTCCCGAGCTTGCGGACCGGGACGAAGCCGGCATCGAGCTGGTAGGCGAGCGGCGCGCTGAAGATGAACCCGCGCGACTCCATGCCGACCACCAGGTCGATCTTGGCGCCCCGGACCTGATTCGCCATCTGGTCGATCACTGCGCGGAACGCCGCCGGCTCCTTGAGGAGCGTGGTGATGTCGTAGAACAGGATGCCCGGCTTCGGGAAGTCCGGCACCTCCCGGATCTTTGCGCGCAGGTCGTCAGCGGACTCGATGGTCACCTGGGGCACTCCAGCGGAAGGGTCGTGGTGCGCAGGTGAGTCTAGCCCGATGCCGCCGCCCGCGGCAATCGTCCGCGTGCGTCGCACCCGAGGACGGGCAACCGCAGGCTCACGCGCTTGCGAGCCGCCGCAACACGGTGTGCAGGACGCCACCGTTGCGGTAGTACGTGACGTCGATCGGCCCATCCAGCCGGGCAATGGCGGTGATGCTTCGCGTCCGGCCGTCATCGTCGGTCACCTCGACCTCGAGCCGCTGACGCGGCGTCAGCCGCTCGGCAAGGCCGCGGATCGTGTACCGCTCATGCCCGGTCAGGCCCAGGCTCGCGGCAGTCTCGCCGGGGAGGAACTGGAGCGGGAGGACGCCCATCCCCACCAGGTTCGACCGATGGATCCGCTCATAGCTCTCGGCGATCACAGCCCGCACACCCTGCAGGAATGGGCCCTTGGCCGCCCAGTCGCGGGACGATCCCGAGCCGTACTCCTTGCCGGCCAGCACGATCAGCGGCGTGTGCTCGGCCGCATAGCGCTCGGCCGCGTCGAAGATCGACATCCGCTCCCCGCCGGGCAGGTGCTCGGTGGCGTTCCCCTCCACGTCGGGCGTGAGCCCGTTCCGCAGCCGGATGTTGGCGAATGTGCCGCGCACCATCACCTCGTGATGCCCGCGGCGGCTGCCGTACGAGTTGAAGTCACGCGGCTCCACGCCCCGCTCGGTGAGCCACCCACCGGCCGGCGAGGTCCGCGCGATGGCACCCGCCGGCGAGATGTGGTCGGTCGTCACCGAGTCGCCCAGCACGGCCAGCACCCGTGCCCCCTCGATGTCGGAGATCGGCGCGGGCTCGCTGGTGACGCCCTCGAAGAACGGGGGCCGCGCCACGTAGGTGCTCTCCGGATCCCAGGCGTACCGATCCCCGGGCGGCACCGGCAGTCCCGCCCAGCGCTCGTCGCCATCGAAGACGCTGGCGTAGCTGCGAGTGAAGACCTCGGAGCGGACACGCTCGGCGACGATCTCTGCCACCTCGGCCGCGCCCGGCCAGATGTCGGCCAGCCTGACCGGCTGCCCATCCCGATCGAGGCCGAGCGGCTCGCGGTCGAGATCCATGTCGATCCGACCGGTCAGCGCAAAGGCGACCACCAGCGGCGGAGAGGCGAGGTAGCTCGCGCGCACCAGCGGATGGATGCGCCCCTCGAAGTTGCGGTTCCCCGAGAGGACCGCCACACCGAGCAGGTCGTTGGCCTCGATCGCCTGGGCGATCGGCTCTGCCAGCGGCCCGGAGTTGCCGATGCAGGTGGTGCAGCCGTAACCGACGAGGTTGAAGCCGAGCGCCTCGAGCGGCTCCATCAGGCCGGCCGCTCCGAGGTAGTCGGTCACCGCCCGCGAGCCGGGCGCGAGGGAAGTCTTGACCCATGGCGGGGTCCGCAGCCCGCGCGCGACCGCGTTGCGAGCCAGCAGCCCGGCGGCGACCATGACGCTCGCGTTGCTGGTGTTGGTGCAGCTGGTGATCGCCGCGATCACCACCGCGCCCGAACGCAGCTCGAAGGTCGTGCCGTCCATCTCGACCTGCACCTTGCCCAGTCGACCCTGCTGCCCGACACGCCTTCCCGGTGCCGCGGCGGGCTGAGCCGCACCGCCGCCGATGCGTGCCTCGCCCGCCGGCGATTCTCCGGCCTTGTCCCGGTCCCGCGTGTAGGAGGGCGGGTCGCTTGCCGGGAACGACCCCTCCGATGCCTCGTCGATGGCACCCTGCATCGGCGGCATGGCCTCCGGCGCAGCCTCCCGCCGGCCGGCATCGGTCAGATCAAAGGCGGCGCGGAAGTTGTGCGGCAGATCGGGAAGCGCGACGCGGTCCTGCGGGCGGCGTGGCCCGGCGAGCGAAGGCCGGATCTCTCCGAGATCCAGGCCGAGTGACTCACTGAACCGCGGCTCAACCCCGTCATCGGTGCGGAACAGGCCCTGCGCCTTGGCGTAGGCCTCGACCCGGTCCACGACCTCCGCCCGGCGTCCGGTCATGCGCAGGTAGCGGAGCGTCTCGTCGTCGATGGGAAAGACGGTGGCCGTGGCGCCGAACTCCGGCGACATGTTGCTGATCGTCGCCCGGTCGGCGACGCTCAGGCGCGAGAGACCCGGTCCATAAAACTCGACGAACTTGCCGACCACTCCATGGCCGCGCAGCATCTCGGTCACGTACAGCACCAGGTCGGTGGCCGTCGAGCCCACGGGCAGCTGGCCGTCGAGCCGGAAGCCGATCACCTGGGGCATCGGCTGGTAGAGCGGCTGCCCGAGCAGCGCCGCCTCGGCCTCGATGCCGCCGACCCCCCAGCCCAGGACGCCCAGACCGTTGACCATGGTGGTGTGCGAATCGGTGCCGACCAGGGTGTCCGGAAAGGCGAGCGGCTCGCCGGACTCGGCCTCCCGGGAGGTGACCACATCGGCGAGGAACTCCAGGTTGACCTGGTGGACGATGCCGGTCCCTGGGGGCACGACCCGGAAGCGGTTGAACGCCTGCTGTGCCCACCGGAGCAGCGCATAGCGCTCCCCGTTCCGCTCGTACTCACGCTCGACGTTGATCAGGAACGCCGCCTGCGACCCGTATTGATCGACCTGCACCGAATGGTCGATCACCAGGTCGACCGGCACCAGTGGGTTGACACGGGCCGGATCGCCGCCCATAGCGGCCACCGCATCGCGCATCGCCGCCAGGTCGACGATGCACGGCACGCCGGTGAAGTCCTGCAGGATGACGCGGGCGGGCATGAAGGGCAGCTCGCACTCGCCGGGCTGGTCCGGATCCCAGGCGGCCAGTGCCTGCACATCGTGCGGCGAGACGAGACCCGCGCCCGATGCCGCGTGACGCAGCATGTTCTCGAGCAGGACCTTGACGGTGAAGGGCAGCCGCTCGAGATCGGTCCGCCCGGCGCCCTCGAGCCGGTAGTAGCCGAATCTGCGGTCGCCGACGGTGAGCACGCCGCGGGCGGCGGCTGGATCGATGAGGGGTGGGCGACTGGCCACGGATCGCGCCTCCTTCGTCACCGCGCGGATGCGCGGGCTGTACTCAAAGGTCGGCGCCGGACGGGTGCGCCCGCCGCGGGTCGAGATCGGTTCGATGAGTATACGCCGCTTCCCTTGCGCTACACATCCGTGCGCAGGCGGGCGTACAGCACCAGGTCGTGCCGCGCGCCGGCGCGGAACTGTGCCATCCGGTTCACGCCCTCACGCCGGAAGCCAGCCTTCTCCAGGGCGCGCTGCTCCGCCACGTTCTCGACATCGGTGGATGCCTCGACGCGGAAGGCATCGGTGGTGGCAAACAGGTGCTCGGCGATCAGCAGATGCACCTCGGTCCCGAGCCCCTTGCGCCGTGCCTCCGGGACCAGCGCGATGCCCAGCTGCCATGCGCGCGACTCGGTGCCGGGTCCGTACTGCACGGGGCGCCAGCTCACCGTGCCGATCGGTGCCGCGTCGTCGACACGTTCGATGAGGAGCGTCCCATGCAGGTGATCGACCACCCGCCCCCGCGCGACGTCATCACCGATCGAGTGGCCGGCGACGCCGAAGTCGTTGAACTCGCCGTGCGCCACCGGATCCGCCTCCCAGCGATCGACGAGCGCCACGTCGTCGAGCGTGATGGGACGCAGCCGGACCCGCACGGGCCGATCGGCGCCGCTCACGCGGCTCCCTCCGCGCGGCGCAGCGCGGCGAGGCCGCGCAGGGCCACGTCGACCGGGTCGCGGCCGGGGGCGACCGGAATGCGGACCTGATTGGAACCTGCGGCCGGTCGCAACCCGGCAACCTGCAGCGCGTTGACCACCTGACCACGGTCGAAACGTGGCCACTTGAAGGTGACGCGGCCGTCCTCGGCCCGCACCTCCGGGACGCCCGCCTCCTCCGCGGCGAGCCTGACCGCGACCGCGGTGAACAGCCCCTCGACCGGACCCGGTACCGGACCGAAACGGTCGACCAGCTCGCCGCGCAGTGCCTCGGCGTCGGCGGGCGTGCGCAGCGCCGCCATGCGCCGATAGATCTCCAGCTTGGCGCCGCTGTCGCCGATGTACGCATCCGGAAGGTACGCGGAGCCGGGCAGGTCGAGCCGGACCGGCGCCGGCTCGGGCATCGGTCGATGGCCACGCAGGCGATCAACCGCCTCGGCCAGCAGACGCGTGTAGAGCTCGAAACCGACCGCCGCCATGTGGCCGTGCTGCTCGGCACCCAGGATGTTGCCCGCGCCGCGGATCTCCAGGTCGGAGAGGGCGATCTGGTATCCGGCGCCGAGGTCCGAAGCGCTGAAGATGGCGTGCAGCCGCTTGCGTGCCACGAGCGACAGCGGCGTGCCGCGGCGGTGCAGGAGGTACGCGTACGCGCGGCGATCCGACCGTCCGACCCGCCCGCGCAGCTGGTAGAGCTGGGCCAGCCCGAACGTGTCGGCGCGGCTGATGACAATCGTGTTCACGTTCGGGATGTCCAGGCCGGACTCGATGATGGTCGTGCACACCAGCACGTCGAATCGGCCGTCGGCGAAGTCGAGCATCACCCGCTCGAGCATCCCCTCGGCCATCTGCCCATGACCGATTGCCACGCGCGCTCGCGGCACGAGCCGCCGGACGCGTTCGGCGGCGCCCTCGATGGTGTCGACCCGGTTGTGGACGAAGAACGCCTGCCCGCCGCGGTCGAGCTCCCGGTTGATCGCGTCGCGCACCAATCCATCGTCGTCCTCGGCGATCCGCGTCTGGATCGGCAACCGAGCCTCGGGAGGCGTCTCGATCACCGACAGGTCGCGGATCCCGACCAGCGACAGGTGGAGCGTCCGGGGGATGGGGGTGGCCGACAGGGTCAGCACATCGACCTCGCGACGAAAGGCCTTGATCCGCTCCTTGTGGGAGACGCCGAAGCGCTGCTCTTCATCGACGACCAGCAGCCCGAGATCCGCGAACCTGATGTCGCGGCTCAGGATCCGATGGGTACCGATCACCACGTCGACGCTCCCCTCGGACAGGCTCGCGACGATCTCCTGCTGGCGCTTTCGCGGGACGAAGCGGCTCAGCATCTCGACGCGCACCGGGAACGGGGCGAGGCGTCGCTCGAACGTGAACCGATGCTGCTGAGCGAGCACGGTGGTCGGTACCAGGACCGCCACCTGCTTGCCGTCCTGGACGGCCTTGAACGCCGCCCGCAGCGCAACCTCGGTCTTCCCGTAGCCCACGTCGCCGCATACCAGCCGATCCATCGGTCGGCGGCGCAGCATGTCGGCCTTGACCTCCTCGATGGTCCGCGCCTGGTCCGGCGTCTCCGTGTAGGGAAACGCCTCCTCGAGCTCGCGCTGCCACGTGCTGTCCGGGCTGAAGGCGAACCCGGGCGCTGACTCGCGAGCCGCGTAGATCTCCAGGAGCTCGCGCGCCAGGTCGTCGACCGCCCTGCGCACCCGCCGCTTGGTACGCTCCCACTCGGTCCCGCCAAGCTTGCTGAGCGCCGGCGCCGGCCCGCCTGCATAGCGCGTGATGCGACCGATCTGATCTGCCGGGAGGAAGATCTTGTCGTCGCCGGCGAAGTCGAGCTGCAGATACTCCCGGACCGAGCCCCCGTACTCGCGCTGGGTCATCCCCACGTATCGCGCGATCCCGTGGTCGACGTGGACCACCGCGTCCCCCGGGGACAGCTTGCCGATCAGATCGCGCGTGACGACCCGCTTGCTGGGTGTGAGCCGCCGAATCCGGACCGAGCCGAACAGCTCGTGGTCGCTGAGCACCAGCAGCCCACTCGGTTCGTGGGCGAAGCCTCCGGTCAGCGACCCGTGCACGATACCGATGCCTCCCGGGGGTGGTGCCTCGACCAGCTCGGCGACCGGCGCCACCGCGCCGCCGGCCTCTTCGAGCAGCTCGCCGATTCGGCTCGCCTGATCGGTGGTGACCACCAGGCGCCGACCGGCGCCCGCCAGCTCGATCAGCCAGGCGCCGATGCGCTCCGCGCGGCCCGGCACAACCGGGGCGTCGCGGAATCCCGCCTCCTCACCTGCCTGCTCGTCGAGCCGCTCGTCGGCGCGAACCTCGAGCGAACGGAGCGTCTCCATCGCCGCATACGGGGCCGGCCAACCGGGCGGCAGCTCGCGGCTGTCGACCAGCGCCGCCAGTCGCGTGGCGGCCTGAGCGTCGAGCTCCGTGGCGATGGCGGCCAGCTCGTCGGGATCGGTGAGGGCCAGGTGCGCTGCGGCCGGCAGGTGATCCGTCGCCGGGCCGGCGGTGAGCAGCGCGGCCCACGTTTCGGCCGCCTCGGCCACGTCTCCCTGTTCGATCCGGGCGATGTCCTCCCGCAGCTGGTCGGAGAGCTCGCCGGACAGCGCGTCCGGCAGCTGATCGCTCAGCGCCGCGAAACCGCCGGTCGGAAGAAACTCGCTGGCCGGCAGCAGGGTGATGCGATCCAGTCGCCGCCGGCTCCCCTGGGTCATTGCGTCGAACGAGCGGATCGACTCGACCTCGTCGCCGAACAGCTCGAGCCTGATCGGGTCGTCGGTGCCCGGCGGCCAGGCATCGATGATTCCGCCGCGGTTGGCGAACTCCCCCACCCCGCTGACCTCCACGACCGGCTCGTAGCCACCGGCGACCAGCCCGCCGAGCAGCTGGCGCTGGCTGGCCCGCTGCCCTGCATGCAGCGCCAGCCGTCCGTGCGCCAGCTGCTCGGGAGCCAGGGTCCGCTGCACGAGCGCGGCGAGCGGCGCCACCAGGACGACGCCCGGTGCACCGGCGAGCAGGCTCAGCGCCTCGAGCCGGGCCGCCGACTCCTCGTGCTCCGGCAGACCTCGCTCGAGGGGCAGCGCTCCCCGCGCCGCGAGGACGCGCAGCTGGCCGCCGCGCAACCAGCCGCCCAGGTCGTCGGCGAGCCGATGCGCCTCGTCATCGTTGCGCACCACCACCACCAGCGGCGAATCGGGCGGCAGCAGCTCCCGCCGGGCAGCCAGGTAGGCGGGGCGTGCCGCCTCGGGGACGCGCGCGCGTCCGGGTGGCGACATCGCGGTGCGCAGCAGTGGCGTGAGCGGCGCCAGGCGACGATCGCCCGCCCCTCTCCGGCTGCGTGACCCCGACGCGACTGCGGTCACGCGTCGATTGCCTCGATCACTCTGCGACGGCTGCGAGGTCCACACCGTTGAAACGGCGCATCGCGACCTCGATCCCATCGGTTAGCCACACTTCTGCCGCTTCGGCCGCGATGGCGATCGCCTCGTCGGCCAGCGCCCGCTCGTCGGGCGAGAAGGTCGAGAGCACGTGATCCACCGTGTCACCGGCCCTTCCGATCCCGACCCGCAGTCGCGCGAACTCGTCGCCGCCCAGGGCGGAGATGATGTCGCGCAGGCCGTTGTGGCCGCCGGCCGAGCCGGATCGACGCAGTCGGATGCGCCCCAGCGACAGGTCCACGTCGTCGGCCACCACCAGCAGGTCCGTCGCCGACGCGGCGGCGGCGTGGCGCAGGGCGGCGCGCAGTGGGCCGCCGGAGAGGTTCATGTACTTCATGGGCTTTACCAGCAGCACCCCGCCGACCGGTTCTGGGCGGACCGCCTCCAGGCGCGCGGCCCCGTCGCGTACCCGCCCGAGGCCACCCAGCCCCCACCGGTCGGCGAGCAGATCCACGACGCGGAAGCCGACGTTGTGTCGCGTGCGCCGGTACCGCTCACCCGGGTTGCCGAGGCCGCAGATCACCCTGGTCACGACCGCGATGGTAGCGGCCGCTCCATCGGGTGGCACAATCTCGGCGCCCACCGTGCCGTCCACCCAGCAGCGCAAGGAGACCGATTGCCCGACGTGGCGATCATCGGCGGCGGCATCATCGGCTGCAGTGCCGCGGCACTGCTCGCCGAGCGCGGCGCATCGGTCGCGCTCTTCGAGCAGTCACGTCTGGGTGCGGGCGCCTCGGGGCGAAACTCGGGTGCTGTCCAGCATCCGTTCGACCCGCTCCTCGCCGGGTTGTACAGGGACACCGTCGCGCTGTACCGGACGCTCCCCGAGCTGCAGCTCCCGGAAGCACCGGTCGGCCTGTTGCTGCTCAGCCGTGACCCACGCGGCGCCTCGCTCCGCGCCGCTGAGGTTGCGACGCAGGCGCCGGATCTCGCTCCCCGCGTGCTGGACGAGGCCGAGGTGCGGGACGTCGAGCCGATCCTGGCCGCTGGCTGGTCAGCGGTGGTGCTGCGAACCGGCTATCCGATCCCGCCCCAGGCAGCGACGGAGGCCCTGGGCCGCCTGGCCACGTCGCGCGGCGCGCACCTGGTCGAGGGGCTCGCCGTCCGCCCGTGGGTCGTCGACGGCCGCGTGCGAGGCATCCTCGGCCAGGACGGGAGTCGGCACCCTGCGGATGCGGTCCTCGTCGCCGCGGGTCCGTGGAGCGGCTCGCTGGTCGATCCGTCGGGTGGCTGGCAGCCGATCGCGCCCACCTACGGGGTGACCGTGCAGCTCGAGATGGCTGCCGGAGCGCGCCACATCCTCGAGGAGGGACTGGTGCACACCATCAACCGGCGCGTCGAAGCCCCGGAGGCGGGCGCGGAGACCGACATTGAAAGCCTGTTCAGCATGGTGAGCGTCGGCACGACCCACACCATCGGCTCGACCTTCGTCCCGCACCCGGTCGAGCCCGAGCGCCTCGCCGAACTGCTCGTCGAGCGCGCCAGCGCCCTGGTCCCGAGCCTGGCCGCCGCCCGGATCATCGGCGCGCGAGTGTGCGCGCGACCGCAGTCGGCCGACGGCCGACCGTTCCTGGGTTCGGTGCCGGGCGTCGACGGACTGTTCGTGTGCGCCGGGCACGGGCCGTGGGGCATCTCCACCGGTCCGGGATCGGCGCGCTTGGTGGTAGACATGATCCTGGGCGCGCGCTCGACGATTCCCGACGGCCTGACTGCCGGTCGCGTCGTGGCCTGACCCCGGCCCGATCATCGGTGGTTGTGCACTACGCACAATCAGTCGCCATGGGCCCAAGCGATCCGGGCGCCGCCGGCGACTCGTGCCGCTCTAGGCTGAGTGCACAACAGGCAGTCGCGGATGGCCGAGGGAGGATCGATTGGCATGAACGCCGGGGACACCGCCTGGGTCCTGATCGCCACCGCACTCGTGATGCTGATGACGCCGGGGCTGGCCTTCTTCTATGGAGGCCTGGTGCGCCGCAAGAATGTGCTCAGCACCATGATGCACAGCCTCTTCATCCTGGCGCTGGTGAGCGTCACCTGGGTCCTGTGGGGCTACACGCTGGCATTCGGGCCCGATACCGGGCTCGGCCTGATCGGCGGTCTGCAGTGGGCCGGCCTGGAGGGCGTCACCGGCCGTCCGAGCGCGGTGTACGCGCCCACCGTTCCGCACCTGGCCTTCATGGCCTTTCAGATGATGTTCGCGGTGATCACTCCGGCGCTGATTACCGGCGCGTTCGCCGAGCGCAAGCGGTTCAAGGCGTTCGTCCTGTTCAGCGTTGGCTGGTCAACGCTGGTGTACGCCCCAATTGCCCACTGGGTCTGGTCGCCACAGGGCTGGCTCGCGAACCTCGGCGTGCTGGACTTCGCCGGCGGCACGGTGGTGCACCTCAGCAGCGGGGTCGCCGCGCTGGTGGCCGCGCTGATGATCGGCCGACGAATCGGCCTCCACGCGCCCGCAACCGAGCCGCACGACGTGACCATGACCGTGCTCGGCGCCGGCCTGCTGTGGTTCGGCTGGTTCGGCTTCAATGCGGGCAGCGCGCTGTCGGCGAACGGCGTGGCGGCGCTCGCGCTGGTCACCACCAATACCGCGGCCGCCATGGCAGCGCTGACCTGGGTCACGCTCTCCTGGCTGCACCGGGGCACGCCGTCGGTGCTGGGCGCCGCGGTCGGAGCAGTGGCCGGACTGGTGGCCATCACGCCGGCCGCCGGCTACGTCTCGCCGGCCGCGGCAATCCTCATCGGGTTTGGCGCTGCCGGCATCTGCTACGCCGCCTGTCAGCTCCGGCTTCGCTCACGCGTGGACGATGCGCTCGACGTGTTCAGCGTCCATGGCGTCGGCGGCGCCTTTGGAGCGCTGGTGACCGGCCTCTTTGCGAGCGTCGCGATCAACAGCGCCGGGCGCGACGGGCTGATCGCCGGCGACCCGTCGCAGCTTCTCCGGCAGGCGGCCGCGGTGGCGGCCGTCGGCCTCTACTCCGCGCTGGCCACCGCCGTGATCCTCGTGGTCGTGAACCGCATCGTGCGGGTACGCGTCGCGTCGGAGGCCGAGGAGACGGGGCTCGACCTGGCGCAGCACGGCGAGATCGCCTACCAGCTCTAGCACCGGGAGGTACGCAGACCGATGGTCATCGTCGCGCTTGTCAGCTTCGCGATTCTGTTCGCCGGGTGGCTGGTCGCGCCCTCGCCAGAGCCGCACCCGAGGCCGACCGAAGTCGCGCCGGAAGCACCGTTCGCCGCGGAGGTGGAGGCCGCCCCGCAGGCCGCCTGACCTCCCGGACCCCAGAAGCCCTAGCTGCCCGAGGTGACCGCGTGCCCCGAGCGGTCGAACAGCGAGCCCGGGCGCCACGCGACCTCGCGGTGCGTTCGATGCAGGTGGCCGAGGACGCGATGCTCGGCGGCACGCATCGCCTCCTCCTCGTCGATATCGGCATGGTCATGGCCGACGAGGTGAAGCGTGCCGTGAATGGCGAGCAGCACCAGCTCCTCGACAACGCTCCAATCGCCCTCCGCCGCCTGCCGTACCGCCTGGTCGACATCGATCACCACATCCCCGAGCACCAGCGGCCCGGGCGGTTGGACGCCGTCGTCCTCGAGGAGCGAGCGGCCCCGCTCCACCGACCACTCGTGGAGCGGGAAGGAGAGGACATCGGTCGGAGCCCGCTCGCCCATGTGGTCGAAGTTGAGGCGCTGCATCTCCGCGTCAGCGCACAGCGTCAGCTCCACTTCGGCATCGCGCTCGGCCACCGCCGCGTGCGCCGCCTCGCAGATCGCCGACTGCAGAAGCCCGAGCGCCTGCTCAGGCGTCAGCGGCTCGACCGCGCCGGCCAGCCGGTCGCGGCCAATCCGATCGTGGATCGCCACCGCGCATCGCATGCGCCCTCATCCTAGGCGCTCGGATCGGCCCCGCTCAAGGGTCAAAATGGGTCAGGCGCGCTCGCGGCGAGGCTCGCCCACGTCGATCGGTACCACGTTGTCCGGATACTTGATCCGGCTGTGGTACATGCCCAGCAGCTGCTGGACGAACGCTTCCTTGATCTGGGCGATGTTCTTGAGCGTCAGCTCGGCGTCGTCGAGCTGGCCGTCATCGATCCGCGCGTCCACGATCCGGTCGACCATCGATCGGATGCTGGCCTCGTCCTTTTCGTCCAGTGAGCGGACGGATGCCTCGACTCCGTCGGCCAGCATCAGGATCGCGGCCTCGCGGCTCTGCGGCTTGGGGCCGGGGTACCGATACCGATCACCGTCCACGTTCTGCGGGACACCGCCCGACTCGCGGACGGCCTTCCCGAAGAAGTAGCCCATGGTGCTCGTCCCGTGGTGCTGCGGGATGAAGCCGATGATCTGCACCGGCAGTCGGTGCTCGTAGGCGAGGTCGATTCCATCCCGGATGTGGCTGGTGATGATCCGGGCGCTGGTCTCCGCATTCAGCTCATCGTGGATGTTCCGGCTCCCCGCCTGGTTCTCGATGAAGGCAAGCGGGTTCTTCATCTTGCCGATGTCATGGTAGTAGGCCGCCACCCGCGCGAGCAGCGGATCGGCGCCGATCGTCTCCGCCGCCCGCTCGGCCAGGTTGCCGACCATCACGCTGTGGTGGTAGGTCCCGGGCGTCTCCAGCAGCAGCCGGCGCAGGAGACGACTCGAGGGATTCGCCAGCTCCAGGAGCTGGAAGACGGTCATGATTCCGAACAAGTTGCCGAGCATCGCGAAGGAGCCGACGGCCAGGAAGACGGCCAGGATCGCGTGCACCACGCTCGCTCCGGCCAGCTGCAGGACGCCGGCGAGGTCGCGCTGCTCGAGCAGGCTGAACGCGGTGACGACCGTCACATTGGCAAGGCTCACGAACACGCCGGCGCGCACGAAGGCGTTCAGCCGCTCGGCGCGCACCACGCTCAGCAGGGCAGCCCCGCCCCCGACCAGGACGTAGACCGCCGGCTCGAGCCCGTCGCGATTGACCACGCCGGAGATCAGGGCCAGCGCGGCCGCGATGGCCGCACCGGTGTAGCCGTCGAGCAGGATGCCGATCAGCAGCACGGTGGCCGAAGTGGGCACCACGAACGCCCACAGCGAACGGTCGCCGGCGACCCGGATGGCGGCGGCGCTGACCAGCAGCGCGAGGAGAAACAGCAGCAGCGAACGGTTGCGGAACCAGACCGCCGGCGCAAACCGCCAGAGGAACGCCACCAGCAGCACGCCGATCAGCACCGCCACCAGTGCGTTGCCGATGAGCGTGGAGAGCTCCATCCGGGGCCGTGTCAGCCCGAGCTGGTCAAGCTTCTCCAGCGCCAGCTGGGTGATCGGGTCGCCGGCGCGCACCACCGTCTCCCCCTGACGGATCTGGACCACCACCGGGTCGACCGCGCTGCGCGCCTGGTCCCGAGCCGCCTGGGTGGCGGCCGCGTCCAGCTGGGAGTTCGGCTGGACCTGCGAGGCGGCGAGGTCGCCGGCGAGCTCGCGCTGCTGCTGCGACAGCTGCTTGGTGATGCTGGCGCGCACCTGCTGTCGAATGTCGGAAAGGCGATCCTCGCGCACCTCGGCCGACATCGTGGCGTCGAGCACGGTGCGACCGGCCTGGGTGACCTGCTCCCAGCTGGCCACGTCCATGGTCCGGATCTGCGCGATCTGCGCCGGCGACAGCTGGGGCGCCGCCTGGGTCAGGGCTGTGCCGAGCTGCGAAGCTGCCACGACGCCGGCATCGCGCTGGTCGAGGACACGCTTGACCGCCGTCGCCAGCGCGTCATACGCGTCCACCTGGCGGCGCCGCACGTCGGCGAGCGGCTCGGTCTGGGTGTAGACCGGCGCGACGTTCTTGGCGGCCAGATCCCGGGCGGCCTGCGTCTCCGAGGCGGAGATGAATGACAGACTCTTGGGCGCGCGGATGTCCTGCTGAGCGACCTGGTTGAGCTCCAAGCTGACCTGGCCCGGAGCGATGCTGATGCTCAAGATCGCGGTCAGAGCGGCGGCGATCACGGCGACCACCACACCCGCACGCGCAGCACCGCCCTGGACCGGCGCGGCGGTGCGGGCCAGGGTGCGAGGAATGAACATCTGCCGCTAGCCGCTCGACCCGCGCTCGGAGAGGAGCGTTCGGACCAGTTCGCTCAGCGCGCGGCCGTCGGCCCGCCCACGAACCTGCGGGGCGACGCGGCCCATCACTCGGCCGAGATCCGCCGGCCCGGCGGCGCCGGTATCCACGATCGCGGCGCGCACGAGCCGCTCGATCTCGTCAGCGGCAAGCGGTTCGGGAAGGAACTCGCCGAGGATTGCCGCTTCAGCGGCTTCCCGCTCCGCGAGCTCGGGGCGGGCGCCGGTGCGGAACAGCTCCTCGCTCTCACGGCGCTGCTTGACCTGCTTGCCCACGATCTCGACGACGTCGTCGTCGGTGAGGTCGCGGCGCAGCTCGATGCGCCGGTTCTGCGCGGCGGCGATCGCCATCCGCAGCGTCTGCGTGCGACGCTCGTCGCGCGCCTTCATCGCCTCGCGCATGGCGGCCTCGATGCGTTGCATCAGGGTCATCGGGCGACCTGCCTTCGGACGGACGTCAGTCTTTCGATCGGCTCCGGGAGAACGTCACCCCCGGACCAGGCGAACGTCTGGCTACGCGCGCGTCGAAGCCTTTCGCTTCTTGGCTTCCTTGCGCTTGCGCTTCACGCTGGGCTTCTCGTAGTGCTCGCGGCGCCGTGCCTCGGCCAGGATTCCGGACTGCTGAATCTTCTTGTTGAAGCGGCGCAGCGCGCTCTCGAACGACTCGTTCTCACCCACGCGGACCTCTGCCAAACGGGTTCGCCTCCTTCCGCCCCTCAACGTCGCGTCGGCTTCGGCCGGCGCTGGAGCCCGCGGAGCATACAGTGGACCTGAACGAGGGTCAACGCGATCAGGAGGCCAATGGCGCTGCGCTTGCCTCACGTCGTCGAGTCGTTGCGCCGAGCTGCGGCGCGCGGAAGCCGCGAAGCCGGAGCGCGTTGGAGACGACCGTAACGCTCGATGCGGCCATCGCGGCGGCGGCGATGATCGGGTCGAGCAGGATGCCGGCGAAGGGGTAGAGCAGCCCGGCGGCGAGCGGGATGAGCGCGACGTTGTAGGCGAACGCCCAGAACAGATTCTGCCGAATGTTGCGCATCGTCGCCCGCGACAGGGAGACGGCGGTGACCACCGACCGAAGGTCGCCGCTCATCAGCGTCACTCCCGCCGACTCGATCGCGACATCGGTGCCCGTGCCGAGCGCAATGCCGACATCGGCCTGTGCCAGCGCCGGCGCGTCGTTGATCCCATCGCCGACCATGGCGACCAGCCTGCCGGCAGCCTGCAGCCGTCGAATCTGCGCCGCCTTCTCATCCGGACGCACGTCGGACAGGACCCGGCCAACCCCCGCCTGCCGTCCGATTGTCCGCGCGGTGAGATCATTGTCCCCGGTCAGCATGATCACCTCGAGCCCCATCCGATGCAGCTCGGCGACCGCCGTTACGGAGCCGCTCTTCAGCTGATCCGCGATACCGATCACCGCGGCCGGCTGACCATCGATCGCCACGTACACCGGTGTGCGACCGGCCGATGCGAGCCGCTCTCCGGCCGAGGCGAGCTCGCCGGATGCGATCGCTCGCTCGGCGAGGAATGTCGGCCGCCCGACCACCACGCGGCGGCCGTCAACGCTGGCCTCGACCCCCTCCCCGGCGACGGCCGCGAAGCGCTCCGGCTCGACGGTTACCAGGCCCCGCCTCGTCGCTTCACTGACGAGCGCGGCGGCGAGCGGATGCTCTGACCGCCGCTCGGCGGCCGCCACCAGGCGCAGCAGCTCCGATTCCGGCGGGGCGCCCGGGGAGAGAAGCACATCGGTGACCCGCGGTTTCCCCTCGGTCAGCGTCCCCGTCTTGTCGAAGACGACCACCCGGACCCGGTGCAGACGCTCGAGAGCTTCGGCATTCCGGAACAGCACGCCGTTCTCCGCGCCCTTTCCGGTGCCGACCATGATCGAGGTCGGCGTCGCGAGGCCGAGCGCGCAGGGACAGGCGATGATCAGCACCGCGACCGAGTTGAGGAGCGCCAGGTTGAAGGCGGGCTGTGGGCCAAATGCGATCCAGGCCACGAAGGTCGCCGCCGCCGTGACCAGCACTGCCGGAACGAAGTACCCGGTCACCGTGTCCGCCAGCCGCTGGATGGGCGCCTTGCTTCCCTGGGCTTCCTGGACCAGCCGCACGATCTGCGCCAGCACCGTGTCACGGCCGACGCGTGTCGCCTCGAAGCGCACCGCACCCGTGGTGTTCAGCGTGCCGCCGATCACCTCGTCGCCGGATCGCTTGGCGACCGGCAGGCTCTCGCCGGTCACCATGCTCTCGTCAACCGCCGACTGGCCGTCGCGCACCACGCCGTCGACCGGCACCTTCTCGCCCGGCCGCAGGAGGACGAGGTCGCCGCGGCGCACCTGGTCGAGGGGCAGGTCGCGTTCCGCTCCGTCGCGGGTGACCCGCGCGGTCCGCGGGACAAGGCCGATCAGCGCCCGGATGGCATCTGAGGTATGGCTCCTGGCGCGCGCCTCCAGGTAGCGTCCGGTGAGGATCAGGGTGATGATCACCGCCGCGGTGTCGAAGTACAGCGGCAGCTCGCTGCGCCCCGCGATCCCGGTCGCCCGGAAGAAACCTGGGAAGGTGATCGCGGCGAGGCTGTACAGGTACGCCGCCGAGCTGCCGACGGCGATCAGCGTGTTCATGTCAGCCGCGCCGTGACGCAGGACCCTCCAGGCTCCCCGGTAGAAGCCCCAACCGGAGTACAGCTGGACCGGCGTCGCGAATGCGAGCTGCGCGAGCGGATCGGCGAGCACCGCGGGCAGAAATGGCGCGACCGTCATCCGCGCCAGGGCGAGCAGCAGCGGAACGGTGAACACCGCTGCCACGACCAGCCGGCGTCGGGTGTCAGCCAGGTGGCGCTGTTGGGAAGTCGTGTCCTGCCCGCGCGGCACGGGATCGGTCCGGGCTGCCGCGCCCGCAGCCGGTGGCGACGCCTCCGCGCTTGGCCGCGAGTCGGCATCGTCGGCGATCCGGGCGTCGTAGCCGGCCGCCTCGACGGCGGCCATGATCTCGCCCGCGCTCACCCCCGAGTCAGCGACCACGGTCGCGCGCTCGGTGGCCAGGTTGACGGTGGCGGAACGCACCCCGGTGACCCTGTTCAGGTAGCGCTCGATCCGGTTCACGCAAGAGGCGCAGGACATGCCCTCGATCTCGAGGGTCATCACCGGTGCCTGGCGTGCGCGGAAACCGATCTCGAGCGCTCGATCGGGGCGAGCCTTGTCGCCGCTCAGCATCGGGTCACATGGAGGGGACGTAGTCGGGATCGAGGTATCGCTCCGGATCCTCGTCGAAGTCGAGCTTGCAGCCCTTGCCGCAGAAGTAGTAGTCGGTGTCCGCGTGCCGGCTGTGCAGGTCGCGCGCGCGAGCGGATTCGCGCTCGACGGTCATGCCGCACACCGGATCCTTGTCCAGGTTGGACGTCATCGGTCAAACTCCACACTGCGGCTGGGATACCCCTGGGGGCTATCAGTGTAGGCCGGACGACACGCCGGCGTCCAGGCCGGGGCCTTCAGGCCGGCGCCTCGGCCTCCAGGTTGGCGAGGCCGCGCTTCATGGAGGCGGCGATCGGGCGCCCATGGGTCAGTCGGATGACGAAGGTCGCGATCCGGCCGCCGATCGAGGTTGGAGTCCGGTTCCAGATCACGTGGATCCGACTCCCGCCGCCTGCCGCGGGCGTGATAGTGGCCGACACGTAGCTGCCCGGCGCGCAGAAGTTGCTCTCCTCGACCGTCCAGGTCACGGTCTGCGGGTCGGACCAGTCGTAGCGCTCACGGGCCCAGACGCTCATCCCGGGGCTCTTGGTCCCCTCGCGAACCACCGCCTCGGTCTCGCCGACGGAGTAAACCTCGAAGTACTCCTCCGAGATGCCCGGCCAGATCCGTGGTCGCCGCTCCGAGAAATCGATCAGCGCGGCGCGCACGCGGTCGGGCGCGACACGGGTGACCAGCTCGACGTCAACGCGTGGCATCCAGACTCCTCCCTTTCGCGATGGCGCCGACGTCGGCGCGGTTGGTCGCGCTCATCCGGGCGGCCATGCCATCTGCCGTCCGCCGAGCAGGTGGAGGTGCAGGTGCGGTACCGACTGTCCTGCATCCGGCCCGACGTTGGTCACGATCCGGTAGCCGTTGGAGAGCGCCGCATCCGTCGCGGCGCGCCGCAGCGCGCCGAAGAGCCGGCCAAGCAGCGGTGCGTCGTCATCGGTCAGCTCGTGGACGGAGCCGATGTGGCGTCGCGGGATGGCGAGCAGATGAGTCGGCGCCTTGGCATCGATGTCGCGAACGATCAGCACCTCATCGTCCTCGTGGACCACCGATGCGGGCAGCTCACCGCGCGCGATGCGGCAGAACAGGCAGTCGGCGTCCGTCATCAGGCACAGCCTAGGCGAACTCGCCGGCCGCCGACAAGACGACCGCCGCCGCCGCGAGGGCCACGTGTTCGGAGCGGAGGATTCGTGGCCCGAGCCAGGCGATCGGACTGCCCGCGCCCGCCGCAGCCTCGACCTCGGCACCGGTGAAGCCTCCTTCCGGCCCGATCAGCATTCGGTGCGGGGGCGGAAGGGCGGCGAGATGGTGGCCACCGAGCCGCTCGTAGAGGACGACGCACTCCGGTCCGAGCACGCTGCGCAGCGGAACCGGCGCGTGAACCTCCGGCACGGCACCGCGCTCCGACTGCTCGGCCGCCTCGCGGGCGATCGATCTCAGTCGAGCCAGACGCTGCTCGCTGATGCTGCGGACGATCGTTCGCTCGCTGATGATCAGCTGGACGGCGACCACTCCGATCTCGGTGGCGCTCCTGATCACGTCCTCGAGGTGATCGCTCTTGAGCACGGCCTGGCAGATGGTCAGCCGATGGCGCGGCTCGCCACTCGCCGCCCCCCGCTCGACCACCTCCAGTGCGGCGTCGTCAACCACTCGGCAGTGAGCCTGCGTGCCGCTTCCGTCCAGCAGCAGGATCTCCGTCCCGGGTCGCGCGCGGAGCACGTCGCGCAGCTGATGACGGATCTCGTCAGGGATCGCCAGGCGATCGGCCGCGTATGTGCCCGGCCGCACGAAGAACCGATGCATTCAGGTCCGCTCCAGCCCAAGCGTCAGCCAGTCACCATCCTCGAGCCGGTCGCGCTCGACGAAGCCGGCGGCCCGAAGGGCGCTGCCGACCTCCTCACCACGCTCAGCGATGATCCCACTCGCGATCAGGGTGCCGCCCCGGCGGCAATGGACCGCCAGCCGCTCGGCGAGCTCGACGAGCACTGCCGCAACCAGGTTCGCCATCACCAATCGGACGCGCTCGGCGGGAACCGCCGGCAGGGTGCCGCGCCGCGCCTCGAGCCGATCGGCAAGCGCGTTCGCCGCCGCGTTGGCGCCCGTGGTCGCCACGGCCAGCGGGTCCGTGTCGTAGCAGATCGCGCGGCGCGCCCCGAGCCGCAGGGCGGCCAGCGCCAGGATCCCCGACCCGCATCCCACGTCGAGGATCGGCGACGGCATGGGATCGACGCGCTGCAGCAGCGCCAGGCAACCGCGGGTCGTCGGGTGCAGCCCGGTGCCGAACGCCATCCCCGGGTCGAGCCGCAGCTCGACCTCGCCGTCGGCGATCGGCTCGTCGAGCCAGGACGGGACGATCACCACCCGGCCGATGCGCTGTGGCGTGTAGCCGGCCTTCCAGGCCGCCTCCCATCCCGAGTCCTCAACCGATGACACGTGGAGCGCGCCGACCGGGCCGAGACCAAACGCCTGGAGGTGCCAGAGGGCGCGCTCGGTGGCCTCCAGCGCGGCGGCCGAGTCCCCGTCGTCCGGAACGTGCGCGGTGACGAGGTACGGGGCGCTCGGATCCTCCCGTACGGCGAGCTCGTCGCGGGGGTCGCGGATCAGGCGCGTGGGCCTCACGGCGGCGCCGCGGCCGAGACGCCCGAATATTTCGGAGACGGCTTCCACCGCCTCGACGTTGGCCTCGACGGTCAGCTCCAGCCAGCGCGCCACGTGGCGGCTCAGGCGAACAGGTCGCGGATGCGATCCAGGAGGCTGCCGCCGCCCTTGGGCAGAACGGCCGGCGGACTGACCTTGTCCAGCTCTCTGAGCAGCTCCCGTTCGCGCTTGCCCAGCTTGGAAGGCACCACCACATTGACCACGACGTGGAGGTCGCCACGTCCGTTGCCGCGGAGGCGCGGCACTCCGCGTCCTCGCAGGCGGATCTCCTGCCCGCTCTGCGTGCCCGCGGGCACCTCGATCTGCTCACTGCCCTCGACGGTGGGAACCGCCAGGGTGGCACCCAGGGCCGCCTGCGGGAAGGTGAGCGGGAGGATGTGGTACAGCTCGGTCCCGCGTCGGAGGAGCTGCGGGTGCTCGCGGACGTTGACGACCACGTACAGGTCCCCGGCCGGGCCTCCCCGCGGTCCCGCCTCTCCCTGTCCGTCCAGCGCGATGCGCTGCCCGGAATCGATGCCCGCCGGAACGCTGACCTGAAGGCTGCGTTCCTGTCTGACGCGACCGTCGCCGCGGCACTCGTGGCACGGGTTGGCGATCACCGAACCCTCGCCGTTGCAGCGTGGGCAGGCGACGATGTTCACCATCTGGCCCAGGATGGTCTGCGCCACGCGGCGCTTCTCGCCCGAGCCGCCGCAGTCCGCGCAGCGCTCGGGCTGCGTCCCCGGCTCGCCGCCGGTCCCCGAGCAGACCGGGCAGGTGACGAGCGTCGGGAAGCTGATCTCCCGCGTGACGCCGAAGACCGCCTCCGCGAAATCGATCGTCATGTCGTAGCGAAGGTCGGCGCCGGCCACCACCCGCCGGCGCTGTCGGCCGGCCGGGTTACCACCGAAGAACGCATCGAAGATGTCACCGAAGGGGCCGAAGCCACCGCCGAACCCTTCGAACCCGCCGCCCGCGCTGCCGTCCACGCCGGCATGACCGAACATGTCGTAGGCCTGGCGACGCTGCCGATCCGAGAGCACCCGATAGGCCTCGTTGAGCTCCTTGAAGCGCGCCTCGGCGCCCTCGCTGTTGTCGACATCGGGGTGATGCTGCTGGGCGGCACGGCGGAACGCCCGCTTGATCTCCTCGTCCGAGGAGTCCCGCGAGACGCCGAGCACCTCGTAGTAATCGCGCTTCACCGCCATCGGTCGGCGATTATACCGGCTGGCACTCTGAAATCGAGAGTGCCAGCTGCCTGGCGACTGCTAGCATCCCGGACGCGATGCCAACCCGCCTCGTCAGCGCCGAACAGGCGCGGTGCTTTCTCGTCCGTCGCCAGCTGCTGGCACCGGCACGCGCGTTGCCACCCGTGCCGGGGTCCGTGCTGACGGTCGTCGACCGGCTCGGCTCGCTGCAGTTCGATCCGCTCGAGGTGCCCGGCGCACGGAACCATGACCTCGTGCTGCATGCCAGGATCGAGCGCTATCAGCGCGAATGGTGCGAGCGCTGGCTGTACGGCGACGGCGACGATCGGCGCCTGATCGAGATCTACAATAAGTCGCTCAACATCGTTCCGCTGGCTGAGCTGCCGGCCTACCGGATCGCGTGGGACCGTGCCGCGGCTCATTACCGCGAACGCCTCCTCTCCGAGCACGCGGAGCTCGCCCGGCGCATCGTTGACGAGATCGCCGCGAGTGGGCCGCTGTCGACCGCGGCGTTTCGCGATGTCCGCCATCGGATCGAGTGGTGGTGGGCAGAGACGCCGGCAGCGCGCGCGGTGATGGAGGCCCTGTTCGTCACCGGGCGCCTGGGACTCGCCCGCCGAGACGGAAACCGGCGCCACTACGACCTCATCGAGCGCATCGTGCCGCCCGAGCTGCTCGCGACCCGGCTGCCGGAGGCCGACGCGCTGCGACATACGCTGATGAGCCGCCACCGTGCGGTCGGGCTGCTGGGCGTCGGCGGCGGCTCCGAGCTGACGACCGGGACAGGGAGTGCGGCTGACCGTCGACGGATGACCGCCGAGCTGGTGGAGGCCGGAAGGCTCACGCCGGTCGAGGTCGAGGGACTGCGCGAGGTGCGGTACGTGCTCACCGATGAGCTCGCGCTGCTCGATGCGAGCGCAGCATCCATCGCGCCGAGCGAGGCGTCGGTGGCCTTCATCGGTCCGCTGGATCCGCTGATGTGGGACCGTCGGCTGGTGCATCGGCTGCTGGGGTTCCAGTACACCTGGGAGGTCTACACCCCCCTCGCCCGCCGGCGCCACGGCTATTACGTGCTGCCGATCCTGTTTGGCGATCGACTGGTGGGCCGATTCGAGCCCCGCTTCGACCGGCGGACCGCTTCACTCGCGATCCTGGGAATCTGGTTCGAGCCTGCCTATGCGCCGATGGAGGACGAGGCGTTCCTGCCCGCCCTAGCCCAGGCGCTGGACGCGTATGCCACGTTCGTCGGCGCGCGGCGCGTCACCTGGCCCCGGACCCGCCCCGGACGTGACCTCGGCGGGGCGCTGCGACGGGCACGCTCGACGCACCGACGCAGTCAGTCGCGAAAATCGACCACCAGCGGAGCGTGGTCGGAGGGCGCTCCGGGATAGGTCGACGGCTTGCGAGCCTCCCGGTCCCGCTCCGCGGCCACCGCCCGCGCCGCGAGCGGCTTGGTCACGTACACGTGGTCGATCCGCATCCCGATGTTCTTGTGAAAGTTTCCCGCGCGGTAGTCCCACCACGTGTAAAGGCCGGCCTCGGGATGGAAGCGCCGCACCGCATCCACCAGCCCCCAGGCGCGCAGGCGGGCGACCGCCTCCCGCTCGGCGGGCGAGACGTGCGTCGCGCCATGCACGGCGGCCGCATCCCACACGTCGCGATCCTCGGGCGCGACGTTGAAATCGCCACACAGCGCGAGCTGCGACTGGGGATCGCAGCTCTCGCGCAGCCAGCGTTCCAGCCGATCGAGCCACGCGAGCTTGGCCGCGTAGAACTCGGTGCCCACCTCGCGGCCATTGGGCACATAGATGCTCACCACCCGGACGCCTGCGCAGGTCGCCGCCACGAGCCGTCCGCCGTCATCGGTCCAACCGTCCGGCGCCGGTCCCAGCCCGCCGGTCACCGCCTCCAGGCCCACGCGCGATGCGATGGCCACTCCGTTCCACTGGCCAAGCCCGTGGTGGGCAACCTCGTAGCCCAGCTCTCGGAAGGCGAGCGCCGGCACCGCGCTGTCGGTCAGCTTCGTTTCCTGCATGCACACCACGTCCGGCTCGACGGCCGCGATCCACTGCAGCACGCGGTCGAGCCGGGCCTTCAGGGAGTTCACGTTCCAGGTTGCCAATCTCATTCAGGCGAATGTAGCCCAACCCGCCATACTCGCTCGAGACCAGGCGGTCCCCGAGGCGCTCACCCCACACGCTCACATCCGATGAGGTACCGATGCTGCGCGAATTTCGTGATTTCATCATGCGGGGCAACGTCATCGACCTCGCGGTCGGGATCGTGATCGGCGCAGCCTTCAGCTCGGTGATCACCTCGTTCGTCACCAACGTGCTCACGCCACTGACCGGCATCTTCGGAGCGCCGAACTTCGACGCGCTCCAGATGCACGTCGGCTCAGCCACCGTCCACTACGGCCTCTTCCTCAATGCGCTGCTGAGCTTCGTGCTGATTGCGGCGGCACTCTTCTTCGTGGTCGTCAAGCCGATGAATGCGATCGAGCGGCGGCGACAGGCGCGCGAGGATCAGCCCCAGCCCACCACCAAGACCTGCTCGGAGTGCGCGAGCAGCATCCCGCGCACCGCTCGGCGCTGCCCGTTCTGCACCCAGCCGCAGGAGTAGCCGCCGCGGCCGGGCCACCCGTGGCTCGACCCCCGGCCGACGGCGCGGAGGAGGCTCACACCTCCTTGTACTCGCCCTCGATCGTCTCGCCCTCCCCCTCCGGACTCGCCGCGCCGGCCGTCCCGTTGGCGCCCCCGGCGGTCCCGTCGCTGCCGCCGGGCTCACCCGCCTCGTAGGCGCGGGTGCCGATCCGCTGCAGCACCTCGGCAAGCTGCTGCTTGGTCGAGTCGATCGCGCCGGCGTCGGTGCCCTTCAGCGCCTCGCGGACCGCATCGATCCGCGACTGCACCTCGGACTTCTCCTCCTCGCTGACCTTGTCACCGAGGTCCTTGAGCAGCCGTTCGCCCTGGAAGGTGAGCGCGTCGGCCTCGTTGCGCGACTCGACCTCGGCTCGTCGCCGGCGGTCCTCCTCCGCGTGCTCGGCGGCTTCGCGGACCATCTGATCGACGTCCTCCTTGGCGAGCATCGAGGAGGCGGTGATGGTGACCTTCTGCTCCTTGTTGGTGGCCTTGTCCTTGGCGGTCACGTTCAAGATCCCGTTGGCGTCGATGTCGAACGTGACCTCGACCTGTGGCACCCCACGCGGGGCAGCCGGGATCCCGTCCAGACGGAAGGTCGCCAGCTTCTTGTTGTCCGCGGCCATCTCTCGCTCGCCCTGGAGGACGACGATGTCGACCGACGGCTGGTTGTCGCTGGCCGTGGAGAAGATCTGGGTGTGCGAGGTCGGGATCGTCGTGTTGCGGTTGATCATCTTGGTCGCCACGCCGCCGAGGGTCTCGATCCCCAGCGAGAGCGGCGTCACGTCGAGAAGCAGGACGTCCTTCACCTCGCCGCCCAGCACCCCGGCCTGGATCGCGGCACCCACCGCCACCACCTCGTCGGGGTTGACGCCTTTGTGCGGCTCCTTGCCGGCGAACATGCGCTTCACCGCCTCCACGACGGCCGGCATGCGCGTCTGGCCACCGACCAGGATCACCTCATCGATGTCCCCCGGTTGCAGGGCCGCATCGGCCAGCGCCTGCTTCACCGGGCCCTCGGTCTGACGGACGAGGTCGGACACCAGGTCCTCGAGCTTAGCGCGGCTGAGGGTCGTGACCAGGTGCTTGGGGCCGGTCTGATCGGCGCTGATGAAGGGCAGGTTGATCTCCGAGGTGGCGGTCGATGAGAGCTCGATCTTCGCCCTCTCGGCCGCCTCCTTGAGCCGCTGCAGGGCGATCCGATCCTTGCTCAGGTCGATCCCCTGCTCCTTGCGGAACTCCTCGGTCAGCCAGCTGATGATCCGCTGGTCGAAGTCGTCGCCGCCGAGGTGGGTGTCGCCGTTCGTGCTGCGAACCTCGAAGACCCCCTCCGACAGCTCGAGGATCGAGATGTCGAAGGTGCCGCCACCGAGGTCGTAGACCGCGATCTTCTCGTCCTTGGTCTTGTCCAGGCCGTAGGCCAGCGCCGAGGCGGTCGGCTCGTTGACGATCCGCTTGACGTCCAGACCCGCGATCCGACCGGCGTCCTTGGTCGCCTGCCGCTGGGTGTCATCGAAGTACGCCGGGACGGTGATCACCGCCTCGGTCACCTTCTCCCCAAGGTAGGCCTCCGCATCGCCCTTGAGCTTCTGCAGGATCATGGCGCTGATCTCGGGCGGGGTGAAGGTCTTGCCGTTGGCCAGCTTGACGGCCACTCCGTCCGACTTCGGGTCCTTGGCGACCTCGTAGGGGACCAGGTCCTTGCTGCGCTGCACCTCCGGGTCGCCGAACCGACGGCCCATGAAGCGCTTGATGCTGAAGATCGTGTTCTCCGGATTGGTGATCGCCTGGCGCTTGGCCACCTGGCCGACGAGCCGTTCCCCGCTCTTGGCGAAGGCGACCACGGACGGCGTGATCCGCGCCCCCTCCGCGTTGGTGATGACCTGGGGCTCGCCGCCCTCCATGACGGCCACCACCGAGTTGGTGGTGCCGAGGTCGATGCCGATGATTTTGCCCATGGATCAGTGCTCCTTCGGGTTGTTCGCGACCTTGACGAGCGCCGGGCGGAGGACCCGGTCGTGGAGCCGATAGCCCCGCTGCAGCTCGTCGATCACCTGGTTGTCGGGATGGTCTGCGGTCTCCTCGTGGACGACCGCCTCGTGGAGATTGGGATCGAATGGCTGGCCCTGTGCCTCGATCGGAGTCACGCCCTCCGACTCCAGGAGGTTCCGCAGCTTGCGCTCGACGAGGCGCACGCCGTCGACCCACGCCTCGTGGGCGTCCGCGGGCACGCTGGCCAGCGCCCGGTCGAAGTCGTCGAGCACCGCGAGCAGCTTGTCGATCAGCAGCGCGTTGCTGAACTGGACGACGCTCCCTCGCTCCTCCTCGGTGCGCCGGCGAAAGTTCGAGAGGTCGGCAGCGGTGCGCTGCCAGCTGCGCAGGTTCTCCTCGGCGCGGTCGCGGGCCGCTGCCAGCTCGCGCTCGAGGGTGTCGATCCGCTCGGCCAGCTCGCTGCGGGTCGGGGTCGGGATGGAGTCGGCGCGCTCTTCCGCGCGGGTGCGCGGCCGAACACCACCATTCGTCGGGTTATCAGTCATGGGTCTCGCCATAGTGCGCATTGATCAGCTCATCGAGGAGCGCCGACAGGTAGCGGACGGTCGGGATCGCGCGGGGGTACGGCATTCGCGTCGGTCCCACCACACCCAGCAAGCCGAGTGCCCGATCGGGTGCGCCGTAGGGGGCGAAGATGAGGCTGACCTCCTGCATCGCGTCGTTGCTGTTCTCGCGACCGATGATCACGTGCACGCCACCACCCCGGGTCACCACCGGGATGAGCTGTTCCAGGAAGTCGCTCCGCCGCAGCACCTCGAGGACCGTCCGCAGCTTGCTGCCCTCGGCGAACTCGGGCTGCTCGAGCACGTTGACGATCCCGTCGGTGACGACCTCTTCGACCGTCAGCGAGTCGGCATCCTCCAGCACCTGGACGATCATCTCCGCGACGTGCGCGGCGAGCAGCGAGAGGCGCAGGCGGCGACGGCGGACCTGCGGCGCGGCCAGGCCGCTCAGTTCCACGTTGAGCTCGCGTGCCACGGCATCAAGCTCCGGCTGGGCGATGCGCGCCCCGGGCAGCTGCCGATCCAGCGCCGACCGATCGAGGCGCCGCTGCACGACGTTCCCGTCGGCAAGCACCAGCACCGCCAGGCGGGCTCCATCGGGCAGCTCCACGAGCTGGATGTGGCCGTAGCGGGCGCGCCGCGCCCGGGCGGGTGTCACGACCGATGCGGACCGTGTGCTGGCCGCGAGGATCGAGGCCGTCAGCCGCAGCCACTCGTTGCTCGTCAGGGCCACCTGGCTGAACTGGTGGCGGATCATCATCCGATCCGAGCGGTTCAGCTCCGCCTCGTGCATCAGCGACTCGACGTACACGCGATAGCCGAGGTCCGAGGGAAGGCGTCCGGCGCTGGTGTGCGGGTGGCTGAGCAGACCAAGCGCCTCAAGCTCCGCCATCGCGCTGCGGATCGTCGCCGGGGAGACACCGAACCCGTAGCGTCCGACGAGGCCCTTGGAGCCGACCGGCGTCGCGGTCAGCAGGTGGTCCTCGACCACGGCGCGCAGCACCGACTGCTGGCGCTCGGTCAGCACGAACGCCGGCCGGCGCGGATGACCCAGGTTTGCCTGCACTCTCTGTTCGCCGACCATCCACCAGCTCCGGAAGGGAGGACGAGCTTTCGATCCTCCGTTAGCACTCAATGGTTGAGAGTGCCAATCTCGTAGGCGCCTATGGTAGGCAACCGGCCTGACCGATGTCAACGCGCGGCAAGCAGGCCGTTCGCCTCGTCCGCGGCCGGGGTCAGAAACGGCAGTAGTGCCTCGCTGGCGAGCAGACGGCCCCGAGCGCTGAGGCGCAGCGACCTGTCGGTCAGCTCGATCAGCCCGGCACGCCGACCGGCATCGACCGCAGCGGGAAAGCGCTCGATGGGGTCGACCCCGAACTCCGCGGTGAAGGCGCGCCGGCTGAGTCCCGAGACGAAGCGCATGCCGAGCGCCACCGCCTCGAAGGCACGGGTCGGCGCATCGAGCGTCTCGTGACCCGCCGTCGGCCGCTCGCTGGCCTCGACGTGCTCCATGTAGCGATCGAGGCTCCGCACGTTCCACGAGCGCAACTCGCCGTCAAAGGAGTGCGCCCCGGCCCCGAGGCCGAGATATGGCACCCGGCGCCAATAGGCGGCGTTGTGCCGCGACTCGCGCCCGGGGGCGGCCCACGAAGAGAGCTCATAGTGACGGTAGCCCGATTCCGCCAGCAGCTCCTCGGCGAGCCGATACTGGTCAGCGGCCAGGTCGTCGTCCTGACGCGCCGCGAGCCGACGGCGCCATCGCAGCGCCCCGCCGCGCGGTGCGGCGGCCCACTCGTCGGGCTCGAGCACCAGCTGGAGCGCGTACAGCGAGAGGTGATCCGGCTCGAGGGCGACCGCCGCGCGCAGGGTGGCGCGCCAGTCGTCGAGTGACTGGCCCGGAATCCCATACATCAGGTCGATGCTCACGTTCTCGAACCCCGCGACGCGCGCCGCACGATACGCCGCCCGTGCCTCCTCCGCGGTGTGCCCCCGCGCGAGCGCAACGAGGTCTTCGTTCCGCAGCGACTGCACGCCCAGCGAGATGCGGTTCACGCCCGCGGCCCGCAGCCCCGACCAGTCGGGCATTTCCCGCTCGCTGGGGTTGGCCTCCAGGGTGACCTCGTCAGGCCGCGCGCCCCAGTGGTCGACGGCGCCGTCGATCAGTGCCTCGATCATCGGGGCCGCGACCAGCGAGGGAGTTCCGCCACCGAAGTAGATCGTCGCCAGCCGTCCCGGGACGGCTCGCATCGCCAACTCGCGATGCAGCGCGGCGACGTACCGGGGAATCTCGGCGGCGCGGCCAGCGATGGTGGCGAAGTCGCAGTAGGCGCACACCAGCCGGCAGAACGGGACGTGAATGTACAGGTGCTGCGCTCCGGTGGCCATCGGTCTCGAGCCTACACCTCGCGCCGCCCCGGGCGGCGGGTAGGGAAATCCGCGGTGCCACGGGCCAGCATCTTCAGCGATCGCCGCCTCAGATGGGGCGCTGGCGCAGCCGTCCGCCGGCGAATGCGAAGAAGCTCATGGTCACCGCAAAGTGCCCCACCACGGCGGGGATCACCGAGCCGGTGGTGATCGTCGCCAGCCCGGCGGCGTACCCGAGGATCACCGAGCCGATCAGGAAATACCAGTCCCGCTCCTGCCAAAGGCGCCGATGGGCGAGCCCGTAGACCAGTGCCTGGACCAGGACCGCGACGCCGGCGGAGAGGCCGGCGAAGATCAGCATCCCCAGCACGATGGAGCGGAACTGGAGCTCCTCGCTGATCGCGTTGGCGGCTGCCCCGACGACACGGTTGGGGAGGAGCTGGGATGGCAGGGGCAGGATCCCCCCGAAGCGCAGGTAGGCGAGCACCGCGGCGTTGATGAGGGCCACCACCACGAAGGCGAGCATCACCGGCAGGAGCGTCCCCGGCTGCCCACCCTGGAGGAACAGCTGCGCGCGTCCGCGGGGGATGATCAGCGCGATGCCGGCCGCGAACAGCAGCACCAGGGCGTAGTAGCTCAGCGGGCCGAGCCAGGTCGAGCGGTAGCGGAAGTAGTCGGAGCGCACGATCCGGTCGGAGTCGAACCGGAGCAGGACCATGAACAGGGTCAGCCCCAGCGCGATCGCCAGGCGCAGCGATTCGAGGAAGCTCACGAGGTTTCCCGGTTCATCCGCAGGACGGCGAGGAAGGCCTCCTGCGGGATCTCCACCGAGCCGATCCGCTTCATCCGCTGCTTCCCCTCCTTCTGCTTCTCGAGGAGCTTGCGCTTGCGGGTGATGTCCCCGCCGTAGCACTTGGCGAGCACGTTCTTGCGCATCGCCCGGATCGTCTCTCGGCTGATGATATGAGAACCGATGGCGGCCTGGACCGGCACTTCGAACAGCTGCCGGGGAATCAGCTGCCTGAGCTTCTCGACCAGCCCCTTGCCGGCGCGATGCGCCTGCGACCGATGCACGATCAGCGAAAGCGCGTCGACGGGCTCGGTGTTGACCAGGATGTCGAGCTTGACCAAGTCTCCGGGGCGGTACCCGAGGTAATGGTAGTCGAGGCTGGCGTAGCCGCTGCTGCGGCTCTTGAGCTGATCGTAGAAATCGATGATCAGCTCGGCGAGCGGCATCTCGATGTGGACGTTGACCCGAGTCGGGTCGAGGTACTCCATGTTCTTGAACTCGCCGCGCCTCGTGGTCGCCAGCTCAATGATCGGGCCGATGTACTCGGTGGGCGTGATCACCTCGGCCGCCACCCACGGCTCGCTGATCTGGTCGATCTCCCCCGCGTTGGGCATCTTCGCCGGGTTGTCGACCACCAGCTCGCCCTCGCGGTTCAGCCGCCTGACCCGGTACTCGACCGAGGGGGCAGACGCGATCAGCTCCAGCCCGAACTCGCGCTCGAGCCGCTCCTGCACGATCTCCATGTGGAGCAGTCCCAGGAAGCCGCAGCGGAAGCCGAACCCGAGCGCGACGCTCGACTCGGGCTCGTAGACGAAGCTCGCGTCGTTGAGGTGCAGCCGGTCGAGCGCATCGCGCAGCAGCGGGTAATCGTCGCCGCGCATCGGGTAGATGCCGGCGAAGACCAGCGGGAGGGCCTGCTTGTAGCCCGGCAGCGGTGCCGTGGCGGGCCGATCGGCATCGGTCAACGTGTCGCCCACCCGGGCGTTGCTGATGCTCTTCAGCCCGCTGGCCACGTAGCCCACCTCGCCGACCGACAGCGACCGCGTGGCGACCGGTCCCGGCCGGAAATAGCCGAGCTCCAGGATCTCCGACTCGACGCCGGTCGCCATGAAGCGAATCCGCTCGTGGTCGCGAAGGGTGCCGTTCGCGAGTCGGACATAGGCCACCACACCCTTGTACGGGTCGTAGTGGCTGTCGAACACCAGCGCCTGGACCGGGGCCCGCGGGCTCCCGGCGGGCGGTGGGATACGGGCGACGATCGCACGCAGGATCTCGTCGATCCCGGTTCCATCCTTGGCACTGGCCAGGATCGCCTCCTCGCCGGGGATGGCGAGCATCTCCTCAAGCTCTCGGCTGACCATCTCCGGATCGGCGCTCGGCAGATCGATCTTGTTGATCACCGGGATGATGACCAGCTTCTGCTGCATGGCGAGGTGCACGTTGGCCAGCGTCTGGGCTTCGATCCCCTGGCTGGCGTCGATGACCAGGATCGCCCCCTCGCAGGCCTGCAGCGAGCGGCTGACCTCGTAGGTGAAGTCCACGTGACCAGGCGTGTCGATCAGGTTCAGCGCGTAGGTCTCGCCGCCGGGCGCCTCGTAGTGGAGCCGAACGGCGCGCGCCTTGATGGTGATCCCCTTCTCGCGCTCCAGGTCCATCGAGTCAAGCACCTGGCTCGTCATCTGGCGCGCATCGAGGGTGTGCGTCGCCTCCAGCAGCCGGTCGGCCAGGGTGCTCTTCCCGTGGTCGATGTGCGCCACGATGCTGAAGTTGCGGATGCGCTCCTGGGGAATCACGGGGCGGAGTCTAGACCGATGGGCCTTGCGCCCCCGACCGATGACGGCCTGTGCGGCCACCCCGCGGGGCAGCTGGGTTCAGCGACCCGGCGCCGGACCTCCGACCAGGGTGATGCCGGTGACCCGCTGGTACGCGCTGAAGTAGGTGTCGAAGTGGAGCACGCGGCCGGTGGTCGCATCGCGAACGGTCCGCGAGACGACCGCATCGAAGCCGTCATGCGGGTATTCAACCCGCTGTCGGACACCGGTCGGCAGCGCGCTGGTGTACTGGACGGTATCGGTCGAGCTGGTGCGGTGGCTGATCACTGGCGACGAGAAGGAGACGATCCGGTTCGTGGGCAGCCCCCACAGGTCGAAGCGCACGAAGCCGGGGCCGGTGAGGCTGCGGATCATGATCGGACCGGCGGTGTCGTTCTGGAAGGACATCGTCTGCGACCATCCGTCGGCTTGGATGACGGTGGCGTCCAGCCCCAGCGGGTAGCGGTCGATGTAGTAGTAGTGGTTGGCGCGCGCTCCCATGTTCAGGCCCGCGCGCAGCGCCGCGTTGAAAAGGGTCGTGGAGGTCGAGCAGATGCCGCCGGCCAGGGCGCCGCCCTTCACGCTGCGGCCGCCGATGATCGCGCCGCCCCAGGTGTAGCCGCGCGTCTCGGTGACCGGGCCGATGTCGCGCCAGAAGTCCAGCCACTCACCGGGCGCGAGCACCTTGCCGTCGAGGTCCTGGGCAGGAATGCTGATGTTCGCGCCCCAGCCGTTGCCTTCGCTGCTGAAGTAGTAGGTGGTCCACGAGCCGATGAGCTGGAGCTGCCCGAAGGCGGCCTTTGCCGCTTCCGTGCTGAGCGCGGGCTGGGTGACCGTCACACCCAGCGCCACAAGGCCCGGGTTGCCGCCGCCCGCTCGCTGCTTGAGCGCGGCCAGCGCGGCGGCGGTCGTGCGATCGACGTCGAGCTTCCTGCCGGTGAGGCTGGGGACCACCCCGCTGACGCCGGTGCTGGTGATGCCGTAGGTGGCGTTCCGGGGCGCGCGGTTGACGGTCGTCGCCAGCCGGGCGATCAGCGACCGCACCCCGGCGGCGTCCACGCGCGCCCGCAGCGCCCCGCCGTCGGTCGGCCCAAAGGTGATCGCCGAGCGCAGGGCAGCGGCGGCCACCCGAAACGTGTCGTGCCCGTCGCTGAGGACGAGCGGCGTCACGGCCATGGCCCGCGCCGCCTCGGCGGCGGCAATCGCATCCGCGGTGCTGACCGAGGGCTGCTGGACGGCGGCTGACAGCGTCACCGGCTGCCGTGGCGTATCGGCGGCGAGGGCCGCCACCAGGGCGCCGCGCAGGGCCGCCGGGTCGAGCCGCAGGCCGGGCTGGGCCGGCGTCACGATGTAGGTGCCCCTGGGCGAGACGGCGACATTCGCGTCGACCGCGGGCCGGGAATGGCTGGACACCGTCGAGGTCACCAGCCTGTCGAGCGCCACGGCGTCGGCGGCCTGGATGACCGGCTCGATGGAGGCGATGCCGGCGGCGGCGCGGAGGCGGTCCAGCGCGTCGTCGAGTGGATTGCCGCTGCGTCCGACGGCCAGGCCGGCGGCCACGCTGGCCGCGTAGTCGTAGCGGCGTCCAAGCTCTCCAAAGCCGATCCGTCGCTGGGTACCGTCCACGACGAGGAGCAGCGAACCGGTCTCGATCGATGGCAGCGCGCTCCGCAGCCGCGCCACGGCCGCCTCGCGATCGAGCCCGCCGATGTCGACGCCGGCGACCCGGACTCCCGGCATCGCGCGGCCGCCGGCCATGACGCCGATCGCCACCGATGCCGCCGCCAGGGCGAGCAGGGCCAACAGCATGCCGACCGCGAAGCCGGCGAGGCCGGCACGCAACACCCGGCGCGGGCTGGGGTGAGCCGCTGCACGGGGCAGCGAAACGCTGCCGATCGACGCCATCTCAGCCGGGCCTGCGTCCCGAGTTTGCGCGAAGTTGCAATCCGTTTCCGGCAGGCACTGCCGGCCCTCCCTGGATGCCCATCCCGGGCGTGATTCGGCGGCCGGGCGATCGGCGCGCCTGCGCATTCTGACCATCCCTGGCCCCGCTGTCGAGTCCCCTTCGTGGTTTGCGGCTTGGCAGCCCGATGCTATACTCGCCCGCCGATGCGCCTCCTCGTGACGGCGCGTCATTTCGTGCTCAGACCAACGCCCTCGAGGACCCCACGTGGCAAGAAAGGCTCGACCCTGGAAGGGCGCGCGGACGCCCCAGGCGCTGAAGCGTGTGCGCCAGGCGCTACGCCGTCACGCCATCAACCGCCGCACGCTGAGCGGTGCCAAGACGCTCGTGCAGCGCGCCTCGAACATCGCGCTCGGCCGCGCCGAGGGTGATGGCGCAGCCGCGATCGTGGCCGCGGTGAGCGCCCTGGACAAGGCTGCCGAGAAGGGAATCCTGCACCCGAACAATGCGGCCCGACGCAAGAGTCGGCTGATGCGCAAGGCGAACGCCGCGCACCTCCTCGACGAGCAGCCGACCGCCGCCGCGACGCCCAAACGGAAGACGACCGCCAGCAAGACCGCACAGCGCAAGAAGGTCGCGGCCGCCAAGGCCTCGAAGGCCGCTACCGGTCGGGCCGCGGATCGGCCGCGCACCGCCGCCGGCAAGGCCAAAGTGGCGGTCACGCGCGCGACGCGGGAGTCAGCCGCGGCGCGCCGCCGAACCAAGGGTGACGGCGGGAAGGCCACCGGAGACAGCTCCGAGGACTGAGCCCGCCCCGCCTCAGCCGTCAGGGCTGCGGCGGGACACGAAGGCACGCTGGCCGGCGAACTGAGCGGCATCGCCCAGCTCCTCCTCGATCCGCAGCAGGCGGTTGTACTTCGCGATGCGCTCGGAGCGGCAGATCGAGCCGGTCTTGATCTGCCCGGTGTTCAACGCGACGGCCACATCGGCGATGGTGGTGTCCTCCGTCTCGCCGGATCGATGGCTGATGACGCTGGTCCACCCGGCCCGATGCGTCATCTCCACCGCCTCCACCGTTTCGGTCAGCGTGCCGATCTGGTTGAGCTTGATCAGCACGCTGTTGACCGCGCGCTCGGCGATTGCACGGCTGATACGCGACGTGTTCGTCACGAGCAGGTCGTCACCGACAATCTGGACCGCGCCGCCCAGGCGGTCGGTGAGGGCAGTGAACCCCGACCAGTCGTCCTCGGCCAGCCCATCCTCGAGGGAGACGATCGGGTACCGTCCCGCCCAGTCCTGCCAGAAGTCGATCATCTCCTTGGAGCTCAGGGTCCGTCCCTCGCGGGTCAGCTCGTAGCGGCCGTCGGTGTACAGCTCGCTGGCCGCCGGATCGAGGGCGATGGCGATCTGCTCGCCGGGACGATACCCGGCACGTTCGATGGCGGCCAGCACCAGCTGGATCGCCTCCTCGTTGGACCGAAGGCTGGGCGCATACCCGCCCTCGTCGCCGACGGTGGTCACCAAGCCACGCTCGTGCAGCAGGCTGCCGAGCGCGTGGAAGGTCTCGGCCGCCCAGCGCAGCGCCTCCCGAAACGTCGGCGCGCCGAGCGGCACGATCATGAACTCCTGGAAGTCAGTGGAGTCGGCGGCGTGCTTGCCGCCGTTGAGGATGTTCACCTGCGGCACCGGCAGGATTCGCGCGGCCGCGCCTCCGAGGTACCGATACAGCGGCAGTCCCACCGCTTCGGCAGCGGCATGCGCCGTGGCCAACGAGACCCCCAGCAGGGCATTTGCCCCCAGCTTTGCCTTGTTCGGGGTGCCGTCCAGGTCGATCAGCAGGCGATCCAGGGTCACCTGGTCGACCGCATCGGTGCCAAGCAGCGCGGGGCGAATCGTCTCGTTCACGTTCCGCACCGCGTGCAGCACTCCCTTCCCGCCGTAGCGGGACGCGTCCCCGTCGCGCAGCTCAACTGCCTCGTGCGCGCCGGTCGAGGCGCCGGACGGGACGATGGCGCTACCGACCGCCCCCCCGTCGAGGAAGAGGTCGACCTCGACCGTCGGGTTGCCGCGCGAGTCGAGCACCTCGCGAGCGATGACGTCCTCGATGAGCGTGGTCATGCCGACGTCCCGTCTCGATCGTCGAGGGCGGCGACGCCGGGGAGCTGCCTGCCCTCCACGAACTCGAGGGACGCGCCCCCGCCGGTGGATACATGGGTCAGCAGGTCAGTCAGTCCGAGCCTGTCGACGGCAGCCACCGAGTCGCCGCCTCCGACCACCACGGTGGCCCCATGCCGCGCGCGATCAGCGAGAAAGCGCGCGATGGCGTTCGTCCCTGCTGCGAACTGGCTCATCTCGAACACCCCCATCGGTCCGTTCCAGAAGACGGTCTTCGCCTTGCCCAACCGTTTGGCGTAGGCGGCCACCGTGGCCGGTCCGATGTCGACCACCATCTGGTCCCGGGGCACCTCCGTGATCGGCACCACCTGGGCTTTGGCCCGGTGGTGGATCTGCGGTGCGACGACCGCATCGGTGGGTAGCAGGAAGGTCACCGTCTTCTCCTCGGCAAGACTCATGATCCGGCGTGCGTTCTCGAGCTGGTCGGCCTCCACCAGGCTCTTGCCCAACGGGACGCCCCGCGCCGCGAGGAAGGTGTTCGCCATGCCGCCCCCGACCAGGATCGCCCGGCAGCGATCAAGGAGCGCCTCGATGACCTCGAGCTTGCCCGAGACCTTTGCGCCGCCGACCACGGTGTGGAACGGTTGGCGCGGGCTCCCGAGCAGGCGCGAGAGCGCGTCCACCTCGCGCTCGAGCAGGAGGCCCGCCACGCTCGGGAGGTGATGGGTGATGCCCTCGGTGCTCGCGTGCGCCCGATGTGCGGAGCCGAACGCGTCGTCGACGTAGAGATCGGCCATGCCTGCCAGCGCCCGGGCAAAGTCTCCGTCGTTCGCCTCCTCCGCGGCGTGGAAGCGCAGGTTCTCGAGCATCAGCAGGTCGCCGGCACGGAGTCTGGAGATCGCCACCTGGACGCCGGGTCCCAATGCGTCGCCGGTGATGCGTACCGGCCGTCCGAGCAGCTCCGACAGCCGGTCGGCGACCGGCTTGAGCCGGAGCGCGTCGTTGACCTTGCCCCTGGGGCGCCCGAGATGGCTGGCCAGGATCACCCTCGCACCGCGCTCGAGCAGGTACACGATCGTGGGCAGACTGGCACGGATGCGGGCGTCATCGGTGACGTGTCCGTCCTCGAGCGGGACGTTGAGGTCGGCCCGCAGGAAGACGCGTTTGCCGTCGACATCGACATCGCGGACCGTCTTCTTGTTCACAGCCGCTCGGCCATGAAGGCAGCCAGATCGGCGACCCGGCACGAGTAGCCCCACTCGTTGTCGTACCAGGCAATCACCTTCAACAGGTTCTCACCGGTGACCATCGTCGAGGCGCCATCCACGATCGAGCTCCGCTCGTCGCCGCGAAAGTCGGAGCTGACCAGTTCCTCGTCAGTCACGCCCAGGAGTCCCTTCATCGGTCCCTCGGCCGCGGCTCGGAGCGCGGCATTCGCGCTTTCGGCGGTCACCGGGCGCCTGGTAAGCGCCACGAAGTCGATGACGCTGACCGTCGCGGTCGGCACCCGCAGGGCGAATCCATCGAATCGGCCCTTCAGCCCGGGGATGACGAGTGCGAGAGCTCGCGCTGCGCCGGTGGTGGTCGGAATGATGTTCTGTCCCGCGGAGCGGGCACGGCGGAGGTCCTTGTGGAAGACGTCCAGGACGTTCTGGTCGTTGGTGTAGCTGTGCACCGTGGTCATCAGGCCGCGCTCGATGCCGAACGCGTCGAAGATCACCTTGGCCGGCAGTGCCAGACCGTTCGTGGTGCAGCTCGCATTGCTGACGATCTGGTGTCGCTCCGGGTCGTAGCGGTCCTCGTTGACCCCGAGCACGATGGTGACGTCCTCGTTCGTGGCCGGAGCGCTGATGATCACCTTGCGGGCACCCGCCTCGAGGTGGGCTCGGGCCTTGGTCGCGTCGGTGAAGATTCCTGTCGACTCGACCACGATCTCGACTCCGAGCTGCCGCCAGGGCAGCGCCGCGGGATCGCGTTCGCTGAAAGCCCTGATCTCGTGGCCGTTGACCGAGATGCTCCCGTCGCCGCCCGACACCTGACCGTCGAAGCGGCCGTACGTGGAGTCATACCGGAAGAGGTGCGCGTTGGTAGCTGTCGGCGCCAGGTCGTTGATGGCCACCACCTCGATCCGGTCGGGGTGACGCTCGAGCATGGCCTTCAGGCTCTGGCGACCGATGCGGCCAAAGCCGTTGATCCCGATCTTGGTGGTCATCCGTCCTCCTCAGGCCGATGCGCGCCGGTAGGCGGGATCGGCGATTCGCTCGTTGACGATCGGCAGCGCGCCGATCAGGGACACGTCATCACTGAATCGCGCGTGCTCGAGTCGCACGCGAGCCGCGGGGCGTGGAAACGACCGCTCGGCGATCTCGCGGCCCACCACCACGTGGAGCCGGGGGCGGTGCTCCGCGATGCTGCCGCCGAGCACGATCACCTCCGGGTTCAGCAGGTTGACCAGGCCGGCGCACATGGCGCCAACCGCGATGTAGGCGCGCTCGTAGATGGCTGCGCAGGCGGCGTCGCCGGAATCCGCGGCGTCGGCCACATCCCGGGCCGAGAGCTGCTGCGGGTCGCTGACGAGCGCTGCGAGCGTGGGCGACGCGCCCTGCTCCAGCAACGCCATCCCGTCGCGGCGAATGGCGATACCGGACCCGATCGCCTCGGCGTGGCCGCGCTGCCCATCGCCACACAGCGGCCCGTCGATGTCGACCGTCAGGTGCCCAACCTCGCCGGCGGTTCCGTCGAGACCGATCAGCGGGCGTGCATCGATCACGATTCCGCCGCCGATCCCGGTCGAGATGGTGACGTACACCACCGTTCGTGCCCCCTGCGCCGCTCCGAACCGCCACTCGGCCATGACCGCCACGTTCGTATCGCGCTCCAGGAAGGTTGGCAGCCCGAGCCGCGCCGACACCAGTCGGGCGAGTGGCACGTTGTGCCACGCCGCGAGGTTGGGCGGTGAGACGACCACGCCGGCCCACGGGTCGAGCGGGCCGGGGGCCGAGATCCCGATCCCGATCGGAGCCTCGAGGCCCTCGACGCGCGCCGCGGTGAGCGCCTCCGAGGCGAGGGCGCACAGCCGTTCGACGACGTCCTCGACGCCGCTCGCCGAGTCGGTCGGCACCGCGTGACGGCAGGAGACGGTCAGGTCAGCGGCGACGTGTGCAGCGCGGATCTGGGTGCCGCCGAGATCGATGGCCAGCACCGCTCGGCGGGGGGCGTGTTCCACGCGGCCGATTCTAGCGACCGCGGCGGCGCTTCCCTGCCGGGTGCGCCGCGACCGGTAATGCAGGAGGCCGTCCGGCGGCCGATCCTCGCGGGGATGCGCGGCGTCCGGACGGCCCTCAACAGCCGGGGCGGGATGAGCGTCCCGCGGCTGAAGCGCAACGAGGCTCTGTCAGCCTCCGATCTTGAACATCTTGGTCCCGCACACCGGGCACTGCCCCTCGGTCGCGGGCTTTCCGTTCTTCATGGTGATCTTGTTCTCGTTCTTCATCTCGCGCTTCGCCTTGCACTTCACGCAGTAGGCCTGAGTCGCCATCGGTCAGTTGCCTCCTTTTTCCGACGCTCACGGCGTCGGCTCTGCGGTGACTGCTACCCGCCCCTCCGCCCGATCAGGCTCGACCAGTGGGAATGGGGATCGGCGCCCCCAGGGCTCGTGTCGATCTCCCAGAGCAGGTGGATGCCGGCCAGTCCGGCGTCGATGCAGCGTGCCTCCGCGGCCTCCTTTGCCGCGCCCTCCACGAAGGTCCCGTTGGTTCGCTGGGCATAGGCGGCGCAGATCGTCCCGGATCGCAGGCCCGCCAGCCCCGCCAACACGAAGAGCGCTGACGATTCCATCTCGAGGTTCGCGACGCGCTGGCGCCGCAGCTCCTCCGCGAGGTCAGGATAACGAACCGGGAGCGTGTGCATCGCCCTTCCCTGCGGAGCGTAGAACCCCGAGGCGGTGGCGGTCAGTCCAACGTGGTGGCGATACCCCAGCTCTCGGCAGGCCGCCTCCAGCGCCCAGACCACATCGCGGTGCGCGACTGCGGGGTAACCGTCGTGCACGTAGAAGCTGGTCGTGTTCTCGAGGCGCACCGCACCGATCGAGATCACGAGGTCGCCGAGCTCGATCTCCGGCTGCAGCGCCCCGGAGGACCCGATGCGCACGAACGTCGGCGCGTCCGTGATCGCCATCGCTTCGGCGAGCACGATCTCGACGTTGTCGGTCCCCATTCCGGTCGACATCACCGACAGGCGCATGTCGCCCATGCGGCCGGTGGCGGTGGTGATCTCCCGGTTGCTGCGTTCGAGCTCGACCGCGTCGAAGCGCGAGGCCACCTTGGGGACGCGACCCGGATCCCCAACGAGGAGGACGTACTCGGCAAGCTCACCGCGCTGCAGGTCGATGTGATACTCCCGCTCGCCTGAGTGCGGAGCATCGGCGCGCGAGGGATCTGGCACCGATGGATTCTCCTTGCGCGGCCGAGGGTCCGGACCGGCGGGAGTATACCCCTGCCTCTGACCTGGAATCACCATGGCGGCGCCCGCTCCGGATCGTGGGCCGGGGAGACGAGCGTCAGGTCGGGCGATCCGACGGCTGCACTGGACGACGCTTCGGCATGCTTCGAGCCGAGGGCAGCTGGTCGTGCCTGCCATCTCGCCCGCAGTCTCGTCAGGGCGCCGGTCCGGGCGGCAAGCGCCGCCAGCAGTGCGAACGACGCGAGCGCCAGGCAGAGCGACACGATGGCGAGCCACGCGGGCCCGGGAGCCGCCGATGCCGTGCGCGTTGCCGACTGCGGAGCGCGGCTCGCCGCGGGCCGGCTGCTGCTGGACCGGCGAGTGACGAGCTGCGGGCGCGGCGCGCCCTGTCCGGAAGGTGGTGGCGACGGCGAGCCACCGGCCGCCACCCCGCCCGGCGTGCGCTCAGATGCCGCCAACGGCCCCGAACTCGTGTGCCGCGGTCCTGCGGAGGTGGATCGAGTCCCGGACGGTGCTGCCGCAGGTCGGGCCCCGACCCGCAGATCGGCGGCGGCACGCAGCCAGAGCCGATACCCGCGTTCCGGCTGGCTGGCGGTGGTCTGCTGTCGGAGCGCGCCAACCAGCTCGACCATGGCGCCCCGGACGAGCCGCGGGTCGCGCAATCCGACTGCCGCCGGGACCGTGGCGCGCAGCTCGCCGGAGCCGTCGTCCACGCCGAAGCTAACCGAGCCGGTCGAGGCGCGGGTCGGCGAGGACGCAACGCGACCGATGACTCTCACCAGCCTGGCCTCGAGCGATTCGGCCGCGTCGCCGGTCGCAATGCGCGGCGCTGCCGGCTCACCGCGCCGTCCCAGCTGCCGGGGTTCGGTCACGACTCGGAGTGTCAGCATCCCCGCACGGGTCGAGCGCGTTCCTTCGACCTCGACCAGCTGCCCGCGTCGCAGCGCCCCGCCGACCGTCCCGAGGCGGAGCTCTATAGCGCCCGTGGCGTCCTGCACGATCGCGGTGGTGTCGTCCACGAGCCCCGGACCGAGCGTCACGACCCCCCGCAGCCGGACACGAGCGCCGGTCGGGAGGGCACGAGCCGCTCCGACGGTCACCAGCGGGGCGGAAGCCGGTGCCGCGGTCGGCGTGGCAGACGGAACAGCGGAGCGGCTGCCCGACGCGGCGGGGCTGCTGCTCGGGATCGGCGTGGGCGTCGTCTCCGGGGCAGGCGTGGGTGGCACCACGTCCAGCACATCGGCTGGGTCGCGAACCTGGAGCCGATAGCCGCTCGTTCCCGTTCCACTCGAATCCCGCTGACCGAGCACGCCGACGAGCTGCAGGTCGGCGCCGCGCACCCAGCCGGTCAGATCGATTCCGGTGCCGACGCCGACCACCACCCGGGCCTGCCCGGTGCCGTCGTCGATGCCGTAGGCAACGCCCCCGGAGAGCGACTCGGGTCCGGAGACGATGATCCCGCGTGTCGCCACCAGCTGTCCCTCGAGGGCTTCGACGAGCTCCGATGTGGTGGCGCTGGTCGGCAACGGCTCGTCGGCCGGCGTCTCGGAGAGCAGCGTGACGCTCGCGGCGCGCAGCGTCCGTTGACGATAGCGGTCGCTGATCGTGCCGACCACCCGCAGGCGATAGCCGCGCGAGAACTGCGGGCCGCCGATGACCGCAATCCCGCCGGTCGGGTCGGCGAGGTACCCGCCCCCGTCGCTGAATGCGGAGTCCGTGAGGCTCACCCCGATGACCGTCACCTGGCTCCCGTCGGACAGCGCGCGGGCGTCCGCGATTGCCGTCACCGGCTCCGGCGTCGCGGACGGCGATGGGGTGGTCTCGCTGGACGGGACCGGACTGGGCGTGACGGGAGGACTGGGCGCGACCGAAGGCGTCGTGGGTGGCGTCGAGCCATCCGCCGATGAGGGGTCGGAGGTCGGTGCCGGCAATGGGGACGGCGTCGGGCCGGGCGGACCCGTGTCACCCGGCGCGCTCGGAGCCGGGCTGCTCGGGACGGGCGCGCTTGGAGCCGCCGTGGCGGCTCCCGTCGTGGCGGACCGGGAGACGACCGGCGTCGGCAGCGGCACGGCGCCAGCTGCGCCGTTCTCCGGCGCAGGAGTCTCGAGGACGTGGAAGTCGGCGAGGTTGTCGTCCGTGTCCTGCCTGCTCCCAGCCGCCCCTCCCGGCAATCGTTCGAGGCTGGCACCGGGCGGCGCGGCGGCGGCCGCGCTTCCCTCCCGCCACGCCGCCGCGGCGTTCCCCCAGCCCACCGCGTCGACGGCTGAGCTCGCTCCCGCCACGCGGAGCGCGATGCTGCCGCCGGTCGCGGCCAGGCCGCCGGCATACAGCTGGTCGGCGATCGAGGCATACGTCCCCGCCTGGTTGGCAACCAGTAGGTGGCGCCCGGGAGGGACCACGGCGGCGCCGGTCGTCGGCCAGCCGACCTTGCGTGTCAGCGAGCTTCCGCCGGCCGTGACGTACACCAGCTCGAGGCCATCCAGCGCGAGGTCGCGCACCGTCGGGTTGAAGATCTCGACGAACTCGTCCGAGGCGCCGACAGCGCCCGTGACCAGCTCGCTGATGACGAGGTGGTCGGGCTGAGCGGCGGACGCCGGCGGCCCCGGATCCGGGTACGCGGCCACCGGCCAGCCCACGGCGGCGGGACTGACGGCGACTGCGGCCAGGATGGGCAGAAGCCAGCGGAAGCGCGGGACGGCGGACACGGCGAAACCTCCAATCGGCGGAGGCGTCGGCTGAGGATCGGACATCACCGGTGATCGGCCGCTTATCGGAGGCTTAGCGCGCCCGCTGAGCTCCCCTCTCACCGGCGGGGTCGAGCTCACCATTCGCGTACAATCGCCGCCCATGTCGACCCGAACCCCCCGCCGCGACGAGGCATCTCGTGCCGAGGCCCGTCGCCGCGCCCGGCTTGCCGCGCAGGGACGACTGGAGACCGACGTGCTCGACGATGAGCCGCCGCCGACCCCGCCACAGCGACCGTCGGCCGGCTTCCTCGAGCGCATCCTGCCCGCCGCCCCGGCCCTCCCGAACCGCCCGGATCCGCTTGCGGGCTTTGAGCACCGCGGTTCGGCGCGTGCACATGGCCTGCGCTCCGGTCTTTGGCTCCTTCGTCGGCGGTTCGTGATCTGGATCCCGGCCGGCATCCTGTTCGGCCTCAGCTACCTCCTGTCCAACCTGTACCAGGGAACGGTGCTGAACCTGATCGCCACCGGAATCTCCTTCGCCGCGCTCATCGGCGCCGGCTGGTTCGGTTGGGAGCGCCCGTGGCTCTTCGGCCTGGCCGCCTCGGTGGTCGGCTACGCGCTGTATCTCGGAGGCGTGGTCTATCTGCTCGGAACGGGAGGGGGCGCGGGGAGCCTGAAGCTGCTGGCCACCGCCAGCTTTGCGCTGTATGTGATCACCACCGGCTTCTTCCAGCTCGTGCTCGGCCTCTTCGGCGGTTTCTACGGCGGCTACATCCGGCGCCGGCTGGCGGCCCAGCGGCACGCGCAGCCGGCCCGCCGATCAACGCGCGGTCGCTGACCCAAACCGGTGCTGGGCCGGACGGGGTGGCACGGCCCCTGCTACCGAGGCCCGTGGCAAATCGAACGACAGACCTGACCGTCGACGCTTCGGACGGCCCCGTCGCCGACGGAAGCTCGGGCCTGAGGTGGCATTTCTCGGTCGTCGGAGCGTCGCGGTCAGCGTTCGGTGCCGTAAGAGAGTCGCCGCGGTGGCCGGGGCCCTCCGTCCCGATCGCCGCGGCGCGCTCTTTTCAGCGCTGGTGGGCCGCGGCCGCTTCCCCGGCCGCCCGACGAGCCACTTCGTAGTTGTCTGCCAGCCCCAGCACCTCGCCGGTCGAGCGCATCTCTGGGCCGACAGCGCTGTCCACCCCGGGCAGGCGCCAGAGGGAGCCGACGGGCGCCTTGACGCCGACCATCGGTCCGTCCGCGAGCAGGCCGGCCGCGAGGCCGACGTCGGCCAGCGACGCGCCGAGCGCGCAGCGGACCGCTGCAGCCACGATGTCGCGCCCGGTGGTCTTGGCCACCACCGGGACGGTGCGGCTTGCGCGCGGGTTGGCCTCGATCACCACCACCCGATGCTGATCGACGATCATCTGCACGTTCAGGATGCCGCGGATCCCCAGCGCCAGGGCGATCCTGCCAGCCGCCTCCGCCGCCCGCTCCTGCAGCTCGCGAGACAGGCGCTGCGGGGGAAGCACCGCAAGGCTGTCGCCGGAATGGACTCCCGGCGGGTCGAGCTGCTCGACGATGGCCGGGACACACCAGTCGCGCCCGTCGGTGATGGCATCCACGTCGAGCTCGATTCCCTGGACCAGCGCGTCAACGCGGATCGGCCAGCCGACATCGGTCGCGAGATAGGCGGCGACATCGCTCGACGAGCGCAGGATGGCGATGCCGCGGCCGCCGATCACCCACGACGGGCGGACGATGACCGGAAGACCCAGCCCGATGGCGGCAGTGCGCAGCTCCCCGGCATCGGCGGCAAGCCGCCCGCGCGGGCCGTCAATCCCCAGCCGCTCGAGCAGCTGAGCGAAGCGCTCGCGATCCTCGGTGACCTCGATCGCGTCGGCGGTGAGGCCGGCAATCGGCACATCGGCATATGCGAGGTCGCGGGCGAGGTCGATGGCGGTCTGTCCTCCAAAGGTCAGCACCACGTGGGGAGGCTCGCCGGTGAGCGCTCGCTCGTGATCGATGACGTCCAGCACGCTCTCCGTGTCGAGCGGCTCGAAGTAGAGGCGGCTGCAGGCGTCGTAGTCGGTCGAGACGGTCTCCGGGTTATTGTTGATCACGACCGCATCCAGCCCCATCTCCCGGATCGCCCATGCGGCGCGCACCGAGCAGTAGTCGAACTCGATCCCCTGCCCGATCCGGATCGGGCCGGAGCCGACCACGATCACGCTCCGCCGATCGCTGGGCGGCGTGACCTCCGGTTCGGCGTAGGAAGAATAGAAGTACGGTGTCTGGGCCGGAAACTCGCCGGCGCACGTGTCGACGCGGCGATAGGCGGGCGACATGCCGGCCCGCACCCGGGCTCGGCGGATCGCGGCGGGCGGTACCCCGGACAGTGCCGCGATGTCGGCGTCGCCGAAGCCGGTGCGCTTGACCGTCTCGAGCGGTGATCCGACCAGCGCCTGCTCGGAGGCCGCCAGCTCAGCGAGCCGCTCGGTGAACCATGGCGCGATGCGGGTCGCGGCGCTCAGTCCCCGGGCATCGGTCCACTCGTGGCGGAGCAGGGCCGCCATGCGCCACAGCCGCGTGTCGGTGGGCGTGAGGAATGCTGCCAGGTCGGCCGGGGGACGGTTGGCGAGGTCCCAGGTCGGGTCCTCCCAGAGCCAGCCGCGGCCGCGGGGCTCGAGCGAGCGGACCGCCTTGAGGAGCGCCGACCCGAACTCGCGGTCGATCGCCATCGCCTCACCGGTCGCCTTCATCTGCACGCCCAGGCTCCGGTCGGCCGCGGGAAACTTGTCGAACGGCCAGCGCGGCAGCTTGACGACGACGTAGTCGAGTGCCGGCTCGAAGGCTGCCGAGCCGATGCCGGTCGCGGGGTTCGGCAGCTCGTCCAGGCGCCGCCCGAGGCCGACCAGGGCGGCCACCCGCGCGATCGGATAGCCGGTCGCCTTGCTGGCGAGCGCCGAGGAGCGGCTGACCCGTGGGTTCACCTCGATCACCCGATAGTCGCTTCCATCCGGCGCCACCGCCAGCTGAACGTTGCAGCCGCCCTCCAGCCGCAGCGCACGGGCGATGCGCAGGGCGCAGCGGCGCAGGCGCTGGACGAGCCGGTCGGAGAGGGTCTGGATCGGCGCCACCACGATCGAGTCGCCGGTGTGGACCCCCATCGGATCGAGGTTCTCCATGCCGCAGATCGCGATCGCGGTGTCCGCCGCGTCGCGCACCACCTCGAACTCGATCTCCAGCCAGCCGAGCAGGCTGCGCTCGACGAGCACCTGGCCGATTGGGCTAGCGGCGAGCCCCAGCGCGATGCGCTGGCGCGCCTCGGAGGCCGTGGTCGCAAAGCCTCCGCCGCCTCCCCCCAGGGTGAAGGCCGGACGAATCACCACCGGAGCGCCGAGATGCTGCATGAACCGCAGGCCGTCGTCGAGCCGCTCGACGACGGCACTCTCCGGCACCGGCTCTCCGATGCTGGTCACCAGGTCGCGGAAGCCGCCGCGATCCTCGGCGGCTCGGACCGCGGTCAGCGGCGTGCCCAGCACCCTGATCGCGTGGCGCTCGAGGATTCCCGCGTCGTCGAGCGCGACCGCCAGGTTCAGGCCGGTCTGGCCACCCAGCGTCGCCAGCAGGGCGTCCGGTCGCTGCTCCTCGATCACCCGCTGCAGGTACGGCAGGGTCAACGGACCGATGAGCACATTTCCGCCGACATCGGGATCGGTCATCACCGTCGCGGGGTTGGAGTTCACCAGGACCGTCTCGACCCCTTCGCCGCGCAGGGCGAGACAGGCCTGCACGCCGGCATAGTCGAACTCGGCGGCCTGCCCGATGACGATCGGCCCCGAGCCGATGACCAGCACCTTGCGCGGCAGGCTCATCGCGTCGCGGCCTGGATCGCTGCATCGAGGACCCGGGCGCCATCGGTCGGGCCCGGCGCCCCTTCCGGATGGAACTGCACCGATGCGATTCGTCCGCTGCGGTGAACGAGTCCCTCGACGGTGTCGTCGTTGAGGTCGCGATGGCTGATCGCGAAGCCGGCGGCCGCCAGCTCCGGCCGCGCCAGGACCGCCACCTCGTGGTTGTGCGCGCCGATGTCGACTCGCCCGGTCGCGACCTCGATGACCGCATGGTTGCCGCCGTGATGCCCCACGCTGAGGCGCTGTGTCTGACAGCCTGCGGCGAGCGCCAGCAGCTGGTGCCCGAGGCAGATCCCCAGGATTCGAGGACCGCCGGCGATCGCTCCGCTCGACAGCTGGCGCACGACGGCGATCTGGCGTTCCATGCGAGCCGGGTCTCCAGGGCCCGGCGAGAGCACCACGAGGTCGGGGCGGATGGCGGCCACGTCGTCGGCAGCTGCACCGGGGGGCAGTCCGACGATCTCCGCTCCACGTGCCGCGAGCGCCGCCAGCAGCGAGCGCTTCACGCCGTAGTCGATCAGCACCACCCGCAGCCGCCGCTCGCCGACCGGGGGGACGTGGAACGGCTGCTCGGTCGCGACCGCGGCGACGTGGTCCACCGACTCCCACGCGGCGGAGGCTCGGGCGGCCGCCACCGCGGGGGTGGCACCTCCGGCGGCCCGACGCACCACCGCGCGACGGGCAGCGCCGCGCCGGAGCTCGAGCGTCAGCGCGCGCGTGTCGACCCCGGTCAGGATCGGTATGCCCGCATCACGTGCCATCCCTTCGAGGTCGAGCCCCGGGCCTGCCGGGGGGGCGACTAGCCTGGTGACGATCAGCGCCCGGGCATGAACGCGGCTGGACTCCAGGTCACCCGGGTCGATCCGATAGCTGCCGGCCATCGGATGGGTGAGCACCACCATCTGACCGGCGTACGACGGATCGGTCAGGATTTCGCCCCAGCCAGTCGCCGCCGTGGTGAAGATCAGGTCGCCTTCGGCGGACGTGCCCGCGCCGCGCAGCATTCCGCGATGCGTGGCACCCCCCTCGAGCGCGACGAGGCCTGGAGACAGCAACGACGCCGAGCGCCCATCGGCAGCTGGCGTCGTAGGTTCCGGGGTGGTAAGCGTCTGCAATCCGTGCTCCTTCCCGGCATCACGGTGCCGGTCTTAAAGGACCACTGGTAGTCTACCGTACACGCGATCCCCCGCCGCGACCGATTGACGCCGGGCGGGCCAGCCTACGGAGGGCACTGATGAGCACCGAAGCGCGCGGCCTCACCCACCGGACCGTTTCCATGACCCTCGCCGACGTCGTTGTCCCCCGACCCGGCGGCGGAGCGGTTGCGATCGCGCGCAACCTGGCCCTGGTGGTCGGCGGCGCGGCGCTGGTCGCGGCCGCAGCGCAGCTCTCGGTCCACATGCCGTGGACGCCGGTTCCGTATACCGGTCAGACGGCCGCGGTGCTGCTGGTCGGCACGGCCCTCGGCGCGCCGCTGGGCGCGGCCAGCATGGCGCTCTACGTGCTGGCCGGCTTCGTCGGCCTGCCGGTCTACGCCGATGGCGCCGGCGGCGCCGGCAAGCTGCTCGGCCTGACCGGCGGATATCTGCTCGGCTTCGTGGTTGCCGCCGCTCTGGTCGGATGGCTCGCCCAGCGGCGGTGGGACCGCTCACCGCTCCGCGCTGCCGCGCTGATGGCCATCGGCAATATCGTCATCTACCTGATCGGTATCCCGGTCCTTGCCGTGGTGGCCCACCTGCCCGCGGCGGTGGCCATCGAGAAGGGTGCACTCGTCTTCCTGCCCTGGGACCTGCTCAAGGTGGCGCTCGCCGGCCTGCTGCTGCCCGTCGCCTGGCGCCTCGTCGGCAACCGGGCGGATGGTACCCGGCGAAGCTGATCAGGCCGCCGGTGGCGGTCCGTCGCTGACGGCCACGCGCCGTCGCAGCAGGCCGAGGGGCCAACGCAGCGCCACGCCAAGCAGCGCCACGACCAGCACGACCGGGATGCCGACCACGCCGAGCCAGATGAGCCCCACTCCGATCGCCTGGGCGGCGATGAGCAGCGCGGCCAGCGCCTGCTGGAGGGCGGCGCCGGGGTCCCAACCCGCGCTCGTCTGCTGGACCGGCGCCGGCCGTGGCGCGAGCGTGACGCTCAGGGTCGACAGGTCCGCGAGGCCGCTCATGTTTTTGAGCTGTCCCTGCAGCGCCTCGATCTGACCGCGCACGTCGTCCAGCCGGCCCTGGACGGCCAGGATGTCTTCGATCTTGACGGCGCGTGCCAGCAGCACGCGGTACGAGGCTTCGGACGCCTTCAGGTTGTCGATGCGCGCACCGAGATCCACGATCTGGGCGGTCACGTCTTCCTCCCGGGTCGTCTCGCCGCGCACCTTCCCAAGCGGTCTGAGCCGGCTCAACGCGTCGTCGAAGCGAGCGGCTGGGATGCGGAGCGTGACGGTCGCGCGGTCGTCCAGCGATCCGGCCTGCGATCCCCCGACGTAACCGCCGAGTTCCAGCGCCAGGGCCCGCACTCGGCCGATCGCGGTGCCGACGTCGGCGACCTCGACGGTGATCTCCCCGCTCTTCACCACGCGCTGGGCGACGATCTGGGTGTACGCCATCTTTCCCGGACCACTCCCCGGCGCCGATGAACCCGCATCACGGGTCGCCGGCTTGCCCGGGGTCGCCGGCTTGCCCGCAGCGGCGGCCGCCCCGTCGGCAGCCACGGCCGGGTTGCCAGAGGCTCCGCTGCCCGCGGTCAGGTTGGTTGCAGCACCACATCCGGCGGCGACCGCGATCAGCAGCAGCGCGGGAAGTGCGCGGAGGACGGCGGTGCGCGTGGCGCGCGGATCGTGGCGGTGGCTGGCGAGCATGTCGTGAGCTCCATGGTGGGTGTCAGGTGGGTGCCGGACGCGGGACGAGCCGAATCGGTTCCCCCCGCGGGCTGCGGTCGCGGGTAACGCGGTCGGGATACTGGTCAGCCCAGGCGACCGAGAAGCCCGAGGTCGAGGTTGCCACCGCTGATGACCGCGACCACCCGCTCGTGAGGACGCGTCTTGAGCTTGCCTGCCAGAAGGGCGGCGATCGGCGTGGCCGCGGCCGGCTCGGCGGCGAGCTTGCTGCGCTCCACGAGCAGCCGCAGGCCGGCGAGGATCTCGTCCTCGCTGACGGTGATCACGTCGTCGACGAGGCGCTCGACGATCAGAAGGCAGCGCTCGCCAGCGTAGGGGGCGTTGATCCCGTCCGCCACGGTTCGGCGGCCCTCCATGGTCACGCTGTGGCCGGCCGCGAGCGCCCGGCGCATCGCGTCGGAGGCCTCGGCCTCGACACCGATGACCCGCACCGTTGGCCGGACGGCCTTCACGGCCGTCGCGATGCCGGCGATCAGGCCGCCCCCTCCGATCGGCACCACGACGGTGTCGAAGTCGTCGAGGTCCTCGAGCAGCTCGAGACCGATGGTCCCCTGCCCGGCCATGACCACATCGTCGTCGAAGGGATGGACCAGGGTCAGGCCGCGCTCACGCATCAGGCGCTGGCAGAGCGGCCAGATGTCCTCATCGGTCAGCACCACCTCGCCGCCATAGGCCCGCGTGGCCTGCACCTTGGCTGGCACCGCGTCGGCGGCCATGACGATGGTGGCCCGCTGCCCGATCCGCGTCGCGGCGTATGCCAGTGCCTGTGCATGATTTCCGCGCGAGATGGCGATGAAGCCGCGACGCTTCTCCTCGTCGCTGAGCGAGAGGAGCTTGTTGGCGACGCCGCGCGGCTTGAAGGAGCCGGTCCGCTGGAAGAGCTCCGCCTTGAGGTGGAGCCTGATACCGCCGAGCAGGTCCCCGAGCGACGTCGAGCTGAGGAGCGGCGTGCGGTGCACGAGCGCCGCGATCCGCTGGCGCGCCTCGATGATGGCTGCCAGGTCGAGCATCGAGGTCAGGGGCCCTCCGACCCCTCCGTCAGCTGCCACCAGTGGACGAGCAGGGTGTCGCGGTCGGCTTGCATCCGCGCGCGGCCGGCGGGAGGCTGATCGGTCATGGTGCGGCCACGGTAGCGCAGTTGGGCGCCACGCTCACCGGAACATGCGCTGCTGCCTGTCGAGCTGGAGCGGAGTGGGGCGCTGGCCGGGAATCGCGGCGTCGAGCGCGTGGATCTCGCGGGCCACCACGTTGCGCACCTCGCCCTCGACCTGCAGCCTGCCGTCGATCACCAGCAGCGGATGGCGATGGAGAAGCGACCGGTAGCGCTGGTACACCTGCGGTCGGACCGTCACGTTGATCATCCCGGTCTCATCCTCGAGAGCGATGAACACGAAGTGCTTGGCGGTCATCGGGTGCTGGATCGAGACGGCGAGGCCTGCCAGTCGCAGGCGAGACCGGCCCCGTCGCCGGCTCGCCTCGCTGATCCGCACCACCCCGCGAGCGTCGAGCTGCTCGCGGAACAGTTCGACGGCATGTGCCGTGGAGCTCACGCCCAGCTCCCGATAGTCGGTGGCGACACGTTCGGCGAGGGTCATCGCCGGCAGGCTGCGGCCCACGGCGCGGACCGCGTCATCGGTGAGGCCCAGGGCCGGACGCCTGGGATCGGCATCGACCAGCGTCGTGCGCAGCTGCCAGAGGAGCTCTCGGCGGGGCGTATCGGTCCAGTCGAAGGCGCCCACCGCGATCAGCCGCTCGACCACCTGCTCGCCCAGCCCGGTGCGGGCCGCGAAGTCACGGATACCGGTGTAGGGACCGATCGCCCGCTCCGCCTCGACCCGGTCGCGCTCCGCCTCGCCGATCCCCTTCACCTGGCGCAGCCCGAGACGCAGCGCGAAATCGCGGCGCGGGTCGCCGATCCGCTCGCCGATCGGCTCGGTGGCGTGATCCCAGCTCGAGGCATTCACGTCAACGGGCAGGACGCGCACGCCGTGCCGCTTCGCGTCGTTGACGATCACGGCCGGCGAGTAGAAGCCCATCGGCTGGTTGTTCAGGATCCCCGCGTAGTAGTGGACGGGGTAGTTGAGCTTCAGCCAGGCGGTGTCGTAGGTGATCTTGGCGAATGCCGCCGCATGGGCACGTGCAAACCCGAACTCGGCGAATGCCCCGCAGCGCCGGAAGAGCTCTTCCGCATCAGGCTCGCTCATGCCGGTCCGCATCGCCCCCGCCACGAATCGAGCGTGCTCATGCTCCATCTCGAGGTGTGACCGATGGCTGCCCATCGCCTTGCGGAAGATGTCCGCCTCAAGCGCCGTGTAGCCGCAGACCTCGATCGCGATCTGCATCACCTGCTCCTGGTAGAGGATCACCCCCAGCGTGTCGGCCAGGATCGGCTCGAGAGTCGGGTGGAGATAGGTGACCGGCTCCTGACCGGCACGCCGGCGCAGATACGGATGGACCGCGTTGCCCTGGATCGGTCCCGGGCGGATGATCGCCACCTGGACGACCAGGTCCTCGAAGCGCTCCGGACGGCTCTTGGGGAGCGCCTGCATCTGGGCGCGGCTCTCGATCTGGAACATGCCGACCGTGTCGGCGGCGCGGATGGTGGCGAACACCGCGGGGTCGTCACGGGGAAGCGCATCGAGGTCGATCCGGGTGCCGGTGTCGCGCGCCACCCGCCGCAGGCAGTCGCTCACCACGCCGAGTGTCCGCAGCGAGAGAAGGTCGATCTTCACCAGCCCCAGCGCCTCGATGTCCTCCTTGTCGAACTGGGTCACCACCCGTCCGGGCATCGTGGCCCGCTCGATCGGCACCAGATCGATGAGGGGCGTCCGGGTGACGAGCATCCCCCCGACGTGGATCCCCAGGTGGCGCGGGAAGCCGTCAATCTCCGCGCACAGGGCGAGAAGCCACTGCCAGCGGTTGCGGGGCCGCGCGTGACGGTCCCTCTCCGGGAGGTCGCTGCGCCGGACGGTGGGGCGATCGCTTCCCGGCCCCGGCGATCCGGTGTCCCGCGGCTCGGGGAGATCCAGCGTCGCAGCCGGGTCGAACGGCGCAGGCTCGGGATCCCACCCGGGATCCAACCCGGGACGCAGCCCGGGACGCAGCCCGGGACGCAGCCCGGTCGAGCCATAGCGCTTCGTCTGCTGCGCCTCGAACCGAACCGATGTGACCGATTGGTCCAGGACCGGTGTCCGTTTCGGCGGGGACCAGTCGGCCTCACCGCCCGGCCGCGGCGCGGCGTCGGCATCGGTCTGGTTGGCCCGTCCGTCGCGCCGCGGCGGAACCGCTGCCGTCGCCATGCTGATGCCCAGCTCCTCGAAGAGCCACGCGAACGAGCCGTCCAGGGCGAGGTCACGCGCCACGTCGGAGGCATCCCGCGTGTCGAGCGCCTTCGCGAGGCGGTCGACCGCGGCGGCCGGAACGCCGAGCGCCTTGGCCACCTCGCGGACGGCACTGCGTGCGCGATAGGTGATCACGTTGCAGACCATCGCCGCATGGTCGGCGCCATAGCGCCGGTAGAGGTACTGGATCACCTCTTCGCGCCGGTTGACGTCGAAATCGATGTCGATGTCGGGGAGGACGCGCGCCTCGTTGATGAACCGCTCGAAGAGGAGCTTGTGCTCGATCGGGTCGACCTTGGTGATCCCCAGGCAGTACGCCACGATCGAGTCTCCGGCGCTCCCCCTCCCCTGACCGATGATCTCGTTCTTGCGCGCGAACTCCATCAGGTCCCAGACGATGAGGAAGAACTCGGCCAGGTGCGTTCGGTCGATGATCTCCAGCTCGTGGGTGAGCTGGGTCAGGGCCTGCTTGGTGATCGGCCGGTAACGGCGCCGTAAGCCCTCGTGTGCAAGCTGGTAGAGGTATGAGAACGGCGTCTCGCCCTCCGGCACCTCGAAGCCCGGAAATCGGTATCGCTCGAAGTCCAGGTCGAGGCGGCAGCTCTCACCGATGTCGGCGGCCTGGGCGATCCCCCGCGCCCAGGCGCGTCGCGATCGCGCGTCGGGAAGACCGGCGCCGAGCGCCGCCAGCTCACGCCCCGCCTTGAGGCGGTACTCCCCGTTCGGCAGGAGCAACTCGCGCGCCTCCTCGAGCGTGGCGCCATGCCGAATGCAGACCAGCACGTCCTGGAGCCGATGGCCGCCGGCCTCCGCGTAGTGGACCTCGTTGGTCACCACCGTTGGCAATCCGGCCTCGTCGGCGATTTCCGCGAGCGAGGCCACCAGCCAGTCGTCGTCGGGGTCGAGGTGATGGCTCAGCTCGACGCAGAAGTCGCCGGCGGGGAAATGACGGGCCCACGCCGCGGCGGCAGCCAGCGCCTCGCCTCGCTCGCCGCTCAGGAGGAGCCGCGGGACCGCTCCATTCCGGCAGCCGGTGAGGCCCACCAGGTGGCCGCGCGCCTCGTCGAGCGCAGTCTCCACGCCGGCGCGATCGAAGACGGGGAACTGCTTCCCGCCGGCGAGGTGGCCGCGCGACGCGAGGCGCGACAGGGCCGTGTAGCCCGCCGCGTCACGCGCCAGCAGGACGAGATGGTGGCCGGGGAGCGGGCCGGCGTGGTGCTCGCCGGGCCAGCCGCGGCTGGCGCGCTCGCCGCGAATCGGATCGTTGAGCCTGCGGCCACGTCTCGCGCGGCGCAGCTCCTCGTCACCGCTCGGGACCGCGAGCTCCATGCCGATGATGGCACGCACCGGCCGAAGGCCGGTCCCCCGGGCCATATCGGTCTGGGTCTGCCGAGCGGCCCTGGAGAGCCGCACGGCGGCGTACAGCCCGGCGTGATCGGTGATCGCCAGTGTCGGCATCCCGAGAAGCGCGGCCCGGGCGACGAGATCCTCTGGGTGGCTGGCACCGTCAAGGAAGCTGAAGTTGCTGTGGGCGTGAAGCTCGCAGTAGCGATCGGCAACCATTCGACGCTATGTTATAGAACATCCGTTCGAACCGAATTCCTATCCGTGAGCCAGATCCTCGCGTCCGTCACGCAGCCTCAGCCGACGCTCGAACGTACTGGCCACTCGCTCGTCATGCGTGGCGACTACCAGCGCGAAGTGCGCTTCTTGCCGAAGCTCCTCGAGCAGCCCGACGACGCGATCCCCCGATACCGAATCCAGGTTGCCAGTGGGTTCGTCTCCGATGACCAGGCCCGGTTGATTTATCAGCGCCCGCGCGATGGCCACTCGTTGCTGCTCGCCAGCTGAGAGCTGGCTGGGACGATGGCTGAGGCGGTTCGCCAGGCCCAGACGAGCCAAGAGCTGCTGTGCACGGTCCTCGATCTCAACTCGGCGCCGATATGGGAGGAGCGGCACAGTAACGTTGTCCAAGGCGGATAGAGCGGGAATGAGGTGGAACATCTGGAAGATGAAACCGACGTGAGCTCTCCGCAGCTCGGCCCGCTCGTCCTCGTCGGTGCCGTCGACTGTTTGGCCCGCGACCACCACCCGGCCCTCGTCCGGCATATCTAGAAGTCCCATCAAACCGAGCAACGTCGTCTTGCCGGCCCCTGATGGGCCGGTTATCGCCAGTCGCTCCCCGGCCCCCACGCAGACGCTCAAGCCCCGGATCGCCACGATCGCCGCGTCTCCGGTTCCGTAACGTCGCCAGACGTCGTGCAGTTCAACAACTGCCGACTGGCGTTCCGTCACGGCCGGCGTGCCAGGAGCGCCGTGGCGCGGACCAGACCAGTCGCTAGCTGCGCCAACGCTTGCCCATCCAGCTGCTCAGCGCGATCGACCGGGGTCCCGCTGACCGATGCCGGTCCCGTCCCGGGAATGAGCGGCTCGCCTACGTACGCCGCATCAATCCCAACAGCGAGCGGGTAGGCATTGTCCACCAAGTCATCGGTCGTCGGCAGCGCCAATGTCTGCGATAAAGAGTTCAGCAAGGCGCTCGAGGTTTGAACACTGCCGGCGACCCGCGCGCTTCGGTCGAGCCAGCTCCCCACGCGATTGTCGAGGGCCGTCGTGGCGAGCAGGCCTGCGCGGAGCGCCGGCGCGTCCGTCTTTACCGGCCCGCGCGTGCCGATCACCGCGCCGACCGTGCCACCAGCAGGGCCGACGTACACTGCGGACCCGCCGGACTGGAACAACAGCCGACTGACGACGGAGGTCACCGACCCTTCGGCGGCCGTCGCGATCACGATCCCTGCCGGGAGGCTGGCGGTGCGCAGCTGGCGCGCGGCTTCGAGAACAAGCGCCGTCGGGCCAGCGCTCTGCGACGCACCTGGACCGGTTGAATCGAGACTGGCAACCAACCACATCATGCGGGCGGGCAGCGGACCGGATGGGATCGCGACGAGATCCTCCCCAACGGCAAAGCGCGCCGTCGTGGCAGATCGCAGCTGATCCCAGGCGTCTGGCGTCGCCCGGACTGCGACTACTGCGGGAACAGTTGAGCTGCAGCGCAATGCGTATTCCGCTGCAAGAGGAGCCTGGCTGTCGCTCTCGACGCGCAGCAGCGCCGCGCCGCGCACGCAGCCGGCCTGCAGCTTTCCTGGTCGGAGATCGACCAAGGCGACCGGGAGCTGCACCTGGCCGGTTGTCTGCAGAGCCATGGTGTAGGCGACCGCTACGGGAAACACGTCCGCCACGGGCAACCTCTGACCGGACCGCATACGCAGGTCGAGCCCTCGCACGAGGAACCGCCGAACCTGCACGATGTATCCCAGCGCCTCCAATCGGGACCGTACGACGGCCATCGCAGCGACCATTGAGGCCGAGGCCGCGGAGCGATCAACGTGTGCGGCGATTGAGGCCGCATCGCGCAGGATGCGCTGTTGATCGGCCGGAAGCGGGGGGCTTGTGGGTGCACCTGTGACAGACCCAGCGGAGGCGCCCTGGGGAGCCAGCGCGGCCCACCCCAGACTCGTGCCCGCGATGAGCACCAACGCAAGGCCAATGCTCATCAAGGTGGCTCGCATCGTTAGCGTGGGCAATGCATCGCTGGCACCCTCCGCGCGAATCGCCACCAGCGGCGGCACGCTAGCAGCTGCTCCGGCCGCCGCCGCCGCGGCCGCGGCGGCGAGGAAGCCCGCGGCCGGAACGGCAACCAGACCCAGCGCAGCGCCCAACACCGCGGCCCCGATGCCGGCTCCAATGAGGGTCACGGCAGTAGCCGCCAAGATGCCCGCGCCCACAGCCGGCAGACAGGATTCGAGAATCACCAGATCACGGAGCGTCGAGCGACGCCATCCGGCTGCACGCAGTACTCCGATAACACCGATCCGCCGCTCAACGCCAAGAATCGCCGTGTTGAGCACGATGGCCGCCGCCGCGAGAAGGGCTCCGGCGGCGGCCAGAAAGTGATAAGGAGCGATCTTCACCCTCACGAGCTGGCCTAGGACGGTGGCGCGAAGATCTCCGCCCCCCGCCGTCCCGATCAGACCGACAATCCCAGCAAGGGCAACCGCGACGCCCATTGCCAACATGAGCAGCGCCGTGCGGAGCCTAATCTCCCCGATCAGGGCGAGAGCCAGCCCGGCGACCGAGGTCCGCAACCCCGGAGCTAGGCGCCCCCTCCCCCGGGATGGTCCGACCCGGGCGAAGCGTTCAGAAAGCGGGCCGGCCATCAGCCCGCCTGCTACCAGATGGCCCAGCAAGATGGCGCCGAGCAGCAGCGCCGTACCAACTGAGAACGGCGGCTGGCCCAGTGCGACCTCCAGGCTGCCGGTGATAAGAAGCACCAGCAGTGCGCTCGGCACAGCGACGATCGCAGCCTGGAGCGCGACGAGCGTGAGTAACTCTCGCTTACGCCATCCCACGTAGCGCAGCGTCGCGAATTCTGAACGCTGGTCCCCAGCGAGATACGCACCGAAACCGATGAGGTAGGCAACAGCCACACCGATCGCCGCGAGGAGCATCGCGAGCGATGCTCCGCTTGCAGCACTCTCGATAGCCGGAGCCGTACCGAGGGTGGTCCATGGTTCGATGAGGGGACCGATCCCCTGCACGTCGACGGCCAAGAGGATCGGCGAAGCGCCAGCGACGACATCCACTCGCAGCCCCGTCCGCTCAACGATGGCTGCCGCGACGTCTTCGATGCGTGCCAGAGCCACTTTGTCGTAACCGTGGACCCCGGATACGCGCACCCGAACAGCGTCAATGAACCGGGGGCCCCGCACGAATTCGGCGGCTTCAAGGTTGGTGATGCCGACCGGCGGCGGCGGGTTGAGGCCACCGGGATTCAGCGATGGAGGCAGTGGCCTACCGCCGAGCATCCGCGGCACAACGCCGTACAGGCCGAGGGGGACGTAGTTCGCAGTTCGGTTTAGCCGGGTTTCGATACTTGTTAGATCCACCGAGCCTGTCTGCTCGAGCACGAACGGCGGTGGCTTGAGCACCCTGAGATTGCGATACAGTGGCTCGTCTGCACCATTGGCCCGATTCGGCCCGAGCTTTCCAGGATCGGTGGCCGCTTCCAGGGCGGGACGAACGAGCTTGTCCCAGGTCCCAAGCGGACGCAGTTGCAGTCGATCGCCCGGGCCATGGCTATAGTCGAGCGGACCGTCAACGAGGACGACGGCGCGCTCTGCACCGTACCCAGGTGCATAGGACTCCGCGGCTCCTGTGAGCCTGCCGTCCGCGCCGAGACTGACCCTCGCCGGCCGCAAGGGCGGCACCAGTGCTTCGAACGTTGCGGTGTCATTCGCCCGAGTGGCCTGCGATGCTCCGTTGACGACCTTCTGCGCCGCTGTGATCGTGGCCTGGCGATAGGCTGCCAGCCCTTGCGTGTCGCGAGGTTTCGGCACCGCGTCTGCTGCAGCGCCGACAGCCTCGGGCGGGACGCCCGAGATCTGCGTCACGCGAACGGACACCGTGCCAGGAACAGTTGATCGAGCATCGACTACGACTGGTAACTGCGTGGCTGAGCGGTTGTACTGGGAATCGAACGTTTGGCGCAGTCCGCGGTCGAGTGCACCCCTGACATACCGTCGAAGCCCCACCAGTTCGTCCTCAGCGGGCGGATCCACCGCTACCACGTGGCCCCAGGTCGATGGCAATTGCCCCGTCGAGAGAACGGTGCGCCCGTCGGGAACGTAGGCGTAGTTGCTGATGCCCACCCCCAATGGACGCCGTGTCACCCGCTCAACTCCAAAGAAGGCACTGGCGTTCATCACGCTGCGTCCGCGGATCTGCACCGACACATTGATACGGAACAGGTCACCTGGCTTGACGCGCGCAAGCTCGACGGTCATGGGAGGACCACCAAGAGTGAACCAGCCGATCGTACTCACCGGGGCGGCGACCTCCACGGCTGGCAGGCTCGAAATCTCCTGCCACTCTCGTCGACTTATCCCCTCCGCACCCGGCTCGCCTAGAAACGAGTACGGCACGCCTTCGCCGATGCCCGGCAGCCGCATCGCGGCGGCTCCCTTAGGTCGCACCAGAATGTCATACGTTCCCCGCCAGCGTTGTTGGATCGTCTGCCGAACGGTCGCCAGTTGCCCGTTGGCGGCGAGGAGCAATCCCGACGCCGAGAGACCTATGGCGGCGGCGCCCACGAGCATGACGACAACCCGCGTGGGCCGCGCGAACAGAAGTCGCCGGGCTAGGCTCGCCTGACGCCCGAGTAACGCCAGTCGGGTCACGTGCGGGTGCGTAACGGGCTGGCCACGGCAGGCCCGTGGCCCCGGGTTCTAGCGTAAGCCGCTAGTACTGAAGATATACGGAGGTATAGCTCCAACTGCTCGTTCCACCGCCGGCGCGGCTGGCCCTGCGGCTCTGCGTTAGGTAGACATTGTTGCCGCAGACGGCGAACGTGCGATTTTGCGTATAACTGGTCGAACCTGAGACTGACAAGACGTTGGAGTAGCCATCTCCCCAGTTGGTGGTGACAGTCCACGGACCGCTGGTGCCACCCGCGAGGTACACCGTCCAGGTGGCGTGTGGCGGACAGCCCGAGGAGGTTTGGCTTGCCGGGGAGGCAGACACACTCGTGGGATACCCTGCGAGCGCGAATCCGGCGATCGTGAGGGTCAACAGGAGACCTAAGAGACCGGCGACGATCACGCGGTGAATGCGAATGCCCATGGCCGATCCCTCCGAAGCACCAAGAGAAAGCCAAGCCAACCACATCAGGATAGCATTTATCGATACGTCGTCAATATATCAGTCACCGCCCTCCGACCTCGGGAGTCCCGCGGGCGATCAGCCGGTTGGCCCTGGCGGCCGCCGTCCGTGGACACCTCCGCAGCTTCCGGCGATGTTCGGCCATCGACCGGCCGAAATGGCTCAGTCGGCCGCGGTGTGCCCCTGAGTAGTCCCATCGGGCGTCGCTTGCGCCAGCGCCTCCAGCACCCCGAGGTGCTCCGTGGTGCCGTCCGGCGCGAGCGGGATGATGGCCACGTGGTCCGCGCCCGCTTCCCGCATGCCGGAGGTGCGCGCGCGGAGGGCATCGGCGTCTCCCCAGGCGACCATGGCGTCGACCAGACGATCGCTCCCCGGCTTCTCCCAGTCGGACGCGTCGAAGCCCTGCTGCGTCCAGCTCGCCAGGTAGTTCGGGACGCGCAGGTACGGCGCCAAGTAGGCGCGTGCCGCGGTGCGCGCCGCGGTGGGATCGCGCTCCAGAACGCACGGCATGGTCACCGCCAGCAGCGGCCGGTCTGGGGAAGCTGCTCCGGGAGGCGCCCCGGTGGACTCGGCACCCGCCTCGTCGATTCGATCCCGCATCCAGGCCAGCCGCTGCGGCGTGACCAGGTACGGAAAGGCGCCATCGGCATCGGTCGCCGCCAGGCCGAGCATCCGCGCACGGAGCGCCGCCACCAGCACCGGCGGCTCGTCCAGGCGCTCGCTGCCGGGACCCCGGTAGATCGCGGCGCGATAGGCGGCCAGGTACTCGCGCATCCGGGTCAGCGGCTTCTCGTAGACGTGGCCCCGCAGACGCTCGGCGAGGTGCGCGTGAGAGACGCCCAGGCCGAGCACGAAACGCCCGCCGGACGCCTCCTGGAGGGTCATCGCGCCCATTCGGGTCGCCTGCGCATCGCGGCCCCAGATCGAGATGATGCTCGTCCCGAGGGCGATCCGCGAAGCCTCGCCGCAGGCCAGCGCCAACAGCGTGAAGGGCTCGCGGCCGACCGTCTCGGGCACCCACAGGGCGCCGTAGCCCAGCTCGTCGGCACGCCGAACGTAGGCGCGCAGCGCGTTGCCGTCCAGCGAGTCGAGATGACCCCAGACACCGATCCGGCCGATCCGCGCAGCGGCCGGGTGGTCGGCCTGACCGGTCACGGCCACGCCTCGTCCGGCGGGTCGGCCGGCGTGAACCGATAGCGAAGGTAGAGCTCATCCCCGGCGCGGTGGACGCTCACCAGGCGGCCCGCTCTGGGCTGTTCCGCGAACGGCGAGCCGCCGCTCACTGGCGAGATCATGCGCAGCGCGTCGGTCCCCAGCAGCTTGCCGGTGATGGTCAGGTACACCTCGTCGAGCGCGTCTGCGGCGAGGAAGGAGGCGTTGAGCGTCGGGCCGCCCTCGAGCAGAACCGAACCGATCCCGCGCGCCGCCAGCGCGGCGAGGATCCAGCCCGGCGCGGGTCGATCGGTCGGGGCGACGAGCAGCTCCGTCCCTTCGGGAAGCGGCGGTGCATCGGGCTCGGCAAGCGGGCTCGTGGCACCCACGATCACGATCCGGGGCGCCGGGTGGCCGAACCAGGTCGCATCCACCGGAACCGGCCGGGTGCCCGCGACCAGCACCTCTGTCGGCTGCGACGATTGCCCGCGGCGGACGCGCAGGTCGGCGAGATCGGGCGGCACGCCGGGCCACAGCCCGCTGTCGCGCAGCGTGCCCGCCCCGCTGGCCACGGCGTCGTATGGCGCGCGCAGCCAGCGCATGAGCCTCCGATCGGTTCGCGAACTGAGACCGCTGGTCGTTCCCCGTATCTGTGCTCGCCCATCCAGCGAGGTGACCATGTTGAGTCCCACCACGGGCCGCGGCCCCCCCGGCGGCGGCAGGCGCAGGGATCCGAGGGCGACCTCGAGCTCCAGGCCCAGGGCCGGCTCCGGCCAGAGACGGTCGATGCGCGGGCCGGGGGTGTACATGCCGGCATGGTAGTCGCGGCGACCCGCGTCAGCCGCCTGGGGCGCTGTACTCCTCGGTCGACTCGAGGCCGGCGGCGTCGAGCGTCACCTGCACGCGAGACGGCGTCAGCAGGGCAACCCTGTCGGCGGCCACCATTCGGGGACGACCGCCCGCATCGGGAGTGACGGCGATGCCGTGGAAGATGCCTTCATCGGTGCCGAGCATCTCGTCGACACGACCGATGCGATTGCCGCTCGGGTCGACGACCTCGGTGCCCGGCTGCACGTAGCTCCAGGCGACGGGGTCGTTCGGGCCGGGGAGATCCAGCTCGGAGGCGTGTGGCTCGGCGGAGCCGGTGTCGTCAGCGGTATCGCCGGGTGGCGTGGTGCGCGGCTCGGGCGGGCCGCCGCTGGTCGGCCCCGGGGTGTCGATCGACGGGTAGTTGTCGAGATCGGTCATGCGCTTGCCCACCGCACGAGCGGTGCCACACGGCCGGGAAGGTCGTGTCGCGGACTCAGTCGAAGATGCGCTCCAGGTGCCAGGTGCCGCGGATCTCGTCGAGGTAGACGGTGCACAGCAGCCCATCGCGGGTGACGAGCTTGTAGTAGTGACGGGCGACCGGCTCCCGCCACCAGTCATCGTCGACCAGCCAGCGATTGCAGATCCCCACCTCGCCGTGGGTCACGCCGTTCAGGCGCAGCAGGGTCGGCACACCGTCGAGATCGGTCTCCACCTGGACCAGCGGATGATCGGTGTGCAGCCGGGTCACGCCAGACCGATACCGATCAGCCGTCCGCGACGATCCGGCAGGGCCGCCACCGGGCGCTCGACGACCGACCGCCACAGGCGTCCCGTTCCGAAACGCGCCTCGATGCGCTCCAGCGACCAGCGCAGCTCCTCCCAGCGCCCCACCTGCGGATCGAAGGCGGGCAACTGCCATGCGCCAGGATTGGCGAGGCGATCGAAGGTGAGCCCGATGGCGGTGATCCGCGCCTCCTCCCGCTGGTCCTCGGCGCCGGCACGGGTCGCCTCCTCGAGGCGCCCGAGGAGAAGACGCGCAATCCAGTCCGGCTCGAGGGCCGGCTGCGGAAAGCCGAGTGTCACGCGCAGCGGCCCGCCGTCCTCCAGCGACAGCTCCACGCTCGCCCGACCCGGTGCCAGCGATCGTTCTCGGAGCGCCTCGCAGAGGCGCGCGCAGCTCTGCCGCAGGACGAGCGCGATGGCGGTCAGGCCCTCCACGGCAGGATCGAGCGGCTCGTGGTGGAAGGCACGTTCCGGACGTCGCCGAGGGACGAGCGGTCGTGGGTCGTCACCGCGGGCCAAGGCCTGGAGACGCTCGCCAACGGTGCCGAACTGCCCGCCCACCGCGGAGCGCGGAAGCGCCGCCAGCTCTCCCATCACGGTCAGGCCGAAGAGCGTGAGCCGCTGGCGCGTCGCCGGATCGGCGGGAAGGAGGCTGAGCGGCAGCTCCGCGATTGCCTCACGTCCGCCACCCGGAGCGAAGACGTGGCAGGCAGCCGCCGCTCCGGGCCGTGACGGGCGAGCGATGCGCGCGGCGAGATGCGCCAGCCACCGGTTGTCGCCGATTCCGGCGCGGATCCGCATCGATTCCCGAGTGACCCGCGGGACCTCGCCGGAGAGCGCCACCGCCCTGGCCGCGACGCGCCGTTCGTCGCCGAACATCGGCTCGAGGCCGCTGATGTCGACCAGCGCGACCCCGTGTGCGACCGCCTCCACCCGCGGAGAGAGATCGTCGAGCCGGTCCAGGATCGCCTCCAAGCGCGTCTCGTCGCCGGGGAGCGGATCGGTCCGAAGGGTGGGCCATACCAGGGCCAGGAGTCGGGTCATGCCTCCATCTCAGGCCGAGAGGACGCGAAGCGCCGGGCGCTCCTCTGTGTCGACCACGGCGGGCATCGGCTCCAGGTGAGCCCGCGCGCGAAGCAGCGCGTCGATGCGGCGCCCCTCCGCGAACCAGACGTCGAGCTCGGCACGACCGCCGGGAAGTGCCCAGCGGTGGCGCGCCACCGCTGCCACCACTCGCTGCCCGACGAGGTCACGCCCAACCGCCAGCCAGCCACTTCGCTGGAGCGTGACGCGAACGCCGGCAGCCCGTCCGAGCGGGTTGTCGAGCGGCGGATCGGCGACGGCCAATGCCACGCTGCCGGTGCGCGCCAGGAGCTGGGGGAGCCGGTCGAGAGCCGTCCGGGGAGCCACGCGCGCGCCGTGCAGGTCCAGGACGAAGGCATCCAGCAGGCGGCTCCGCGCCAGCCACGCGGCCAGCTCCACCGCCTCCGCGGGGTCCGAGGGTCGCACCACGAGCAGCCAGCGCAGATCGACCCCCAGCGCCGCGGCGGTGGCCGCGTCGAAGCTTCCCTCCAGGTCCACGTATGCCACCAGCCCACCTGCCGCCTGGCACGCGGCCAGCGACCCGAGGGCGAGGGTGGTGGCGCCGAGGCCGGTGGGCGCGTGAAGAAAGGCGAGCGCCCCGCGCGGCCAGCCGCCGGTCCGCAGCGCGGCGTCCAGACCGGGCTGTCCGGTGGAGACCGGCGGTGCCATCGGCTGCGCCGGCATCGGTCCGATCCCCCGTCGCACCCCATGCGCCCGGAGCTCCTCCAAGAGCTCGGGGAAGGGACGGACGGCCGGCGCGTCGGCGATCACATCGGTCAGTATATTTCGAACATCCGTTCGATTACAACCGCCTTCGTCAATCCCTGACCCGGAAGTTGCGGATCGCGATCAGCAGCATCGCGACGCCGAACGCGAGCAGCTCATCGCGCTGAAGATGGCCGAGAAGAGGACCACCATGCCGATGATCCCGGGGAAGAGGGGGAAACCTCGGTCAAGAGCGGCGGCGAGTCGGTTGGTATACTCCCCGCCTTGCCGTTCACCCGCGTGGGGATGTAGCTCAGCTGGGAGAGCACCGCGTTCGCATCGCGGGGGTCAGGGGTTCGAGTCCCC
>QHBO01000044.1 GCA_003243965.1 Chloroflexota bacterium
TGCCGGCGAAGCGCAGCTCGGCACGCGCCGGTTCGTCTCCGGGCGAGGCCGGAAGCTCGAGAGTCCACGGCGGTCCGGCCTCGTCGCCGGCTCGGTGGCGGAGCATCACGCCGGCGCGTGCCAGCCTGAGATCGGCGGTGTCGTGATAAGTGCTGACCAGGTCGCGCCCGGGCAGGTCGCGGACCTGGGTCGCGCCGACGCCGTCATCGGTCAGGTCCGGCAGGATGAAGGTGCCGGGCACCGCCAGCGTCACCTTGCGGTCACGCACGTTGGCCGGCATGCCTGATCAGCTCGCTCTGCATCTCGACCCGCGGCTCCCCCTCACGGCGCTGCACGCGGGACCACCGCCCGTCCCCGTCCAGCGTCCAGACCGCCGCATTGTCACGCATCGCCAGCGCCTGAAGGGCGATCAGCCGACCGCTGGCGTCAGGATCATCAACCCTGACCACCGTTTCCACGCGACGGTCGAGGTTGCGGTGCATGAGGTCGGCTGAGCCGATGTAGACCTCCGCTTCGCCGCCGTTGCGAAACTGGAAGATGCGCGAATGCTCCAGGAAGCGGCCCAGGATGCTTCGCACCCGGATGCTGTCGCTCAACCCCGGCACGCCGGGCCGCAGAGCACAGATCGAGCGCACGATGAGGTCAACCTGCACCCCGTCCGCGGAGGCGGCGTACAGGGCATCGATCACCGGCTCGTCGATGAGGTTGTTGGCCTTGATGCAAATGTAGCCCGGCGCATCGGGAGTCGAAAGGCGCGCCTCCCGCCTGATCAACTCCAGGATGCGCCGGCGAAGCGCATGCGGCGCCACGATCAGCGAGCGGTACGCCGTGTGACGCGAGTACCCGGTCAGGAAGTTGAAGAGATTGCCGACGTCCGCGCCCAGCTGCGGATCGGCGGTCAGGAGCCCCACGTCCTCGTAGATCCGCGCCGTGGTCGAGTGATAGTTCCCGGTGCCGATGTGCACGTAGCGGCGAATCTGTCGATCCTCCGCCCGGACCACAAGGCACAGCTTGGCATGCGTCTTGAGTCCGCTGACGCCGTACACGATGTGGCATCCGGAGCGCTCCAACATTCGAGCCCAGGCGATGTTGTTCTGCTCGTCGAACCGCGCCTTGATCTCGACCAGGACCACCACCTGCTTGCCGGCCTCCGCAGCGCGGACCAACGCGTTGACGATCGGGCTGCTGCCCGAGGTGCGATACACCGTCTGCTTGATGGCCAGCACCTGAGGGTCATCGGCCGCCTGCTCGATGAACGCCTCGACGCTGGTGGCAAACGACTCGTAGGGGTGGTGGACGAGCACATCCCCGCGTCGCAGCACCGCGAACAGGTCCGGCTCATCGTCGCCGACGGGAGCGAGGACCGGAGGCGTGACCGGCTGGAACGGAGGATCCTTGAGGTCCGGCCGGTCCACGGAGTGGAGCTCCATCAGTCCGCCCAGGTTGAGCGGGCCGGGCAGCTTCTGGACATCCGCGGCGGCAACCAGCAGCTCACGGACGAGCAGCTCGAGCATGTGGGCTGACATGCTCTCCTCCACCTCGAGGCGCACGGCCGGGCTGAAGCGGCGCTTGCGCAACTCGTCCTCGAGCGCCTCGAGCAGGTCCTCGGCACCATCGTCATCGACGTCCAGATCGGCATTGCGCGTCACCCGGAAGGCGTGGTGCTCAACCACGCCCATCCCAGGAAACAGGCGCCCCAGGTTCGCGGCGATGACGTCCTCGAGCGGGACGTAGACGCCCTCGCCGGGACTTGCGAACCGGCCGAGCAGCGGCGGCACCTTGACCCGGGCGAAGTGCGCCTCCCCGTCGTCAGGATCGGTGACTTCCACCGCCAGGTTGAGGGACAGGTTCGAGATGTACGGAAAGGGGTGCCCCGGATCGACGGCGAGGGGGGTCAGCACCGGGAAGATGCGCTCGTCGAAGACGGCCTCGAGCGTGTGGCGCTCCTCCTCGCTCAGGTCCGCCCAGCGAGTGATGCGGATCCCCGAGCTCGCCAGTGCCGGCCCGATGTCGTCAAGGAAGAGGCGGGCATGCCGAGCCGCGAGGAGCTCGACCCGCTCTGCGATCCTGGCCAGCTGCTCTCCGGCGGTCAGCCCATCCGAGGAGCGGGTCATGACCAGGCCCGCAGCAATCTGCCGCCGCAGGCCCGCAACACGCACCTGGTAGAACTCGTCCAGGTTGCTGGCAAAGATCGAGCTGAACTTGACGCGTTCGAGAAGGGGAATCCGGTGATCAGCCGCAAGGGCCAGCACGCGCTCGTTGAAGTCGAGCCAGGAGAGTTCCCGGTTCAGGTAGCGCTGCTCGACCCGCGGCCTGCGGCGGCGTGCGGGTCGGAGGGCCGGCCGATCGGTCGTCGAGGTCGTGGCTGGCATCGGCCCGCGAGTTTACGTGGCTCGTGTTAACAGCGGCGCAAAGCGGGCGCTGGGCGGCTGGCCTTCAGGTTGCGGGGCTGTCCTGGTCTGCCTGGTTGGAACACAGCCCCAAGCCCACGCTACCTCGTCGGCAGCAGTTCTCGCGTCAGCGCGGCGGCAAGCCACTCTCGAAATCGGTCTGCGGGCCAGCCGCGGAGCTTGACCAGGGAGTGGTAGAGGCCGGCATCGATCAGCACCCAGACCACGTCCGCCGCAGCGGCGTGATCGATCCCGGGACGCATCGGCCCCTTGGCGGCCGTCATCGCCACCACGTTGGTAGCGCCGATCCGCCGCTCCTCCTGGATCTTGTCCCAGACCGGGCGCACCTCGGGGTCCGCGGTGGCGGCTCCTCGGATCGCCTCGCAGATCGCGGCCAGCCGCTCATTGATGTCGGTCACGAGTCCCGCGTACCGCTCGAGAAACTGATGCGCATCCGGCTCCGCGGCGATCGCCCTGGAACCCGCGCGATCGGACATCGAAATCGGTAGATCGTCGCCGACGAGCGCGACGTCGTAGGCCGTCTTGAGCAGGGTGGGCTTACCGCCGACCGCGGTGAAGACCGTCGCGCGGCTCACCCCGGCGGCGTCGGCGATGGCATCAATCGAGGTGGCGCCGTACCCGCGGTCGACGAAGAGCCGTGAGGCCGCCTCGATCAACGCCTGTCGCGTGGCCCGTGCCTGTAAGGCGCGCAGCGGCGATCGGTATGAACGCTTGACAGGTGCATCCGTATCCATCAGGCTCATAGTCTAGTCATTACTCTCCCAGTATGACACATCTTCCCATTGCCTGGAAGCGGAGACACTACCGATGATCGCTCAGCACACCACGCACGAGGCGGCGGAAGCCGTCGAGCATCGCCTCCGCACGGCGATCAAGCGTGGCGATCTCACGATGGCACCCGCCCGGGCGACCGAACGATGATCGCCGTGGTCGGTGCGACGGGGACGCTCGGCCCGCTGCTGGTCGCGGTCCTGCAGGCGCGCGCCATCCCGTTGCGGGTGATCACCCGCAACGCCACGTCCGCCCGGGTCAGGCTGGCAGGGGTGGACGTGGGGGAGGCCGATATCGCCAAGCGCGATCAGGCAATCCGGGCACTTCGCGGCGCGTCGGTTGTCGTCTCCGCCATCAGCGGCTTCGGATCGAAGGGCGGCGTCCGACTGGTCGACCTCGAGGCGAACCGAACGCTCGCCGAAGCGGCGCAGGTCGCTGGGGTCGAGCACTTCATCCTGCTCTCGGTTTCCGGCGCATCGGCTGATCATCCGATCGAGCTGTTTCGGATGAAGCACGCCGCGGAAGAGGCGGTCAGGGCGTGCGGCGTGCCTTGGACGATCATTCGGCCCAGCGCGTACCTCGAGACGTGGCTCGGCCTGGTCGGCGGTCCACTCGTCGAGAAGGGCAAGACGCTCGTGTTTGGGCGCGGCCGCAACCCGATCAACTTCGTCTCGGCAGGCGACGTCGCCCGCTTCGTGGAGCTCGCGATCACCGATCCGTCGCTCCGAGGGCGCAGCATCGAGGTCCCCGGCCCGGAGAACCTGACGCTCGACGAGCTGGTTGCCATCGTCCAGCGCGTGACCGGCTTGACGGGGAAGGTCTCTCACGCGCCCACTCCGGTCATGAGGGTCCTGTCCGTTGCCCTGCGCCCCTTCGACCCGATGCGCGCCGGGCAGATCGCCACGGCCGTGGTGATGGACTCAGGCGACATGACGCTGGACGGCGCATCGGTTCGCGCGGCCTACCCCTCGATCCCGATGACCTCGGCCGGCGAGGTTGCCGAGCGTCTCTTCGGCGCTGGGAGGCAACCGATGGGCCGGGGCCGCCCTCCGCGCCCGTCGGCTGACCGAGGACCCGCCTCAGAACCGCGGCATCGAGGCAGAGGAGTGCCGGCCGGTTGCGCGAGAGCGCTCACCGTTCTGGAGAGATGCGCCGACCATAGTGCTGTCCGCCAAACCGGAGACTGACATAACCGATCCCCGGCAGCACGCTCCCGCCTCGGATCGTACTCATGGATCGAGCCACTGGCCCGGCACGGTGCGCGCCTGGCCGAGATCGCCGAGCCTCAGGCTGGTGACGGTCGATGCCGCCGAGTTCCATGTCGAGAAATACACGCGCGTTCCGTCGCGGGAGGGTCCGATCACGGTTGACCCGTCCGGCAGAACGGCTCGCGCCGCAACCGTCAAGGCAAGGTCTGTAACCAGAATTTCCGTCCGACTGGTGCCTGGCTGATTGCTGACTTCCTCCTCCCGACTTCCGGCAAACAGGAGCCTTCCATCCGACGCGGCCCACACGCCGTCGACCGCTAACGAGATGTCACCCAACCGCGTCCGCTGGCCGGTATCGAGGACAAAGCCGCCCAGGGGGCTTCGCCGGTAGACAGCCGCTGAGCCCGAGCCGACGATTTCTTGGCGCGACCCGACGACGTAGAGGCGTGATCCATCGGCGCTGAGTGCTGCCGCACGGGTGTTGCCCGGCTGGAGCTTGGCGACGGCGATTCCGATGCCCAGCACCTGCTGCCAGGCTGACGCCCGCGGTCGCGCATCGATCTCCGAGCTGATCGCACGGCGCGCGAGGTCGATGACGGTGACCACATCCGCCTCGGCATGTGCGATGTACAACCAGCCGTCGCGCAGATCCCAGGCCAGCCCTGGTCTGTCGTCCCTGTACGTTCCATCGGGAAGCGGTCTCTGCCCAACGAGAACGGTGGGCAACGCCAGATCGTTGCGCAGCTGGCCGCCCCCGTCGAGGAAGACGACGTGCGGCGTGCCCTGTGTGTAGGCGGTGGAGCCTGCTGTGGACACGAGCAGGACCAGATCCCCGGTCGGCAGCAACCGACTCTCCCACGGCGAGTAGCCGGCCGGAAGCGTTGCGACCCTCGTAACGGCCCCTCCGATTCGATATCGCATGAGCTGCCAGTCGCTGTAGGGGGGCGTGCGTGCCTGAAGCCAGATAAGTGCGCTCGCATTCGCGACAAAGTTCAGGGCGGAAACGTCGCCGTCGATCCGCACCCCGGTGTCCCTGTCCTCCGCGGAGCTCAGATCAACCAGGTGCAACTCGCCGCCCCTCATCGTTCCGTTAGTGGGCCACCGCACGATCGCCAGCAGCCGGCCGTTTGGGCTGAGCGCGCTAACGTAGTGCTCACCCAAGTTGAAGGTGGGAGTGTCTGGGACATCGGCCAGGGTGTTCGGCTGGACTAGTCGGCCACGCATTCCCGACCCGCTGGGCGCTCCGGACACCGCGGGCGCGGGGGACGCCACGGGAGCCACGACCATCAGGTGCGGCGGGATCTGAAACGGCGCCGCGGCCGGCCAGGCAGGGCGCAGCAGTCGCGGGCCGAGGGAGAGGCCAACCGAGGCCACCGCAACGATCAGGGCCAGGGTTCCCGCCAGCAGCCCTAGAGAACCGGCGAACGCATGGTTGCGCCACCACCCCGCCGGGCGAGCGGCCAGGCGCTCGCGAAGGACGGTGGCATCAACGCTCACCGGCGCATGGTCAAGCTCCGCGTGAAGGCGCTCCCGAAGCCGGGCCTCGGGATCGTCAGGGCGCATGCGATGACCGCAACCGGTCCGTATCGCCGCCAAGCGTTCCGCGCAGCTTGATCAGCGCGACCCGCAACTCACTCTTCACGGTATTCGGGCTGCGGCCGAGTGCCTTCGCGACCTCGTCGACCGTGAGGTCGCCGTAGTAACGCAGGGCGACCGCTGCCCTCATTCTCGGCGGTAACTCGCGAACGGCCTGGCTGACGGCCAACCGCTCGCTGACTCGATTCGTTGGATCCGACAGGATGATGGCGTGGAGCGGCAGCGGGTCGGCCGCGCGCGACCGGCGCCCGCGGCTGAGTGCCTTGCGCGCCGCAATGCGCAGCAGCCACGGGCGGAGTGCCCCGGGGTCGCGAAGCTGCCGCGATTGCTCCCAGGCCGCCATCATCGTATCGATCAGAACTTCCTCGGCATCAGCCCAGCTGTGCAATATCAAGTACGCCACGCCCTGGATCTGGCGGCCGTGGGTCGCAAGCAGCTCCTCCAGAGCGGCGGGTCGGTGGGCGCGCAGATCCGAGACGAGCCGGTCGGTCAGTTGGTCCGCTCCAGGCTGCGATGTTGGCGACCGTCACACACTAGACGCCACCGCCCAGGAGTTACGGGTGAGTCCCGCCGCCGCGGCATCTCAGATGCGCAGCTACAAACACCGCACGGGCTTCCTGGCGATCTGGGCCGCCGACCTGTCGGCGCGGCGCCGAACTCGATCGACCGAGCATGCGACAGAGAACGTCTCGGGACGCCGCTACCCCTCGTCGGGCGGGTAGGCGTCCATGTCATGCGCGAGTGCCACGGCCGCCATGGCCCGTGGCGTATCGGTTCCGGATGCGAACAGGCTGCGCATCTCCTCGAAGTATCCGTCGAAGGCCGCCGGCGAGATCGCAAGCAGCCGGCCCCCGGCCGGCCCTGAGCGGAATCCGTGAAGCGCGCCGGCCGGGATGTACACGAGCGAACCGGGCCCCGCGGCGACGTCGCCCTCGGCGGTGTGAAACTGATAGTCGCCTTCCAGGATGAAGAACGCCTCCGGCTCGTGGCGATGGATGTGCGGCGAGTTCTCGAAGTCGGGAGGCTGACTACCGACGGTCAACATCCAGCGGCCCATCGTCTCCGCCGCCGATACCTTGCGCCGAATCAGCGCGCCGCGGAAGTCAAAGGCGTCCCCATCGTCGGCGTGCATGACCCTGACGCCTGCCGCAGTCACTTCAGCACCTCGCGCCGTTCAGCATCGGACATCCGCTCGATCCAGCCGGCACGCCATGCGGGAGCCTCGAACGGCGCAGCGAAGAACGTCGTCGCCTTCGCGACCTTTCCATCCCGCAGCCGAAGGAGTGACACGACGTACGCAGCGCTGCCGTCGGGATATGATCCGAGGCCGAGGGTCGTGAACTCTTCGCCGGCGCCGACGATGCCGAGGACCGTGTAGCTCGGCGTCACCACCCAGCGATCCTGCTCGCCCACGACGCCGATCGGGTTCGGCCGGGGTGCCCCGCCGGCATAGTTCTCGTGAATCCGTCGGTGGGCGTCGTGACCGCGGATACGCTCGCCACTCTGAGGCCACTCCTCGACGAAGTCGGGGTGGCGTAGGTCAGCGAGCGTCTCATAGTCCATGGGCACTGCGCGCAGGTAGCGCTCCACCACCGCGCGGTTGGTCAGCCCGGCCATCGGCTACCCTCCGCCTACATGCCCCCGAATCTGGGCGAGCCTGAGTTTGCCACGCCGGCACCGCGCGAGGCGCCTCCGCACGCGACAGGCGCCAAACGCTCGGCGCTTGGTGACGGGCAACGCCGCTCGCCTCCGAAGCTGCCGTTCCTGCTCGTCGCATTGGCCGAACTGGGAATCGGCCTCGAGTTGGCCCGGCCGTTCAAGACCGCAGCGATCGCCTACGACACCGCCGCATCCGTCATCCACTTCGAGCGGATGGCCAGTGGCCGTCTTCTCGAAGCAGTCCTGAACACCACGCCCAAGCCTCTGCTGACGGTCGTGGATGGCCTCCTCTATGCGCTGACCGGCGATTGGCGACCCATCGCCTGGGCGACCCTGGCGGCGTTCGCGGCCGCGGCGGCGATCGCCTCGTACGTCGCGGCGAGGTTGGATGGCTGGCTCGCTGCGGGGCTCGTCGCGGTCGCCTTCGGGACGTCGGGCGGCCTGTGGATCGACGCCGGCCTGTCGCTCGCCGTCGCCTGGGCGCTCCTCGGCCTGGCGCTTGCCGCGCTGGCCGTCACCAGTGCACGGCCGCGATACGGCCTCACCGGCGTGGCCATCCTGCTCGCCTCGCTGGCCCGCATCGAGTCGCTGGCGCTCGTCCCGGTCGCGGTCGCTTCACTGGCCTGGGCGTCGACGCGACACCCACCCGCCAGGCGGCCACCAGAGGCCGCCTGGCTTGTGCCGCTGATCCCGACCCTGGCGATACCGATCATGCTCATCCACGACTGGATCCTGATCCGCGACCCGATGTACTGGGCACAGATTGCCGACCGCTATTCGGCCACCACGCGCTCGCCGATCCTTGCGCCGGGAGGGATGGTGGCTGCGCTCGCCGGGCACGGCGTCCAGGAGATCGGGTTTCTGATCCTGGGCGCGGTCGGCATCGTGCGCCTGGCGCGAGGGCGCAGCCGAGCGCTGGCCATCGGTCTCATCGGCCTGTGCCTCGGAGTGTCGGGGCTGCTGGTGCTCCTCGCCGCCCGGCATATCTACGTTTCGGACCGGTATTTCCTGCTGATCGACGCGGCCCTGATCGTCGCCGCCGGGTTTGGCGCCGCGGCCATCGCTGAGCGCCTGTCGCTGGTGGCGATGCGCGTCCGCAGCGTGGGCGTCCCGCGGATCCTCCGGGCGGTGGCCGCAATGACGCTGGGTGGGCTGGTCGCCATCGCTCTCGGATGGCCGCTCGCGTCCTTCGACCCGCGGGTTCGATCAACCCTCGCGACCCACCTCGCGCTCTCCGATCACTTCGCCACCAGCCTGCCGCTGATCCGTGCCGCGCTGGCCGCACCCTCCGGCGCGGCGGGTGTCGGGCGACTACCGTCCGTACGGCTGTCGGTGCCGCTGCCGCTCCTGCCTCGCGCGGTGGTGGACACCGACCTGTCCTGGCTGCAGGTCGGGTTGAACGCCGGAGTCGAGCCGGGACGCCAGTTTCCGATTGCCGGTCAGATCGTGTTTCACGACCGATTGGGTGATCCCCGCCTCAAGGTGCTCACCGCGATCGAGGTCATGACCCCGAGGCGGGTGGGATCTGTGGTCGTCCGCCCATTGAAGGTCAACCCTGCTGCCGGCTATTGGCTCGTCCTCGGGATGCAGGGTCCGTGACCGGCCCCAAGCACGCGGTCCTCAATTCGCGCCTGGCTCTGGCACTCGCGGCGATGGTCGGGCCGGCAGTACTGGTGCTCGAGGGCATCCGCCAGGGCGGACACGGGTTGTGGAACGACTTCGCCTCTTACTGGCTCGTCGGCAGGCTGGTCGCCGCGGGGCACACGCCATACGACCTGACCGCGCTCGTCCGCCTGGGGTCACACCAGGGCGTGGTTTTTCAGGCAGGGACCGGTTACTCCTACCCGCTGCCGTTTGCCGTCCTGATGATTCCGTTGAGTGCGCTGCCATTCGCGTTCGCGGCCAGCCTCTTCACCATCGCTTCGATCCTGGTCTTTGGCTGGGCGGTTGCCAGCTGGGTTGGTGACAGGCGCCTGGTTGCCGTTGGTCTTCCGTGGACGCTGGTCATCGCGCTCCTGGCCGGCCTGTACCCGCCGGTTGCCGGATCGTTGTTCTTCGGTCAGGCGAACCTCCTCGTGTTTGGCGCGCTGGCCTTTGGTGTCAGGCGTTGGCTTGACGCCGATACCCGAGCCGACTGGTGGGGTGGGATCGCCATCGGAGCCGCTGGGATCGTCAAGATCGCGCCGCTCGCCCTGGTGCTGCCGGCCGGTCTGGCGCGTCGATCCCACGCACTGGCGGGCATCCTCGCCGGCGCAGGCGGAGCGCTGGCAGCGGCGCTCGTGGTGGCGCCATTCGGCCTCGGGGGCGCAGGTCGGCTCGCCGAGCTCGGCAGCCCCGACCCGTATTGGACGAATCAATCGCTCAACGGGTTGATCTCTCGGCTGACGGTTCGCAACGAGCGGACCGTTCCGTTCCTTCGCGGTCTCGACCCGAGCATCGCCGCCTGGATCCTGTTCGGACTGTTTGCGCTCGTCACCACCGCCGCGCTCTGGCGCGCGCGCGATCGGCTGAGTACCCGTCAGGGGTATTGGCTGGCGATCGGGTTTACGCTCGTGGCGGCGGTGATTGCCGCCCCGAAGAACTCGTTCTGGAACCACGTGCCGGCACTGGTCGGCATCGGCCTGCTGATCGCCGCAGCCGACTCCGCTCGGCTTCGGGACCCGGTCACGCGCGGGCTGGTGCTGACGTGGTACGGCCTGGCCGTGGTGCAGCGCGTCGTGGACAGCCTCAGTGGCGCCACTCTCCAGGCGTGGGGGCCGCCCGGCGCGCTGCTGTCGTCCGCGGCGGTATGCGGGCTCGTCGCGTTGTGGCTGGCCCTTGGCAGAGCGCTGTTGCACGCGCCGACGGCGCGGCGCCAAGGCTCCACTGCGGCTCCTGGCTGATCATTCCAGCCACCATGCCCGCGATGCCGAGGCCGGCCACGACGAAGCCCAGCCACTTCAGACCTTCGCCGATACCTTGCATGGTAGCCGCGTCAGGCATCGGTCTCGAACGCGCGGAGCTGCTCGTAGGCAGGCACTGTCATGAACTCGGTGAACTCCGACTCGAGCACGATCCTCCTCAGGAGCTTCGAGGCGGCGTCCAATCGCCCCTCACCGGACCCGCCGAGCTTCGCGAGCTCCTCGCCATGGAGGGTCCGATACAGGTCCGCGGTCACCGAGCGCCCGTCGTCCAGGGTCGCCTGCCGCTGAACCCACTGCCACAGCTGGGAGCGCGCGATCTCGGCCGTCGCGGCGTCCTCCATCAGGTTGAAGATGGCCGCCGCGCCGTTGCCACCGAACCACGCATTGATGTACTGGAGCGCCACGCTCAGGTTGCTGCGCAGGTCCTGCTCGCGGAGCGTCCCGCCCGGCACCCCAAAGTCGAGCAGGTCCGCGGCGGCCACCTTCACGTCCTCACGGAGGCGGTGCTTCTGGTTCAGCGGGCCGGAGCCTTCACCCTCCGGGTCGGCAAGCGCATGGTCGAAGATGTCGGTGGCCACCCCGACCAGGTCGGGATGGGCGACCCACGTGCCGTCGAACCCCTGGCCGGATTCGCGCAGCTTGTCCTCGCGCACCTTCTGCAGCGCCTGCTCTGTGGCCTCCGCGTCGCGGCGGTTCGGCACGAACGCCGCCATGCCGCCGATGGCGTGCGCGCCCCGGGCGTGACACGTGCGCACCAGCAGATCGGTATAGGCGACCATGAACGGAACCGCCATCGTCACCTGGGAGCGGCCGGGCCACACGAAGTCCGACCGCCGCCCGAACTGCTTGATGATGCTGAACATGTAGTCCCAGCGCCCCGCGTTGAGGCCCGCCGCGTGGTCGCGCAGCTCGTAGAGGATCTCCTCCATCTCGAACGCGGCCAGGATGGTCTCGATCAGCACCGTGGCCCGGATCGAGCCTCGGGGCACGCCGAGCCGGTCCTGGGCAGCCAGGAAGACGTCATTCCAGAGCCGCGCCTCGAGGTGGCTCTCGAGCTTGGGCAGGTAGAGATACGGTCCGCTGCCCCGCTCCAGCAGCTCGCGGGCGTTGTGGAACACGAAGAGCCCGAAGTCGAACAGGCTGCCCGATACCGTCTCGCCGTCGACGCGCATGTGCGCCTCGGGCAGGTGCCAGCCGCGGGGCCGCACCACCAACGTGGCGGTCTGCGGATTGAGCCGATACGACTTGCCCTCGGGCGATTCGAAGGCGATCGTGCCCCGCACCGCGTCGATCACGTTCCCTTGGCCGGCGATCACGTTGCCCCAGGTGGGGGACAAGGCATCCTCGAAATCGGACATGAAGACGCGGGCACCGGAGTTCAGCGCGTTGATCATCATCTTGCGCTCGGCCGGTCCGGTGATCTCGACCCGCCGGTCGTCGAGGTCGGCGGGCGTAGGAGCCACACGCCAAGCGGGATCGGAGCGAACCGAGCTGGTCTCGCTCAGGAAGTCGGGCGTCTCGCCGGCCTGGAATCGCTGCCGGCGCTGCGCACGGCGTCCGAGGAGCTCCCGCCGACGCGGATCGAACTCGCGGTGCAGGGCCGCCACGAAGTCGAGCGCATCCGGCGTGAGGACACGCTGTGCATCGGGCAGATCGGCCCTGTCGAGGTCAATCCTCTGGGTGCGCATGCGCGGTTCCACTGGAGGGGTCGACGATCGCCGTCAAGCGTTGATTATCGCCGTACCAAACTGTTCCCTGCAGGTCAAGGTGGAGCAGAATCGTTGGAGCGTCTAGCAGCCAAGCTGGGCTTCGGTGAGGAACATCGGGAGATGGGATGACTGATATCCGACTCGGGCCATGGGGGCCCTTCCCATTCGTCGACCTGGTTCTGCTCGGATGGCTGGCGATCACCTTGGCGTCGGTGGCGTACGTCGGCTGGGATGCGTGGCGCAACAACCCGGAGCTGACGGTGATGAAGTGGGGCTGGGTGCTCGTAACGGCCTACATCGGTCCGGTCGGTCTGGTCTTGTACGTCCTGTCGTGCAAGGAGCCACAGCCTGGAACCCATGAGCGCTTCGTCACGCCCCTTTGGAAGCAGGGCCTCGGATCCACGATTCATTGCCTGGCCGGCGATGCCACCGGCATCATCGCCGCCGCGACGATCACTGGGCTGCTCGGCCTGCCGATGGGCCTCGACTTCGTCATCGAATATGCTGCCGGGTTCGCTTTCGGATTGCTGATCTTCCAGGCCCTGTTCATGAAGGACATGATGGGCGGCTCGTACATCGCCGCCCTTCGCCAGACCATCCTGCCCGAATGGCTGTCGATGAACTTCGTGATGGCGGGGATGTTTCCGGCGATGGCGATCCTGATGATGGGTCGCGACATGCGGGCGATGGAACCGACGAACCTGGCCTTCTGGGGAGCGATGTCCGGGGCAGTGCTCATCGGCTTCGCGGTCGCCTATCCGATCAACGTCTGGATGGTGCTCAAGCGGCTGAAGCACGGGATGGGCACACAACGGGCGCTCGGACGGGGTGGACAGGCGGACGGCGTCGAGCGTGCGTCGAATCGCCGACGCACGGCGCCCCAAGCGGCGGCGGGGCGGGGGTCGTGATGGACGGCATGGACCATGGTCTTGGCGACCGGAAACCCAAGGGTGCCGGCTCGGCCCGCGAGAAGGCCGCTGAGCGTGACGAGGGCGCCTTTGGCGTCACCCGTGCGCAGCTCGTCGCGGTCAGTCTGCTGTCGATGGTCGCCCTCGCGGCCGGGGTGCTGTTCTCCGCCGCGACCGTGAACCTGGCGCTTGGAGCCCGCGACGTCGGCGGTGCGGTGATGCCGCCCATGATGACCATGACTCGCGACACGCCAGGTCAGGCGATGCGCGACATGGCGGCCATCGACCCGCGGACAGTCAGCTATCGCGCGCCGGTCGATGCGCGCGGCGATCAGCCGCTCGAGGCGCGCATCGATAACGGCGTCAAGGTCTACGACTTCACGATCTCGGTGATCGAGTGGAACATCCTGCCGTACGAGCGAGTGATGGCCTACGCCGTCAACGGGCAGGTACCCGGGCCGCGGATCCGCGTCACCGAAGGCGATCGGGTGCGCTTCAACGTCACCAATCGGCTCCCCGAATCGACGACCATCCATTGGCACGGCCTCGTCGTCCCGAACGCGATGGACGGACCGGCGGGAATCACCCAGGCTCCGATCGCACCCGGAGCGTCGTTCACCTACGAGTTCACCGTGCAGCAGGCCGGTACCTTCTTCTACCACTCGCACGATCACGCCGACCGTCAACAGGCCCTCGGCCTGTACGGCGCCTTGATCATCGACCCAAGGGATCCGTCGACCGAACCGCGGGCCGATCTGGAGGTTGTCATCCAGCTCCAGGAGTGGCTCGAGAAGGAGGGTTACACCTTCCCGGCGATGCCGATGGACGGGGCGCAGCCGAACTTCTTCACGATCAACGGCAAGGCGTTTCCCTCCACCCAGACGGTGCGTGCCAAGGTCGGGGACCGCATCCGCGTCCGGTTTATCGGTACCAACAGCGGGTTCATCCACCCGATGCACATCCACGGCGGGCCATTCACCATTGTCGCGACCGATGGCGTTCCGATGCCGGCGTCGGCACAGATCCAGAAAGACACCGTCAACGTGGGGCCCGGCGAGCGCTACGACGTCATCTGGACGGCACGCGAACCGGGCAAGTGGCTCCTCCACTGTCATATCAACCACCACACGACCAACGACAACGTCGAGGAGCAGGGCGGCGGTGGGCTGACGATGATCATCGAGGTCAGCTCATGAGACGACCGCGCGCGGGGGATTGGGCGCGCCTGCGCCAGGGAGGAGCTAGGTGGGGTCGAGGGGCTGGTGTTCCCGGAAGGCCCTCGCCGAGAGCCTCTTCGCGCGGTGGCGGGTGTTTGGGCCCGATCGGATCGTGATCGAGGCCACCCCGGAGGCCGACGCACGCGGGCTTCCGGCGGCCTCCGGGAGAAATCGAAGTGGTCGGGGCGAGAGGACTCGAACCTCCGACCTCGTCGTCCCGAACGACGCGCGCTACCTACTGCGCCACGCCCCGACCGTGGGCCCGCAGACCGAAGCCGAATGGTAGCAGCGAGCCGCCGACCCGGTCCAACCGGCGGGTAAAGGAAGGCTGACGGCCGGAACCGAGAGGGCCGGAACCGAGAGGGCCGGAACCGACAGGGCCGGAAGCTAGAGGGCCGTCCCTCCGGCCGGCCGTACACTCCGCGGATGCGGGCGCCAAGCCGGACCGACCTGGAGCTTATCGGTCTGACGCTCCTGATCAAGCCGGTCCTGCTCCTGCTGGGCGTGGCCGCCGCCGCGGTCATCGCCAACTCCGCGATCACCGCGCCGGGCGACATGGTCGCGCTCTGGAACCGATGGGACGCGCCGCACTACCTCGACCTGGTGGTGTTCGGCTATCGGGCCGCCGACCCAGGGATGCTGGTCGGGCCCGACGGCTATCGGTCCGTCTACCCCGGCGACCTGCCGCTGTACATCGTCTTCTTCCCGCTCTTCCCGTGGCTGGCGACGCCGATCTTCGCGGTCCTGCGCGACCCGCTGACATCGGTCCTGATCGTGAGCACGGTGGCCTCGCTGTTCGTCGCACCGCTGCTGTACCACTTGGTGGCTGCGGAGTTCGGGATGCGCACCGCTCGGTACGCCGCGTGGTTCGTACTCATCTTCCCGACCGCCTACTTCCTGCACATCGGCTACACCGAGGGCCTGTTCCTGGCCCTGGTGCTCGGCTCGTTCCTGGCAGCACGGCGCGACCGATGGTGGCTGGCCGGCATCCTCGGCGGCCTCGCCGCGCTCGCGCGGATCAACGGCCTGGTCCTGATTCCGGCGCTCATCGCCGAGGCGGGCGACCAGTGGTACCGCGATCCGGCGCGGCGGCTGCACGCTAAATGGCTGGCGATCGGGCTCGTTGGAGTGGGGTTCGCCGGCTACCTGGCGCTCAACCTGGCGATCTATGGCAACCCGCTCGCGTTCCTGCGGATCCAAAACGAGCATTGGTTCAAGTCGCTGGCCTGGCCGTGGGAAGGGATCGGCGGCGTGGTCGGCAGCATCACCGGCCGCACGCCGAGCGACTCGCTGATGCTCGGCTGGATGGAGCTGCTGTTCATCGGTCTGGGGCTGGCGGGGACGGTGTACGCAGCCTTCCGCTTCCGGCCGAGCTGGTTCGTGTGGATGACCGGCAACTGGCTGCTCTTCACCTCGACCGCCTTCGTGATGTCCGTTCCACGCTACTCGCTGACGCTGTTTCCGCTGTTTGTGTGGTTCGCGGTGCTGGCACGACGACCGGTGGTGCTGGCCGGGCTGAGCATCGCGAGCCTGCTCCTGTTCGGGTTCTTCGCCACCCAGTTCGCGGCCGGCCGATGGGCCTTCTGAGCCGATCCCTGCTGATCTGCGCGATCCTCCTGGGCGCCTGCAGCGCGGGCCAGACCGATGTGACCGCCAGCGGGACGACTGCGGCCGCGGAGGGACATGCGGTCAGGCTTCCAAATGGCGGCGGAGCGATGGCCTGGGGTTCGGGCAGCTATGGCGTGGTGCTCGTGCATGACGCGGGGGCCAGCGCCGCGATCTGGCAACCCGCCGCCCGGGCGATAGCCGCCGACCGCATGGCGGTGCTCGCTGTGGAGCCTACCGATGGGGCAAGCGTCAGGGCGGCGATCGCCTATCTGAAGTCCCGCGGCGCACTGCGCGTGGCGCTGATCGGGGCGGGGCGCGGGGCCGATGCGGTGCTCGAGCTGGGGCGAGACGACCGCGGATCCATCGACCAGGTCATCACCATCTCGGCACGGGGCGACGCCGCGAGGCTCGGCGCGTTCCCCAAGCTGTTCATCGCCTCGCAGGGAGAGGCAGCCGCCGCGGACGCACGGCGGATGGCGGCCGAGGCGCCCGGAGCGTGGAACGAGCTGCTCATCGTGCCCGGCTCGGCAAGCGGGGCGGCGATCCTTGCCTCGCCGGCCGGGCCGCAGGTGCTGAACGCCGCCCTGCGCCGACTCGGGGAGCGCCGCTGATTTCGCCGTCGTCATGCGGGGCGCCGGACAAGGAAATGCCCCGAAGGAACCGCGGCGACCGTTGATGTCATCTCCAGTCGGCTCGCTGCCCCTTCGGGACACCTGCAGCATGGCAGGCGGAAGCTCGACGAACAAGGGTGCTTATCCACCAGATCCGCCAGTTGAGGCCGAGTTGTCCACACCTCGTGCCCATGCGAGCCGGCGCGTAACGCGGCGCGTATCGAGGGAGGCAGGGGTGCCGCACCACGGATCAGGAGGAGACGATGCGCATCGGACGTCGGGGACGCCGGGGATTCATGGGCCTCGCGGTCGGGACGATCGTCCTGATCGTGCTTGCCGCCTGTGCGCGGAACGGCGGAGCCGGGTCGGCCAGCACGGCGGCCGGTGGCAGCGGCCCCAAGCTGACCGTCGCGCAGACCAGCGCCGGACGGGCGCTCGCCGGCGACAGCGGCAAGACGCTCTACACATTCGCCAAGGATTCGAACGGCACGAGCGCGTGCAGCGGAGGATGCGCCGCCACGTGGCCGCCGTTCACCGTGCCGGCCGGCCAGACGGTCAAGCCGGGCGACGGCGTCACCGGGAGCATCGGCACCCTGAAGCGCGACGACGGCTCGATGCAGGTCACCTACGCCGGCCACCCGCTGTATTACTACGCGCCCGATGCCAAGCCGGGAGACTCCACCGGTCAGGGAGTGGGCGGCGTGTGGTTCATCGCCTCTCCCTCCGGGCAGATGGGCGGCGGGAGCGGCGCGGCCAGCGGTTCGCCGGAACCCAGCGCGTCGGCGTCGAAGAGCGCGGGATACGGCTACTGAGACGCAGCACCGCCGGTGGCGGCGGACAGCAGCCGACCAACCGCCGCGGCGTCCAGCTGGTCGTCGATCGGGCGCGTGGCGGCGAGGTGGCCGTCGGGCCGGATGAGCCACGCACGCGGACCGGACGGCGCGTAGACGCGCTCCAGCCGACGCGTGATGTCGTCCAGCAGCGTGACGCCGGGGTGCGGCTCCCCGAGGCCCGATGCCACGACGCGGATCGGCGGACGCTGCGCGGGTGCCGGTAGCGATTCGGCGAGCCGCGTGGCCTGCATCGCGTCGCCGCCGACGAGGAGCAGCACGAACCGCCCGCCGAGAAGCTCCCGAAGTCGGCGGATCGTCTGGTCGGCCGGGCAGCGGACCGCAGCGTCGGGTGCCACGCCGCCGAGTTCCGGCAGGCCCGGTGCCGAGCCGCCCCGATCGATCAGTGGCGAGTCCGCGTAACTGAATGGCTGCGCGAGGCGTCCGGAGTTCACGCGGCGTCGAAACCACGCGGAGCGGACCGAGCCGCGCAGCGCGAGGTTGCGCCACGTCCGTCGCACGCGGCCGCGGGGCACCATGAAGCGCATCGTGGCGTCGGTGACCGCCAGGTTCTCCAGCGCAGCCGCCCGTCGCTCGAGGTCATAGCTCGCCAGCAGCTCGGGCGGGGCGTCGCCGCGCAGCACGGAGGCGAGCTTCCAGGCCAGGTTCTCCGCATCGGCGACGCCGGAATTCAGGCCGCGCGCCCCGAACGGCGACATCAGGTGCGCGGCGTCGCCGGCAAGGAATGCATGACCCCGCCGAAAGGCCGGTGCAATGCGCTGGTGGAATCGGTACATCGTCAGCCACACGAGCTCGTATTCGGCATCCCCGATCACCGCGCGAATGCGGCGGTCCAGGCGTCCCGAGCGGCGCTCGTCCTCGACGTCCGTGTCCGACGCCACCTGCCAGTCGATCCGCCAGCAGTCGTCGGGCTGTGGATGGATCAGCACCTGGCGGCCGGGGTTCCAGGGCGGGTCGAAGTAGAACCGCCGCTCGCTGGGGAAGGGCAGCCCGGCGCGGACATCGGCGATCAGAAACAGGTCCTCGAACGAGTGGCCGGGGAACCCCATGCCGAGCGCGTGCCGGACGCCCGAATGGGCGCCATCGGTACCGATGACCTGCTCGGCGGCCACCTCGACGTCGCCCGCTGCGGTCGAGAACGTGAGCCGCACTCCGTCCGTCCCGTCGCGAATCGCGGTCAGCCGATGGCCCCAGCGGACCTCGACCCCCAGCTCGGCGAGCCTGGCCAGCAGCATCTCCTCGACCTCGCTCTGGCTGATGTTCACGAACGGCGGGAAGTGCTCGTCGCCCGCGCCCGGCAGCTCGACGCTGAAGAGCTCGCGGTCCCGAAAGTACGTTCGACCGATACGCCATTGCGCGCCGCGGTCGGCAACCGCCTGACCGATGCCGAGGCGCTGCCAGATCTCGAGCGTCTCGCGCTGCATGCAGATCGCCCGGCTGCCCGCGGCTTGGTGCCGAGGTCGGTCGTCGAAGACCTGGCAGCGCACGCCCTGCTGCGCGAGCCGTCCGGCGAGGGTCAGCCCGACCGGCCCCGCCCCGACTACCGCAGCTGGCGTCATCGGTCAGTCCTGGAGCGCGTCCCAGACTTCCCGGTCGCGCTCCGCGGTCCAGATCCGCGGATGGTCGATGCCGCTCAGCTCGTCCCACGCGCGCTGCACGTTGAACGGCATGCAGTGCTCGAAGATCGGGAAGCCGGCGTAGCGTGGCGCAAGCTGAGCGTGGACCGCATCGAACGCCTGTTTGAGCGTGCCGCCACCATCCTTGACCTGGCGAGTCCCGTCGAGCGTGGTCCGCAGGAAATGGCGGGTGTCCTCGATCGCCTGCCCGACGTCCTCGCCGTGGACCACCGGCCCGCGACCGCCGACCAGCGAGCGAGGCTGAAGCGCCGCCACGCCGTCAAGGGTGGGCCCGCTCCAATCGGCGATGTGGGCATCGCCCATGTAGGGGGCCGCCTGCGCCTCGACCAGGTCGCCGGCGAACGCGATCCGCTCCGCGGGGAGCCAGACGACCAGGTCACCGGCGGTGTGGCCACGCCCGAGGTAGCGCAGCTCGACGAGGCGGTTCCCGAGGTCGATGGTCATCTGCGTGTCGAACACGTCCGTGGGCTGGGTGAGGCCGGGGATCGCCTCAGCCCCGCGGAAGAGTCGCGGGAAGCGAGCGAGCTCGCTTGCCCAATCCTGCTCCCCCCGTTCGTCGATCCACTCCCCGGTGTGGCGCTGCGCGATCACCCGCCTGGCGCCGAAGGCGCTGGCGCCCAGCACCCGCACGGCGTGGTAGTGGGTCAGTACCAGATCGCCGAAGGGCTTGGGGCTGATGCCACGTACCACGTCGATCCACTCGCGGGCCATGAGCGGGGTGGCGCGGGCCTCGATGGCCAGCACGCTCTCCTCGCCGATGATGCAGCCCACGTTGGGATCGCCCTGGGCGGTGTAGGCGTACACCCGCGGGGCGAGCTCCTCGAGCCTGGCGGGCTTATCGGCGAGGTCGGCGCTCGAGGCGAAGGGACGGGTTGGCATGGACCGATGATACGGCGCCGCTCGGCGCTCGCCGCGGGTCGCGGGCCGCGGGTCGTGGGTCGCTCGCCGCGGGTCGCTCGCCGCGGGTCGCGGGTCGCGGGTCGCGGGTCGCGGGTCAGTATGTCGGGCGACGGGCGACGCACGGTCGTTGCGACCATGAGTCCTGCCAGGATGTCGTTTGTCACGTCCGGCAGGGCCGACGGTGTGCGGCGGAGCGAAATATTCCTCTGGAGTCGGAATCCGCGCGCCACAGGGCCGAACTCAGGCATGGAAGTGAAGTTCGATGTCCTACCGGGACTGACCAGCACTGGCGGCGCCGGGCTTCGGCCTCCCAGGTCCGCAGGGGTGCCGCTGGCGCAGGCTTCCGCGCCAGGCCGTGGGGATCCCGCCGGCACAGGGCTTCGGCCACCGGCCACTGTCCGCCGGGGCGAGTCCAGCCGCGCGTGCCGCCGGGGCCGCGGCGGGCGGTCAGCCGCCGGGGAGAATGGGCAGCTCCAGCACGCGAACCTCTCGCACCCCGGGGATCCTCTCCAGGCCGGCGAGCACCGCCGGAGGGATGGACTGGTCGACGCTCACCAGCATGGCCGCCTCTCCCGCGGCCGACAGTCGCGAAAGCTCCAGGGACGAGATGTTGACGCCGGCCTGGGCCAGAAGCGTCCCGACCGTCCCGACGATCCCGGGCCGATCATGGTGGCGGGTGACCAGCATGCGGCCGGCGAGCTCGGCGTCCAGAGAGAAGCCGTTCAGCGCGGTGAGTCGCGGGCGACCGTGCGCGGTCGCCCCGGACAGCCGCAGGCCACCGGCCTCGAGGGTGAGCAGGGACGTCCAGGCTTCGACGGCATCGGTCCGTGTCTCGCTGACGGTGAGGCCGCGCTCTCGCGCGACGAGGTCCGCGTTGACCGCGTTGACCCGCTGGTCGGTGACCGGTTCGAGCAGCCCGCCGAGCGCGGCCGTGCGTATCGGGGCCGTCTCGTGGGCCGCGATCTCGCCGGCGTAGGTGAGCCCGACTCCGTCGAACGGCCCGCTGCCGAGCTGGCGCGCCACGATCGCCAGGCGGCGAGCCAGCTCGACGAACGGTCGCAGGCGCGGGGCGACATCGAGCGCCACTGCCGGCGCGTTGATGGCGTACGGCGGCGTCACTCCAGAGAGCGCCAACACCACCTGCTCGGCCATCTCGACGCCGACACGGTCCTGGGCCTCGCGGGTCGACGCCCCGAGGTGGGGAGTGAGGATCGTGTTCGGCGTGGCGCGCAGCGGGCTGTCGGCGGCCAGCGGCTCAGCCGAGTAGACGTCCAGCGCGGCGCCGCCAAGTCGTCCCTCGGTCAGCGCTTCGGCGAGAACGGTCTCGTCCACGATGCCGCCGCGCGCGACGTTCAACAGGTATGCGCCCGGCTTCATTGCCTCGATCGCGGCTCGCCCGACGAGCCCGCGCGTGGCCCGCGTCAGCGGCGTGTGCACCGTAACGATATCCGCGCGCAGCAGCAGCTCCGGCAGTCCCACCAGCCGGGCCGACGCCTCCGTGGCCTGATCCGCGATGAGGTACGGGTCGTAGGCGAGCACCCGAGCCTCGAAGGCGGCCACCCGCCGGGCGACGGCTTTGCCGATCCTTCCCAGGCCGATGATTCCCACCGTCCGGCCGCGCAGCTCGCTGCCGGTGAGGGCGGATCGATCCCACCTGCCCTCGCGGACCGATGCATCGGCGCGCGGAATGCGGCGCAGCAGGCTCAGCATCAGCGCCACCGTGTGCTCCGCGGCCGCGATCGTGTTGCCGGTCGGGGCGTTGACCACCATCACCCCGGCACGCGTCGCCGCCGCGAGGTCGATGCGGTCGGTGCCGACGCTCGCCACCCCGACCACGCTCAGCCGCGGAGTGGCGGCGGCGAGCAGCTCCGCATCGACCCTCGTCTGCGAGCGGACGACCAGCGCGTCGTAGCCTTCTCCGTCGGCGAGGAGCCGAAGCAGCTCGGGACGCTTCAGGTCGAGACGGACGTGAGTCTGATGCGAGGCGGCCAGCAGATCGATGCCGGCAGCTGCGACCGGCTCGACCAGGAGGATGCGCGGCATCCGCGGAGGATAGCGCCGCGGCGGCCGCCGATTCTCCGCGCGGCAGGCCGGGCCGCATACTGCGCGCATGCCGACAGCGCGAGACCCGATCGAGGTGGTCGTCGAGATCCCGTCGGGAAGCCGCAACAAGTACGAGTACGACCACGGGCGACATCGGTTCGTGCTCGACCGGGTGCTGTACAGCAGCGTCCATTACCCGTGCGACTACGGCTTCATCGAGGGAACCCTGGCCGATGACGGCGACCCGCTCGACGTGCTGGTCGTGATCAGCGAGCCGACCTTCCCCGGGTGCGTGGTCCGCGCCCGTCCGGTGGGCGTCCTGGACATGACCGATGACAAGGGGCACGACTACAAGATCCTGGCGGTCGCCCACGACGACCCGCGCTGGGAGGCCACCTATGCGCTGGAGGGACTCTCGCCGCATCGGCTCCGCGAGATCGAGAACTTCTTCGAGATCTACAAGACGCTCGAGGGGCGCGAGACCCAGGTCGCCGGCTGGCTGGGGGTCGAGGACGCGTGGGAGATCATCGATGCCGCCGTCCGGGCCGGTCAGCGGGAAGGGACCACGCCGCCCGGAACCTGGCGCTGAGCTGCCGCCACCCTCGCGACACCGTCGCCCGCGATCAGCTGTCCCCGCTGTTCCCGGCGCTGTTGCCGCGGTTCCCGGCGCTGTCCCCGCGGTTCCCGGCGCTGTCCCCGCTGTTCCCGCGCCTGTGCGCGCGATGCGACGCGAGCAGCTCCTGCCACGCCTCGGCCATCCGCTCCTGCCAACTCGACAGCGCGTAGCGCGCCACCGTCGCCGCCACGACCTGCGGGTCATAGTCCGGGACGGCAGCGAGGGCGGCCTCCCAGCCAACGTCGTCAGCGACGAGGGTGCCGTTGACGCCATCGATCACGATCTCGCGCAGGCCGCCAACATCACGCGCCACGACCCAGCGCCCGGAGCCGATCGCCTCCGCCGCGACCAGCCCGAATGCCTCCGCGCGGGTCGGCATCAGCACCACGTCGTGCTCCGCCATCAGGCGCGCAACCTCCGATGGGGTCAGCTCGTGGATCCCCGGACCGGCGCGCGTGTGCGCAAGGCGGAGAGCGAGGTCATAGCCCTTCAGCGGGTTCGCGCCGCCGAGGTACAGGACCCGCCCCCTGGCCCGCGGACGTGGCGACGGGCGGAAGAGGGCATCGTCGTAGCCGGGCGGGATGATCCGCGGCTCGCGACCGATGCGACGCAGGTTGGCGGCGGTGTCCGGCGAGTTGGTGACCAGAAGGTCGGCATGCCGGACCACCTGGCGCACGAAGAACCGGTAGCCCCGCCCCCAGTGGAAGTACTGCCGCGCGTCGGTGCCGTGGGCATAGGCCAGCAGCGGCAACCCGCGCAGCCGGGCGACGACCAGTGCCGCGAACCCGGCGCGGTAGAGGATGTGCGCCTCGACGCCGTCGAAGCGCGAGCCGGCTCGCAGGGCGTTCAGCATCAGGCGCGAGAGACGGATCACCCAATGGCCGCCGCCGGCGTCGGCCACCACCTTCACACCGGAGACACCGCGCAGGCGGTTGGCGACGAAGATGCCACTGCTGGGGTGCTCGGGGCTGGGCCAGACGGAGGTCACCACCAGCAGGCGGGGCACCCGCCGGTCAGCCATCGGACGTCGCCGCTGCACGTTGGCTCGGCGGCCGCGCCTCCCAATCCACGTACCGGTCCCCCGCCGGACGCGAGTAGAAACGGATGCCATAGCGCCGCAGCTCGTTTGCCAGTCGCTCGCTCACCCCATCCGCGAGGCCACGGATATGGCGCGAACGAGTGTCGAAGACCGTCCATCCCGACTCCGCGACCTCCGCGCCATCGGCGCCGAGGATGCACGCTCGCCGCCCGCGGGCGGCCACCTCGGCTCGGGGCTCCGCCACGGCGACGTAGGAGACCTCCGGTGTATCGAGCCGAACCCCCGCGACGGGATCGTCGAGCGGCTCGGGCACCGCATCGGAGCCGAGCAGCTCCGCGTAGTGGGACAGGAACGAGCGGAAGAAATCGACCAGGCGCTCACCCTCCAGCGGACGTGGGTAGCTCTGTTCGCGGATCACCTTCGCCGGCGATCCGGCGGCCAGCGCACCGTCCGGCAGATCGCTGGTCACCAGTGAGTTGACCCCGACCACCACGTTGCGCCCGATGCGGACGCCGGGATTGACGATCGCTCCGGGGAGCCAGCTGAAGTCGCCGATCTCGACGCCGTCGAAGGCCACCGGGAACCCTTCGAGCCGCGAGGGGTAGGCTCCATGGGTGTAGATGCTGGTGCGGGTGCCGAGTCCGACCTCGTGGCCGATCACCACAGGCCGCGCGGTGTTCACCAGGCTGTCGACCCCGAGGTGCAGGTAATGACCGGCCACCAGGCTCGATGAGCGCTCGAAGGCAGAGCCACCGCCGACTTTGGCCTGCGGCAGCATCCACAGCTCCTGGCCGATCTCCACGCGCCGCCCGGAGATCTCCGCCTGCTCACCGACGGTCCCGTGTGCGCCGATATGGAGCTCGTCGAGGACCCGCAGGCTGGCGTTCCGCTGGACCCGAACCGCCTCGTCGAGACGAATCTCCCCGCCCTCGATGCGAACCTGCCTGCCGATCCTGACCCCGGGGCCGAGCACCAGGCGGCCGACCTTGATCCGCACGCCGCCCGGCGTTCGGAAGTCGTCGTCGCCCGAATCGCCGATTCGGCAGCCCGGGCCGATCTCCACCTCGTCCGCCTCGATCAGCACGTCGGTGCCGAAGTGGCAGTCGGAGGCCAGGTCGGCGGTCGCCGCGCGGATCGGGGAGGGGGGCATGGACTACATGATACTGAGGCGGATCACCTCGAACGCCTCGGCCGCCGGCTGGTTCATCTGCAGCCCGCGGACCGCCGCCAGCGACCGCAGGAACTCCTCGCGGAGGTACGGGCGTGCCGCCTGCGACCGATAGGCGCGGGCGTGCTCCACCTTGCGGGCCAGGTGGCGCTCGTCGAGCCGAACGTAGCACGCGCCCTCGAACGGCAGGCCCATGTTCATCGGCATCTCGTACCCGAGCAGGGTGGTGTGCTTGAAGGCGCGCAGCGCCTCGCGGGCCACGACGCCGTGATCCTGGTGGATGTCGGACCGCGCGGGGACGAAGACGATCGCCGGCCCGACCTCGGCTCGCAGCTTGACGAGCTGCTCGAGGATCTCCTGTCGATGCGCCGGGAAGTGGCGGACCGGGAAGTCGAAAAGCCGGAAGCGATCCTCGGGGATGCCCAGGACCGCGATCGCTTCGCGCACCTCGCGCTTCAGGACATCGCGGTCGAAGCCCGACGGCACCGACGCTTCCGCGGAGGAGAAGACGGCCAGATGGACGTCCATGCCGGCCTCGCGCATGCGCAGAATCGTTCCCGCGCAGCCGAACTCGTCGTCGGTGTGCGCCGCCACCACCAGCGCGCGCTGCCCGGACTCGAACATCGGTCGATCGCCTCCTGAGCGCCGAGTATATGGGCAGCCGCCGGCCCGCCATCCGGGCTAAGGTGCGCACTGATGCGACGCCTCGGCCACGGCCTCATCTCGGATTCGCTGGTCTACGGCCTGGGAGGCATGGCGAGCCAGGCGCTCACCATCGTGCTGGTGCCGATCTATGCGCGCCAGCTCGGCGTGGCGAACTACGGCAGCGTGGCCATCGTCAACACCACCCTGACCCTGGGCAGCATGATCGTCTCGCTCGCGCTGCCGCAGGCCTTCTTCCGCTCGTATCTCAACGAGGCCCAGGACGACCGCGAGCGGGCGGGCGTACTGTTCGTCTCTCTCAGCCTGCGCCTGATCGTGTCGGCGCTCGGCCTGCTCCTCTTCTGGCTGGCGGCGATTCCGATCGCCAGCGGGCTGTTCGGGGGTCCGGCCGAACTGCCGGTGGTCGCGCTGATCGGGCCGGTCATCTTCTTCGACACGATCAGCATGGCGCCGCTCTCCTATCTGCGGGCCGAGCGCCGCCCGCGACCGTACGTTGCCCTCGCATTCCTGCGCGCGGTGCTCGGCAGCGCCCTGATCATCATCGGCGTCGTCGTGCTCCATCAGGGCGTCCTGGGCGTGGTGGCGGGATCCGCGGTGGCCGCGTTCGTGGCCGCCGCCGCCGGAGTCGCGCTGCTGTTCCGAGAACGCCGCCTGCGCTTCACGTGGGACGCGCGGCTCGTGTCCCACATGCTGGTGTTCAGCCTGCCGCTCGTGCCGGCAGCGGTCGCCGGGTGGGGTCTGACCCTGTCGGACCGCTACCTGCTGCAGGCCATGACCGACCGCATATCGGTGGGCATCTACTCGGCCGGCTACACGGTCGGGCTGGTGATCAACGCCCTCGCCATCCAGCCATTTGCCCTCGCCTGGGGAGCGACCTACTGGGAGCTGGCGCGGCGCCCCGAGGCGAGGCAGATCTTCGCCCGGGTGCTCACCTGGTTCACCGTCGTCAGCGCCCTGGTGGCGCTGACCCTGTCGGCCGCCGGCACCGATGCGATCCGCGAGCTTCTGGGTGCCTCGTTCAGCCCCGGCCGCTTCGTCGTCCCGTTCAGCGCCTTCGCCTACGTGCTGTCCGGCATCTACACCATCTCGGCGGTCGGCCTGAACCTGAAGTCCCAGACGCGCTGGCTGCCACTCACCCTCGGCGTGGCGGCGGTCGGCAACGTGGCGCTCAACCTGTTCCTGATCCCCGCCTTCGGCCTGATGGGCGCGGCGTACTCGACGCTCGTGAGCTACCTGGCACTCGCCGTCCTCAGCGGGCTGATGTCGCAGCGCTACTACCCGGTTCCGTGGCAGCTGTGGCGCGTGGCGACGGCGCTGGGACTCGCCTTCGCGCTCGCGGAGGCGTCGCTGCTCGGCCCCGACCAGCTGTGGTGGCGTCTGCTGGCGATCCTCGCCTACCCGCCGCTGGTGGTGCTGCTGCGGATCGTGCGCCCCGCCGAGCTGCGCTCGCTCCTGGACGGCCTGCGGGCCGCGCGGCGCTGAGCCCCACCCCTTCAGCGTCGAGAGCGGCCGCTGGTCCGGCTCGCCGGCCGCTCCCGGGTCGCCCATTGGTAGGCGGCCACCAGGGCGGTCGCCGCCGTCTCCCAGTTGTAGCGCTCCTCGGCCGCGCGTCGGGCACGCGCACCGATGGCCGTCGGCCCGCCGGGCGCCGACAGGATGCTTCGCACCCCGGCCGCGATCTCCGATGGCCGCCGCGTGTCGACATTGACCCCGAGCCCATTCGCCTCCACCACGTCCTGCATCTGCGGGAGCCGGGTGGCAACCACGGGAAGGCCCGCCGCGAGGTAGTGGAACAGCTTGTTCGGCAGCGAGTAGCGACTGTTGAGCGAATCGGGGATCACCGAGACGACGCCGATGGTCGCGGAGGCCGCGAAATCGACCACTTGCTCCGGCGGCACGCGATCCAGCACGTGGACCCGGCCGGCCAGGCCCAGCTCCCCGACCAGGCCGGCGACCCACGAGGTGTCACGATCGCGGCCGAGCAGCACCAGATGCACGTTCGGCAGCTCCCCGAGCGCGGACAGCAGCTGGGCGATGCCGCGCTCCGCGTGGATCGTGCCCAGGTGCAGCAGCAGCGGAGCATCGACCGGAATCTGCCCGCCGCCGGGAAGCGATCGGAGATCACGGCGGCGGAGGGGCTGCAGCTCGGGATAGTTGGGCACCAGGTGCACTTCGTCGAGCCGGTACCGCCGCGCAAGGTTTCGCGCGATGGGCGGGCTGACGGTCAGCACCGCGGCGGCGCGCGGCACCAGCAGTGACTCGATGGGACGGTAATACGCGCGGAAGGCCGCCGAGTAGAGCGGGCCCCGACCTCGCGGCGGCTGGCCGAGCCACAGCTCGTGGGCGTCGTACACGAACGGGATTCGCAACCGCCGAGCCGCGGCGCCGATCGGTTCCAGCGTATCGGTGTCGTTGGCGTGCAGGATCTGCGGGCGCGTGGCGAGGACCGCGGCCAACAGGCGGTTGCGGTAGGCGACGAAACGCGCAACCGGGACACGGCGCAGCGGCCGCTCGACGCGCAGCACCGAATAGCCATCGCGCTCCTCGGCGTCCGGGAGCCCGGACGCCGCGTCAGCCACCACGGTCACCCGGTAGCCTGCAGCGGTCAGGCTCCGCGCCTCCTTCTCGACCCGCGAGTCGTGGGTGAACGGATTGCGGAGCAGCATGGTCAAACGCATGAACGGCAGCTCGTCCTGGCGGCGGCCCCGGAACACCCGATCCGTTACGCTCCGGCGATGGCGACGCGGGGAAACTCTAGCGAACGCTGGCTCGTCGGGGGAGTTCCCCGCCGTCTGACCGCTGGGGGCAGTCTGCGGGCGGCGCACGTCTTCGCGGCGCTCGTCGAGCGCACGGATGCCGCGCAGATGGCCGCCTTCGGGCGCAGAGGTGTGCCGCTCCTTGCGGCCGCGATCGCCGCTCGATCGCGGGGCTGGCGCCGTTCGCTGAGCGTGGCCTCAACGCAGCTGGTGCCGCCCGCCGGCCTCTCTCTGTTCCGCGGGCCGGTCCGCCCGCGGGTCCTCGACCTCCACGATCACCCAGGCCGCCAGGCGCTGGCCTTCGGCGTGCCGATCGACGCGGGGCACTCGCGCGCACTCGAGCAGCTCGTCGACCGGAACGTCGACCGATTCGCCAAGATCGTCGTCCCGTCGGCGTCGTTCGGCTCCCTGTGCGCAATCGGTCCGGACCGCAGCCTGGTGATACCCAACGGCACCGACACCGAGCGCGTCGTGCCCGGTCCGGAGAGTGGCCGCCCGGACGTGGCGATGCTGTCCGGCGCCGCCGCGGGACGCGGAATCGAGCAGCTGGTCGAGGCCATGGCCCGGGTCCGCCCGCGCTTCGGCGACGCGCGACTGCGGCTGGCGCTGTCGGGTACCAGCCGCCATTCTGCGGCCTACGTGCGTGACATCACGAGCGAGCTGGCACGGCCGTGGCTCTCGATCGAGGCGGTGCCCTACGCACGGATCGGGACCTTCATGGCCGGCGCGGCAGTGCTCGTCATTCCCCACCCGGCGAACGAGTACATGGACGTCGCGACGCCGGTGAAGCTGTTCGACTCGATGGCCGCCGGCCGGGCAGTGGTGGTCACCCCACGCCGGGAGACCGCAGCGATCGTGACCGCGTGCGAGGCCGGCATCGTAGCCGGCTCCGACCACGTCGATGATCTGGCTGCGGCGATCGAGCGGCTGCTGGCCGATGACGACCTGCGTCGACGTCTGGGCGAGAACGGGAGACGCTGCGCGGTCGCCCGCTATGACTGGAAGCTGCTGTCCACGCGGCTTGCCGACGAGGTGCTTGGGCACGCGCAGACAGATGGCAGCTGGTGAAGAGCGAAGCCGCGACACGCACGTCACGGCTTCGCTCTTTGGGCCCACCGCATCGATGCCGTCACCCCCAAGCCTGACGGCACCGGCGACGAGCGTGGCGCGCGGGCCGGGCGACCCCATCGCCCGTCGCGGCGGGAGAAGGCTAGAAGGCTTCGAGGTAGCGGTCCACCTCCCAGTTGCTGACCTGCATGCGGTATTCGTCCCACTCGGCGGTCTTGGCCTCCACGAACCGCTCGAAGAGGTGCTCCCCCAGCGCGCCGGAGATGACGGGGTCAGCGGACAGCTCGTCGAGCGCTTCTCGCAGCGTGCCGGGCAGCTGCCGGATGCGGCGGCTCTCGAGCTGCGCCGCATCGAAGTGGTACAGGTTCTCCTCCACCGGCTCGGGCGGCTCCAGCTTGCGCTCGATCCCGTCCAGGCCCGCCGCGAGCATGGCGGCGAAGGCGAGGTACGGGTTGGATGACGGATCGGGGCAGCGCAGCTCGATCCGCACCGAGTTCATCTGTCCCTTGCTGATCTGCGGGATCCGGATCAGGGCCGATCGGTTGATGCGTGCCCAGCCGATGTAGACCGGCGCCTCGAAGCCGGGCACCAGTCGCTTGTACGAGTTCACGAGCGGAGCAAGCACGGCGATCATGCCTCGTGCGTGCTCCAGGATCCCGGCGATGTAGTGGCGCGCCGTCTCGGACAGCCCGTAGGGATCGGCGGCGTCGGCAAACGCATTCGCCTGCTTCTCGACGTCCCACAGGCTCTGGTGGGTGTGCATCCCGGAACCGTTGATGCCGAAGAAGGGCTTGGGCATGAAGGTGGCATACAGGCCGTGGCGCTGCGCCACTGCCTTGAGGGTCGTCTTGAAGGTCACCGCGTTGTCGGCAGTGCGGAGCGCATCGGCGTACTCGAAGTCGATCTCGTGCTGGCCGCTGGCGACCTCGTGGTGGGCGGTCTCGACCTTGATCCCGAACGCCTCGAGGTCGTTCATCATCTCCTTGCGGACGTTGGTGCCGAGGTCCTCGGAGAGGTCGAAGTAGGCGGCGGCGTCGTGCGGCAGCGCCTCCACGGTGCCGTTCTGGCGCCGCAGCAGGAAGAATTCCAGCTCCGGCCCGGTGTTCAGCACGAACCCCAGGTCACGGGCGCGGGCCAGCTGACCTCGGAGGACCTGGCGCGGGTCGCCCGGGAAGGGATCGCCGTTCGGCGTGAAGATGTCGCAGATGACGCGGGCGCTCCCGGTCTCGAGCTTCTTTCCGTCAGCGTCGAGGCCCGGCTCCCAGGGGACGGCGGCGAAGGTCGAGAGGTCAGGAACGAGGAACATGTCGGACTCCGCGATGCGCGCGAAGCCCTCGATGCTGCTGCCGTCGAACCACTTCCCGTGCTCGACCGCCTCGGTGAGCTGGTGCATCGGCACCTGGACCGATTTGACCGCGCCGACGATGTCGGTGAACTGGAGGCTGACGAAGCGGAGGTTCTCATCCTCCGCGAGCTTGAGCGCGGCCTTGAGGTCTGTCTTGGACATGTTGACTCCTGCGTTGGGTTCCGACGGCGTCCGCAACGGTAGCGCCGCAGCACGCCGGCTTGGGATCAGCGGCCGGCCGCGAGGGCGAGGTATTGTTGTGCGAACTGCACAAGTCAGCGCGGCTGGCCGCGCCGGGCCTCGCGGAGCAGGCGCAGCGCATCCTCCGGTCGGCGCGGGTCGATGCCCTGCTCGGCTCGCGCACGACGCAGCCGGTAGAGCACCGTGTTGCGATGGACGCCGAGCAGCCGCGCCGCGGGTGCCACCCGGCCGTTGGTTCCGGCCACCGCCAGGAGCGTCCTCAGCAGCGGGTCGTCTGAGCGCGACGGCGGGGAGGCGGCCGGACTACGGGAGCCTGGCGCGGAGAGAGGCGCGGGCGGCCGCCGCAGGAGGGCCCGGAGCGTGATCGCCAGCGCCTCCGCGGCAACCTCGTCGAGCCGCGCAAAGGGGAGGTCGTCAAAGAGCCAGACCGATGCGCCCGGCCGGATCGGCTGTTCGAGCAGCCACAAGCCGTCACGTGCCTGGCGGGTCACCGCGCGCAGATCTGCGCCCGACCGATCTTCGCCGCGCATCGACGCCGGGCCGCCGGCCAGCAGCCGGGCGTGCATCGCCGCGAACCGCGCCGCCAGCGCTCTGCCGGCGGGACGTGGGCTGACTGCGCGCAGCTCGCCGTCGGCGCTGACCGCGACGCCACGACGGATGCGCGCCGCCACCAGGCCCGATGGCGCCCCCACCGACGGATCGGCCAGCGCGGCCTCCGCTGCGGCGAGCCTGAGGTCAGCGGCGAACCGCTCCAGCCGGCCCCGCTCATCGTCCAGATACGCGACGGCGCTGTCAGCCAGCCACCCGACCGACCGCTCGCTGGCGAGCACCGGAAGGTCCGTGGCGGTCGTGTCCCAGGCACGCAGCTCCGCGGACCCGAAGAGCACCGCGCAGGGCCGCAACTGAGCGTCGATGAGCACCGCCAGGAAGGCATCCAGGCTCGTCTCGGCCAGCGACGCGTCGGCGACCAGCAGCTCGCCGTCGACTGCCGCCGGCAGGCGCGGCGCCGCCGCGCGCGTTCGGACCACGCCCCGGACCGGCCGCCGAAGCGCGTCGTGCGGACCGGTGATCAGGCGGGCCTCCGCATCGGTCGCGCGCCAGACGTCGATGACCCCGGTCAGGTCCGGTCCTCCGTTCAGGCGCCGGCGCCGGCGGCGGCGGCCAGGTCCTCGATCAGGTCGGCGGCATCCTCGAGCCCGATCGAGACCCGGATCAGGCCAGGCGTGAGGCCGGCCCCGGCGAGCTGCTCATCGCTCAGCTGGCGGTGCGACGAGGAGGCCGGATGGCTGCACAGCGTTTCGACGGTCCCCAGGCTGGTGGCATGCACGGCGACCCGCATTCGCGACAGGAAGCGCTCGCCCGCCTGTCGGCCGCCCGTCAGGTCGATGGCCAGCATCCCGCCCGCTGCGCCATCGCGCAGCTCGCGCATCGCCGTCGCATGCTGCGGATGCGAGACGAGACCCGGGTAGAGGAGACGCTCCACCCCGGCATGGCCCTCCAGGGCGGACGCCACGGCGAGCGCGCTCGATGAGTGGCGATCCATGCGCAGCGCGAGCGTCTTCAGCCCGCGGAGGGCAAGGAACGCCTCCAGCGGTTGGGCGTTGCCGCCCGCAGTGATGGCGACATGCCGGGCGGCCGCCACGTCCTCCGCCGGACCGACGATTGCGCCGCCCATCAGATCGGAGTGGCCCCCGATGTACTTCGTCAGCGAGTGGACCACGAGGTCCGCTCCCAGGCTCAGCGGATTACACAGGTACGGCGAGGCGAAGGTGTTGTCGACCACCACCCTCGCGCCTCTATCGTGGGCCAGCGCCGCCACCGCGCGAATATCGGTCACGTCGGTGGTCGGGTTCGCGATCGTCTCGAGCCAGACGACGCGCGTTCGCGGACCGATGGCCTCGCGGACCGCATCGAGATCGGTGGTCGGCACGAAGCGCGCCGCCACGCCGTAACGGGACAGGACGGAAGTGAGCAGCGCATATGTGCCGCCGTACAGCGCCCGCGAGGTGAGCACCTCGTCCCCGGGTCCGACCAACGAGACGAGGACCGCGTGTATCGCCGCCATCCCCGATGCCGTGACGTGCGCGGCTTCGGCCGCCTCCAGCTCGGCCAGCGCCGCCTCGAGCGCGGCGTGGGTCGGGTTCGAGTAGCGGGTATACGAATGGCCGGGCCGACGGAACTCGAGCAACTCCGCGAGATCCTGTGCGCTCTCCACCTCGAAGGTGCTCGACTGGTAGATCGGCACGTTGACCGGCGGCTGCGGCGCGTCGGGTACGCGGCTGGCGGCCCTGATGGCGCGGGTCGAGAAGCCGGTCATGGTTGCTCCTTGTCTCGGTCGGTCGCACGGCGACACTCACTCCGACGACTCTATCAGCCGCCGCGAGGGACCTGGTCGGCGACCGGTACCCGCGTAGCGAAATGGGGCCATTTGGGTGCGTGCCGGGGCTCGTCTAGCATCCGTCCGTGCGCTCCCCCACTTCTCGACCCCGGCCGGCCGCGCGGGTCGCGGTCCTTGCCCTTGCCCTCGTGCTGGCCGCGTGCGCTGGCAGCTCAGCGGGCAGCCCCGCCCCGTCGAGCGTGCCGACGCCGGACGCCTCGGGCGCCCCCCAGACCGCTGAACCTTCGCCGCAGACCTCGGGCAGCGGTGCGCTCTGCCCGCTCAACGGGTTGCCGATCGCGGACCGGGCCGTCGCCAGCCGGCCGCCGCTGCTGGTGCAGATCGATAACGATCCCGTGGCGCGGCCTGCCAGCAACCTCACGCGCGCCGATATCGTCATAGAGGCGCCGGTCGAGCTGGACATGACGCGCTTCTCCGCGATCTTCCTCTGCCAGCCGACCCTCGGTCTCACCGGCCCGCTCCGCAGCGCGCGCTACTACAACATCGACCTCTGGCGGCAGCTGCACCTGCTGACCACCTACTTCGGGGCAAGCAACGGCGCGGTGGCGCGCTTCTCGGCGGTCGGGATGCCGGGGGTCAACGGCGCCCTTCCGGATTGGCCCTGGTTCCAGCGTGTCGCGGGACGGATCGCCCCCCACAACCTGTACGCCGACATCGAGGCGTTCCGCGACTCCTTCGGGCGGATGGCCGCGCTCGATCGGCTCGAGGGCCGCGCCGGGGCGATGCGACCCCCGTTCGTGGTCGCGCCGACGGCCAGGCTGCACGGGGGACGCCCGGTCTCCAGCGTCGAAATCCAGACCTCCAGCACCTGGCAGTTCGGGTGGCGGTGGGATGCGTCACTCGGCTTCTGGCAGCGACAGGACGGTGGCGTGCCGACCACCGACGTGGCGAGCGGCAGCTCGGTCACCGCCGCCACGGTGGTGGTGCAGACCATCAAGGAGCAGGCCGTCCCGGGTGATCCCGATCCGGGCGGCAACCCACGACGGCTCCAGCTGCTGGTCGGAAACGGAGCCGCGACCCTGTACGCCGACGGCCAGGCGATCTCGCTGCGCTGGTCGCGCGCCAGCGCGTCGGATACCACGCACTGGACCTACATGGACGGAACGCCGCTGGTGCTGCGGCCGGGAGTGATCTGGTGGGAGATCGTCCCGACCACGGCATCGGTCAGCGAGGGCTGAGCGGACAGATCGCGAGCTCGGCCGGTGTCGCCGGTCGGAGCATGTCACGAGGGCCGGTCGAGTCCTCCGGGGGGCGGCGTCGGCGGCCCCTGGGTCGGCGACAGGAATGCATCCATTGCCCGCCGGATGCGGTGCTCGGACTCGAAACGCTTGTTCGCCTCCTCGATCCGTCTGCCCACCTCCTCCGCGTCCGGCTCCGTTTCGTCCGTCCCGTCCGCACGGCCGTTGAGGACGGCGCTCTCCGACTCCGCGTCGCCCGGCTCGGACTCGGTCGCCGCAGCGCGAGCTGGCGGGGGCGGGGCCGGCGCGACCGGCTCGGCCGGCTCAACCGGCTCCGCCGAAGGCAATGTGCTGCTGCCGATCGGAATCGGCTCACGGCCAACGGTTGCAGGTCCGGATGAGGGACCGGCGGCAGGCGCGGTAGGCGCGGCAGGCGCGGCAGGCGCGGCAGGCGCGGCAGGCGCGGCAGGCGCGGCAGGCTCGGTCTCGCGGTCGGCTGCCGCCTCCGGCGCGGGGGTCGCCGCGACAGTGGGCGCCGGGGTCGAAGCGGCAGACGGTCCGGCAGTCGGCGCCGGGGTCGGTGGAGCGCTCGGCACCGCGATCGGTCCGGGGAGCGGGCGCGCCGCGAGCCGGCGCAGGCGCGGGTCGCCGCTGATCTGGTTCTTGCCCAGCGACTTGGCCTGGTACATGGCCCGGTCGGCGGCGATCAGCAGCTCCTCGACGGTCAGCCCGTCCTCCGGATGCGAGACAAGGCCGATGCTCACGCTGGTCGGCATCTCCGCTCCGGCAAACTGCAGCGCCGTCTCCTCGGCCCCGGCCCGGATCTTCTCGGCGACGACGTACGCGCCGGCGTAATCGGTCTCCGGAAGCAGGACCAGGAACTCGTCGCCCCCTTGCCGGTACGCGGTGTCGACGGCCCGGATCGAGCGGCGAATGACCAGCCCCAGGGCCCGCAGGACCTCGTCGCCCCGATGGTGGCCCAGGGTGTCGTTGATGGCCTTCAGTCCATCCAGGTCGACCATCAACAGGCAGAATCCGCGCTCGCTGCGGCGCGTCCTCCGAATCTCCTGCTCCAGGGTGGTGTAGATCTGGGCGCGGTTGAAGAGCCCGGTCAGTGGATCAGTGACCGACAGCTGCAAGACCCGCGACTGAACGCGCCGCTCGTGCGCGGCGAACACGCCGGCGAGGAAGGCGAGCAGCCAGATCGAGCCGATGTTGACGCCGAACCCGAGCAGCTCGAGCCCGGTGTACGTTCCGCGGCCGGGATCGATGACCAACACGGCGCCGTACGCGGCGGATGCCAGGACCGCCACCAGCGCCGCCACGCGACCGCCACGCGACAGGGCTGCCGCGACGGCGATCACGTCGAAGACGAAGAAGAACGGCGAGCGGGCGTAATCGGTGAACAGCAGCAGGCCCACGGCGAGGGCGAGACTGACCAGCGTCTCGATCGCGCCGATGAGTGTGCCGCGCCACGCCGATGGCAGGAGCTCGTGGATGGCGATCACGGCCACCACGGCGACCGCCCCAAGCCCGTAGATCGGTACCTGGTTCTGCCGGAACGCGTCCGATACGCCCACTCCGATCAGGACGATAGCGACCGTCACCCACCACAGGATGCGGAGTACCCCGCTGCGGCTCGGCTGGCCCTCCTCCGGGTCGCGTGGGTCGGCAGCGCCCATCGGCTGCGCAAGCTCGTACTTGGTGCGCGCCGTGCGCTGCGCCCGAGGCGGCCGGGGCGACCCGGCAGCCCGTCCTTGGCTCACCACGGTGACCAGCGCCACGAGCACCAGGAGAGCCGCCACGACGGCGGTGATGACCAGGAAGCTGAGACCGGTAGGCACGTTCGAGGGCACGCGAATCCGCTTACGAGGGGATAGGCCGAGACCGGGATGCGACCCGAGCGGCGATAGTCTAGGGGGCGTCCGGAGGGTGGTGCAAAGGTACTAACCCAACCGTACCCCTTGCGCGGCGCGCGCGGGCAACACTTCCGTGGCAATCGGGCTCTGGCGGGGTCTCTAGGCTCCCCTGGGCGCCGATGCTATACTGCGCCCTCCGCCCGGAACCTGCACGTTTCGGATGCCTGGATCTCGGATGTCCATGACCGATCGGCCTCGCCCGCGTCACCCCGCGCTCGCGGCCCTGCTTTCGTTCCTGCTGCCCGGCCTCGGGCAGGCCTATGCCGGCGATCGCCTGATGGCGACGGTCCTGGCCGCGCCTGTCCTGCTGCTCGTGGTGATGGGTGTGCTGGTGGCCGCGGTCTTTGCCGATCGGCTCCGCAACGATGTCCTGTCGTCGCCGTTCCTGCTCGGATTGCTCGTACTCGATGCTGCATTGCTCGGCTGGCGGCTGTTCGCCATCGCGCACGCGGGATTGGGGCGGCCGCTTCCGGCCGGGCGGGCCGCCGTCGACGCGGCGGGTACCGGCAGCATCGGGACGGCGGCTGTGCGTCCGGTGATGACCCAACCGGTGAATGTCGCAATCGTGGCGGTCCTGATGTTCGCCACCATCGGGATGCACGCCTACGCCGGCGTGCTGGTGGCCGGGCTCAACTCCACGCTGACCCAGATCTTCACCCCCGGCGGCGCGGCGAACGGCCGGGCCGCGGGGCCGCTCAACAAGCCGGACTACCGATGGAACGGCACCGAGCGCATCAACTTCCTGCTGCTGGGCATCGACTCCGGACCGGGCAGGTCGGAAGCGCTGACCGACACGATCCTGGTGGTCAGCGTCGACCCGGTGAAGCGGAGCGCAGTGCTGGTCTCGATCCCGCGCGACACCGGCTTCATGCCGCTCCCGGACCGGCGCATCTACTCCGATGGCCGCTATCCGCAGAAGATCAACCAGCTGTCGAGCGACTCGGGCGCCAAGCCCTCGCTGTGGTGCTCGGACCTGCCGAAGCCGGGGGACTGCGGGATCCGGACCCTCGAGCGCTCGGTGGGCCTCTACCTCGGCATCAACATCCAGTACTACGCCCGCGTCGACCTCGAGGGCTTCGCGTCGCTGATCGACTCGCTCGGCGGAGTCGACCTGTGTCTGCCCGGCAAGCTGGTCGATCCCGGCTACAGCGGCCCAACCTGGTATCCGCGGGTCGGGATCGAGCTGGCGGCCGGCTGCCAGCAATACGATGGCAAGCACGCGCTGGCCTTCGCCCGCATCCGAAAGGGCGTGATGCAGCTGCCCGGCGGCAAGACCGAGCAGCAGACCGATTTCACGCGCGCCGACCGGCAGCAGCAGGTGCTGCTGGCGCTGCGCAAGAAGCTCGCCGACGCGAACCTGGTGTTCGCCCTGCCCGGGCTGCTGAACGCCATCGGCAACACCGTCACCACCGACTTCCCCCGCTCGCTGGCGGGGGACCTGGCCAGCCTCTTGCCGCTGATCACCGGTCCGGAGATCCAGCGCGTGGTGCTCGCCTGGCCACAGTACGTGGACCTTCCCACCAATCCGACGGTGAACTATCTGCTGATTCCCAAGCGGGAAGCGATTCGGACCCAGATGCGCAAGCTGTTCGGGGCAGCCGGGCCGCTCCAGGGCTGGTACGTCGGCTCTCAGGCAGCTCTGCCGCCGGCCGTCAGCCCCACGGTCGCGCCGTCGGGGCGCTGACCGCCCATGCCCGGAGACTTCCACGCAGGACGTGCGCATTTGGACCCGGGGCGCGGCGAATTCCTATAATGGAACGGTAAGTTGGCTTTGACCTCGATCCCGTACGGCGACCGTATCCCATGATCCTCCCGTGTCACCCTCCGGCGATCGCCCTCTCGTCAGGCTGGAACACCAATCCGCGGCACGCTCGCCTGGACCACCGATGAGCGCCGGCCAGTCGACCGCGCCGCTCGCGTGGCGGCCCGTCCGCGCTGTCCCGGCGGTACCCCTGCTGGTGGCCGCCGGCGTGCTGCCGCTGATCGCGGTCGTCGCCGGCCAGATCTCGATCGCCGCATTCGCCGTCATCGGGGCGGCCGCGATCGTGGCGCTGACCGTGGCAACCCTGCGCTGGCCGCAGCCGATGCTGGTCGTGGTGGCGCTCTCGCCGATCATCGACCGATTCCTCCTGGCGCCGCTGGTTCCCGCCAACCTTTCCCTGGTGACCCGCTTCAGCTCGGAGGGGCTGCTGGGCCTCGTCAGCCTCGCCCTGCTCGTGGTCTCGATCCGCCGCGGGACGTTCATCGCCGCGATTCGGCATCCGTCGACGGTCGCGCTGGTGGCATTCGTCGCCCTCAGCCTGATCTCCGTGCTGGTGAACCGCGTCCCGGTCACCGTGGCGGCTGCGGGGCTGCTCTTCACCCTCGACGCCGCCGTGCTGCTCTACCTGCCGCGGATGGTTGGCTTCAGCCACCGCCAGGTGATCATCGCCGTCAGCGTGCTGGTCGCGGCGCTCGGCGTCGCTGCGCTGCTCGCCATCGGCCAGGCGCTCCTCGCCCCGACCATCCTCGGGATGCAGGGAGTCGTCGGACGCTCCGGGGAATCGGTGCGCATCGGCTCGGTGATGCGCGATCCGAACGTGCTGGGCACCCTGCTCGCGATGCTCCTGCCATTCGCGCTGTTCGCCCTCGGCCGCCGTCCGCCCCGCCGCGTGCTGCTGATCCTGGGTGTCAGCGCCCTGGTGCTGATGTCGGCGCTGCTGCTCACCTACTCTCGCGGCTCCTGGCTCGGCTTCCTCGCCGGCTTCGTGCTGCTCGCCCTGGTCATCGACCGCCGGGCGCTGGTGGCCGCCATCGTCATCGGCGTCGTGGCGCTGGCGGTCGTGACCTGGATGCCCCGCAACCTGCTGGTCAGCCGCTCGGCAGGGCCCACCCAGCAGGTCCAGGCGTTCGACCTCATGACCACCACCGAGAACCGGATCAGGGCGGTCAACCAGGGGAAGGACCTGCGCTCGATGTTCGTCGCCAACGCCATCCCCATCCTTCGGGATCACCCGCTGGTGGGAGTTGGACCGGGGCGCTACGGAGGCGCCGTCGCCTGGGATCTCGGCACCCCGATCTACGCCCAGTACGGCACGAACAAGATCTTCCCGACCTGGTACGACCAGCGGACGGTCGACAACTTCTGGCTTCACCTGCTGATCGAGGCCGGAGTCCTCGGCGTGCTGGCCTTCATGGCCGTCATCGGCCTCGTGCTGCTGCAGCTCTTTGCGGCCCTCCGCGCGGCAACCGGGTCGCGGTACGTGGTGCTCGCCGGGCTGATTTCTGCGGTGCTCGTCCTGTGCGTCTCGACCGGCACCACCATGATGCTCGAGGGCAACACCGTCGCGTTCGTCTTCTGGCTGCTCCTTGGGATGGCGTCTCTCTACGGGCGGTGGGCGCCGGCGTGGACCGATGCGCTCGGCAACCCGGAGCCGGTCAGAACTGCCGCCCGGCGAGTATCTGCCACACCGTCCTGACCAGGATCGTCAGGTCCAGCCAGATGGAACGGCGCTCGATGTACGCGAGGTCGAGCGCCACTCCCTGGTCGAAGCTGAGCCGCCCCCAGCCTTCGACCTGCCACAGCCCCGTCAGCCCGGGGACCACGGAGAGGCGCCGCAGTTGCCACGGCGTGTAGAGCTCCACCTCGTAGGGGATCGGCGGTCGGGGACCGACCAGGCTCATCTCCCCACGCACGATGTTCAGCAGCTGGGGGAGCTCGTCGAGGTGCGAGCGGCGAAGGAGCCGACCGATCCGCGTCACCCGAGCATCCTGCTCGATCGGGATCCAGGTGCCGGCCTGTCGGGGTTCGGCGAGGAGCTTGGCCACGTAGCGTCGGTGCTGGTCCTCATCGGCAGAGGCGTGCATCGAGCGGAACTTGTAGAGCAGGAATGGGCGGCCGCCGAGGCCCACCCGTTGCTGCCGAAAGAGCGCCGGGCCGGGTGACTCGAGCTTGATCGCCGCGGCCAAACCGAGCATCACCGGGGCCGTGACCACCAGCCCGAGCGTGCCGGCGGTCACGTCCAGCGCGCGTTTGGCGAGGCGATATCCGCGGCGCGTCGGCGCGATGGCGACGGCGGAGGCAGCCGGGACGGTCCCCGAGTTCGACAGCGACACCATGACGGCTCGATCGATGCTCCCCACAGCTTCGCGTGGTCGGGGTGGCCGGACTCGAACCGGCGACCTCCTGCTCCCAAAGCAGGCGCGCTACCAGGCTGCGCCACACCCCGGCGGCGGAGGCCATTCTATCCTCCGCCGATCCGGCGGCCCCCGGCTCTCGTCGCTCATCCCGTTCCTGCCCGCCGCCGCCGTGCTGGTGCTGCTGGCGATCCGCCTGTCGGCGGACCCGGCACCGGGCGTGACGGGTAGCCAGGCGCCCTTCACCGACGAGGGGTGGAACCTGATCAGCGCGCGGAACCTCGCCGCGTTCGGACACCCGATCATCGGTGACTGGAGCCTCTTCTACGTCAACCTGCCGTTCAGCCTGGCGGAGGCGTTCGCCTTCAGGTTGTTCGGCCTGGGGATGGTCCCGGGGCGCCTGGTGCCGATGCTCGCCACCGCGGGGACGGTCGCCGCTGTCGGCTGGTTCGTGGCGCAGCGGCACGGTCGGTGGCCGGGTGCCATATCGGCGGCGGCGCTGGGCGGCTGCGAGCTGGTCCTCTACTACGGGGGGCTCGCCTTCCTGGAGCCGGTGGTCGCCCTGTTCCTGGTCGCCGGATTCATCGCCCTCCACCGCCCGAGGCGGAGCGGTCCGTGGTCCGCCGCGCTGGCCGGCGTGTTGCTGGCCCTGGCGATCGGCGTCAAGCCGAACGCGATCTTCCCGGTTGCCGGGCTGCTCATCGCCGGAGGCCTGGTGAGCCGCTACGAGCCCGAGCGGCGGCTGCGGTACGTGATCGCGGCGGGAGTGGTGACCGGGCTCGGGCTGGGCTGGCTGGTGCTCGTCGCGCTGCCGCGATGGAACCTGATCGGGGCCGCACTGCGGATCTGGCCGCCGTTCTCAGCTCCGGCCGACCTCGGCGGGCTGGCGACGCGCTTGGTCAGGTTCTTCACCGAGAGCGATCGTGCGCTGCCCGACGTCCTGCCGCTCCTGGTGCTGGCCGCGGCCGGGGTGGCGTACGTTTGGCGAGCCCGCCGACTGTCGCCACCAGACCGCGAGCTGTTCGCGTCGCTGCTGGGCTGGCTCGCGCTGGGAATCTTCGTGCTGGTGCTCGTCGACTACCGGCCGAACCGATACGCGGTACCGATGCTGCCGGCCCTGGCGCTGCTCGGTGCCTTCGGGGTCGGCCCCGTGCTTGCCCGGCTGCGACCCGCCGCCGGGCTGCACGCGCTCGCGATTGGCGCGCTGCTCGCGCTGGTGCTGCTGCCCGGCCTCACCCGCTACGGCGGCTGGCTCGCTCAGGAGACCCACCGCCTGGAGGCGATTCAGGCCCGCACGACAGCAGCCCTGGCCTCGCGCGGCGGCAGCGTCAGTGGCAAGTTCTCCCCCCTCTTCGCCCTGCGCTCCGGCGTCCCAGCCTACGTCCAGCGCGAGGCCGACCGGATCAATCCGGGCAACCTGTACCGGACACGCGGCGTGCGCTGGGTGGTGCTCGACGCGGCCGGCCCGCCCCTGTGGCTGCGGCGCAACGAGCGGGTGGCGTGGGATCGCCGCACGGTCGTGTTCTGCGACTGGTGGGGCGGCGAGAAGACCTGCCTCATCGGCCTGCCATGAGACGCTCGACGACCGCCAGATAGCGCTGCGCCTGTGCCCGCCACCCGTACGGCCGCGCCTGGCGTTGTGCCTCGGCGGCCATCGAGCGGGCCGCCTCCGGATCGAGGGCGGCCCCGCGGATCGCGGCGGCGAGCGCGGCAGGATCCCCGCCGGGGACATAGCGGACCGCCGCGTCGCTGAAGTGGGATCGGAAGGTCTTCAGATCGGAGGCGATGAGCGGCACCCCGATCCAGGCGTACTCGAGGAACTTGGTCGAGAGTGAATACTCCGCATACGATTCCGGACGGGTCGGTACCAGTCCGAGATCCGACGCGGCGAGCAGCTCCGGCAGCGTGTCGAGCGGGACCCGCCCGTGGAGCGTGACCCGCTCCTCGGTCCGCGTGCGACGGATCGCCGCCTCGATCTGCGGCCGGTACGGACCGTCGCCATAGACATCGAGGCGCACGTCGAGGTCGCCGAGGCGCGCGACCGCCTCGACCGCGATGTCCGCACCGTAGACCCGCTGCAGCGAAGAGTGATGCACGAGGCGCAGCTGGCCGTCCTCCATGAACGGCCGCCGCGCGTGACGCCCGGGATCGAACAGCCGCTCGTCCGGGCTGTTCATCACCACCGTGATCCGGTCCGCCGCGACGCCGCGAGCAATCGACAGTGAGCGGAGCGGCTCGTGAACGGTGATCAGCGCGTCCGCCATCGCCGCTGAGGCGCGCGCCACGCCGGCGATCAGTGGCCGCAGGGGACGCAGCGGGCGCGCGGTGAATCGATCGTCGAAGAACGCGGGCATGTCCTCGTGGAGGTCGAGCAGCAGCGGGACGCCTCGAAGCTTGAGGACGGCACCCGACGCGACCAGGAAGTCCGGCAGGGTGGCCACCTGCAGCAGCCGGTAGCGGCGGCGCCGATGCTCCCTGGTGAGCGCAATGGTGGCCAGGCCGGCGAAGGCCGCGTACTCCGCCAGGTGTCCGGCGAAGCCCTCGAACCTGCGCCGAACCGGCAGCCGATGCACGCGCAAGCCGTCGCGCGCCTCGAATGGCGGCTGGCCTCGCTCCCGCAGGCAGAAGATGTCGACCTCGTAGCCGGCATCCAGGAGCGCCTCCGCCTGGCGGCGAATGCGCGGATCGCCGGGCACATCGGCGTGGACCACGATCGCTATCGGGCCGGCCGGACGCGTCACTTGCGGACGCGTCACCTGCGCTTGATCTCTTCCCAGAGCCGATCGCGCTCGGCCGGATCGAGGTCGCCCGCCGAGATGCCTCGGCCCTCGGCCAGGGCCATCGCCGCCTCAAGCCGCGCGATGAACGATCGGTTGGCCGATCGGAGCGCCTCCTCGGGATCGATGCCCAACCAGCGGGCGAGGTTGACGAGCACGAAGAGCAGATCTCCCAGCTCACGCACGCGCTCGTCGTCATCGGCCGCCGCCCGGAGCTCGCCGAGCTCCTCGCGGACCTTCTCCCAGACGCCCTCCACCGTCGGCCAGTCCCAGCCGAGCGCGGAGGCGCGCTCCTGGATCTCGCGGCTCGCCGGAAGCGCCGGCAGCGCACGTGCCACTCCCGCAAACGGACTTCCGTCCCGCCCGGCGTCGGAACGCTCCTCCGCCTTGATCCGCTCCCAGTTGGCGAGCACCTGGCCCACCCCGCTGACCTGCACGTCCCCGAAGACGTGCGGGTGACGCCGGATCAGCTTGCTGGAGATGGAACGATAGACATCGGTCAGGTCGAAGGCACCTTCCTCGGCCGCCAGCTGTGCGTGCAGGATCACCTGCAGCAGCAGATCGCCGAGCTCCTCGGCCAGGTCGGCCGGGGCCCCGGTCTCGATGGCGTCGACCGCCTCGTACGCCTCCTCGAGCACGTACGTGCGCAGCGAGGCGTGGGTCTGGCGGCGATCCCAGGGGCAACCGTCGGGCGCCCGCAGGCGGGCCGCGATGGCGGCGATTGCGTGCGGGGAGGCGAGGCTCTCCGTCGGCTCGAGGGCAGGGACGACCCAGTCGTCGGCCGCGAGCGCCGCCTCGTCGAGCGTCTCGAGCGCCACATGCGTCCCGTCGCGCAGCCGTCGCAGCGCATGGACGGGGGGGTAGAGATCCCGCATCACCCCCAGCGCGCCGCGGCCCAACTGCCGCCCGGGGAGCGCCGGCAGCGCAGCCCCACCGGTGGCCGTGTCCGTGGCGGCGAGAAGCAGGAGCGGCAGCGTCGGATCGAAGGCGATCGCCGCCAGATGGGCGGTGTCGGCGATCTGAACCCCAGCCCGCGGATCCACCTCGGCGCGGGCCAGCAGCTGGTCGACGGTTGTGCCCTCGCCGCTCACCGCTCGGGCACGATCAGGCCGTGGCGGTCGTCGACTGGAACTGGGGATCCACCCAGATCTGTACCTTGGCCTTGAGCTCGTCGAGCCACCGCGGGAAGCCAACCGACCGGATGGTGTCCAGGCGGTCGGCGGGGATCGCCCGGCTCTGGCTGGTCTCCTCCAACTTGTAAATGTAGATCGAGCCGCCGACCGTGATCGGGTTGCTGATGTCATTCACGTTCTTGAGGCCAAAGACGACCTTGTCGCGCTGGGGGTCCAGCTCGTAGCGCGCGACCCAGCCGACCTCCCCGCCCGAGCCGGCGGTGGTGGTGTCCTCGCTGTTCTGGCGGGCCAGGGTGGCGAAGCTGGCGGGGTTCTTGCGAGCCGCCTCGACCAGCGTGCTCGCCTGGCCGCCGGCGGTGACCCGCCGATCAGTGATCTCGATCAGGTGGTATCCGAACTGGGTCTTGACCGGCTCGCTGACCACGCCTTCCTTCAGCCGGGTGATGGCTGCCTTGAACTCCGGGACGAAGCCACTGGTGGTGGGGTCGTACCAGCCAAGGTCCCCGCCCTTGCTGCGCGACCCCGGATCATCGCTCTGCTTGGCGAGCAGGTTCCAGTCGGCGCCGGGCTTGATCGCCTCCGCGCGCAGCTTGAGCGCCTTGGCCAGGGCGGCCTTCCACTGGGCCGGAGTGGCCTTGCTCTGGTCCTGCTGGCCGGGAATCGGCATCACCAGCAGGTGGCGCAACCGGAGCTTGGGCACCGGCGTGCCCTGGTCGGCGGTGATCACGATCTGCGCCACCCGCCGCTGGGGTGCCGGCGAAACGACCACCTTCTGTCCGAAGTAGGTCTCGAACTTCTTGCGGAGCAGCTCGTCGCGCACGTAGGCCCGGTACGCGTCCGCGCTCACGCCCGAGGCGGAGAGCAGGTCACTGAGCAGCTTGTCGTGCGTTGCATCCCGGCGCCCGAGGACCTTGACCACGGCATACGCGGTGATCCCTTTCACCGGCCCAACCACGGCGCCCGACTTGGCGTCCTTGGCGGCGGTGAAGAACTGGCCGTACACCGCGTCGCCGTCCTCCACCCAGCCGACCAGGCCGCCGGACTGGCTGGTCGTCGGATCGGCGCTCTTGGCCTTGGCCACCGCGGCGAAATCGGCGCCCCGGTTCAGCTGGTCGATGACTGCCTGGGCTGCCGCCTTGGCCTTCGCCCATTCGGCATCGCTCGGCTTCGCGTTTGCCTTGGCATTCGCCGGCAGCGCGTTGATGGTGATCAGCCCGAGCCGCAGGCGAAGCGGCAGCATCTGGCGGCGACCGACCTCCGACTCGACCTCCGACGGCGAGACGCTGACCTTCAGGCTCGGCGCCTGCGCGCCGAGATAGGCGCCCTGGACGATCGAATCGGCGGCGGTCTGGTCCAGCCGGGAAAGCTGGTCCTGGATAACCTGCAGCTGCTGGTTGACGATCTGGTCACGCGCGCCGCCGAGCTGCGCTTGGATCTCCGCGCCGCGGGCCTGGAGCTCCGAGCCGATGGCCCCGGCCCGGGTCGCCAGCTCGTCACGGTTGAACCCAGCGCCGTTCACCGCGGCGACCAGCTTCAGGTGGGTATCGTAGTAGCCGTTCCAGGCCACCGCGCCGTAGATGCCGATGGCCATGGCGATCGCCACGGCAAACGCGGCGAGGATCAGCTGCTGGCTGCGAAGCTCATCCTGCCAGCGCGGGTGGTGCTTACGATCCAGGACGGGGCGGTTTCGAAAGGACATACTCGGCTTGGTTCACTGCAGCGGAACGGAAGGCTCACTCGGTCGGGCGGTGGCGAATGCTACCGGATGAAGCCCCACGCTGCCAGCGGCCGGTTGTGGTCAACCGGGTCCCGATCCTCTGTCGCGCATCGTCTCCCAGCGAAGTCTGAGCACCACCATCAATGCCTCTGCAACGATGCCGGCGGTCATCTTGGAGGTGCCGGCCGAGCGTTCACGAACGTGGATCGGGACCTCGACGATGTGCCCGCCACGTCGATGCGCCCACCAGGTCGTCTCGATCTGGAAGCCGTAGCCCGACGCATTCGTATCGCGCAGCCGGATCGACTCGAGGACCGTGCGGCGCCACGCCTTGAAGCCACCGGTCAGGTCCCGGTAGGGCAGCATCAGGACCCAGCGCGCGAAGAGATTCCCGGCCCGGCTCAGCAGCCGCCGGCGGCGCGGCCAGCCGGTCGTCCCTCCACCGGGCATATAGCGGGTACCGAGCGTCACATCCGCGTCTCCCATCAGCGGCGCCAGCAGACGCGGGAGATCTCGCGGATCGTGCGCCCAATCGGCGTCCATCTGCACCACGGCCACCGTCTCGGCCCGCTCCAGCAGCCAGCGGAAGCCGTGGCGGTATGCCGCTCCGAGGCCGGACCTGCGGTCGCGATGCAGGACGCTCACCCGCTGATCCTGCGCGGCAAGGGTGTCGGCCAGCAGCCCGGTACCGTCCGGAGAGTGGTCGTCGACGATCAGCAGCTGCGCCTGCGGCACCGCAAGCAGGATGGCCTCGGCGACGGCCACCAGGTTCTCCCGCTCGTTGAAGGTGGGCATCACCACCCACACCCCACGCCCAGCCGCAAGCCCGACCGATGGAGCCGCGCGATCCGTGCTCACGGCGCAGCCGCGGGTCAGTGCCCAATCCCGACGTACGCGACCGATGACCCGGCGAAGAGCGCGGCGTCGAGGACGTTCCGACCATCCACGATCAGCTCCACGCCGGGCAGCGTCGTCGGACGCAGCTCCGCGTAGGCCGCGTGGCCGGCTTGCAGGATCGCGACCTTGACCGGCTTCGGATGCTCGAGGTCGTAGGGCTCGAACCCCAGGTCGCGGAGGTGCGCGGCGCTGAAGTACGGGTCATGGGCGTGAACGCGGGCGCCCGCCGCGAGCAGCTCGTCGCGCAGGCGGAAGGCGCTGCTGAACGCGTCCTCCCGCACATCGGCGCGGTACGCGATGCCGAGGATCAGGACCGACTGATCGTCGAGCGAGCCGACACGGTCCTCGACCAGGTCGACGGTCCAGCTCGCCATCTCCTCGTTGATCTGCCGAGCCAGCGGCGGCAGGCGGAGATCCGGCTCGGTGTTGAACAGGAAGTGCGGGTAGACCGGGATGCAGTGGCCGCCGACGCCGACGCCGGGCTGGTGGATGTGGCTATACGGCTGCGAGTTGGCCGCGCCGATCACCTCGAGGACGTCGATCCCCCGCTTCGCGGCATACCGCGCATACTCGTTGGCCAGCGCGATGTTCACGTCGCGGTAGGTAGTCTCCGCGAGCTTGGTCATCTCCGCCGTCTCGGCGTTGCTGACCGCCCACACATCGGTCGCATCCTCCAGCGCGGACCGATAGAACTCCACCGCCCGACGCGTGCTCTCCTCGCTCGTCCCGCCCACGATCTTCGGATACCGCTGCAGGTCGACCAGCACGCGGCCGACCAGGACGCGCTCGGGGCTGAAGGCCAGGAAGAACCCCTCTTCGAGCTGCAGGCCGCTGCCCGCGGCGAGCATCGGTCCGAACCGATCGCGGGTCGTGCCGACCGGCAGGGTGGTCTCGTAGATCACCAGGGTTCCCGGCTGGAGGCCGCGCGCGATATCGCGCGTCGCCGCATCGATCGGACCGAAGTCGATCTGGCGGTCACCGTCGACCACCACCGGCACGATGACGACCACCACGTCGGCGTCGCGCACGCCCTCCGCATCATCGGTAGTGGCCCGCAGACGGCGGTCCGCGACCAGCTCGGCAATCCGTGCGTCCACGCTCTCCTCGTCGCGGTGGGGTGACGTTCCCCGGTTGATGGCGTCCACGATCGGGGCCGAGACGTCGCAGCCGGTCACCTGGTGGCCGCGACTTGCGTACTGGACGGCGAGCGGCAGGCCGATATGCCCGAGACCGACGACCGCCACCTTCACGCCAGCACCTCTGCCAGCGCCGTGCCGGAGATCACCGATCCGGTGGCGCCGGCCTCGACCATCTTGCGTGCCAGCAGCAGCGCGACCATCGCGTCGCGCGGGTCGACCGGCGGCGGTCCCCCGTCGCGCACGGCAAGCGCGAACTCGGCGAGCTCCACCGCCAGCGGCTCGCGCTTGGGGATCGAGCGCCGGGTCATCTCCCCCTCGGCCACGGTGGTCACCGGCTCGTCGGAGTTATCGGCTCCACGGTTCTCCCAGACCTGGGTCGCCTCCGGGTTGGCGTAGAAGACCAGGTCCTGGTTGATGTAGTCGGCGACGTACATGCCCCGCTCGCCGGTGACCGACAGGGTGCGCATCTTGGTGGGCGTCAGCCAGTTGATATCGAGGATCCCGACCACGCCGTTGGCGAACTTGATCACCCCGTTGAAGAGGTCCTCGTGGTCGGTGTGAATGCGCTGCTCCGTCTCCGCGTAGATCCGCACCGGTTCACTGCCGAGCAGGTAGCGCATGATGTCCAGGTCGTGCGGCGCGAGGTCGATCACCACCCCGACATCGCGAATCCGCGCCGGGAAGGGCCCGAGGCGGGTGGCCCGGATCTGGAAGATGCGCCCCAGCTCGTTCGCGGCCAGGCGCGCGCGCAACTCACGGATGGCCGGGTTGAAGCGCTCGATGTGGCCGACGGTCAGCATCCGACCGCAACGCTCGGCGGTCGCGATCATCTGCTCCGCCTCGTCGCGGTCCGAGGCGATCGGCTTCTCGACGAGCACGTTGGCGCCTGCTTCCAGCGCCTCGATGGTCATCGCGCGGTGCAGCGAGGTGGGCGCCACGATGCTGACCAGGTCAGGCCGCTCCTCGGCCAGCAGCCGCGTTGCGTCGGGATACGCACGCGCGGCCCGGCCCGTCACCGCGCGACGCAGCGCCACCGGGTCGGGGTCGGCGACCGCCACAAGGTCGACGCCGGGCAGCTCATCGTAGACCCGGACGTGGTTGCGGCCCATCATCCCCAACCCGACGACAGCGGCGCGCAGCGGCCTCCCGTCGCTCACGCAGGCACCACCGCATCGGCCTCGATGCGACCCAGCTCGTCCGCCGCCTCATTCACCGCGCCGATGACGGTCGCCACCTCGTCATCGCTCAGTGACGGATGGACCGGGATCGAAAGGACCTCGTCGGTGAGTCGGTCGGTGACCGGGAATCGAAGGTCTCCGTACCCAAGCTCGATGAAGGGCTTCTGGCGATGGACCGGGATCGGATAGTAGATGCCGGTCCCCACGCCACGTTCGCGCAGCCGCTGCGCGAACGCATCCCGGGCGCGGACCCGGATCGTGTACTGGTGGAAGACGTGTCGCACGCCCGGGCGGACCGAGGGCGTGATCACGCCGCGCAGATGCGTGTCGTAACGCCGCGCGATCTCTGTCCGGCGCGCGTTGTAGGCGGGCAGCTTCGGCAGCTGGGCCAGCCCGATGCTGGCGTGGATATCGGTCATCCGGAAGTTGAAGCCCACGATGTCGTGGTGGTAACGGACCTTCATGCCGTGCTCGCGGAGGAGCCGCACCCGCTCCGCGTAGGCATCGTCCGCGGTGGTGATCATCCCGCCCTCGCCGGTGGTCATGTTCTTGGTCGGGTAGAAGCTGAAGCAGCCGGCACCCCAGGTCCCCGCCTGCCGCCCGTCGATCGACGCGCCGTGCGCCTGGGCGGCATCCTCGACCACCGCCAGGCCGTGGCGGTCCGCGATGTCCATGATCGCCGGCATCGCGGCGGGATTGCCGTACAGATGCACCGGCAGGATGGCCCTGGTCCGCGGCGTGATCGCCGCCTCGATCTGCGCCACGTCGATATTGAAGCTCGACGGCTCGATGTCGACGAACACCGGCCGCGCCCCTGTGTACAGGATCGAGTTCGCGCTGGCGATGAAGGTGAACGGCACGCTGATCACCTCGTCGCCGGCGGTGATCCCGTAGCCGAGCAGCGCCAGGTGAAGGGCCGTGGTCCCGCTGCTGGTGGCGATGGCATGCGGGGCGCCGACGAAATCGGCAAACCGCTCTTCGAGCTCGTGGACGCGCGGTCCCTGGGCCAGCGCACCCGATTCGAGCGCCGACCATACGAGCTCCTTCTCCTCCGCGCCCATCTGCGGGCGTGCGATCGGAATCATGTTGCGATTGCCTCCTTGCTGCTCGGATTGCCGCGACGGGGACCGCCCTCGAGCGCCGTCACGATCCGCTGCGCCGCGTGGCCGTCGCCGAAGATCTCGCGTCGCGGGAGGGTGGGCGAGATCTCCTCCGCGAGCGCCGAGCGGAGCCCCGCAGGCGCCGACCCGGTCAGGCGGTTCCAGCCGCCCTCCAGCGTCTCGAGCCACTCGGTCTCGTCGCGCAGGGTGAGGCACGGGACGCCGGCGAGGTAGGCCTCCCGCTGGACGCCTCCGGAATCGGTGATGATCAGCCCGGCGCCGAGCTCCAGCGCCACCATCGCCAGGTAACCGACCGGCTCGATGGTGTGGATGTTGGCGGGAATCGGCACGCCGGACCGCTCGAGCGTGGCGCGGGTGCGTGGATGCACCGGGAAGATGACCGGACGCTCCATGCGCATCGCGTCCAGCCACGCCCCGAGACGCTCGGGGTCGTCGACGTTATCGCCGCGATGCATGGTCACCAGCGCGTAGCCAGGCAACTCGCGGGCGAGCGGCGGCAGGGCCGCGTCGGCCGATCCGCTCGCGGACTGGAACGCATCGACCATCACGTCACCCGACAGCAGGGCGCGTTCCGTCAGCCCCTCACGCTCCAGGTTCTCGATGGCCGTCGGGGTGGGCGCCAGGAGCAGGTCGCTCAGATGGTCGGCCACCACCCGGTTGTGCTCCTCTGGCCACTGGCGGTTGAACGATCGGAGCCCCGCCTCGACGTGCGCCAGCCACGGCC
>QHBO01000045.1 GCA_003243965.1 Chloroflexota bacterium
CGGCGTTTCTGATAGTAGCGCTGCATGTAGCCGACGCCAGCCTCCGTCTGTTCGTCCTGACCCGCCAGCTCCTCCAGCCGGCTCATCGCCGCATCGACCGCCTGGAACCGTGCCCTCGCCTCCTCGCGGACCTCGCTGCCGTCCGCCGCCACTCCAAGGCCGCGAAGAACCAGGGGCAGCGACAGTCCCTGCACGACCAGCGTGACCAGGATCACACAGAAGGTCAGAAACAGGATCAGGTCGCGATGAGGAAATGGCGCTCCGCTGGAAACCGTGAGCGGGATGGCGAGCGCGGCCGCCAGAGAGACCACGCCCCGCATCCCGGTCCAGGCGATCACCACCACGTTGCGCCAGCCCGGATTGGGGTCGCGGCGGCGCAAGCGGTGGTTCAGGAAACGCGGAAGGTAGGTCGCGGGGAAGACCCAGACAAACCGTCCCACGATGACCGCCAGGCTTATTGCGACGCCGTATAGCGCCAGCTCCCACGCGGACTCGCCCCGGAGCCCAGCCAGCACCTGCCTCAGCTGCAGTCCGATCAGGATGAAGGCGAGGCCGTTGAGCACGAAGATCACGAGGTCCCAGACCGCGGCCGCCTGCACGCGGGCGACGGCCGGTATCACCTCTGAGCTGCGCCGGCCCGCATAGATGCCAGCGACCGCCACGGCGAGCACGCCCGAGACGTGAAGGATCCGGTCGGCGGGCAGGTAGGCGGCGAACGGGGCCAGAAAGGAAAGGACGATCCCCAGCACCGGATCGTCGATTCGACGCCAGGCCTGGATCAGCGCCCAACCCACGAGGAGACCGATGGCCGCCCCCGCCACCACTGAGAGGAGAAACTGGGCCCCGGCGATCCATATCGAGAAGGCACTCGTCAACACCGCCATCACCGCGAAGCGATAGGCGACGAGGCCGGTGGCGTCGTTCAGCAGGCTCTCTCCCTCCAGGATGGCGACGATCCGGTGAGGGGCGCCGAGCCGCTGCATGATCGCTGTCGCCGCGATGGCGTCGGTCGGCGAAACGATCGCCCCCAGCAGCAGGGCGGGCGCCCAGCCCAGGTCGGGGATCAGCGCATGCGCCACCGCCGCCACGCTGACCGTGGTGAAGAGCACGAGCCCCACCGACAGCAGGGCGATGGGGCGGCGATTGAACTTCAGGTCCCGAACCGAGGTGTACCAGCCCGCCGCGGTGATCAGCGGCGGCAGGAAGATCAGGAAGACGACGTCCGGAGCCAGCTGGACCGTCGGAAGGCCCGGGATGAAGCCTATGACCAGGCCGCCGATGACGAGGAGGATCGGATAGGGGACGTGGGCGTAGCGAGCCAGAAGCGCCAGAGCGGTCACCGCGAGCAGCAGGCCGAGCACGATCTCGAGCGAAGGCATGTTCCAAGGCCAATGGTCCACCCCGCGGCCCGCTCGTGCAAGGGGAGGCCGACCGCCACGCCGATCGGGCGGACCCGAGGCTACCCGAGCTGGACCTCCACGGTCCCGTCCTGGACGCCCAGACGAGTGCCGACCTGGGAGCAGACGAGCTCCAGGCGATCGACTATCCGTTGCAGTCGCGGCCCATCCGCCAGGACGGGCAAGCCTACGTCATCCATGGTGATGGGCGTCAGCCGTAGCTGGTAGCGGCCGCCGGGCTCGATCTCGGCGGTCGCCAGGTAGCCATCCGGCGACATCTGCTCATAGATCGCCAGCACCTCGGGCGGCTCGCCCTCCCGTGGTTGCTGAGATATGAAATTGCCCGGGCTGTAGAGAATCGCCTTGCCCTTGTAGACCTCGACAGCGTGGATGGCGTGGACGTGGTTCCCGATGACGATGTCCGCTCCGGCGTCGATAAGAGCGTGCGCGATCGTGGGTTGGTACTCGGCAATGTCCGTGCCGAAGCCGTATCCCCAGTGCACCGACGCTGCCACGAAGTCGACCCGGTTCCTGAGCTCCGCAACGCATTGAACCGCGGACTGCAGCTCCGCGGCCTGCGGCCAGCTCCTCACGACGGGCGGATGGGCGGGCTCCTCCATCTCGTGGTGGGCGCTGACCTCGTACGCCGAGGTCACGTGCAGCGGCGCATGCCCCGGCCGCCTCTCGCCGGCCGCGGAACCCACCGGGAGCAGGGACGACCAGGCCGCGAATCCAAGCTTCCAGCCGTTCACCTCGGTCACCACCGGCGCGGTCGCCATGTGGATGTCCTTGCCGGCCCCGACCTGCCGGATTCCCTGCGAGTCGAGCGCCGCCACCGTGTCCAGCAGCGCCTCCTCCCCGAAGTCCATGCTGTGGTTGTTGGCCAGCGACAGGATGTCGAAGCCGACCAGGCGCAGGTCCTCGGCGATTGCTGGATCAGCCCGAAAGGTGATCATCTTCTCGCGTGGCGTGCCCCGAACCGAGAGCGGCATCTCCAGGTCTCCGAAGACGACGTCCGCGCTGTGCAGGCGGTCGACCGTCTTTGCGAATTCCCGGTCGACGGGCGCGCCGTCGCGCCAGAGCCGCCTGGTGGGGACAAGGTCGCCGACGGCCACGAGGCTGAGGTTGCTCCTCGCCACGGTTCACTGACTCCTTGAGTGATCGCGGGTGAACTCCAGGTAGGCCCGCTTGAGCGTGTACAGCTCGAGGGCCAGGTCGGCCTGCCTGATCCCCCGCTGCGCGCCGAGGACTTCGGCGCGAAAGCGATAGAGGTCGGATTGCGATCTGAGGATGACCTCGGCGACCAGGTCTCCGTAACCGCTGGTCGCCGAGATGTATCTCACCTCCACCCGCCTGGCCAGGGCGGTCGCCACCTCTTCGAGTCGGGAAACCTCGACGTGAAGCCACATCATCAGCTCGACGTCGTAACCGAGGAACTGGGCGTCCACGATCGTCGGGAACGTGAGACAGCCGCTCCCCATCAATGACTCGACCCTGCGCCGGACAGCCGATTCGCTGAGCCCGACCGCCGTGCCCAGCTTCTGATAGCCACAGCGACCATCCATGCGAAGCAGTCCCACGATGAGCTGGTCGACCGGATCGAGAGGCGAGGGGCAGCCGTCGCGAGGCGGCCTGGCACCGGCACCCGGCGGCCTTTGCAGTCCCAACACATCCTGACCCCATTGGTCGGAGGTCTTGAAATTGCGCATGACGCTCCCCGTGGTCGTCCGGGTGACGCCGTCGAGACGGCCGATGTCGTCGATCAGGATGTTCGCGAGCTCCCTGCTGGAGGTCACGATCAGCTCTGCGACCACATCGAAAGGACCGGTGACCATGGTCACGAACCGGACGTCCGGTCTGCGCATCAGCGCGCGTGCCACAGCCGAAGCCTTGTCCGGCTGGCAGACCATCTGCACGAGCACCGGATGGCCTGATCCGGTGAGCACGGGGTCGGCAGCCGCAGTCACGCGGACCAGCCCGCGATCCATCAGACGCCGGGCGCGCCGGCCGATGGTGAATTCGGAGCTCCCGAGCAGCTGGCCGATCTCACGCCAGGTCGCCCGGCCGTTCAGCTGCATGGCGGCCGCGATGCGGCGGTCCAGGGTGTCGAACCTGGCGATCGGAACCCCCCGACTCAGGGTCGCCGCGGCGCTGACTTCGGCGCCTCCGGGCCCTGGCGTGGGGACGCTCGACGTCAGGCCAGGTGACACGCCGCGTACTGGCCCTGATCGACCTCGCGCAACTCGGGAACTTCGACTCGACATCGCTCCACCGCCATCCAGCAGCGTGTGTGAAAAGGGCACCCGGACGGTATGTGTACCGGGCTCGGTGGATCACCGGTGATCGCAATGCGCTTGCGCTTGCGTTCTGACTCAGGATCGGGGACCGGCACCGCCGAGAGCAGCGCCTGCGTGTACGGGTGACGTGGTCTCGCATAGAGCATCCGCGCGGGCGCGGTCTCGACAAGGCGGCCCAGGTACATGACTCCGACGCGGTCGCTGAGATGACGCACCATTGCGAGATTGTGAGAGATGAAGAGGAGCGAGAGCCCACGCTCCTTCTGAATGTCCATGAAGAGGTTCAGCATCTGAGCCTGGATGGAGACATCCAGTGCCGACAATGCCTCGTCGGCGACCACCAGCTTGGGGTTGAGAGCAAGAGCCCTGGCAATCGCGATGCGCTGCTGCTGTCCACCGCTGAACTGGGCCGGCTTTCTCGGCAGTGCCTCGCTGCCCAGCCCAACCTGGTCGAGAAGGCGGCTCACCGCTGCCCGGCGCCCTCCCGGCGGCTCGATCCCGTGGATGAGGAACGGCTCCTGAAGGATTTCGGAGACCGTCATCTGCGAGTTCAGGGACGCGTATGGATCCTGAAAAATCACCTGCATGTCGCGACGGACCCGGCTCATCTTTCGACCGGAGTAGTCGGTGATGTCCTCCCCCTCGAAATGGACGCGTCCACCCGTCGGTTTGAGAAGTCGCAGAACCAGGCGCCCGGTTGTCGACTTTCCGCATCCGCTCTCCCCCACCAGGCCCAGCACCTCGCCGGCCTGGATCGAGAAATCGACCCCGTTGACCGCGTGGATCTGGTCCCGCCCACGGAATGACCGGTGCGAGCCCGGAAACGTCTTGTGGAGTCCCACCGCGCGCAGGAGCGGCTCTGTTTCCGGCCTTCGTGTCAAAGCTCCCTGGCTCCAGAGGCATGTGCGCCGGCCCGGTGCAGATTCAATCGCCCCGCAAGCGCCGGATGACACGCCGCGACGGTATGACCGGAGGGCACGCGCCCGAACTCCGGGACACTATCGCGGCAGATCGGCTCGGCGTAGAGGCAGCGCGGATGGAATGCGCAACCTGGTGGCAGCTGGTCCAGCCTTGGTGGAACTCCCGCGATCGGGTGCAGGTGCTCACCGGGCCTGTACGCCCCATAGTCGACCGAGTCCAGGAGGCCGCGGGTGTAGGGATGGCTGCACCGGTAGAAGATGTCATCCGCCTCGCCGAACTCCGCGGGGCGCCCGGCGTACATCACGAGGATGCTGTTGGCGACCCGCGCAACCACGCCCAGGTCGTGGGTGATCAGGATGATGGAGAGGTTGAACTCCGCCTGCATCTCCTGTAGCAGGTCGATGATCTGCTCCTGCGTGGTCACGTCGAGCGCGGTGGTCGGCTCGTCGGCGATGAGCAGCTCCGGTTCGCAGGCGAGCGCCATGGCGATCATCACGCGCTGGGCCATGCCGCCGGAGAGCGCATGGGGAAAGGCGTCGAGCCGCCGGACGGGATCCGGAATGCCCACCATTCGCATCAGCTCCGCGGCCCGGTCGCGCGCCGCGCGCCGCTTCATGTTCCGATGCAGCTCCAGCACCTCCTCGAGCTGCCGGCCCACGCTGAAGACCGGGTTCAGGCTGCTCGTCGGCTGCTGGAAGATCATGCTGATCCGGTTGCCCCGGAGCTCGCGCATCTGGCGGGAGTCGAGCTTCAGCAGGTCGCGGCCGTCGAAGATCAGCTCGCCGGCTTCGATGCGACCCGGTGGCGCGATGAGGCGCAGGATGGACAGCGAGGTGACGCTCTTGCCGCAGCCGGACTCACCGACCAGCCCCAGGATCTCGCCGCGATTGACGTGGAAGTCGATCCCGTCCACGGCCCGGACCACCCCGTCCCGGGTCGTGAAGCTGGTGCGCAGGCCACGCACGTCGAGCAGCCGCTCTCCGGTGGTGCCGACCCGACGCCGGGGCTCGCGCAGCTCGCTGATGCTCATCGGTTCAGGCGCGGGTCGAGCGCGTCGCGCAGCCCATCGCCGAGCAGGTTGAAACCAAGGACCATGATCGCGATCGCCGCCCCCGGCGCCAGCACCAGCCACGGCGCAACGAAGACCACGTTGCGGGCATCCCCGATCATCGAGCCCCAGTCGGCCGCCGGCGGCTGCGAGCCGAGCCCCAGGAAGCTGAGTGCCGCGACGTCGAGGATCGCGCCGGCGATGCCCAGCGTGCCCTGCACGATCAGGGGGGTGAGCGCGTTGGGCAGGATCCGGCGCAGGAGGATGTCGTACGACGAGGCGCCGAGCGCCCGCGACGCGGTGACGAAGTCGCGTTCGCGAATCGACAGGACCGATGCGCGCATCACGCGCGCATAGACGGGGATGCCGACGATGGCGACCGCGATCTGGGCGTTGATCAGGCTCGGACCCAGGACCGTGACGATGGCGATCGCGAGCACCAGCGCCGGGAACGCGAGGAGCACGTCCATGACCCGCATCACGAGGTTGTCGGCCCAGCCGCCGGCATAGCCGGCGATCGCGCCCAGCACGGTGCCGATGATGATCGCGATCCCGACCGTGAAGAATCCGACCTCGAGCGACACGCGCGATGCGTAGATCACGCGGCTGTACTCGTCGCGCAGGTTGGAGTCGAGGCCCAGGATGTGCTGGCTCTTGGACGCCGCGCAGCCGAGCAGGTGGATGCACGGCGCAGCGTTGCGCACCGCACCGGTGGCGCGCGTCTCGCCCGCGTCGAGCATGTTGGTCGTCTCCCCGTGGGTGGCCAGAATCGGGGCCGCGACCGCCATCAGCAGCACCACGCCGAGGAGGACCAGTCCCGCCTGCGCGGACCGCTGACCGAGGAGGTTGCGGAGCGTGTCGCGCCACAGGTTGGCGGGACGCGCGACCAGCGGCTGATCGAGTGATTGCTCAGCGAGCGGTGCCGTGCTGGCCATCGCTGCTAGCTCAGCCGGATGCGTGGGTCGAGGTAGGCGTAGCTCACGTCGACGATCAGGTTGATCAGCAGATAGCCGACCGCGATCACGATCGTCAGACCCTGGATCACCACGTAGTCGCGGCCGGTGATCGCCTCGGTCACGGTGCGCCCGACCCCGGACAGGTTGAAGATCGTCTCGGTCAGCACCGCCCCCGAGAGCAGCCCGCCGAGCTGTAGCCCGATGATGGTGACCACCGGCAGCAGCGCGTTGCGCAGCCCGTGACGCAGCACCACCAGCCGCTCAGTGAGCCCCTTGGCCCGCGCGGTGCGGATGTAGTCGAGACCCATCACGTCGAGCAGGCTGGAGCGGGTCATGCGGGCGATGATCGCCAGCGGAATCGTCCCCAGCGCGACGGCGGGCAGGATCATGTGGCGCAGGGCATCACCGAGCGGCCCCCACTGACCGGTCAGCAGCGCGTTGAAGATCGTCATGTGGCTCACGAAGTCGGCGAGCACCCGCAGCGGGCCCTGCATGCCGGTCAGGCCCCAGACCTCGGTGAGCGGAATCTCGCTGATGCCGGAGCTGAGCCGGCCAGAGGGCGGCAGGGCAAAGGGCGTGCCGCGCAGCACGACGGCAAAGAACCAGGCCAGCACCAGGCCCAGCACAAAGACCGGGATCGAGACGCCGATGTTGGCCCCGAACATCGTGACCACGTCGACCGCCGAGTTGCGGCGCGATGCGGACACGACGCCGAGCAGGATCCCCAGCACGGTGGCGAACAGCAGCGCGACCAGCGTCAGCTCGACCGTGACGGGCAGCCGCTCGATGATCAGGTCGGTGACCGGACGCCCGAACTTGAGCGACGTCCCCAGGTCACCGTGTGCCAGCTGGCCAACGTAGATCCCAAACTGCACCGGGATCGGCTGATCGAGCCCGAAGCGATGGATGAAGTCGTTGCACACCGCCGCGGTCGCCCGCTCTCCGAGCTGCGCGCGGCACGGGTCACCGGGGATCAGTCGGGCGAGGGCGAAGACCACGAAGATGATCCCGAACAGCACGGGGATCGCGAGCAGCAGGCGACGGAGCACGAACCGCAGCATGGCCTGTCCGTAGCGGGTTGGATGGCGAAGGGCGCCGTCCGGCGGACGACGCCCTTCGCTCTTGGCCGATCCGGCCGACTAGGCCGGAGGAGCGGGATTCAGGAAGTTCCCGAAGAGCCCCTTCCAGTAGTCGAAGGCAGCGGTGCGACCGATGTGGAGCGGGTGCTTGGTGTCCCACTCCAACGCGTACGAGGTCACCACGTCATTCGCGTCGAAACTGGAGCCGTTGCTGAACTTCACGTTCTGCCGCAGCTTGCAGGTCCACGTCAGCTGGTCGCTGCTGGGCGTGCACTCCGTGGCGAGGTCAGGCACCGCATCGGTGCCGCCGACCTTGTAGGTGTACAGGCCCTGGTTGATCTGCTCGCAGAGGCGCAGCGTCTCGCCGTCGGTCTCGTCGCCGCAGTAGAGGCTGATCGGCTCCGCGTTCTGCATGAACGTCAGCTGGTCACCGCTCGCCGGCTTCATCACCGCGAACCGCTCGTCGGTGAGGGGAGCCGCGTACGCGCCTGAGACATCGGCCTTGAACGCCGTCGCCGAGGCGCCATGCGCCAGCGGGATCATCGGGACGTGCTGCTTGATGAGCTTGTTGACCTCGGTGTAGGCCGAGGTGCGGACCGCGTCATCGGCCGACTGGGCGCCCTTCTGGATCGCCGCCACCAGGTCCGGGAACTTGGCGCCGAACTGGTCGGAGGCGCCCTGGCCGAAGTGGTAGTCGACGAAGTCGGTCTGGTCGGGATAGTCCGCGCCCCAGCCGAGCAGGTACAGGCCGGTCAGCTTCCCGGCGCTGGCGTTGTCGAGGTACGCCCCCGACTCCTGGACGTCGATGGTGGTGGTGATGCCCAAGTTGTTCTTCAGCTGGCTCTGGATCTCCTGCGCCACCGACTTCGGATCGGGCAGGTAGCCGCGAACCACGTCGCGCAGCGAGATCTTGGTCGTGAAGCCGTTCGGGAAGCCGGCATCGGCGAGCATCTTCTTTGCCGCGGCGGCATCGAACCCGTACCACTTGTCGCCCACGCAGCCGTACTTGATCTCGCACGGCGTGAAGAAGTCGGCAACCGTCGAGCCCGCGGGGTAGAAGTTGTCCACGATTCGCTTCCGGTCGATGCCCATCGCGATCGCCTGGCGGACCTTCTCGTTGGCCATCGGATTCTTGCTGTTGTCGAAGCCGGTGGCCTTGGGTTGGTTGTTGAAGCCGAGATACGCGATGTTCAGGCCGGCGCGCTTGTAGAGCTTGAGCGCCGGGTTGGCCTCGATGGTCTTGAAGTCGTCGGTGCCGGGGTTGTCGATCCCGTCGACCGTCCCCGCCTGCAGCTCCACCAGCCGCTGCGCGGCCTCGCTGCTCCACTTGACGACGACGGTGCTGACCAGCGGCTTGTCACCCCAGTAGTTGGGGTTGGCCTGCAGCGTCATGTGGTCGCCGCGCTGCCACTCCTTGAGCATGTACGGACCGGTGCCGACCGGCCGTGCCAGGAGCAGGTGGCTGACCATCGCTGTCTGCAGGTACTGGCTGTCCTGGATCTGGAAGGCGCTGAACGCGATCTTCGACAGGAACGACCCATCGGGATAGCAGAGCGAGAACTGCACAGTGTGCTCGTCGACCGCCTTGATCTCCTTCATCTCGCCGTTGTAGCCCTTGGCCTTGCAGTCGGCCGGGCCGCTTGCCGGATAGCTCATCGGAGCGAATGGCCCCGAGCTGACCGATGGCTGAACGCTCGGCGCACCGCTCGCCGATGGAGACGTGCTCTGGCCCTGCCCGCCGCACGCGGCGAGGACGAGGCCCAGAACGGTGAACATGGAGAACGCTCTCCATCTCCGCATTCGGGAACCCTCCGCTTCTGTGGTATCGCCTCTCCGTCGGCGCTGCCCGTGTACCGCGCGTTGCGACGGCTAACCTTACCAGCGCAGCCGAGCCCTCGGCCGCCTGCCTGTGCTACTCCCCCGTGCCGGCCACCCCGGCGCCCTGCTCATGCGGGACCGCCGCCTGCGCGGCCGCCTCGTGCCGAGCGGCCACCGCGGCCGGTGTTCCACGCCGGACCCGGTCCTCCAGGTGCGCAACCCCCACATCGCTCTTCAGCGCATCCTCCGCGTAATGGCACGCCGCCCGATGGTCGTCACCGATCTGGCGCAGCGGCGGATCCTCGGTGCGGCAGTTCTCCGGCCGTCCGAGCCGCTCGTAGAGCCAGCAGCGCGTGTGGAATCGGCAGCCGCTCGGCGGGTTCACCGGTGACGGGACGTCTCCGGTCAGGATCACCCGCCGCCGCTTGCGCTCTGCCTTGGGATCGGGGATCGGCACCGCCGAGAGGAGCGCCCGGGTGTAGGGATGCCCCGGGGATTCATAGATGGCGGTCGGCGGGCCCAGCTCCACCAGTTTGCCGAGGTACATCACGCCGACGCGGTCGCTGATGTGGCGGACCACCGACAGGTCATGCGCGATGAACAGATAGGTGAGGCCGAACTGCTCGCGAAGCTCGACCAGTAGGTTCAGCACCTGGGCCTGGATCGAGACATCGAGCGCGCTGATCGGCTCGTCGCAGACGATGAACTCCGGCTCGACGGCGAGCGCGCGGGCAATGCCGATCCTCTGTCGCTGGCCGCCGGAGAACTCGTGCGGGTAGCGGTTGGTGTAGTTGGGGTTGAGGCCGACCAGGGCGAGCAGCTCGCGAACGCGATCCATGCGGTGACCGCTGCTCAGATGGTGCGTCTCGAGCGGCTCGCTCACGATCGAGCCGACCGTCATCCGCGGGTTCAACGATCCGTAGGGGTCCTGGAAGATGATCTGCATCCGGCGGCGCATCCTGCGCAGCTCACCGCGCGAAAGGCTCATCAGGTCCCGCCCGTCGAAGAAGACCTTCCCGGCGGTCGGGTTGCGGAGCCGAATCAGTGCCCGTCCGGTGGTCGTCTTCCCGCATCCGGACTCTCCGACCAGGCCGAGCGTCTCTCCCTTGCGGATCTCGAAGCTGATGTCGTCCACGGCGCGGACGCGGCCGGCCTCGGTCTGGAACACGCCGGTCAGGATCGGGAAATGGATCTTCAGGTTCTGAACGTCGACCAAGGCCCCCGGGTCACGTGCCGGCGCGGCAGCCGTGTTCGCGACACTGGTCACTGGATCCATCCTCCCGGCTCGGTGCCCCAGCATCGGGCCGCATGCCGCTCGCCGACTCGGTCGGTGAGCTGGGGCTCCTTCTGCCGGCAGACGTCGCGGGCATACGTGCAGCGCGGCGAGAATCGGCATTCATCGGCCGGGTCGATCAGGTCCGGCGGCAGACCCTCGATGGTGCGCAGCCGGGCACCCTTCTGCTCGTCGAGGCGCGGAAGCGAGTCGAGCAGGCCCCACGCATAGGGCATCTGTGGCGTCTCGAAGATGTCGTCGACCATACCGGTCTCCACGATCCGACCGGCGTACATCACGTTCACCCGTTGGCACATGCCGGCCGCGATCCCCAGGTCATGGGTGATGAGGATCACCGCGGTGCCGAACTCCTCCGACAGCGAGCGGATCAGCTCCAGGATCTGGGCCTGGATCGTCACGTCGAGTGCGGTGGTCGGCTCGTCGGCGAGCAGCAGCATCGGGTCGCAGGCGAGCGCGATGGCGATCATCACCCGCTGGCGCATGCCGCCGGAGAACTGGTGGGGATAGTCGCGCATGCGGTCGCGAGAGCGCGGGATGCCAACCTTGCTGAGCAGCTCCACCGCCCGCTCGTCGGCGTCCTTGCGCGACAGCCGCAGATGCATGCGCGCCGACTCGGCGATCTGGTAGCCGATGGTCAGCGTCGGGTTCAGGCTGGTCATCGGGTCTTGGAAGATGAAGCCGATCTTCTTGCCGCGCAGCAGCCGCATCTCTTCGGAGGAGAGCTTCAGCAGGTTGATCCCGTCGAGGATGATCTCGCCGGACACGATCTTGCCGGGTGGGTTGGGCACCAACCGGGTGAGCGACAGAGCGGTGACGCTCTTGCCGCAGCCGGACTCGCCGACCAGTCCGAGCGTCTCGCCATAGTCGACCTCGAAGCTCACATCGTCGACGGCATGCACCACACCGTCGCGGGTGAAGAACTGGGTCGATAGGTTGCGGACCTCCAGGAGCTTGCGCGCGTGCCGGCGGTTGTCGGCGAGCTGCTCGGCGAGGCGGCGGCCCTCTTCGGTGGCGATCGTGACGTCTTCGGGCAGCTCGGTCACCGCCGGGCTGCCGAGCCGGCTCCGGTCGTCAGACAACGTCAAGTTACTGCTTTCCCTTGAGCTTCGGGTCGAGCGCGTCCCTGAGCCCGTCGCCCAGGAAGGTGAAGCTGAGGAGCGCCAGCGCGATGGCAATCGCCGGGAAGATCACCAGGTGCGGCTGCGAGCGGATGTAGTTCTGCCCATCCGCGATCAGGCTCCCCCACGACGCGCGGGGCGCCTGCGCACCGATGCCGATGAAGGCGAGCGTCGCCTCGGACAGGATCGCGCTCGGGATGCCGAGAGTGACCGCCACGATCACCGGACCGATGGCGTTCGGCAGCAGGTGGCGGGTCACGATCTTGAAGTCGGACACGCCGATGGCGCGCGCCGCCTCCACGAACTCGGTCTCTTTGAGCGACAGCAGCTGACCGCGGACGAGCCGCGCCATGGTCACCCACGAGACGATCCCGATGGCGACGAACACGAGCAGCAACCCGTTCATCGCCTGGCCGAAGAACGTCTCCCGGAAGGCGACCCCCAGCAGGATGATGAACAGCAGGTCGGGGAACGCATAGATCACATCGGTGAAGCGCATCAGGAAGCTGTCGGTGCGACCGCCGAACCAGGCCGCCGCGGCGCCAATCGGCACACCGATGAACAGGACCACGATCTGGACCACCATCGCGACCGTCATGCTGATCTGCGCCCCGTCCATCAGCCGGCTGAGCAGGTCGCGGCCCAGCTCATCGGTGCCCAGGATGTGCGCACCCCGGAAGGGAGCCACCGGGCCGCCGGTCAGGGTCACCGCGTCGAGGTCCTGCGACTGGTACGGGAATGGCGCGATATACGGTCCGATGATCGCGATCAGCAGCAGCCCGAGGACGATCACGCCGCCCACGATCGCGAGTCGGTTCCGCAGCAGCCGGCTGAGCGCGTCGCTCCACAGGCTCGCCGACGGCTTGGCGCGCGCGGCGGCGGGCGCCTCGAGTGCCTGGGTGGTGTTCGCCATCGCTCGGCGTTCCTCCTAGCTGTACCGGATCCGCGGGTCGATGTAGGCGTACAGCACGTCCACGATCAGGTTCATGACCGCGATGGCAACCGCGAAGATCATGGTCATGGCCATGATCACGCCGTAGTCACGCTGCCCAATGCTGGTCACGTAGTACCGGCCGATGCCCGGAATGCTGAACACGAACTCGATGATGAACGAGCCGGTGATCAGGAACGCCAGGATCGGCCCCAGGATGGTGACCACCGGGATCAGCGCGTTGCGAATCATGTGGACGACCACGATGCTCCCCTCCCGGAGGCCCTTGCTGTGCGCGGTGCGCACGTAGTCCTTGCGCGTCACCTCCAGCATCGAGGCACGGGTGTAGCGCGCAATCTGGGCAATCGGGAAGAGGGCCAGCGCCACGGTGGGAAGGATCCAGTTGGCAGGCGAGTCCCAGCCGAAGGTCGGCAGCCATTTCAGCCAGACGCTGAAGATGACCAGCAGCAGGATGGCCGCCACGAAGCTGGGTGTACAGATGCCGAGCACCGAGACCAGCGTGGCGAGGTAGTCCGGGATCCCGTTGTGGCGCAGCGCGGCGATCACCCCCAGCGGGATGCCGATGATCACCGACAGCAGAAAGGCCTGGATGCCGAGTTGGACGGTGGTGCCGATGCCGTCGGCCACGATGTCGTTCACGCTGCGATCCAGGTACTTGTACGAGGGACCGAGGTCCCCGTGGAGCAGGCCGCCGACCCACTTCAGGTACTGGATCGGAATCGGGTCGTCGAGGCCGTACTTCGCGTTCAGGGCGGCGACGGTGGCCTCCGGGAGCTTCTTCTCGCGGCTCCACGGGCCTCCCGGGGCCGAATGCATCAGGCCGAAGGTGATCACCGAGACGACGAACAGGACGGGGATGATCCAGAGCACCCGACGGATGATGTAGCCGAGCACGACCCGACTCCTTTATCGCTGATCGCTTGTCGCTTATCGATTGTCGATTGTCGCGGGGAGCTTCGTTGGCGGTGAGTGTATGCGACGGCCGCGGCTCCCGAAACCCTCGTTTTCGGGGGCCGTGGCCGTCGGGCGGACCGGAAAGACCGGCCCGCCCGACGAGCGTTCGTCTCAGCGAGGACTACTCAGTGGGGAGCGATGCTGACCCACGCGAAGAAGTTCTCGCCGGTGATCTGGCTGTCCTGGGAGGTGGGCACCAGGTTCTGGACCCACGGCTTGACCAGGGCGAAGCGCTGCCCGAAGCGAATCGGGATGATCGGGGCATCCTTCATCACCATCTCCTGGGCCTGGTTGTACAGGGGGAGCTGATCCTCGAGCTTTGGCTTGGTTGCTGCCTGCGCAAGGAGGTCGTCGACCTGCTTGTTGCAGTAGCCCATGTTGTTGTTCGTGGACTTGCAGCTGATCAGGTCGGTCAGGAAGTTGTTCGGGTGCGGGTAGTCCGCGCCCCAACCGAGGCGGAAGATGTCGAACGGATCCTTCGAGAGCCGATCGAGATACGCGCCCCACTCGAGCCCAACCGGCTTGACCTCGACACCGAACGCAGTTCGCCACTGCTCGGCCATGAAGGCGACCTTGTTCTCCCAGTTGGCGCCGGTGTTGTAACCGATCTGGAGCTTCAGGTCCGCCTTCGTCAGGTTGGCCTCCTTGAGGCCGGCCTCGAAGTCGGTCTTTGCCTTGGCGAGGTCATACGGGATGAACGCGGTGTCCTGGTGACCCGGCATTCCGGGCGGGACCAGGCTGTCCGCGACGACGCCGATCCCCGAGAAGGCGACCGCCATCATCTGCTTCTTGTTGATCGCCTCGCTGAAGGCCTTCCGCGCGGTGACGCTCTTGGTGAACAGGCCGGTCGGGTTCTTCAGGTCGAACCCGAAGTAGGTGATGTTCAGCGTCGCGCCCTGGATCACCTGCTTGCTGAGCTTGGGATCGTTCTGGATCCGGCTCACCTCCTGCGACGGAGGAGCCCCGATGTCGAGCTCGTTGGCCTCATAGGCGGCGAGACTCGCGGCGGGGTCGGTGATCATCGAGTACTGGACCTGCTGGATCTTGGGTGCGCCACCCTCGGCGGCCGAGATGGCCGGGTTCCAGTTCGGGTTGGGCTCGATGACGATCTTGGCGTTGTGCTGCCACTGGGTGAGCTTCATCGGGCCGGAGCCGACGTAGTTCTTGGCCTCGGTGAAACCCTTCTGGCTGACCCACTTCTTCTGCAGCGGCACGGTGCCGTACAGGCTGGCGATGTACACGAAGTACGCCGCCGGCTTGGCGAGCTCGACCACGAATGTCTTGTCATCCGGGGCGGAGACGCCGAACTTGGTCAGCAAGCCGTCGATCTTGGCGGCATCCTTCTTGGGGTCGGCCGCAAGCAGGTCGCTGCCGCCCTTGACGTCGGCCATGATGTAGCCGTAGCCGGCCGCATTGCGCGGGTCGACGAGACGCTTCCAGCTGAAGACGAAGTCACCGGCAACGATCGGGTCGCCGTTGCTGTACTTGATGTTGTCCTGCAGGTGGAAGGTGATCTTCTGGCCGTCCGGCGCGACATCCCAGCTCTTGGCGAGCCAGGGCACGACGTTCAGCTGCTTGTCGAAGTAGACAAGCGTTGCGGTGATCGACCGCAGGACGGTGATCGACGCGCTGTCGGTCGCCTGGGTCGGGTCGAGGCTCGGCGGCTCACCGCCCATGTCGACGTGAAGGATCTGAGGCCCGCTGGCCGCGCCGCTGCCCGAGGCGTTGGCGGATGGGGAGTTGCTCCCCTGGGTACCACCGCAGGCGGCCAGGATCAAGCCCAGGACCACCAGGATGGCGAACGACTTCTTAAGCCACATACACGTTCCTTTCGCCTGTTCGGCGTGAGTGAGAGCCGCTGAGTCCGCGGCAGATCGGTACCGTCATGAGCTCGAGCCCTTCGAGGCTCCAGCCGGTCACCGTCGAGCTATGACGTGACGATGGTCGCGGGTTCGACCTCCTCTCCTCCGTCTCCGTGGGTGCGGCCAGCCAGCCAACTAGGCGTTGGCGTCCATTCGCTCGCCCCGCGAACGAAGGGACGCCAACGCGCAGCGAGAAGAGCTCCGGAATCAACGGCCGGCAAATGATTGCCCGCGGATGAACGTTGCGTCAAGGAACCACAGCACCCCAGCCGTCGACTCGACTCACCGACAACTACCGATTCGCTGCGCGAATAGTTCATTCCGGGGCCAGTTCGGGCTCGCGGCGGGCGTGCGCCGTTCTCATGGGATGAAGGCATATCCGACCGCCTTGGCGATGCCTTCGACGTTGACGCCGCCACCGGTCAGCTCGAACCGGCGCGACGAGTGGGGGCCGATGGCGACGCCCTGATTGGTGGCCACCACCGCGCCGATGAATGCGCCGGTCCGATCGAAGAAGGCGACGCCGACCGTCGGCGCCTTGGCGCGGTTGGCGCCCTCCGTCTCGGCGAGGGTGCCGGTCACGACCACGTCGCCGCCGACGCCGCCACGCCAGGCGAGCTGCGCGACCTGCAGCGGAATGCCCGGCACGTCGTTCATGCCGCGCGTCGGACAGTATTTGATGTGCGTCACCAGGTTGCCCGCATTCCCCGAGCCGCTGAGCGGCTGGCCACCCATCAGGTACACCGCGGTCTCTCCCGGCTTGACGACCGCCGGGCTGGGGAAGAAGCGGCCGGCGCGGCTGTAGACCGCGTTGCCCCCCTCCCGCCACTCCAGACGGACCGCGGGGGTGTAGAGCTGCGTCGGCTCGTAGTCGTACAGGGTGTTCAGAAAGGTGACGGGCTCCGTGCCCACGTTCCGCAGCTCGAAGTACATGGAGACCATCCCGCGGGCGACGTAGACATGCTGACGCATCTCCCCGCGGAACGGCTTCACCGGGCCGGGAACCGGGGGCACCGTCACGCTGATCGACACCGGCGGGGCGCTCGACGCGCGCGTGCGCACCCCCGAGGCGGTCGGGCCGGTGGAGGCTCCCGAAGCCGGCAGACTGCAGCCGCCGAGCGCGATCAGCCCGGCTGCGAGCACGGCCGTCCCTCGGCCAGTCCGCGAGGTCGCCGGGGTCACTGCGTCAGGCCGGAGCTCGGCTTCGAGACCGGGCGGCTGATCCATTCCGAGCCGGGATCGGTGTAGGCGGTCAGACCGCTCCTCGGCGGACCGGCCTGCGGGGTCGCGTACCTCAGCCACCACCCGTCGGCGTGCAGCGGATCAGGATCGTTCGACGCCCGCTCCTGGAAGCCCAGGCCCGGCCAGCTCACCGCGCGTCCCTGGAACGGACCGGGCCGATCGGCATCGCGCGCCCCCGCGACCGCCACCACCATGACTGCCATCGCGGCCGCCGCAGGTGCCAGGCGGGCCCATCGGAAGAAGCTCTGGCGCCAGCCCGCCGGCGGCGAGTCTGCCAGTGCGCGGCGCCGGATCCCCTCCCAGGCCCCCGCGGATGGCGAATGATCGGTGACCCGCGCCCGCAGGGCGCGCTGCAGCTGATGGACCAGCGCGCGGTCGACGCCCACCGCCGTGCGGCACGCGGCGCACAGGTCGAGGTGCTCGAGATGGGGTGCCGACCGAGCATCGAGGTCGCCGAAGCGGAAGCGCTCGAGCAGCTCGCGGCTGATCCTACGGCAGCTCATCCGCGGCGAGCGACGTGGTGTGCGGGACCGGCGCCCGGCGCTCGATGGGCAGCAGCCCACGGAGCGCCTTGAGCGCATAGTGAAGGCGAGATTTCATGGTGCCGACGTTGCACGCCGCGATCTCCGCCGACTCCGCCAGAGAGTAGCCGTGCAGGTAGTAGAGCACGATGGCGGTCTGCTGCTTGGGCGGCAACGCGTCGATGCCGCGCTGGAGCGTCTCGATGATCTCCTTGGACTCCGCAACCTGATCCGGCCGCGAGGTCAGATCGGTCACCAGGTTGGTGATCAGCGCCGTGATCGGCTCTCCGAGGGCCCGACGGCGGGAGATCCGGCTGTAGCACAGGTTGGTCGCGACACGCTGCAGCCACGGCAGGGGTGACACGTCCCGGCGCAGCCGGTGTCGGACGCGATAGGCCTTGACGAAGCAATCCTGGAGGATCTCCTCTGCCAGGTACGGGTCGCGCGTGATCGCGAGCGCCGTCACGTAGATCGGTCGCTTGTAGGTGTTGAAGAACTCCTCGAACGCGTCGATGTCGCCCGACTGCATCCGTTCGACGAGCCCGTCCGGCCGCGTCGTTGGCACTGGCACCCCGTGTTCGGTCCGCCGCTCGGTACCGATACTACCCGCTCTGTGCGCTCATGGTTCAGTCGGGCCGGCGGGTGCGGAGTCAGCGCCGTCCGGGAAGCGGTACCGGAGATCTGGCCGTCGCGCCGCGCCGGCCTCGTCCAGACGCCCGACCGGCGTGTGGCGCGGTGACGCGCGGAGGGCTGCGGGGTCCTGGCTGGCGCGGCGGGCGATGTCGTGCATGACCTCCACGAAGCGTTCGAGCGTCTCCAGCGATTCGGTCTCGGTCGGCTCGATCATCAGGGCCTCGTCGACGATCAACGGGAAGTAGATCGTGGGCGGGTGGATTCCCTCGTCGAGGAGGGCTTTGGCGATGTCCAGCGTGGTGACGCCGTTCGCACGCTTCTGGCGCCGGCCGCTGAAGATCACCTCGTGCTTGCAGATGCGGTCATATGGCAGCTCGTAGGCGTCTGAAAGGCGGACACGCAGGTAGTTGGCGGCCAGGACCGCATCATTGCTGACGCTCCGAAGGCCGTCTGCGCCGTTGCTGCGGATGTAGGCGTAGGCGCGCACGTGCGTGCCGAAGTTCCCGGTGAAGGCCCGCACCTTGCCAATGCTCGTCGGGCGGGCGTCGGGTTGCTCGAGGGCGAAGCGCCCGCCCGGCGTGGAGCGACCCCTCCACGCATTGCGACGCACCTCCTCCGGATCGCCCGCCTCGAGCAGCGGCAGGGGCGTCGGCAGGAAGGGCGCCATTCGGTCCGAGGCGCCGACCGGGCCGGCACCCGGCCCGCCGCCGCCGTGCGGCGTACTGAACGTCTTGTGCAGGTTGAAGTGCATCAGGTCGAAGCCAGCCTCGCCGGCGCGAAAGCGACCGAGGATCGCATTCAGGTTGGCCCCATCCATGTAGGCCAGCGCACCCGCCTCGTGCACTGCGGCGATGACCTGGTCGATTTGGTCCTCGAAGATGCCCAGCGTCGACGGGTTCGTGATCATCAGGGCGGCGGTCTCGGGGCCGAGCGCCTCCCTGAGCGCCTGGAGATCGATCCCGCCGCGCTCGTTCGACCGAATCGTGACCGTGGCGTAGCCGACCATCGAGGCGGTGGCGGGGTTGGTGCCGTGCGCGCTGTCCGGCACGAGTACCGTCGTTCGCTGCTCACCTTCGCCTCGCGAGGCGTGGTAGGCGCGCGCCATCAGCATCCCCGTCAGCTCGCCGTGAGCCCCGGCTGCCGGCTGGAGCGAGACCGCGGCGAAGCCACTCACCTCCTTGAGCAGCTCGGCGAGCAGCCACTGCAGCTCGAGGCTCCCCTGGCTCAGCGGCGCGGGATCGAGCGGGTGCGAATCGGCGAAGCCGGGGAGATGGGCCGCCCACTCGTTCACCTTGGGGTTGTATTTCATGGTGCACGAGCCGAGGGGATAGAACCCGAGGTCGATCGCGAAGTTGAGGTGCGAAAGGCGGTTGAAGTGCCGCACCAGGTCCAGCTCGCTGACCTCGGGCAGGCGCGGGGCGGCGCGGCGTCGGAGCGGGTCGGGGACCCTTGGTTGGGAGGCGGCCGCCTGGCGTGCGGCGGCGGAGGGCGACGGGAAGCGCACCGCGCGGCGGCCGGGACGCGAATGCTCGAAGATCAGCGGCTCGACGACGGTGACGCCGTCGCCCTCCGGCGTGCCCGAACGAAAGGCGCTCCCCCGCCCGCTGGTGTCACTGCCGCCGGGTGCCGCGGCAGCCGGACGCGTGTCCGCCACGCTCATCGGGTCACCGTCGTCATGGCGTGGCCTGCAGGGCGTCGACCAGCCGCTCGACCTGGTCGTCGGTGGTGAGCTCGGTGGCGGCCAGGAGCAGCGTGTCAGCGAGCGCCGCCTCGTCGCGCTCGAGTGGGTAGCCGGCCACCATCCCACGGGCCAACAGCGCCTCCCGACGCGCGGTCGCGCGCGGCATCCGCAGCGCCACCTCGGCGAAGTAGGGCCCGGTGAACCGCCGCTCGGCGAGGCCGGCCGCCTCGAGCGCGGCCGCAATGTGGCGCACCTGGGTCGTCCCGGCGACCGCAACCTCGCGCAGACCCTCAGGGCCGACGGCGATCAGGTACGCGGTCGCCGCGAGTGCGCACAGGGCCTGGTTGGTGCAGATGTTGCTGGCCGCCTTCTCACGACGAATGTGCTGCTCGCGCGCCTGGAGGGTGAGCACGTAGCCGCGCTGGTTGCGCACGTCACGAGTCGCGCCGACCAGGCGGCCGGGCATCTGCCGCACGGAGTCCATGCGCGCCGCCATGAGCCCGACGTACGGGCCGCCGAACGAGGCCGGGATGCCGAGCGGCTGCCCCTCGGCGGTAACGATGTCGGCCCCGTAGCTGCCGGGCGGCTCGAGGAGCGCCAGGGACACCGGCTCCACCACCGCAACGAGCTGCGCCCCGGCGCCGTGAGCAGCCTCCGCCAGCTCGGACATGGGCTCGAGCTGCCCGTAGAAGTTCGGCTGCTGCGCCACCAGGCAGGCGATCGAGTCGCCGAGCGCTTGGCGTGCCGCGTCCGCATGGGTCGTGCCGCTCCCCCCCTCGGCGAGGTCGGCCGGCACCTCCACGATCTCGACCCCCGGCCCCGAGCAGTAGGTGCGCAGCACCCGCCGGTACTCGGGGTTGAGACCGGTCGAGACCACGATCCGGTGACGGCGTGTCAGCCGGCAGGCCATCAGGGCCGCCTCGGCGGTGGCGGTCGCCCCGTCGTAGTGGGAGGCGCTCGCCACCTCCATCCCGGTGAGCTCGCAGATCAGCGACTGGAACTCGTAGATGCTCTGCAGGGTCCCCTGGCTGACCTCGGGCTGATACGGCGTGTAGGCGGTCGCGAACTCGCTCCTCCCGATCACCTCGCCGACGACCGCCGGCACCAGGTGACGGTAGACGCCCGCACCCAGGAAGCTGATCTCCGGTACGCGGTTGCGACCGGCGAGGCGTCCCAGCTCGGCACGCACCTCCTGCTCGGTGAGCGGAGGCGGCAGCCCGAAGCCGGTGGCGCGGACCGCCGGCGGAACATCATCGAACAGATCGTCGACCGATCCGACGCCGATCGCCTCCAGCATCCGCGCCCGCTCCGCATCGGTGTGCGGGGAGTACGTCACGGCTGCCCGGTCAGCTCGTGGTAGGCATCGGCATCGAGCAGCTGATCGAGCTCGCTCGGATTGCCGATGCTGACCCGCGCGATCCAGCCCTCGCCGTAGCTGTCCTGGTTGAGGAGCTCGGGCTGGGTGCGCAGCGCCTCGTTGACCTCGACCACCTCGCCGGAGAGCGGCGCGAACAGGTCGCTCACCGCCTTGACCGATTCCACGACCCCAAAGGCGGCGAACTGGGTGAGCCGCGCACCGACGTCGGGGAGCTCCACGAACACGATGTCGCCAAGCTCATCGGCGGCGTAGGAGGTGATCCCGATCGTCGCGCGACCATCCTCGTCCCGGACCCATTCGTGCTCCTTGGAGTAGCGCAGCTCGGCGGGAACGCTCGTGGATGACATCGGCACCTCTGCTCGGGGGCCGGCCGCACGTGCCGGCGGTCAACGGCTCCGCCTGTAGAACGGCAACTTTACCTGCTCGGCACGGCAGGCACGCTCGCGCACGACGACCTCCAGCTCGTCGCCGATCCGGGCGCGCTCAGCCGGAATGTAGGCCATCGCGATTCGCTCGTTCAGGCTCGGCGAGGCGGTTCCGCTGGTGACCACCCCCACCGGCCGGCCGTCGACGTGGACCGGGTATCCGCGCCGCGCGATCGCGCTGTCGCGCATCACCAGCCCCACGAGCCTCCTGCGCGGCCCGGTCTGCTGGATCGCAGCCAGCGCCGCCCTGCCAATGAACTCGCCCTTCTCCAGCTTGACGACCCTGCCGAGGTTCGCCTCAAACGGGTTGTGCTCGCGGTCAAGCTCGTTGCCGTACAGCGGCATTCCGGCCTCGAGGCGGAGCGTGTCACGGCTTCCGAGCCCGCACGGCTTCAGGCCCATCGGCTCACCGGCGTCCCGCAACGCGGTCCACAGCGAGGTGGCCTGACGCGCATCGCAGAACAGCTCGAACCCGTCCTCGCCGGTGTAGCCGGTGCGCGCCACCAGGCAGTCGACGCCCGCCACCCGGCCGCGCACCGAGCGGTAGTAGCCGAGGTCGTCGAGCGGCAGGTCGCTGACCTTGGCGAGCAGCTCGCGGGCCCGCGGACCCTGCGGCGCGATGAGGGCCGTCCGGTCGCTGCGGTCGGCGATGGCAGCGTCGAAGTCGCCCCGTCCTGCCAGCACGCCCAGGTGGTCGATGACCGTGTCGCGGTTCGACGCGTTGCAGACCAGAAGGTAGCCTTCGGCGGTCCGGTACACGATCAGATCGTCGATCACTCCGCCGTCGTCGGTACACAGCATCGAGTACTGCGCCTGGCCGGGCTCGAGCGCCCCGGGCTCCGAGACGAGCGAGTACCGGGCGAAGGCCAGCGCCTCCGGCCCGCTGACCAGCACCTCGCCCATGTGGGAAAGGTCGAAGAGGCCCACCGCGCTGCGCACCGTCCGGTGCTCGTCGAGAATCGACCGATACTGGACCGGCATCTCGTAGCCCGCGAAGGGCACCATCCGCGCCCCCAATGCAACGTGGGCATCGTGGAGCGGGGTCCGTCGAAGTGGCGGGGAGGCGTCCGTCACGCGGCGGTCTCCCCGGCCGAGATCCGCTGTCGGGCGCGCGCCAGGATCTCGCGCTCGGTCTCATAGCTCAGGAGCGCCATCGCCTCATCGAAGCTGACCCACCGCACCTCGTCGAACTCGTGGTCGTGCGCGCTGATGTCACCGCCGATGGCGACCATCTGATAGAAGTGGACGGTCTTGTGGAAGCGCGTGCCACGACGGACGAAGAAGTAGGCGATCGAGCCCAGCGGCGCCTCGATGCGCACCTCGAGTCCGGTCTCCTCCCGGGTCTCGCGCAGCGCCGTCTCCTCCGGCGTTTCGCCGGCGGAGGGGGTTCCCTTGGGAAGCGCCCAGAGCGTCGGCTGGCGCCGATGCACGAGCGCGACCTCCGGCGTGCCATGCAGCGAGCGGTGGATCACACCGCCGCACGAGATGGCGCGCGCGTTGCGGAGGACGGGCACGCGGGCGGGCGGAAGCGCTATGCGCGGGGCGCGCGAGGGAGCCCGAGCGAGGCGACGCGACGAGACCCGCCGCGGGCAACCGGTCCGAGGGAGGGATACCGGAAGTCACTGGTGTGTGCGCGGAGCGCGGCCACCGTGGGCAGGGCGTGCATCGGTCCGCGTCGGCCGTGATAGACGATCGATCCCTTCCGAAGTCCGAGCCGCGGCCGCGGCGATGCGTGTCGCCCCGACCCGAAGTCGATCCTGGGATGGGCGACGTAGCGTGCCGTCAGACTCCCTCGCATGCCGGCATTGTACGCGCCGGCCGAGTCCGCGCAAGACGACACGGACGATCAGGCAGCGTCGCGCGCCTCCGTGTACACGCCCTCCACGCGCCCGATCCATCTCCTGATCGAGAAGCGCTCGGCGCCCTCCAACGCGTTCCGCCGCATCGCCGAACGTCGCTCGTCGGAGGCCGCCAGCGAGGCGAGCGCTGCGCCAAGCAGAGCCGGCTCTCGACTCGGTCCGCCGTCGGGCACCAGGATGCCGTCGAATCCGTCCCGCACCGACTCGTCGACGCCGGGACCGGAAAGGGCCACCACCGGCAGGCCGGCGGCGATCGCCTCGGCGAGCACCAGCCCCTGCGTCTCGGTTCTCGACGCGAATGCGAACAGGTCGCAGCCGCGCAGCAGCGCAAGCGCGTCGTGGCGTGGCAGGCGCCCGGCGAGCAGCACCCGGCCATCGAGATCGGGACGCCGGGCGCGCGCGGCGATGGCCGCGCCCAGTGGGCCGTCGCCGACAAGCACCAGGCGCAGCCGCGGCTCCCGGGCGGCCGAAATCGCGAACGCCTCGACCAGCAGATCCACGCTCTTCTCCTTTGCGAGCCGACCGAGGCCGGCGACCACCACGCTGGTCGGCGGCCAGCCGGCCAGCTCGCGCGGGTCAACCGGCGCGATCCCCGAGATCATCCCGACCTCGACGCCGGTCGGCACCACGTGCACGCGGGGCCGCAGCGCCCGCAGCTGCGCCTGGATGTCGCGAGCCAGGGCCTCCGATGGGGCAATCACGGCAGCGCATCGGCGCCAGAAACGCGCGATGTAGGCATCGCTGAGGCGGGTCGCGCCGGCCAGCGGCCCGAGGTAATGACGATAGTCGTTGAAGCGAGTGTGATGCGTGAAGACCAGCGGCACGCGAGCGCGTCCCGCGGCGCGCGCCGCCATCAGACCGGCCACGAACGGCGACTGGGCATGGACCACATCGGGACGGAAGCGACCGACTTCGGCGAGCGCCGCGGCGGGGGCAGGCCACGGCATCCGGTAGCCGGCCGGAGCCAGGACCGGCAGCTGGTAGGAAGGCAGCCACGCGACCCGCAGGCGCGGCACCGCAACCGACGGCGGCTCGCTCATCCGCGAGGGACGCGGGACGACGAGCAGCACCTCGTTGCCGGCGGCCGCCAGCCCGCGCGCCAGCCCATCGGTCGACACCGTTACGCCGGAGAGATACGGCAGGTACGACTCGGCAAAGATCGCGATCCGCATGGATCAGCCCGCCGGGCGGCGGCCGACGTGGAGCGTTGCCATGCCGGTTGGGAGCCAGCGCCAGCGAACGTCCAGCAGGCCGGCTTCGGCCATCAGCTCCGCCACGCGTTCGGGCGAGGGGTAACCCAGGACGCTCTCCGGCAAGTACGCATAGGCGGCGCCGCGGCGCAGCAGGCGCCCGATGAGTGGCACGCCCCGCCGGAACCAGGTGACGAACAGCATCCGCGCGAGCGCAGCGCGCGGCACCGCGATCTCCAGCACCACCACACGCCCGCCGGGAGCTGCGACCCGTGCCATCTCGGCCAGGGCGGCGGCGTAATCGGGCATGTTACGCAGGCCAAAGCCGATGGTCGTCGCCTCGAACGAGGCGGCGCCGAACGGGAGCGCCAGGGCGTCGGCCTCGATGTACTTGGGGACCGCTGCACCCGCTGGCACGCCGGCGCGGCGCGCGTGCTCCAGCATTCGGGGGCTGGCGTCGATGCCGACCGCCGCGCCGTCCGGTCCCACGACGAGGGCGGCGCCACGGGTCAGCATCCCGGTCCCGCACGCGACGTCCAGCGCACGATCACCCCGACGCAGGCGCGCCGCCCGGATCGCGGCCCGCCGCCACCGTCCGTCGATGCCCGCGGTCATCAGCGTGTTCATCAGGTCGTAGAAGGGCGCCACGCGATCGAACATGGCGCGTACCTGCCGCGGCGGTGCCGGATTGCCGCGGCCGGCCCCCATCCGGCTCACCGGTCGAGCCCGCCATGACTCTCGAGGGACCGCTGCAGGTCGTCCGGGCGAGTGCCTCGCGCGGCGCGCTCCGGCGCACGCACGCCGGGCAGCACCAGGAGGCCGCCCATCAGGATCGCGCCGATGAGGCCGGCGGCGACCATCGTCGGTCCCGGACCGAGCGCGCCGGCCACCGGCCCGGTCAGCGCGAAGGAGACCGGCACCAGGCCGGTCGAGACCAGCCAGTCGAGGCTCACCACCCTGCCCAGCAGCTCCCGCGGCACGAGCTGCTGCAGGAGCGTGGTCCAGATGATCTGGCCAACCTGAAAGAGGGCGGCGGTCGCGAAGCCGATGGCCAGCGCCTGCCACAGAGCGCCCATCAACCCATAGCCGGCCAGCAACAGGACGCCGAGCGACCAGCCGAGGTACATGACGGTGATGCGCAGCCTCGGGAGTCCCAGGTGGCCGATGGCCAGCGCCGCGGCGATCGACCCCACCCCGCTGACGGCGAAGATCGCGCCCAGCGACTCCGGGCCGAGGTGGAGTCGATTCTTGACCAGGTACGGCAGCAGGACCTGCACCGGACCGATGAACACCAGAAGGCTGAACATCGCCGACAGCAGCGTCGCCCAGCACCACGGGTTGGCGGTCACGAAGGCGAGCCCTTCGCCGATCTCGGCAAAGGTCTGGCGCACCCCGTGGGCGATCACCTCGCGACGCGGACGCGGGGCGATGGCGAGCACCGCGGCGCCGGAGACCAGGAAGCTCCCGGCGTCGACCAGGAACGCCGAGCCAGGCCCGATGGCGGCCACCGTCAGGCCGCCCAGTGCCGGGCCGATGAGACGGATCATCATCGGTCTGAGGAGGCCCTGGAGCGCGTTGGCGTTGGCGAGTTGCTTCTCAGGAAGCAGGTCCGGGACGATGGCCGTCGAGGCAGGGTTGAAGAAGGCGTCGCCGGCGCCGACGAACGCGATCAACGCCACCACGTGCCACAGTTGGAGGACGCCGCTCACCGAGAGGATGCCGAGCAGCCCAATCGCGGCGGCACGCAGCACGTCGGCGCCGACCATCAGCAGCCGGCGATCGTATCGGTCGCTGAAGACACCCCCGAACAGGATCAGCACGACCACCGGAATGGTCCACGCCACGCCGACCACCGACAGCGCGGTCGGGATGTTGCTGATCTGGTACACCTGCCAGGCCAGGGCGACGGTGAAGAACCCGTCACCCAGCAGCGACACCGTCGACCCGCCGGTGAGCAGCGCGAAGTCGCGCTGCCGGAGCGGCTCGAGTAGGCGGACGGACCGCAGGCGAGCAATCGCGCCCTGCGAGGAGAGCATCGGTCGGCAGCCCAGAGCAGAAGCGATGGTGGGCGATACTGGATTCGAACCAGTGACCTCACGGATGTGAACCGTGCGCTCTAACCGACTGAGCCAATCGCCCTCGAGGGCCGTCCAGTATACCGATCCTCCCACCGTCCGAGCCCGCGGTCGAGCCACACAGCGTGCGCTCCCGCTCTCGGTTGCGCCCACGCCGACGCCGACGAACTTCCTGATTCCCGCCCGCCGCGCAGCGGCGCCTACGGACGACCGCTATGCGGGGAGGAGGATGCGGCTCAATAGCCCGAGCAACAGGATGGCGACGAACGGCGACCAGTCCAACCCACCGGTTGGCGGCAGGAGGCGCCGGATCGGTGCGAGGATCGGTTCCGTGGCCTGGTAGACGAAGGCCACCAGTCCCCCGCCTCCGCTCGGTGCCGCCCAGCTCAGCACCACCCTGGCGATGATCAGCAGCGACAGCACGGTGGTGAGCAGCCGGAGGAAGTTGATGAGCACGAGCGGCATGGCCGCCCGAGCATAGCAACGGTGGCGCGAGCCCGCCCCAGGCTCAGGCCGGCCGTTCCCCGAACAGCGCTCTGCCGATGCGCACCAGGGTCGCGCCTTCGGCCACCGCCTGCTCACAGTCGGCGCTCATTCCCATCGACAGCTCCGGCAGCAGTCGGCCGAGCGACCGCTCCAGGCGGTCCCGGAGGGCACGGAGCTCGCGAAAGGCGTCACGCGCCTGCCGATCGTCGGCAGCATCCCGCCCGATGGCCATCAGCCCCACCACCCGAGCGTGCCGTATCCCGGCGAGCGCCATCGTCAGGTTGCCACCCGACGCCGCCTCGCGCGCGAGCCAGGCCGCGGCGAATCCGGACTTGCTCGCCTCACCGGTGATGTTCACCTGCAGCAGGATCGCCGGCGACCGGCCAGCATCGACAGCCGCGCGATCGACACGCGCCAGCAGCTCCAGCGAGTCGACCGAGTGGATCCAGTCAAACGCCTCGACCGCGCGCCGAACCTTGTTCGACTGAAGATGCCCGACCAGGTGCCATTCGACGGCGGGGAGCGCGGCCACCTTGGCGAGCGCCTCCTGCACCCGGTTCTCTCCCAGGCGCGACAGTCCGGCCGCGGCGGCGTCCCGAGCGACATCGATGCCGAAGCCCTTGGTGATCGCCACGATTCGGCATCGCGACGCATCGCGACCGGCTGCGGCCGCCGCCCGCGACAGGCGCTCGAGGAGGCGGGCGTGGCGCTCGCCGATCTCGGTAGCCGCGGCCGGACTCATCGGTACCGGAAACGAAACGAGCCCCGGCGCAGGCCGAGGCTCGTTCGCGGGACAGGGCCGTCAGTCACTCGTTCTTGCGGCGCAGGAAGCTGGGAATGTCGAGGTCCGTCTCGCCGTAGGCGGGACGCTCGAGGCTGGGCCGAATCGGAACGGCCTGGCGATCCGTGGTCCGCGTATCGGGGCGGGCCTCCGGCTGTTCTCCGCGGGCGAACGGAGACGGCTGACCGAGCTGATCGTCCAGGGAGCGGCGCTCGGCGCGATCCCGCTCGATCTCGGCAAGGATCTCGCGGCTTCGGTCATCGAGCGACTGCTCGATCCCGGTGCCGACCTCGATGGCCGCCTGATGCCGGCCGGTCTGCTTCGGCTTGCGCGTGCCGTCGAACCCGGTGGCGATGACCGTCACCTTCACCTCGTCGCGCATCCGGTCATCGATCACGGTGCCGAAGATGATGTTCGCCTCCGGGTCGGCCGCCTCCTTGATCACCTCCGCCGCCTCGTTCACCTCGAACAGGCCGAGGTCGCTGCCGCCGGTCACGTTGAACAGGATGCCGCGGGCGCCCTGGATGTTGACCTCCAGCAGGGGGCTCATGACGGCGGCGCGAGCCGCCTCGACCGCGCGGTTCTCCCCGGTGCCGATCCCGATCCCCATCATGCTCGAGCCGGCGTCACGCATGATGGTCTTCACGTCGGCGAAGTCGAGGTTGATGAGGCCGGGCACCGTGATCAGGTCGCTGATGCCCTGCACGCCCTGCCGCAGGACGTCGTCGACCACCCGGAACGCGTCGAGGATGCTGGTCTTCTTGTCGACCACCTCCCGCAGCCGATCATTCGGGATGGTGATCAGCGTGTCGCACTTCTCCTTCAGCTGCTCGGAGTACTGTTCCGCCACCAGCTTGCGGCGGACCCCCTCGAAGCTGAACGGCTTGGTGATCACCCCGACCGTCAGCGAGCCGAGGTCCTTGGCGATCTCCGCGATGATCGGAGCCGCGCCGGAGCCGGTGCCGCCTCCCATGCCAGCGGTGATGAAGATCATGTCGGCGTCCTTGAGCGCCTCGTAGATCTTCTCGCTGTCCTCCTCCGCGGCCCGCTGCCCGACGCCTGGGTCCGCTCCAGCACCCAGGCCGCGGGTCAGCTTGTCGCCGATCCGGATCTTGTGGGGCGCGTCACTCTGGAGCAGCGCCTGGGCGTCCGTGTTCACCGCGATGAACTCCACGCCCATCATCTCCGCGCGGATCATCCGGTTCACGGCATTGCTTCCGCCGCCGCCGACGCCGATGACCTTGATCAGTGCGAAGTTCTCTGCGTCCGAGCGGAGCGGCATTGGGTTCTCCTGCAGGTCTGGAGGTCATGACCCGACGCCTCGCGGGTGTGACCGATTCTACCGGCCAGGCAGCGTGTCGCGCGGCCCAATTCGTCCACGAACATCGGCCGGGCGTTCGATTTCTCCACGGGGTGTCAACACGGTTATCCACACCGCGGGACGAGAAGCCGGGCCCTCGGCCGCGCGCCCGGCGCGTCAGCCGGGAAAGAGGCCCTTGACCCAGTCCATGACCCGTCCGACGCCGGCGCCGACCGGGCTGCCGTTGTGGTACTCGATCGCCTCGCCGCCGGCGTGGTTCGCCCCCCACAGCAGGAGGCCGATCGGGGTCGCAAAGGCGGGATTCGAGAGCTGATCCATCAGGCCGCCGACGCCCTGCGGCGCGCCGATCCGGACCGGCATCTCGAGCACGTCGCGCGCGAGCTCCGCGGCGCCCTGGATGCGAGCTCCACCGCCGGTGAGCACGACCCCGGCCGGGAGCATGCCCGCATGCCCGGATCGCTGCACCTCCTCGCGGACGAGCGCGTAGATCTCGCTCATGCGGGCCTCGATGATCTCCGACAGCCGGCGGCGCTGGATCGTCTGTCCGCCGCCGTCGCCGAGCACCGCGACGTTCAGCAGCTCCTCCGGCTGCACCTCCGCGAGGCTGGCGGTGCCGTGCTTGATCTTGATCTCCTCCGCTAGATTGAGGCTGGTGCGCAGGCCGATCGCCACGTCATTCGTGACATTGATCGCGCCCACCGGCAGGACCGCGGAGTGGTAGATCGCTCCATCGGCGAAGACGGCGATATCGGTCGTCCCGCCGCCGATGTCGACCACCACCACCCCGAGCTCCTTCTCGGTATCGGTCAGCGTGGCCTCAGCCGCGGCCAGGGAGCTGATCACCAGCTCGTCGATCTGGACGTTCGCCTGGGTGATGCACTTGGTGAGGTTCTGCACGCTGGTCGACGCGCCGGCCACGATGTGGGTCTCGACCTCCAGGCGGACGGCGCTCATGCCGAGCGGATCCTTGATCCCCTCCTGCCCATCGACGATGTAGCCGCGCGGGAGGACGTGGAGCATCTCCCGGTTGCTCGGCACCTGCACCGCCTTGGCCGCCTCGGTGGCGCGCGCCACGTCCTCGCGGCTCACCTCGCGCTTGTGCCCGCTGACGGCGACCACGCCACGGCTGTTCTGGCTGCCGATGTGGCTGCCGCCGACACTCACGAAGGCGGAGCTGATCTTGTAGCCGGACAGCCGCTCAGCCTTCTCGATGCTCGAGGCGATCGAGTTCACGGTCTGGTCGATGTTGGCGACCATCCCCTTTTTCATCCCGACCGACGGCGCAATGCCGTAGCCGATGATGTTCACGTCCCCGGAACGGCCAACCTCGCCGATGAGGGTCGTGACCTTGGTCGTGCCGGCATCGATGCCGACCAGCACCGTTTCCCTGTCCAATCTGCCTCCGTGCCGCGAGCGCCCCCACGCGGCGCCCGCTTCGTCCGAGCCTACAGGAAGTGGCGCCGAATCAACGCCACGTTTTGGAAGATGCGCAGCCCGAAGGCAAAGAGCGCAACGAGGTAGAGGTCGATTCCCAGCCGATCACCGACGTAGGTCAGCGCCACGGCGACCAGTGCATTGGTGACGAAGCCGGACAGAAAGACCCGGTTGTCATAGTGGGCGTCGAGCTCCGCGCGGACGGCGCCCAGCACCGAGTCGAGCCCGGCCAGGATGCCGACCGCGGAGTATCGGGCAAGGTCGGCCCCGACGTTGACGTTGAGCACGAGCCCCAGCACGACGCCGAGCACCAGACCGATCAGGGGCAGCCACATCGGGGAACGCACCGCTGCAGAGGATTCGCGGACCGAGCCCAGCATCATGGCGCTTGCGCCGGTTTCAGCCCTTGGCACGGAAATATACCTTTCCCGGATTCCGGGCATCGACCCACGCGATCGTTGACTCCGCGCGGTTGGCGAACAGGGTGCGAACGGCATCGACCTGCGCCCGGATCTGTGCGCCGCTGGCCGCGGGCGAGTTGCTCGTGTCGAGGCCGTAGAAGCCGAATGCCGCGCTCCAGTCGGGGCGCGCCGAGACGACCACGAACCCATACTGGTCGTCGATCAGCACGCTCACCTGGCGGCTGCTCGATCCCATGCTCGCCGGGTCGAGCACGGCGAGCTGCAGGGCGGTGCCCACGCTGCCGGCCGGCAACCGATCTCCGACGATGATGTCCCGCGACGCGGTACGCCGATCGTCGACCAGGGGCAGCCGCGAGAGCTCGCCTGGCAGCTCCGCGCCGACCGCCAGAGCCCCGATCACCGCGCCGTCGCCGGCGACGATCAGCCGGGCCGCGCTCGTCTGCCAGACGGCCGCCGGCCGCTTCTCGGTGATCTCCACGCGCAACTCGTCGGGAAGGCGTGCGGCCACGCGCGCGTCGGCCACCGCGGGGAGCGCGCGCAGGCGATCTGCCAGCTGTGCGGTGTCGAGCGTGACGAGGCTGTGGCCCGTCGCCGGCTGCACCGCCGCGGCGATCTGCTCGGTCGGCGTGTAGCGTTCTCCCTGCCAGCTGGCGCGGGCGACGCGCAGCCACGGCCCAGCGGTCAGCGCAGCCAGCACCGCGACCGCCGCGACCAGCATCGCCGCGGCACCCAGTCGGGCTGCCGACGGCAGGCGGCGGCGCGCGGGACGCCGCGCGCTCTTTGGCCGGATCCGGTGGGCACCCCGCCGACGGCGCGTCGGCCGAGCGCCGCTCATCGGTCCTTCTCCGAAATGTCGCCGGCTGAAGGCGTGCGCCCGTCGGTGCCGGCCGCCAGGCCAAGCTCGATCAGCGTCGCGATCAGGTCGGGAAACGGCAGGCCCGCCAGCTCCGCCTGCTTGGGATACATGCTGGTCAGGGTGAATCCGGGAAGCGTGTTCATCTCCGACACGAAGAGGTCATCGCCGGCGACCAGGAAGTCGATCCGCGCCAGCCCTGCGGCGTCGACCGCCCGATACGCGGCGAGCGCATACTCCTTGATCCGCGCCGCCAGCTCCGGCTCGATGGCCGCGCGTGGAATCACGTCAGCAAGCCCCTCGACGTACTTGGCCTCGTAGTCATACAGCTCGTGGTGGCTCCGCACCTCGCCGGGCTCGAAGACGACCGGCTGGTCGTTGCCGAGTACCCCGCACTCGAGCTCGCGCGCATTCGCCAGGTACGCCTCCACGATCACCTTGGTGTCGTGGCGGAACGCCTCGTCGAGCGCCGCCGGCAGCTCGTCGGGGACGTGCGCCAGGGTCATTCCCACGCTGCTGCCAAGGCGCGCCGGCTTGACCACGCTCCGCGCTCCCAGGCGTGCGACGATCTCGGCCAGCACGCCGTCTGGCGCGGTGCGCCAGGTCGAGCGCCGGAACCAGACCGCATCAAGCACCGGCAGTCGGTGTCCGCGCATCAGGTCCTTGAAGACGACCTTGTCCATCGCCACCGCGCTGGCGAGCACGCCTGCGCCGGTGTACGGAATGCCGGCCATCTCCAGGAAGCCCTGCAGGGTGCCGTCCTCGCCAAATGGGCCGTGGAGCACGAGAAAGGCGATGTCGATGGTGTCGGCGAGCGAGCGAAGGGCCGCGCGCGGCTGGAGCGCGCCGGCGGGTCCCGTCGCGCGGGCGGGCAGGCTCGGATCGGCGATCGGATGGCGGACGACATCGGCCGGCGTCTCGGTGCCGACCAGACTGGCCAGTGAGCCCTCGGCCAGCACCGGCGCGGACCCCTGCGGAAGGTGCCAGCGACCGTCGCGGTCGATGTAGATCAGGTAGGGCTCGAAGCGGTCGCGGTCGATGGCGCGCAGCACCGACTCCGCCGAGCTGACGCTCACCTCGTGCTCCGCGGAGCGCCCACCCGCGAAGATGCCGACCCGCAGCCGCGTCACATCCGCCCGCCTGCGGGGCCGGATGCCGCCCAGTCGCCGACGAAGTCGATCTCGTAGTCGAGCTCCACGCCAAAGCGCTCGGCGACGATGGCGCGCAGGCGGTCACCGAGCTGCCGCACATCGGCGGCGCTGCCCCCGCGGTCAGCCACGATGAAGTTCGCGTGCAGCGGGCTGACCGACGCGCTGCCGTGACGCATCCCCTTCCCACCGGCGGCCTCGATCAGCCGACCGGCGTGGTCGCCGGGCGGATTGCGGAACACGCTGCCCGCGTTCTGGTCCGCGAGCGGCTGCGTCGCGCGCCGCTGCTCCTGATGCGCCGCGATCTCCGCACCGATCAGCTCCGTATCGCCCGGCCGAAGCGCAAGGCGAGCGGCGAGGATCACCTCCGCGCTGTGCTTGAAGCGGGACTCGCGGTAGGCGAGGCCGCACGCCGCCCCGGCGAGCCAGCCCGCAGCGCCGGTCGCCGGATCCCAGACCTCGACCTCCTGCAGCACGTCGCGCATCTCGCCGCCGTGCGCACCGGCATTGGCCCACACCGCCCCGCCCAGCGAGCCGGGAATGCTGATCCCGAACGCCAGACCGGCGAGCGCCTCAGAGGCAACGCGCCTGACGAGCAGGGCCATCGGCGTTCCGGAGTCGACCTGCAGCCGCGATCGCTCGCTCGCAGGATCGATCGCAATCGCGCGCGCGCGATTGCGGATCACCAGGCCGCGGATCCCCGCGTCGGCAACGACGACGTCGCTCCCGTTGCCCAGCACGAACGGCAGGACGCCGGCATCGCGGGCCAGCGAGAGCGCGGCGAGCAGCTCTTCCCGGGTCCTGGGCGTCAGCAGCCGATCGGCGGGCCCCCCGACCCGAAGCGTGGTGAGCGGCCCGACCGGCACGTCCCGCTCGAGGTGCAGGCCGCGCTCGGCCGCCAGCACATCGAGCGCCTCGAGGCTGCGTTCCAGCGCGACCCCGCTCGCCCCGGCGCTCATGCCGGAATCTCCAGGGACGGGAGCGGCGCACCTGTCGCCATCGCCAGCAGCTCATCGGCGATCCGGCGCGCGGCGTCGGGGCGTCCGGCACGCCGCGCGGCGGCCGCCATCCGGGCGCGCCGCTTGTCGTCGCGGAGATCCGCGGCCAGCGAGGAGAGCGCCGCGCTGGTCAGCTCGGCATCCGGAACGAGGACCGCGGCGCCCTGGCCCTCGAGCCACGCGGCGTTGGCTCGCTGATGAGCGCCGGCGTAGGGATACGGAACCAGGATCGAGGCGACCCCGACGGCGGCGAGCTCGGCGCACGTCGAGGAGCCGGCACGGCCGAGCACCAGGTCGGCGGAGACCAGCGCCTCCGCCATCCCGTCGGTCAGGAACGGCTCGGGGCGATATCGGTCACGAAGGCTCGGATCGAGCCGGTCACGCGCAGCACGCGCGTCGCCCATCCCGGTCTCACCGGCGAGATGCAGGATGCGCCAGCCGGACAGCAGCTCGGGGAGCGCCCCCAGCAGCGCTCCGCTGAAGCGGGCCACCGCCTGCGAGCCGCCGAACACGAGCAGCAGCCGATCGTCCGGCTGGACACCGAGCGCGGCGCGGGCGGCGGCTCGATCGATCCCCTCGAACGAGCGGATCGGCGTCCCCGAGACGAAGGCGCCCCTCGGGAAGGCGGCAAGGGTCGGCGGGAAGGAGACGGCCACCCGGGTGGCGTACCGGCCGATGGTCCGCGTGGCACGTCCGGGAATCACGTTTCCCTCCCACAGCAGGGTCGGGATCCGTCGCGCGCGGGCGGCGAGCACCAGCGGCAGGGCAAGGTAGCCGCCGGTGGTGAAGACCGCCGCCGGACGAATGCGCCCGAGGAGCGTCCACGCCTGCGGAGCGGAGGCAGCCAGGCGCAGTGGGTCGAGGACCAGGTGGACGTCGCGCCCCGAGGTGCGCAGCGAGCGAACCACGAGCTGGTGATAGGGCAGGGCGCCGCCCCCGACGATCCGCCGCTCAAGGCCGCGGGCGCCGCCGATGTAGCTGAGCTCAAGGTCGGGCCGTGCGTCGCGCAGGGCCCGTGCGACGGCCAGCGCGGGGTAGATGTGCCCGCCTGTCCCGCCGCCCGATACCGAACACCGCATCGAGCAGAGATCCTGACTGCGTGGTCTCGCGGCTGATGGACAGCAGGACGCCAACCGCCACGAGGTTGATGATGAGGGCCGAGCCCCCATAACTGATGAACGGTAGCGGGATGCCGGTGACCGGCATCAGCGCGGTGACCACCATCATGTTGATGCAGGCCTGGGTCACCAGCCAGGTCGTGATCCCGGCCGCCAGCAGCCCGGAGAAAGTGTCGGGTGCGGTGACCGCGATCCGATAGCCCTGGTAGGCGATCACCACGAACAGCGCCACCACCGCGATGGTACCGATCAGTCCCCACTCCTCGCCAATGATCGCAAAGATGAAGTCGGTCGACGGGGCGGGGAGATAGAGGTACTTCTGCTTGCTGGCGCCCAGCCCGAGCCCCGTGATTCCGCCCAACGCCAGGGCCATCAGCGACTGGAGCGCGTTGTAACCGGCGCCGAGCGGGTCGCGCTCGGGATTGAGGAAGGTCTGGACGCGGGTCAGCTGGTACGGCGTGGCGAGCACCATCGCCGTCGCCGCGGCACCGACTCCCCCACCGATGAGCCCCAGATACACGAGGTTCGCGCCGGCCATGAAGAAGATCGCCAGGGCCGCCAGGACGTACACCCCGGCGGTACCGAGGTCGGGCTCGATTGCGATCAGCACGAACCCCGGCGCCACCAGCAGCCCAAAGGGCACAAACCCGTTCCAGAAACTGGCCGCCGCACGGCCGCGCCGGTCGAGCCAGTGGGCCAGGTACAGGCAGATCGCGAACTTGGCGACCTCCGCCGGCTGGAACCCGCCGATCAGCGGCAGGTCGATCCAGCGACGCGAGCCGGCGACCGAGGTGCCGATCCCCGGCACCAGGACGGCGACGAGCATCAGCATGGTGGCCACGTACACCGGGATGGCGAGAAAGCGCAGCAGCCGGAAGTCGACCCGACTGAAGAGGTACATGCCGGCCAGCCCGAGGCCGGCCCACAGCGCCTGCTGGATGACGTACAGCGACGGGTCGTCGGCGCGGAAATATCCCTGCACGCTGGAGGCGGAGTAGACCATCACCACGCCGATCGCCACCAGGCCGATGACAGCCAGCAGCAGCGGATAGGCGACCTGGCGCCGCTCCCGGCGGACGCCGGCCCCGGCGCGCGCGGTGCGTCGGGCGGTGGCGACGGCGACGGTCATGCCTCCACGCCCGCCGTCGGAGCGAGGTCGCCGACGGCGACCCGAAAGGCGTCGCCGCGGGCCGCATAGTCGCGGAACATGTCGAAGCTGGCTGCCGCGGGGGAGAGGAGCACGATGTCGCCGGGGAGGGCGGCGGCCCGCGCGGTGGCGACCGCATCGGACATCGCCGCTGCGCGCGCCACCGGGATGCGGCCAGCAATCAGACGCTCCAGCTCGGGCGCCGTCTCACCGATCAGCACCGCCGCCCGGCATGAGCGGACGATCGCTTCGGCGAGCTGACGGTAGTCGAGGCCCTTGCCGCGGCCGCCGGCGATCAGCACCACGGGGGCAGTCCCGAACGCATCGAGCGCGGCGAGCGTGGCCAGGGGGATCGTCGCCTGCGAGTCGTTCACATACCGCACGCCACCCACGCTTCCGAGCGTCTCGAGCCGATGCGGGACTCCGGGGAAGGAGCGGATCGCATCGGCGATCGCCGCGTGAGGCACGCCCGCCAGGTGCGCACCGAGCGCCGCCGCCAGCACGTTGCGGAGCATGTGCGCGCCCGGCAGCGGCACCGCGTCGACGGGCAGCAGCGCCGTGTCGGCGAGGAGCAGCGTGCCGTCGCGGAGACGTGCCTCGCCCTCGGCCAGGCCGTACCAGCGCGCGGTGCCCGGAGCGAGGCGAGCGCCGAGCTCCCGGCTGACGGGATCGTCGATGTTGAGCACCACGGGCCCGCGCGCGAGCTCCGCGAGCCGCATCTTGGCGGCCCGGTACGCCTCCAGGCTGCCGTGCCGATCGAGGTGGTCGGCGAGGATGTTGGTGTACACGCTCAGGTCGGCCCCGCGCGAGATCGTCGGCAACTGCAGCTCCGAGAGCTCGAGCACGGCCCAGTCATCGGGCCCCAGCGCCTCCGCCAGCTCGACCAGCGGCCGACCGATGTTGCCGCCCACCTCGTGGGGCAGCGCGCCCGCGGTGAGCATCGCGCCGAGCAGCGCGGTGGTGGTCGTCTTGCCCTTGGTGCCGGTCACCCCCAGCACCCGTGCCCTGGTCAGACGCAGGAAGAGGTCGACCTCACTGACCACCGGGATGCCGCGGGACTCGGCGGCGCCGAGCGCCTCGCGCAGCCACGGCTCGGTGGTCGGAAAGCGCGTCGAGATCGACGGGCTGGTGACGATCAGTTGCGCCGAGTTGACGAGGGCCGTCGCCGCATCCGGCGCCACACCGAGCGCCAGGCGGAGCCGCCTGTCCCCGAGCGCGGTGACCGCATCCGCCAGCTCCGCGGCCGTGCGCCGATCGTAGACGGTCACGCGCGCGCCGGCGTCAGCCGCGAACCGCGCGACTGCGATTCCCGAGCGTGCCAGTCCCACCACCAGCACCTGCCTGCCGGCCAGATCGCCGCGGGTCGTGATCGGGGCTGCCTCGGTCATCATCGGCGCGCCTAGAGCCCGTTCACGCTGGCCAGGAAGAGGCTGAGGCCGAGCAGCCCGGCCAGGGCGCTGACGATCCAGAAGCGGACGGTGATCTTCTCCTCTGCCCACCCGATCAGCTCGAGATGGTGCTGCAGCGGCGCCATGCGGAAGATCCGCTTCCCGCGCAGGCGGTAGGAGCCGACCTGGAGGATCACCGAGATGGTGACCGCCACGAAGACGACGCCGATCACGCCCAGCAGCACGAGCTGGCCGGTGATGGTGGCCACCACGGCCAGCGTGGCGCCCAGCGCCAGCGCCCCCGAGTCGCCCATGAACAGCTGCGCGGGATGGACGTTGAACCACAGGAAGCCCATCAGCGCGCCGATGATCAACGCGCAGAACACCGCCAGGTTGGGGCGGCTCTCCTTGAGTCCGGGCACGAATGCCAGCGCGATCAGCAGGTAGGCCACGAAGCTGAAGATCAGGACCCCCGCGGCGAGCCCGTCGAGCCCATCGGTCAGGTTTACCGCGTTGCTGGCACCGACGATCACGAAGGCCACGACCAGCACCACCAGGATGGGCGGCACGTCGACCCGCCCGATCAGCGGCACGTAAAAGGCCTTCACGTCGAAATGGCGCTGGATGTAGAACGCCGCAAGCAAGGCGACGGCGGTCTGCCAGATCAGCTTGAAGCGGCCACGAACGCCGATTCCGGTCTGGGAGTTCACGAAGTCGTCGATGGCGCCCAGGATCCCGACGCCGACGAGCACCAGCATCGGGGTCAGGGTCGAGACGTCCTCGATGCGCATCGCCATCGCCAGGAACATGACCACCACGATCAGCAGCATCCCGCCCATCGTCGGCGTGCCCGCCTTGCTGAAATGGCCTTCAGGCCCGTCGATCCGAATCTGCTTGCCGTAGCCGAGGCGCTGGAGCAGCGAGATGTACAGCGGTCCGAGCAGGACCACGCCGCCAAAGGCCAGGATGAGCGCCAGCAGGATGGTCAGCATCGGGCCTGACCGATGGCGCTCGGGGCTCCCGGGCTCGCCGAGCCTCTGTCGCTGAGCGCATCGACCAACCGCTCGAGCCCGATGCCACGCGAGGCTTTGACCAGTACCAGGTCGCCCACGGACGGGGCCAGGGTGCGCTCCACCATCGCGACCGCGTCGAGCGCATCGTCCGCGGTCCCGACACGGCGCAAGCCGGCGGCCTGTGCCGCCTCTGCAATCCAGCGCGCGCGCGGGCCGACGGCGACCAGGCCGCTGACGGTCCGTGCGGCGAGCTCGCCCACCTCGCGGTGGCGTCGCTCCTCGTCGGGGCCCAGCTCCAGCATGTCGCCGAGCACCGCCAGCCGTCGCCGGCCGGCGGGGATCGGCGTCTCGGCCAGGAACCGCAGCGCCGCGGCGACCGAGACCGGCGACGCGTTGTACGCGTCGTCGACGATGGTGGCGCCGCTCCCCGCCTCCACGACCGCCATGCGGTGCGCCGCGCGGCTTCCGACCGCGAGCGCCGCCTCGACCTCGTCGAGCGGGACGGCGAAGCGCTCCGCCACGGCGATGGCGGCCAGCGCGTGGGGCACGAGGTGGCGCCCCGGTGTGGCGCTCAGCATCCGGCGTTCCGCCCACGGCGCGCGAAGCGTGAACGCCGTGCCGCGCAGGCCCATCGGCTCCACGTCGGTGGCGCGCACGTCCGCGGCCTGGCCAAGGCCAAAGGTGCGGACCATGGCCCGCGTCACGTCCCGCATCGCGGCCACGCGATCGTCGTCGGCATTCAGCACGGCCAGGCCGTCGGCCGGCAGCGCGGCCGCCAGCTCCGCCTTGGCCTGCGCGATGCGCTCGATGCTGCCCGCCCGCTCGAGATGGGTGGGATGCACGGCGAGCACCACGCCGACCTCTGGCCGGGCGATCTCCGCCAGGCGCGCGATCTCGTTGAGCGTGTACATGCTCATCTCCAGGACCGCCACGTCGTGGTGCGGTTCAAGGCGGAGGAGGGTGAGCGGAAGGCCGGTCTCGCTGTTCAGGTTGCCCTCGTTGCGCAGGACGGCGAGCGTGCGGCCCAGGACGTCGGCCACGATCTCCTTGGCGATCGTCTTTCCGGTCGAGCCGGTGATCCCCACCACGCGGACCGACGATTCGGAACGCCACCACGCGGCGAGATCCTGAAGCGCCCGGAGCGAGTCGGGCACCTGAACGATCGCCACCGCCGGCGAGGGAGCGCGGAGCGGCCCCTCGACGACCGCCACCGTCGCGCCGGCGGCCAGCGCCTCGGGCACGAAGCGGTGCCCATCGGTCTGCTCGCCGCGCAGGGCGAAGAAGCACGAGCCGGGCGTGGCACGTCGCGAATCGACCGCGCCGGATCGGAAGGAGGTGACGTCGGTGGCCCCGAGCAGGTGGCCGCCGGTAGCGGCGATCAGGTCGTCGAGGCGGATCGGCGGAGGCACAAGGCTACCTGCGGATGCTGGTCGGGAGTCTAGCAGCCTCACCGGCTGGCGACCGGACCGGTCGGGCGGTCGGGCGGGATGGCGAGGTAGTCGAGCATCTGCGGCGCGAAGGTTCTGAACACCGCCTCGGGCCGCTCAGCCATCTGGTAGAGGCCCCACACCGCGGGCTTGTGGATCAGGATCAGGGTCACGAGCTGCGGATCGCCGGCCGGCGTGACGCCGATGAAGCTGGAGTCGATCCAGCGGGGCACGTAGCGGTACACGGTGGTGAGCTTCCCGTCGGCTCCTCTGACCTGGACCGGGCCTGCGATCTCGGCGGTGCCGGTCTTGCCCGCCACGGAGTAACCAGCCAGCGATCCGCCCTTGGCGATCCCCTTGTCCACCGAGTCGGTGAGCATCCCGAGGACCGTCCGCGCCGTCGCTTGGCGCATGATCCGCTCGCCGGCCTTCAGGTCGTTGGGGTGATAGGACCCGTCCGGCATGGACCAACCGGCAATGACGTGGGGCGTCACCATCGTCCCGCCGTTGGCGATCGCCGCATACCCCGCCGCGAGCTGCACCGCCGTGACGCTGATCCCCTGCCCGAACGAGTTCTGCGCGGTGGTCAGGTTGCCCGACGCGTTGGGGCTGCGGGGATCCCAGACCTGCCCTGCGGCCTCCCCCGCCAGCTCGATCCCGGTCGGTGATCCGAAGCCGAAGCGCCGGAACGCTTCGTACAACCTGTCGCCGCCCAGCGTCAGCCCGATCTTTGCGGCTCCCACGTTGTTCGAGAGCTGCAGCACCTTGGCCGCCGTGATCGGACCGTGGCCCCACGGGAACCAATACCGGTCGGCGTTCTGGATGCGCACCCCGCCCACCTGCAGGTTGTTGTTGTCGACGACGGTCTGGGTCGTGGAGATCGCCCCGGCGTCGAGGGCAGCCGACACCGTGAATGCCTTCATCACCGAACCGGGCTCGTACTGGCGGCTGACCGCAGGGTTGGAGAACCGCTGCGGATCGGTGCTGGCGTAGCGGTTGGCGTCGAATGAGGGGAAGCTGGCCATGGCCACGATCGCACCGGTCTTGACGTTCATCACCAGGCCGGTCACTCCCTCGGCGCGGTTGCGCTTGAACGTCTCGAGCATCGTCGCCTCGAGCAGGTGCTGCACGCCGGCGTCGATGGTGAGCGTCAGGTTTGCCCCGTTGACCGGGGGCCTGAGCTGGGCGACCGAGTCGGCGATCCGCCGCCCGGTGACGTCCTGCTGGGCGTCGACCAGCCCCGGCTGTCCCGCCAGCAGCGCGTCTTCCGACTGTTCAACGCCGTACCGGCCGGCCCCGTTGACGTCCACGTACCCGAGCACCTGCGCGGCGATCGTGGTCCCTGCCGCGACGCCCACCACCGGGTAGCTGCGCTGCGGCTCGGCGAGCATTCCGACGCCGGGAAGCGCGAGGGCGCGAACGCGCTGCGCCATCTGATCGTCGATCCGGCGCTTGATCCAGACCCAGGGGCTGTGGCTGGTGAGCTTGGCGCGCACCACCTCGATCGGCATGTCGAGGACGCTGGCCAGCAGGGCCGCAGAACTCTCCGGATCCTTGACCGTCGGGGGGGTGACGTAGACCGATTGGACCTGTACCGATGTGGCGAGCAGATCGCCGTTCGCGTCGCGGATCTCGCCCCGCTGCGCGGGAATCTTCTGCACCTGTGCGAGTTGCTGCAGCGCCATCCCGCCCAGCCGCCCCTGCTCGATCACCTGCCACCACACCAGACGCGCGGCGATCCCGCCCGCCACCAGCGTGGCGCAGATCAGGAGGACCAGGGCGCGGGCACGACTGTCGGTCCTTGCGAGCATGCGTCTCCCCGGCCGCGACTCTACGCCGCGGCGGCTGTCAGTTTCCGTGTGCGATCGACGTTCCGGCAAAGCGGACGACGGTCTGGTCGAGTGGCACGAGCCCGAGCTGGGACCGAGCGCGCGCGCCGATGTCCGACGCAGAGCGCGCCTGTCCGATCTGCGCGATCAGCGCCTGCTGCTCCGCCTGCAGCTCGCCGAGTCGGCTCTGGAGCGTGTCGATCTGGTACCCGGTGGCGGCCACGTGCGCCGACTGGGAGAGATAGAAGAGCGCCAGCCCGGCGGCGGCGGCGATGGCCAGCAGGAATCCCGACACGCTGCTGATCTCACGCCCGTGGCGTCGCGTCCCGGGCCGTCGTCCGGCGCGCGTCGTGCGCCGCGGGCGCACGGGCAGGCGCCGACCGAAGATCGGGAACGTGCTGACCGGGCGTGCTCCAGCGACGGCCATCGGTCAGGCGGCCGTGCTGCGCGGGATCCCGGACGACGTGGGGGACTCGAAATCGAGCTGCTCTTCGATGTCGACCGCGAGCGCCCCGTCCGAGAGCCAGTGGCTCTCCTCGCGCTGCGTGTGGAGCCGACGCTCACGCAGCTCGCGCTGCCGCGCCTGGTACATCCGACGTCGGCTCGCCTGGTGGCGCGGCCGTCCTCTGCTCATCCCGCTCCTCCTGCCCGATGCATCCATTAGGCGGCGGCACTCGCCGGCGCCAGCTTCTCGGCGACGCGCAGCTTTGCGCTGCGTGCGCGACGGTTCCGGGCGACCTCTGCGGCGCCGGGCGTGACGACTCGCTTGGTGATCGGGCGCAGCTGCGCCCGATGGCCGCAGGTGCAGGCGGGCGGCAGCGGCTCCTCGATGCAGTCGCGGCTCTCCCGTGCGATGAAGCGTTTAACGATGCGGTCCTCGAGCGAGTGGTAGCTGATGACCGCCATTCGGCCGCCGGGACGCAGGACGGCAAGTGCCCCCGCCAGGGCGCCGGGGAGGACCTCGAGCTCATGGTTGACCGCGATGCGGAGCGCCTGGAACGTGCGCGTCGCCGGATGCAGCCGCTGCCCGGCCCGACCCGACGGGAACGGCACCGCGGCGGAGACGACGTCGGCGAGATCAGCGGCGCTCACCAGCCGCCCTTCCGCACGCGCCGCCAGGATCGCCTTCGCGATGCGGCCAGCACGGCGCTCCTCACCAAACGTCGCGAGGATTCCGGCGAGCTCTCGCTGCGAGGTGCGATCGATGAGCTCGAGAGCCGATAGGCCGGCCGTTTCATCGAACCTCATGTCCGGCGGCGCGGGCGCCGCGAAGCTGAATCCCCGGGCGCCGTCCGCCAGCTGGTAGCTGGAGAGGCCCAGGTCGAAGAGGACGCCATCGAGCCGCAGGAACTGCTCGGCAGTCGCGACGTCGAGGAGCGAGGCGAAGTTGGCCTGGCGCAGCACGACCCGGTCGCCGAAGCGAGCCAGGGTGCGCGATGCCTCCGCGATGGCCGCCCGATCGGCATCGAGGCCAAGCAGACGACCATCCGGAGACGAGGCCTCCAGGAGCCGCTCAGCGTGCCCACCGCCGCCGACCGTGCAGTCCGCCACGGAGCTGCCCGCCCCGACGCCGAGCGAGGAAACGACCTCGTCGACGAGGACCGGCAGGTGCCCTTCTCCCATCTGCGGCTGCACCTCTGTGGTCGACCTGCGGGCCAAGCGGCCCCTGGACGCATGAATGGCGCGCTCGAGACGTTCATCCGTCGCGCCGCGCTAGATACCGAGGTCCTCGAGGTGCTCGGCGAGCTCCTCGGGGGCGTCCTCGATCTTCGATCGGTAGGGCTGCCAGGCGCTCGGCGCCCAGATCTCGAGACGGTTCAATGCGCCCACGACCACGACCTCGCCGACCTGCAGGCCGGCGTACTCGCGGAGGTAGGCCGGGACGAGCAAGCGTCCCTGCCGGTCGAGCTCGGCGTCCACCGCGCCGGAGGACATGAACCGGGCGAACTCCCGCGCCCGCGGGTTGGTCAGTGGCAGGCCCCGAAGCTTGGCCGCCAGGTCGCCCCACTCCTCGTGGGGAAAGACCGCGAGGCAGCCGTCCAACCAGCGCGCCAGCGTGGCGCCCTCCGCCAGCCGAGCTCGGAACCGCATCGGCACCGCAACCCGCCCGCGATCGTCGAGGGCGTGGCGGTACTCGCCGGTGAGAAACGCTGGTCGATCCATTCAGGCCTTCTACCACTGCTCCCCACATGGCCCCACTTTGCCCCACAGGGCGCCATCATACAGGCCAGCTTCTCCCCGTCAAGGGGATTTCTGCACTTGGGCTGGCGGCGCGAATCGCCGCGGAGCGCCGAGCGCGGCGTATCGCGGAGCGCCGAGCGCGGCGCATCGGGAAAGCGCTACAGCTGGCTGTCGGGCAGTCGCTCCGAGCTTGTCCGCCCGTCGGATCGACGGAAGATCTTGCTCACCCCGAACGGCCCGGAGCGGCCCGCCACGTACGAGTAGCCGGAGTAGAACCCCTCAGTAAGCTGCCAGTAGCGCTGGCCGTTCGCGGCCGTGAGACGTTCGGCAGGGCCCTGGGAGTTGGCGCTGAAGAGCACGACGCGACCATCGGTCAACCCGCCATCCGACCCGACGTGGAAGATCGTGTACTCGCGCGCGGCCACGGTCACCGCATAGTGGTCAAAGACGTCGCCGGCCGCGGGCGTCGGCACTGGGGTGACCGAAACGGTCGGTCCCGGGCGACCGGTCGGCGATGTCGTCGAGCTCGGGCTCCCGAAGACGGCCACCGGGCTGCGGCTCGCGAAGACGGCCACTGCGCCGCCGACGAGCAGGAGGCCGATGAGCAGGGCGGCGGCCACCGGCACCCACCGCCGGTGGCGCTCCTCGTCCCGACCCGCGGGGCCGGTTCGCGTGCTCGGCGACCTGGATGGAGCCCTGTCGGTGGGTGCGGGCCGAGGCGGGGCGGCCGCGGGCACCGCAGCCGCCGGTCGGCGCAGCGCCCCGAGCTCCTCGCTCGGGATGACGAGCACGCCGCGCAGGTAACGAGGGCAATTGCTGTAGCCGCGCTGCAGGCAGATGCGGCTCTGCTGCTCATCGGAAAGCGGTGCCGGCTCTCCAGAGGCGTAGCAACGGTGCTCGGGGTTCGCCTCGGGCTGGTACCCGGTCCGCTCCTCGGCGGTGCCCAGGAACGGGCAGACCGTCTCGGGACGCAGCGCGAGCTGCTCGAAGAGCTTCCCGCGCGCGCTCTCGCGCGCAGCATCCGCTGCGTCGGCTTCCCGGCCGCGCCTGTGTCTTCCGAACAACAGCTGCTCCTTGCGCTCCCCGCTTCGCGGCGATGTCCGGTTCGAGTCTAGGCAGCGACCCGGACGCAGAACACGGCACTGCAGGACCGTGCGCCGCAGTACGAATTGATCATTGAGGTCCGGGGGACCTGGCTCCTAGCCTCCTGACACGGCCCGCCACTCGAGCGGCCGGTCCAACCTCTGTCAAGGCGTGACGAGAAGGGGACGCGTGGCCCTCAAACCGATCGAACAACCTACGCGGCGCCCGATTCCGCGCCAGGGCCAGATTCGTCGCTGCCGCGTGCGCCACGTCACCCTGCTGCCGGCCGGCGCGGATGCCCGTGTCCAGGTCGACTGCCTGCTCGGCGGCATCGACTACCCGCTCCCGCTCGGGACCATGGATGAGGCGCGGCCGATCTGCAACGCCTGCACGGCGAGGACGGTATGGCGCGACGACGAGGCCTGAACCGACCGACTGAGTAGGCCCTGGAGAGCGGCCTGTAAGCCGAGTTCTGTGCCGGACCGGGTCGGTCCGGTGACGGCCATCCATCTGCGCGACCTACCCGAGGGCTGAGCGAGCAGCCTGCTGCGGCGCGAACGCCGCCTTGCGCCCTCCTATTCGGTCTTGCTCCGGCTCGAGCTTGCCGCGTTTCACTCCCGCTTGCGCGGGTATCGTCACTGTGGCGCTGGTCCTCGCCTCGCGGCGGACGGGCGTTACCCGCGAACCTGCTCTGTGGAGCTCGGACTTTCCTCGAAGGACCGATGCCTCGCGGCCCGATCCCCCGCGGCCGTCCGGCCGCCTCCAGGGACCCCGAGTGTACCGGACTCCGGTGGACAGGCTCAACGCGCGACGTCTGAGGCGTCGCCGATCTATCGCCGGTCCTGGTCGATGGCCACGTTGCTCAGCCGGTCGGCGTCCCGGTTCAGCTCCCGCGGGACGTGGCCCACGGTGTACCCGGAAAAGCGCGAGAGGAGACGCATCACGCGGGCGTGGATCGGCTTCAGGTCCGCGTGCCGGACGCGGTACTGCCCGGTGATCTGGCGCGCGACGAGCTGCGAGTCCATGCGCAGGTCGACGTGCGTCGCGCCCAGCCGGAGCGCCTCCTCGAGCGCGGCCTCGACCGCGGTCCATTCGGCGTAGTTGTTGGTGCGAATCCCCAGGAAGCGGGCGAGCTCGGATACCACGCCCCCGTCGGGCGTGCGCAGCACGGCGCCGAGCCCGGCGGGCCCGGGGTTGCCCCGGGCGGCGCCATCGGTGTGGATCACCAGGCGGTCAGCCGACGTGGCGATGCTCGATCTCCCTGGTCACCTCGAGGATCGCGCGGGTGATGTTGATCCCCTTGGGACAGGCCTCCACGCAGTTGAAGACGGTCCGGCAGCGCCACACGCCGTCCGCATCGGCCATGATCTCCAGCCGCTCCTCGCTCGCCGTGTCGCGGCTGTCGAAGATGAACCGGTGGGCGTTGACGATCGCCGCGGGACCCACGTAATCCCGGTTGGTCCAGAAGACGGGGCAACCGGTGGTGCAGGCCGCGCACAGGATGCACTTGGTGGTGTCGTCGAAGCGCTCCCGCTCTTCGGGTGACTGGCGACGCTCGCGACCGTCCTCGGGAATCTCGTCGTTGACCAGGAACGGCATCACCGATCGGTACTTGTCCCAGAACGGCTCCATGTCGACCAGCAGGTCCTTGACGACCGGCACGCCCCGGATCGGCTCGACGCTGATGCGGCTGCCCGCGTCCTGCACCAGGTACTCGCAGGCGAGGCGGTTGCGCCCGTTGATCAGCATCGCGTCGGACCCGCACACGCCGTGCGCACAGGAGCGTCGGAAGGTGAGCGTGCCGTCGACGTACCACTTCACATGGTGCAGGAGGTTGAGGACCGGGTCGGTCGGCTCTGCCGCGATCCGATAGCTCTCCCAGTGCGAGGCCTCATCGGTCTCCGGGTTGAAGCGGAGGATCCGCAGCTCGACGTCCATCGGTCAGTAGGTCCTCGGCTTGGGCGCGAAGCGCGTGACCGTCACCGGCTTGTAGGCGAGTCGCGGATCCCCCCCGGCGGGATCACGAAACGCGAAGCTGTGCTTCAGCCACTTGACATCGTCGCGCTCCGGGTAGTCCTCGCGGGCGTGCGCGCCGCGGCTCTCCTGGCGCGCGGTGGCCGAGGCCACCGCCGCCTCGGCGCACTCCAGCAGGAACCCGAGCTCCAGGGCCTCGGATAGATCGGTGTTGTAGCGGCAGCCCTTGTCGTCGACGAACAGACGCTCGGCACGCCGCTTGAGCTCGCGCACCGTCTCCCGGCACTCGGTGAGCAGTCGCTCGGTCCGGTACACGCCGCACTTGACGAACATCACCTCCTGGAGCTCGGCGCGGATCACCGCCGGGCGCTCGCCCTCACGCGACGCGAGGAGGCCACCGACGATCGCCTGGACCGATGCCTCCCCAGCGAGGTCCGGCGCGGGCGGCGCCGCGGTCCGCAGATGTTCGGCCATGGCGATCCCGGCCCTTCGTCCGAAGACCAGGATGTCGAGCAGCGAGTTGGTGCCGAGCCGATTCGCACCGTGGACGCTGACGCACGCGCACTCCCCCGCCGCGAACAGGCCGGGCACCGGCGTCCCTCGCTCATCGGCCTGCACGCGGCCGTCAATGTCGGTCGGGATGCCGCCCATCGCGTAGTGCGCGGTGGGCTGGATCGGGATCAGGTCGGTGAGCGGTTCGAGCTTGAAGTAGGTGCGCACGAACCCCGTCACGTCGGGGAGCTTGCGGTCGAGGATCTCCGAGCCGAGGTGGCGGACGTCGAGATGCACGTAGTCCTCGCCATTCACGCCTCGACCTGCGGCCACCTCCTGGTAGATCGCGCGGCTGACGACGTCGCGACTGGCGAGATCCTTCATCGTCGGCGCGTAGCGCTCCATGAAGCGCTCGCCCTCACCGTTGAGCAGGATCCCTCCCTCGCCGCGGACCGCCTCGGAGAGGAGAAAGCCGAGTCGGTACATGCCGGTCGGGTGGAACTGGTACATCTCCATGTCCTCGAGGGGCACGCCGCGGCGGTAGGCGAGCGCCACCCCGTCGCCGGTGAGCGTGTGGGCATTCGAGGTCACCTTGAATATCTTTCCGAAGCCGCCGGTGGCGAGCAGGACCGCTCGCGCCCGGAAGCTGTGGATCTCGCCACTCGCCAGCTGGAGCGCCACCACCCCGCTCACCGGGCCGCCGGGGCCGAGGGGCATCGCCAGGTCGACGACCTGGAACTCGTCGTAGAAGGTGACGCCGTGCTTGATGCACTGCTGGAACAGGGTCTGCAGGATGGCGTGCCCGGTGCGGTCGGCGGCGTAGCAGCTGCGGCGCACCGGGGCCTCGCCCTCGTTCCTGGTGTGCCCGCCGAAGCGCCGCTGGTCGATCAGCCCCTCGGGCGTCCGATTGAACGGCATTCCCAGGTGCTCGAGGTTGATGATCGTCTCCACCGCGTCGTGGCACATCACCTCGGCCGCGTCCTGGTCGACGAGGTAGTCCCCGCCCTTCACGGTGTCGAACCAGTGCCATTCCCAGTGGTCCTCCTCCGTGTTCCCAAGCGCTGCGCAGACGCCGCCCTGTGCGGCGCCGGTGTGCGAGCGCGACGGGTAGAGCTTGCTGATCACCGCCACGCGGGCCTCCGGCCCCAGGTCACGCTTCAGCTCCAGCGCCGCGTAGAGTCCCGCCCCGCCGGCACCGACCACCACCGCGTCGAGCTCGTGCACGTGGACACCCGGCGTGCGGAGCCCAAGCAGCGCGCTCACGAGAACGGGCCGACCCTGGGCGCCGTGGCGGGGTTGAAGAAGATGATCACGATCATGCCCAGCAGGACCCACAGCACGCTGATCACCACCAGCAGACCGATGAGCACCGCCCGCAGGCCGCCGCGCCGGACGTAGTCGCCGATCACGATCCGCGCCCCGTTGACTCCGTGCACCAGTGCCAGCAGCAGGAGCAACAGGTCGTAGATGCGCCAGAACGGCGTCCCCCATCGGCTGCTGACGAACGCGAAGTCGATCTGCTTTCCCGCCAGCTGCACCAGCACGTGCATGATCAGCACGTGGCCGAGCGCCAGGAGCACCAGCAGCAGCCCGCTGATGCGCATGAAGTACCACATGAAGCGCTCGAAGCCCGCGTTCTCCGGCTGCGGGCGAGCGGCACGCGACGGGTTGAAGTAGATCGTGCGGCCGGTGCTCATCGGCTCAACGCCCTCCCCAGGGCGCGTAGGGGGTGATCATGATCAGCCCGATCGGGACCATGCAGATGATCGTGGCGGCGACCACGCCGTAGGTCAGCGACCGATAGTGGACCGTGGTCCGCGGCCAGAAGTCCATGACGATCACCCGCAGGCCGTTGAGCGAGTGGTAGACCACCGCGGCCATCAGCAGGATCTCGCCGAGGCGCGCCGGCAGGTTGCGGTAGAAGCCCTGCGTGAAGTTGTAGGCGCCCGGGCCGAGCGCAACCGTGGACGTCTCGACGATGTGCGCGAACAAGAACGCCAACACCCCGATTCCCGAGAGCCGATGCCCCGCCCAGGCAAGCTGCGCCCACGAGATCCGGTATCGAAGGATCCGGGTCTGGAGCCCGGCCAGAAGGGTCAATCGGCGTCTCCGAAAGCTGGACCGATCTTCCCGCGCGCGGGAACGGCGCGTGTCGTCGGGGTGCGCCGATTCTAGCGGTTGCGAGCGAGGGTGGCGCTTGCGCGGGACTCGCTCAGCGGGCGTCTCGGACCCGCTCTGCCACCGCCGCACCGAAGGCCTGCGTCCCGGCCGTACCGCCGAGATCGTAGGTCACCGTCCGCCCTTCGGCGATGACCGCCCGGGTGGCACCCTCCACCGTGTCGGCCACGGCCGTTTCGCCGAGATGGCGGAGCATGAGCGCGGCCGACAGGATCAACGCCGTCGGGTTTGCGCGGTCCTGCCCGGCGTACTTCGGGGCGGACCCGTGGACCGGCTCGAAGACCGCCGCCCGGTCCCCGATGTTCGCCCCGGGCGCGACGCCCAGACCGCCCACCAGGCCGGCGGCCAGGTCGCTGACGATATCGCCGTACAGGTTCGGCAGGACCAGCACGTCGTACAGCTCCGGCTTCTGGACGAGCTGCATGCACATGTTGTCGACGATCCGGTCCTCGAACGCGACCCGCCCGTCGTACTCGGCGGCGATCTGCTGGCAGCTCTCCAGGAAGAGGCCGTCGGACAGCTTCATGATGTTCGCCTTGTGCACCGCCGTCACCTTGCGCCGCCCGTTGCGCACGGCATGCTCGAACGCGTAGCGGGCGATCCGCTGGCTCGCGCCACGGGTGATGATCTTGATGCTCTCCGCCGCATCCGGTCCGACCCGGTGCTCGATCCCGGCGTACAGATCTTCGGTGTTCTCGCGGACGATGACCAGGTCGACGTCGGTGTACCGGGTCTTGACGCCGACCAGGCTGCGCGCCGGGCGCACGTTGGCGTACAGCTCGAGGGCCTGGCGGAGCCCGACGTTGACGCTCCGGAACCCGCTCCCGATCGGGGTTGTGATCGGTCCCTTGAGCGCGACACCGGTGCGGCGGATGCTGTCGATGACCCGCTCGGGCAGCGGCGTTCCCTCCGTGGCGATGGTCGCCTCGCCGGCGAGCTGGATATCCCAGTCGAAGACGAGGCCTGTCGCCTCCAGGACATTCCGGGTGGCATCCGCGAGCTCGGGGCCGATCCCGTCACCGGGGATCAGGGTCACGGCATAGCTCATCAGTTCTCCGCTGTCGCGCCGGTCACAGCGCCGGCGTGCGAGGCAAGTGTAGGGCGCCGCGGCGGGAGCGCCCGACGCGCGGCGGCTACAATCGGTCTCCCGTTCGCCCACCCACCTCGATGGAGACTTGCGCGTGAAGCTGCAGGAGTACCGCAGCAAGGAGATCCTTGCGCGCCACGGCGTTTCCCTGCTCGCCGGACAGGTGGCCGACACGCCCGAAGAGGCACGCGCAGCCGCAGAGCGGATCGGCGGACCGGTCGTGGTCAAGGCCCAGGTCCTCGTCGGCGGGAGGGGAAAGGCCGGCGGAGTGAAGCTGGCCTCGGACCCGGGCGAGGCTGAGGCGCGCGCCCGCGAGATCCTCGGGATGCGCATCAAGGGCGTCAGCGTGCGAAAGGTCCTCGTCGCGCCCGCCGCCGACATCGAGCGGGAGTTCTACCTTGGCCTGATCCTCGACCGCGGCGCCAAGGCGATCATCGCCATCGCCTCGGCCGAGGGCGGGGTGGAGATCGAGGAGACGGCCAGGAACAACCCCGACGCGATCCTCCGCATCGGCCTGCACCCTCTCATCGGTCTGCAGGAGCACCAGGTCAGGCGGGTCGCCTTCCGCCTCGGGGTCCCCGCGGAGCTGCGGCCCGACTTCGCGACCGTGTTTCGCGGCTTGTATGCCGCCTTCATTGCCTCGGATGCCGACCTGGCGGAGATCAACCCGCTGGTCATCACCCGCGATGGCGCCCTCCTCGCGCTGGATGCCAAGATCGTGCTGGACGACTCGGCACTGTATCGCCATCCGGAGCTCGAGGCGCTCCGCGATCTCGATGAGGAGGAGCCGTCGGAGATCGCCGCGCGCGAGGCGGGGATCAACTTCATCAAGCTCGACGGGACGATCGGCTGCATGGTCAATGGGGCCGGCCTGGCGATGACCACCATGGACCTCGTCAAGCTGGCCGGCGGAGAGCCGGCGAACTTCCTCGACATCGGCGGCGGCGCGAAGGCGGAGCGCGTGGCCGCGGCGTTCCGCATCATCCTCGACGATCCGCGGGTTCAGGCGATCCTGGTCAACATCTTCGGCGGCATCACCCGCGGCGACGAGGTCGCGCGGGGTATCGTCGAGGCCCGTCAGACCCTCAGCCGCCAGGTACCGATGGTGGTTCGCATCGTCGGCACCAATGCCGAGGAGGCGCGGCCAATCCTGGCCGAGGCGAACCTGATCACGGCCTCCAGCCTGGACGAGGCGGCCGAGAGGGCGGTCGCCGCGGTTCGCACCGGATGAGCATCCTGGTCGACGCCGGCACTCGCCTCCTGGTCCAGGGGATCACCGGCCGCGAGGGCGAGTTCCACTCTCGGGCGATGCTGGAGTACGGCACGCCGATCGTCGCCGGGGTCACTCCCGGGAAGGGCGGCCAGGCGGCGGTCGACGGCCGCGTCCCGGTCTTCGACACCGTTGAGCAGGCCGTCCGCGACACCGGCGCCAACGCGAGCTGCATCTTCGTTCCGGCGCCGTTCGCGCCCGACGCGATCCTCGAGGCCGCCGAGAGCGGCATCGGGCTGATCTTCTGCATCACCGAGGGGATTCCCGCGCTCGACATGGTCCCCGTGTACCACGTCCTGAAGAGCCGGAGCGTGCGGCTGATCGGCCCGAACTGTCCGGGAGCAACCTCGCCCGGATCGGCGAAGGTGGGGATCATCCCGGGCAGCATCCATCGTCCAGGCTCGGTGGGACTGGTGAGCCGTTCGGGAACGCTGACCTACGAGGTGGTGCAGGCGATGACCGATGCCGGCATCGGTCAGTCGACGTGCGTGGGCATCGGTGGCGACCCGATCATCGGCACCAGCTTCATCGAGGTGCTGGATCTCTTCAACCAGGACCCGGATACGGATGCGATCGTGCTCATCGGCGAGATCGGCGGTGAGGAGGAGGAGCACGCCGCTGCGTTCGTCGCCCGCGAGATCCGCAAGCCGATGGCCGCCTTCATCGCGGGTCGCACGGCTCCGCCCGGGCGACGGATGGGGCACGCGGGCGCCATCATCTCCGGCAGCGCCGGGACGGCCGAGGCGAAGCGCCAGGCGCTCGAGCTGGCGGGGGTCCGGGTGGCCGACTCCCCGTCCCACATCCCGCAGCTGCTGCGCGACGCCGGCGCCGGCTGACCCCGGCCCAGCCGCGGCTCAGCGACCGGCGGAGAGGCGGTCGAGCGCATCGAGCTCGCCGAGCTCGTCAAGGGTGCGCTCGCCGACGGCCACCAGCGCCTCGTCACCGACCAGCTGTCCGAGCTCGCGCTGCACGCGCGCCAGGTACCTGCCGGCGCCGATCTGCTCGAAGGTCGCCAGGCTGGCGCGCAGCTCGCCGGGGTCCGCGCGCAGGAGGCCGCGCAGACGCCGCGCCTGCGCCTCGAGGACCCGGTACCGATGCGTAACCGCGCGCTCCACGACCGCGTCGACGGCGTCGTTCGGGACCGCGAGGGCGCGATCGGCCGCCATCGCCACCGCGTGCTCGACGTAGTGGGCGCGGTCTGGGTAGCGCTCGGCGCGGATGACGATCGACACCAGCCCGTCGAGGTCGAGTCGCGGCATCGCCATCAGGGCCGCGACCGGGTGGTCGGGCGCGAAGCGGCCGACGATCTCCGCGGCGACATCGGTCCAGCGCTCGAGCCTGCCCTCATCGCCCCGGTTGCGCGCCCAGTCGATGCCGCTCAAGAAGCCCTGGAGGCCGTAGCTGGCCGCCGGTCGCTCCGCCGCCACCCAGCGCGCGCAGAGCTGGTCGACATCGTGGGCGACCACCTCCCAGCGACCGATCAGCGCCGAGGCGTAGGCGTGCCAGGAGCCACCACCCATCGAGAAGCCGACGTTCTGGCCGGGCTGCGTGAGCTCGATCGCCTCCTCGCTCGCGCTGAGTGCCGGCGGAAAGTCGCCCATCAGCGCGCTGAACCAGGCGACCATGTTCAGCGCGTCGAGCCGCTCGTCGGAAGGCAGGCGGCGTCCCATCGCCACGCGGCGTTCGGACAGACGGCGGGCGCTCGCCGGATCGGTGGCCTGATCGGGTGACGTCAGGGCGTCGATGGCGGCGCTGATGAGCTCGGGATCATCGAGCTGCTCGGCGATGGCAAGCCCTTCCTCACTGGACGCCCGGGCATCGGCGACGTCCGCGGCGGTCGGTGAGCGGATGGCCGCATTGCGCAGCCAGAACGGGAGGAATCCGCGCGCGATCAGGAACCGGGCACGTGCCGCCGGATCTGCCTCGGGCAGCCAGGCCCGGCCCTGCTCGAGGAGCGTCGTCATCCCCTCGAGGGTCGGCTGACGCGCGACCGAGGCAAACCAGCGCGTGGTGACGATGATCTGCTGCGACAGGTTGTGGAGCAAAAAGTCCACCGACCGACCCTCCGCCGACCCCACGCGCCATGCCGATTCGAAGGCGCTGATCGACGGGTCGCCCGAGCCGTAGACCTCGCCGAGCCGCTGGAAGAGGTCCGGCCGCTCCGAGCTCGGAGCGAGCTCGATCGCGGCTCGCAGGTGTGCCGCCGCCTCCGCCATGCCACGTGCCCCGGCGGCCACATCGGCGGCCCGCCGCAGCCAGGTCACCGCGCTGGCCGCGATCTCGGGGTCCGGCGCTCCCATGGCGGCCCCGAGCCCGGCCGCCTCACGGAAGTGGAAGGCCACGAGTTCCGCGAGCTCGTCCTCGCGGCCGTCCGCAGCCGATGTTTCCAGCCAGTGGCCGGCGGCCGCGTGGTGCCCGGCGCGCTCGACGCGCGGCAGGGTTCCGTACGCAACGTCGCGGATGAGGATGTGCCGGAAACTCAGCTCTCCGTGGGCGGCAGGACGCAACATCTCGCGCTCGATGAGGCGCTCGACGGCCGCGCCGAGGTCGCCAGCGATGGCCGGCTCGAGCGCCGCGACCGCGGAGGCAGCGAATCCACGCCCCAGCACCGCGCCAAGCTGGAGCACGCGGCGCGCGGCGGGATCGAGCGCATCGAGACGGGCGAGGACGGTGGCCTGGACCGTGTCCGGCAGACCCGCGGCGACGGCCTCGATGGCCGCCGGATTGTGGAGGTCGATCCCACGTTCGATGAGCGACCGCACGATCTCGCCGGCGTAGAACGGGTTCCCCTCGGATCGCTGGACGACGACCGGCAGCAGCTCCGGCGATGGGCCGTCGAGGATGTTCTGGATGAGCAACTCGATCGAGCCGGAGTCGAGCGGCTCGAGCGCCATCAGCACGTGGTTGCGGCGGCCGGCGCCAAACGTCGTCCGTCGCTCCAGCAGCTCCGGCCGGGTGAGGGCGAGCATGAGCATCGGCGAATCGCCGCGCGGCTGGAGGATGAACTCGATGAGGTCGAGCAGGCTGTCGCTCGACCAGTGGAGATCCTCGACGAGCAGGACGAGCGGCCGCTGCGCCGCCGCGGCCTCGAGCGTCGTGCGCCAGGCGCTGAATAGCGCCGATCGGTCGATGGCATCGGTCTCCGATGCCCCGATCGTGGCGGCCAGCAGGTCGGCCGTCTCGGCCGGGTCGTCGGCGCCAGCCTCCGTCAGCCAGGCGGTTGCGCGCCGCCGAACCTCGTCCGACGCGGCGTCGTCCGGCAACGCGAGCAGCCCCAGCAGGAGCGCACGCATCGGCCAGTAGGTCAGGCGCTGGCCATACGGCAGGCACTGCGCGATCGCGATCTGCGCCTCCGGCGCAAACGCCCGGATCCGTGCGAGGAACTCCTCGACCAGGCGGCTCTTGCCGGTTCCCGCCGGCGCGATGAGGCTGACGAGGTAGGGGCGGCGCTCGCTGAACGCACGACGCGCAACGAGGTCGAGCTGCGCCAGGTCGGCGTCGCGACCCACGAGCGGCGCACGACGACGCTCCGCCACCGCGTGCCCGAGCACCGGCCGAGCCGCGAGCGCCAACGCCTTGCCCTTGAGATCAAGCTCCTGGACCGGTCCGAAGCCATACGCGTCCCCCGCCGCGCTCGCGGTTCGCACGCTGGCGAGGACCTGCCATGGCTCGGCGGCCTGCTGGAGCCGCGCCGCGACGTTCACCGCGTCGCCGGTGACGATGAAGTCCGCTCGCGCCTGGTCGCGGCTGGCGACGACCTCGCCGGTGTTGATCCCGATTCGGATCGGGAGCCGGTCCGCGAGCGTCGCGTCGGCCTGCACGGCATCGCGCAGCTCGAGCGCGGCATCGATCGCGCGGCGCGCGTCGTCGTCGTGCGCCATGGGAAGGCCGAAGATGGCCATCGCCGCGTCGCCGATGAACTTCTCGAGCGTGCCGGCGCGGCTCTCGATCACCTGCCGAGCGATGTCGTAGAAGCGCGAGAGGAGGTGACGCAGGTCCTCCGGGTCGAGCGACTCGCCGAGGGCGGTGGAGCCGACCACGTCGGCGAACAGCACGGTCACCAGGCGCCGCTCGTCAGGCATGGGCGGCCAGCGCGAACGGGACGCCGGACCCCACCGGCCGCCCGACCCCCCGGTCATCGACGAGCGCCATCGGCGGCTCGAGATCACACTCGTCGAGCGACCGCAGCCAGGCGCGACCGCGAGCGAGGAGCAGGCGATCCGGGATCGGCTGTCGGAGCTCGGCCATCCGCTATCTCACCTCATTCGTGCCGCGGGCATCGGTGAGCTCCCACAGGACGCCATCCAGCGTGCGCGGATGGACGAACGCGACCAGGCCCTCTGCCCCCGCACGAGGCGCCGTATCGATCAGCTCCGCAGCATGCGTCGCCAGATACGCCAGCTCATCCGACACCGAGCCAACCACGAAGCAGACGTGGTGGAGCCCCCCGCCGCGCTGAGCGAGATAGCGCGCCACGCCGCTCTCCGCGTCGAGCGGCTCGATGAGCTCCAGGCGAGCGGCGGGCGGCCGGCCGGTGGGCAGCAGGCAGAGACGGACCCCCTGCGCCTCGAGGACCTGCGGCGCCGCATCCGGCGCCAGGCCGAACAGCTCGCCGTATCGCGGAAGCGACTTCTCGATCGAGCGCACCACGATCCCGACGTGGTGGACCGGCCCAATCGGACTGCGGCGGTCGGCCGGTTCGCGCTCCACCGTCACTCGCGGTGCTCCCCCCACGCCGCGCGCAGGACGCCCGCCACCTCGCCGAGCGTGACGTCGGCCTCGACGCAGGCGCGGATGCGCGGCAGCACGTTCTCCGTTCCGCTCGCAGCGGTCGCGAGCGCAGCGCAGGCGGCCGCGGCGCGACCGGCGTCGCGGCCATCGCGGATGGCTCGGGTCCGTTCGATCTGGCGCCGCTCCGCCGCGGCGTCGATCCGCTGGGGCGCCGGACGCTGCTCGGCCTGGTCGGCATCGGTGAACGCGTTCACGCCGATCACCACCTGCTCATCGCGCTCCACCGCCTGCTGGAACGCATACGCCGCCTCGGCGATGGCACGCTGCTGGTGTCCCTCCGCGATCGCGGCCAGCGTCCCCCCGCGCTCATCGATCTGGCGCAACTCGTCCCACACCCGCTCCTCCATCTCCGCGCCCAACCGCTCCAGGAAGTAGGACCCGCCGAGCGGATCCACGGGCGCAACCAGTCCCGATTCGTATGCGAGCACCTGCTGGGTGCGCAGCGCCAACCGAGCGGTGGCGGGCGTCGGGAGGCCGAGGGCCTCGTCGAGCGCGTTGGTGTGCAGCGACTGCGCACCACCCAGGATGGCGGCCATGGCTTGCACCGTCGTGCGCACCACGTTCACATCCGGCTGCTGGGCGGTCAGCGTCGAGCCACCGGTCTGCACATGGAAACGCATTGCCATGCTCCGTGGATCGCGAGCGCCGAACCGCTCGGCCGCGGTCCGGGCCCAGACGCGGCGGGCCACACGGAACTTCGCCACCTCCTCCAGCAGATCGTTGTGCGCCGCGAAGAAGAAGGAGAGGCGCGGGGCGAACTCGTCGAAGGCGAGCCCCGCGGCGAGCGCTGCCTCGGCGTAGGCGATTGCATCGGCGATCGTGAACGCCACCTCCTGGACCGCGGTGGCCCCCGCCTCGCGCATGTGGTAGCCGCTGATGCTGATGGTGTTGAAGGCGGGCAGCTCCGTGCGGCAGTAGGCGAAGGTATCGGTCACCAGGCGCATCGAGGGTCCGGGCGGGAAGATGTAGGTCCCGCGCGCGACGTACTCCTTGAGAATGTCGTTCTGGATCGTGCCGCGCAGCTGACGGGGGTCGACGCCGCGGCGACGACCCACCGTCTCGTACAGCACCAGCAAGATGGCCGCGGTGGCATTTATGGTCATCGAGGTGCTGACCCGATCCAGCGCAATCCCATCCAGCAGGATCTCCATGTCCGCGACGGAGTCGATCGGGACGCCGACCCGTCCCACCTCCCCGACCGCCATCAGGTCGTCCGAGTCGTAGCCGATCTGGGTCGGCAGGTCGAAGGCGACCGACAACCCCGTCTGCCCGGAGGCGAGGAGGTAGCGGAAGCGGGCGTTCGTCTCGTCGGCCGAGCCGAACCCGGCGTACTGGCGCATCGTCCACGGACGCCCACGGTAGCCATCGGGGTGAATGCCCCGGGTGAATGGAGGTTGTCCCGGCTCCCCGAGGTCCGCGGCAGGGTCCAGGTCGCTCGTCTCGGCAGGGCCGTAGACGGTGCCCACCTCGATTCCCGAGCTTGTCGACCGATGGGTGGGGCGCGGCGGCTGCGGGGCGCTCATCAGGCGCCGATTGTAGTCGGCGGTCCGACGCGTCCCATGCGCAGCCGCCGCGCAGGTGCTACTCGAGTCGGAGCAGGATCGCCCCGGCGGCAACGGTCGCGCCCGCGGCAACCATCACCTCGAGGACACGGCCGGCGCGCGGGGCCCGGACCTCGTTCTGCATCTTCATGGCCTCGATGGTGACCAGTGGCGCGCCCTCGACCACGTCGCTCCCCGGCTCCGCCTGCACCGCGACGATCAGTCCCGGCAGGGTGGCCCTGACCTCGAGCGGCCCGGCAGCGCCCTGGGCCGCCACGTTCGCCTCTGCCAGGACGCGCTCCCGCCAGGTCCGGAGCTCAACCCGCAGGCGGCGGCCACGCAGCGTGACCCACCACTCCTCGCCGCTGCCCTCGACCGCCGCGAGGATCGAGCCCGCGTCGCCGCCAAGCGAGATGAGCCCGTGCGGGAGATCCAGGATGCGGACCTGCCAGCCGTCGGCCGGCTCGATGTCGCGGCCGTCGATCCGGGCTCGATAGCGGCCGCTCATCGAAGTGCCCCGCGACGGGCGGCGATCCCCCACGCCGACTGACCGGAGGCCCCGCCAGGTGGCCTGCGGGCGGAGGCCGCAGGCCCCACGTCGCGCAGGTAAGAGGCCGCGCGGGCCGCGAGCGCCATCTCCTGGGTACTGGGTGGCGGCGCGGACCAGCGTTCCGCGATGAGGTTCGTGTCGTAGTCGCCGGCGGCGAAGCCCGGCTCGTCAACGAGCCATCGGAAGAAGCCTGCGTCGGTCTGCACACCCCCCACAACGGTCTCATCCAGGACACGCCGCAGCCGAGCGATGGCGCCGGCCCGGTCGCCGGCATGGACCATCAGCTTGGCGAGGAGGGGGTCGTAGTCGGGCCGCACGTCGGTATCGGCGCTGACGCCGGCATCGACCCGAACCCCCGGGCCGCCAGCCATCCGCCAGGCCTTGACCCTGCCCGCAACCGGGGCGAAGTCGTTCCACGGGTCCTCCGCATACAGCCGCACCTCGATCGCGTGACCGTTCGGCTCAGCGTCCACCACGCCGCGGGGCAGGCGCTCGCCCATCGCAACCCGCAGCTGCCAGGCGACCAGGTCGAGACCGGTCACCAGCTCGGTGACACCATGCTCCACCTGGAGGCGCGTGTTCATCTCCAGGAAGTGATGCCGCCCGTCGGCGTCGAGAAGGAACTCCACGGTCGCCGCGCTCCAGAACGCGACCGCTCCGGCCACCCGGCGGGCGCTCTCGAACAGCGCGGCCCGGATGTCGGGTGTCACCGCCGGAGACGGCGTCTCCTCCACGAGCTTCTGGTTTCGTCGCTGAACGCTGCAGTCCCGCTCCCCCAGGCAGGCGAGCGATCCACGACGGTCCCCCAGCAGCTGGACCTCCACGTGCCGCGCCGGGGCGATGAGCCGCTCCGCATAGACGGCCGAGACCCCGAACGCAGCCACCGCCTCGCGGCGGGCCGCAGCGAGCGCCCCCGCCAGCTCCCCCGCAGTGTTCACCCGCCGCATCCCCCGGCCGCCGCCGCCGGCCGCCGCCTTGAGCATCAGTGGAAAGCCGATCCCATCCAGATCCCCCTGCGGACCATCGAGCGGCACCGTCAGCCCCGGCACGATCGGCACCCCCGCCGCCCGGGCCGCGCGTCGCGCCGCCAGCTTGTCGCCGAGTGCGGCAATCGTCGCGGGCGGCGGCCCGACGAACGTCAGGCCCGCCGCCTCGACTGCCGCAGCGAACTCGGCGTTCTCCGAGAGGAATCCGTAGCCGGGATGGATCGCGTCGGCGCCGCTGCGGGCGGCGGCGGCCAGCACGGCCCCGATGTCCAGGTAGGACTCGGCAGCCGGGGGTCGACCAATCCGCTCCGCGCGGTCGGCGAATGCGACATGCAGCGAATCGGCGTCCGCATCCGAGTACACCGCCACGCTGTCGATGCCCATCTCGCGGCACGTGCGGGCGATGCGCACCGCGATCTCGCCCCGGTTCGCGATCAGCAACCGGCGAATGAGCCGCGTCACCGCGTGGCGTCTTTGCGCAAAGACGGCACCCCGCTCAGAGTGGGATGTTGCCGTGCTTCTTGGCCGGCAACGACTGGCGCTTTCCTTCCAGGACCGACAGCGCCGATGCGATTCGCTCGCGCGTCTCCGCGGGGCGGATCACCTCGTCGATGTAGCCGCGGCCGGCGGCGATGTACGGGTTCGCGAAACGCTCCTCGTACTCCGCGATCAGGGCCACTCGCTCAGCTTCCGGGTCGCGAGCCGCCGCGATGCGGTCGCGGAACACGATGTTGACGGCGCCTTCGACACCCATCACCGCGATTTCGGCGGTCGGCCACGCAAAGTTGAAATCGCCCCGAATGTGCTTGCTGCTCATCACGTCGTATGCGCCGCCGTACGCCTTCCGAGTGATGACCGTCACCTTCGGGACCGTTGCCTCGCAGTAGGCGTACAGCAGCTTGGCGCCATGGCGGATGATTCCCCGATGCTCTTGCTCGACGCCGGGAAGGAAACCGGGGACGTCGACCAGGGTCACCAGCGGCACGTTGAAGCAATCGCAGAATCGCACGAAGCGCGCCGCCTTGTCCGATGCATCGATGTCCAGCACGCCGGCCAGCACCTCCGGCTGCTGTGCCACGATTCCGACGCTGCGACCTTCGATCCGCGCGAACCCGCAGATGATGTTGCGGGCGAAGTGGGCGTGGACCTCCAGGAACGATTCGCGATCCACGATGCCGACGATTGCGGTGTGCATGTCGTAGGAACGCTGCGCCGAATCCGGAATCAGCAGATCGAGCGTCTCCGGCGCGCTGGTGGGAGGATCCCAATCAGCGAGCCGGGGAGGAAGGTCGATGTTGTTCGGCGGGAGGTACGAGGTCAGGCGTCTCGCGAGCTCGAGTGCCTGCGGCTCGCCGGCAGCCAGGAAGTGCGCGACGCCGCTCCTCTCGTTGTGGATGCGCGCGCCACCGAGCCCCTCGAAGTCCACCTCTTCGTGGGTGACCGTCTTCACCACGTTCGGCCCGGTGACGAACATGTAACTCGATCCGTCGACCATGATCGTGAAGTCCGTGATCGCCGGCGAGTACACCGCCCCGCCGGCACACGGCCCGAGCACCAGCGAGATCTGGGGCACCACACCGGACGCCAGCGTGTTGCGCAGGAAGATCTCCGCGTAGCCCCCCAGGCTCACCACGCCCTCTTGAATGCGGGCACCGCCCGAATCGGAGAGGCCGATGACCGGCATTCCATTTTCCATCGCGAGGTCCATCACCTTGCAGATCTTCTCCGCGTGCGTCTCGGACAGGGAGCCACCGAAAACGGTGAAGTCCTGGCTATAGGCGAATACTGGTCGCCCGTCGATGGTTCCATGGCCGGTGACCACTCCGTCCCCGAGATAACGCTCTTCGTCGAGGCCGAAGTCGGAGGCGCGATGCGTGACGAACGCATCGAGCTCCCGAAACGAGTCCTCGTCGAGTAGAAGCTCCATTCGTTCGCGGGCAGTCAGCTTCCCGCGCGCGTGCTGTTGCTCGATTCGCTCCGCGCCCCCTCCGAGTCTGGCCTCGCGGCGCAACTCTTCCAGGCGTGCCAGCTTGTCGGCCGTCGACACTCGGGTCCTCCAAGGTAGGTGGTGGGCCCAGCAGGGATCGAACCTGCGACCCGCCGGTTATGAGCCGGATGCTCTGACCACTGAGCTATGGGCCCGGGCACGGTGGACAAGTCCGAGTATAGCCACCCGTCTTTGCACAAAGACATCGACATCGGAGCACGTTGTGGATAACCCCGATGACCGGCGGTGGAGGCGACGGCTATCATCGGTCTGTCGCAGTCGCGACCTCCCGGGCTTTCGTAGCAGGCAAGGTGACGCCGTTGACCAAGATAATCGCCATCGCAAACCAGAAGGGCGGCGTCGGGAAGACCACCTGCTCGATCAACCTCGGCGGCGCCCTCGCCGAACTCGGCTACCGGGTCCTGTGTGTGGACATGGATCCGCAGGCGAACCTCACCGTCGGCCTGGGGATCGCGCTCTCCGAGGTTCGCGAGTCGATGGCGGATGTCCTCTCCGATGATCGCGTCCCGCTGCAGCAGATCGTCAGGCCGGCGGAGATGGCCGGCCTGTCTGTTGCGCCGGCGACCCTGGAGCTGGCGTCGACGGAGGTCGAGCTGTTCACCGCCATCGGTCGAGAGATGGTGTTGCGCGACGCGCTGTCGGGATGGGTCGAGCGACAGTTCGACGTGCTGATCATCGACTGTCCGCCCACGCTCGGCCTGCTGACGATCAATTCGCTCGTTGCATCGTCACGGGTGATCATTCCGGTTCAGACGCAGTACTACGCGATCAAAGGCCTCACGGCGCTGATCAAGGTGATCAACACCATCAAGCTCAAGCTGAACCATGACCTCGAGATCCTCGGTCTGCTGGCGACGTTCTACGACGGCCGCACGGTGCTCGCGCGCGAGATGCTCGAAAACCTTCGCGAGCTGGGCGACCATCGCGTCTTCGACACGATGATCAAGAACACGGTGAAGCTCGGCGAGGCGCCACTCACCGGGCGGCCAATCACCGAGTACGCAACCAACTCATCCGCTGCCCGGGCGTTTCGCGACCTGGCACAGGAGGTGATCGAGCTTGGGTAGTCAACGCCCCATCCTTCGCCAGAACATCCAGCGGCTGTTCGACGAGGCGGCCAACACCGATCTCGCACCCGGCATCGTCTCGCTGATCGAGTCGCGCGCGACACATGCACAGCTGCGCGAGCTGCCGGTTGAGCGCATCCTGCCAAACCCCGCCCAGCCGCGGCTCAGCTACGAGGAGGACTCGCTCACCGAACTGGCGGATTCGATCCGCGAGCACGGCGTCCTGCAGCCGATCCTCGTCAGGCCGGTCGGTGCGAAGTTCGAGCTCGTCGCTGGCGAGCGCCGCTGGCGAGCGTCACGGATGGCGGAGCGGGTGAGCATCCCTGCCATCGTGGTCGACTTCGACGAGCAGACGGCGCTCGAGGTGTCGATCATCGAGAACCTCCAGCGCGAGGACGTCTCGCCGCTGGAGGAAGCGACGATGTATCGCAAGATGACGGATCTCGGATATTCGGTGCGCCAGCTCGCGCAGAAGATCGGTAAGGACAAGGGCTACGTGGAGAATCGCCTCCGCCTGGCGGATGCTCCGCCGGAGATTCGCGAGCTGGTGTCTTTGCGCAGAGACACCCTCAGCCATGCGTATGAGCTGATGCGGATCGACGACGAGCGGACGCGTCGACGCCTCGCCAAGAAGGTCGCCGCCGGTGAGCTGACACTCGCCAAGTTGCGGGCCCTCACCGGGGTCCCGGCGGACGGCGACGCGGACAGCGGTGCCAAGCCCGTGCGCCGGCGGGCAAAGACGGTGGCGGGCACGTTCGCCGCTGCGAAGGCTGCCGACGACGCGCTGATGAACACCCGCGGCCGCCTGGCCGACTCGATCGATGACCTGGTCGACCTGCTCCGGCAGCCGGATGTCATCCACCAGATCCCGGACACGAACCGCGACAACCTGGCGAAGCACCTGACGATCACGAAGCTCAAGCTCGAGAACGCGATCGCCATCATTCGCGCCACGCGCGAGGAGTGAGCCGGCAGCCGCCGCCGGAGGCCCGCTAACCGCCGCCGGCGACCCGCTGACCCCCGCCGGCTGGGCCCCCGCCGGTCGCCTCGCGCGCCAGCGCCGCCTCGATCTCGTCGAGGTGTTCGCCGCGGTGCGCGGCGCGGTTCAGGTTCAACGGGCTCTCCGGATCGTTGGGCCACGCGGCCGACGCCTCCTCTGCCGACAGCGAGGCGACCATGGCATCGGTCCGCTGGGCGATCTCCAGGGCCAGCCCAGCGGCGATCTCCGGAGGGATGGCGTGGATCAGCGGGCGGGCAGCGTCGTTGATCCAATCCACGTCCTCCGGCTCGGCATCGGACACTGAGAAGGGAACGCCGCGCCTGAGCCGCTCCGCGAGCACCAGGGCGCGCCCGTCCCAGAACGCGAGGTGGCCGAGAACGCCGGCGATCGACCAGGCGTCGTTGACAGGACGGCCAAGGTCCCGGTCGCTGAGGCGTTCCACCAGCGCTCGCATGCGCCCCAGCTGCTGGGCGTTCTCCTGGAGATGACTGTCGCGCTCCCCCATCAGGCGGTGTACGACATCACTTCGGCGTTGCGCACCAGAAAGTCGACGAGCTTGCCCCTCGCCTCGGGGTCGATGCGGCGCAGGCCCGCAACGGCCCGTGGCAGCTCGAAGACCGGGGCGGCAAGCTGACCGGCGGTGTCGATCCCGATCACATGGTCAGGCCCGCCGCCGACCAGAAACGCCCGCTGGAAGCCGCGGGCGTCGAGCCCCGTGACGGTGCAGTACGAGCCGATCGCGTTTCCCACGCCCATCCGCTTGGCGAAATCCTGGAACAGGTCACCCGCCCAGGTGTCGATCTGGTCATCGCTCTGCGCGTTGACCATCTCGCGGTAGGCCTTCTCGTCGGTTGAGCTCACGCGGCTCCCTCGGTCTGTGGACGGCGATTCTAGCCGAGCCTGCCGCCGGTCGGCACCGCCGCGCCGGCCACCGCGTGGCTGCTATCCTGCCGCGGTGATCAACCGCGCCGGCGATCCGAGAACCGAGGACACGATCGTCTTCGACCTGCTGCGGATGCCCGCCGGCGCCAGCGAGCCCGAGCCTGAGCCCGTCGGCTCCGCGACGTTCCGCGCCGGGCGCGCCACCGTCGAGGCTCCCGAGGCGATCTCGGTGGCCGTCGAGGAGCTCCTCAGTCGAGCCTTTGTCGATCGCGTTCATTCCGACGAACGACCGCGCGGCTACCGACGCACCGGCCAGGGGATGGTGGACATGCTGGTTCCCGGCATGCCGGAGCACTTCATTGCTCGCCTGCGGGGGCTGTGGCTCAGCTATCCGGACGGCTCTGTCGTCACCGCCCGCAGGTCCGGTCTGCTGCCCGGGACAGCGCCGCCCGTGCTGTGGGGGCCGCGCCTGTCGGAAGCCGGGGCACCGGTCACTGACCCCGCGGTCAGGCGCGCCAGCCTCGCGCTCAGCGACCGGGCCACCGGGCGCCGGCCGCTGGTCCGCGGCAATCCACCGATGACCGGCCTCAGACCGGCCGACCAACCGACGGGCGTGCGGCGCACGGACTGCGGCTGGCCGGTCTGAAGCTCGTCGTCGCGCAACGCGTGGCGAGGCTGGACGGCTTTCGCGGGAATCTCCAGTGCGCATCGGCTGCACCCCCTGTCGGCGCCGGGTATCATCGGCGCATGTCACGCCGTCTGTACATGCTGCTCCCGGCCCTGATCGCCGCAGTGGCCATCGTCTACTGGCGCATCAGCTACGAATGGGCGGGCGCCACGATGCTGCTCATCTTCTCGCTGGCGATGGCGGTCTACGGCTGGGTCCTGCTGCCCACCGCCGATAACATCGGTCCGACCGCCCCGGTCGACCCGGACTTCGAGGATCCCGGCCGTTGAGCCGCCTGACACAGCCGAGCTGAGGGACCTCAGCGGATGCCGGTGTCGTAGCTCAGGGTGACGGTTGGAGTCGGCTGATCCGGGAGTACCGTGATCTCCGCCGGCTGTGCGGTTCCCAGCATCCCGGGGACCGGCTGGGGGACGATCCGATAGGTGCCCGGCCCGACGGCCAGGGCAAAGGTCCCGTCGCCGCGTGTCGTCGTCCTCGCTACCTGTCTGCCCGACCGATCCTCGACGACCACGACCGCGCCTGGCACGGGCCGCTCGGCGCAGCCCGGGTCGGGGGGGTAGCGCTGGACGGGGCAGGTCGGGCCGGCCAGCGCGATCCCAGAGATGCCCGGAACAGCGCCGGGGATTCCGGACGGCAGCGCATCCCCGCTCTCGCCGGTCGGCCGCACATCTCCCGCGGCACTGACATGGAATCCCCAGCGATGCTGACCGATGCAGCCGGCCGGGCAGTCCCCCCACCCCATCCGCACCGTCACATTCCAGCCATCGGCGGCCGGCACGACGACGTACCAATTGGCCTGACCGATGAGCTTGTCGTCTCGGGCGCGGATGCCGGAGAAGCGGGGATCCTGTGCGAGCACGAGGCGGGCCGCCGCCGTGGCGTCGACCGTCGGCGCGGGGCTCCCGCCGCCCACGGCGGCGCACCCCGCCAGCCCGATCAGGGCGACCAAGGGCAGCGAGAGGCGGATCGACCGGCGCATGCCTGCCAGACGCCGGGCCAGGCCGCCCGGTTCCACGCGAGCTACCGTCGGCTGCCACCCTGAAGGAGGGGGAATGCCGCGAATCCGGTTCCTCCCCATCCTGACCGCCGGGCGCCCGTGCGGGCCATTGGCGATCGCCCTGGCTGCCTACGCGGCCGTGGATCGACGCGCCACGGAGGCCAGTGCCCGGATCAGATTCGGATCCGCGTTGAGGGACTCGATCCGACCGAAGGCGAGCCCACAGCGCTCCGCCTGCGCTCGCGCACCGATGTCGACGTCATACAGCACCTCGAGATGGTCGGCGAGGAACTGGACAGGAGCAACGATCACCGATCTGCGTCCGGCGGCCGCCAACTTGGGCATCAGATCCGCGAAGTCCGGCTTCATCCACTCGCCCGGCTCGTGACCGGCGCTCTGCCAGCAGAACTGCCATTCCTCCTCCGCCAGGCCGGCGCGGGCGGCGACCGCCTCGCCGGTGGTGCGAAGCTGCGCCAGGTAGCCGGGCTCCTGCTCCGCCACGTGCCTGGGAAGGCTGTGCGCGGTCATCAGCACGGCGGCCGCCTCCCGCTCCTCGGGCGCCATCCGCTCCAAGGCCGACCGAACACGCTCGGCGAGCGCCTCCACGAAGGCGGGCTCGTCATGCCAGGCACCCGCGATCCTGACCTCCCGCGCGGCGACGCCGAGGGCCTGCGCCGCGTCGGCAAGCGCCCGCGCGTAGCCGCTCATCAGCAGCGGCGAGTACTGAGGTGACAGGATGATCGCCACCACGGCGCTCGCGTCACGCGCGGCGAGCGCCCGCATGCCGTCGAGGATCGAGGGCTTCGAGAAGCGCATCCCGACCTCGACCGGCCAGCCCAGATGCGCTTCCAGCGCCGTCGCCTGGGAACGGGTGATCGGGATCAGGGGCGAACCACCGATCGCCCGGTAGCGACGGGTGAACTCGTCCACCAGCTCGACCCCCGGCTCCCGTCCGCCACGCACCTGGGCCAGGTAAGCGGCCACGTCCCGGCGCTCCAGCGACGCCGGTGACCCGTAGGTCATCAGCAGGACGCCGTGCACCGCGTCGCGCTGCGTCAAACCTTGCTTCCCGCGGCGACGCCGATTCGGCTGGTCTGCTCGTGAACAAGATCGACGAGGCGACGCAGCAGGCCGGGATCGGTGTCCGGCAGCACACCGTGGCCCAGGTTGAAGACGTGCCCCGGGCGGGCGGCCGCCTCCTCCAGCACGGCGCGTGCACCCTCGGCGGTCGCCTCCCAGCCGGCGAGCAGCCGCGACGCGTCGAGGTTCCCCTGGACGCCGCGGCCGGGACCTATCCGCCGCCAGGCATCGGCGAGGGAGACGCGATGGTCGATCCCGATCACGTCGCCCCCCGCCTCCGCCATCGCCTCCAGGAGGCCCGCGCTGCTGGTGGCGAAGTGGATGGACGGCACACCAACGAGGCTGGCGAAGATGCGCCGCACGTGCGGCTGCACATAGCGCCGGTAATCGTCCGGGCCGAGGCCCCCGACCCAGCTGTCGAAGAGCTGCACCGCCTCGGCACCCGCTTCGACCTGGGCGCGGAGGTAGGCGATGACCATCGTCGTCAGCCGCTCCATGAGGTCGTGCCAGGCGCGGGGGTCGCGGTACATGAATGCCTTGGCGAGCGCGTAGTCGCGCGACGGGCGGCCCTCGATCAGGTAGCAGGCCAGGGTGAACGGCGCGCCGGAAAAGCCGATGACCCCTGCCCGCCCGTCGAGCTCGCGTCGCACCAGCCGGATGGCGTCGAGGGTGAATCCCACCGCATCGGGCTCGAACGGACGCAGAGCCGCGACGTCTGCCGCCGACCGAATCGGCCGCTCGATGATCGGTCCGACCTCCGGCTCGATGCGAAGCGCGACGCCCATCGGCTCCAGCGGCAGCATGATGTCGGCGAACAGGACGGCGGCATCGACGCCCAGCTCCCGGACGGGCATCAGCGTCACCCGGGCGCAGAGCTCGGGGGTCTTGGCGAGCTCGAGGATGCCATGTCGCTCACGCAGCGCCCGATAGGCCGGAAACGTGCGTCCCGCCTGGCGCATGAACCAGACCGGGGTGGCGTCAACCGGCTCCCGCCGGCACGCACGCAGGAACCGATCCGTCATGCAGCGAACGCGGCGCGGGCCGCCTCGAGCGTGGCGTCGATCTCCACGCCGGTGTGCGCCATCGACAGGAACCACGCCTCGAAGGGCGAGGGCGGCAGCAGAATCCCGCGGTCGAGCATCGCGCCGAAGAAGCGAGCGTACGCCGCGCGGTCGGACGACAGCGCCTCTGCGGCGTTGTGCGGCACGCTCGGGCGAAAGAAGACGGTGAGCAGCGACCCGACACGGGCGATCGCGATCTGCCGGTTCGCGCCGGCGGCGGCGGCCTGCAGCCCGAGCTCGAGGTGCTCCGCGGCCACTTCCAACCGACCATAGCGCTCCGGGGTCAGAGCGGCCAGCGTGGCGATGCCGGCCGCCATCGAGAGCGGGTGCCCCGACAGCGTCCCGGCCTGGTAGACCGGGCCGGCCGGTGCCACGAGCTCCATCAGGTCGGCCCGGCCGCCGTAGGCGCCGATCGGCATGCCGCCCCCGATGATCTTGCCGAGCGTCGTCAGGTCGGGGTGGATGCCGAAACGGGCCTGGGCGCCACCGGCTCCGAGACGGAAGCCGGTGATCACCTCGTCGAAGAGCAGCAGGGCGCCGGCGGCGCGGCTCGTGTCACGGACATGCTCGAGGAACCGCGGCTGGGGGGCGATGACGCCCACGTTCGCGGCCACCGGCTCGACGACCACCGCCGCGATCCGCTCGCCGTGCGCCGCGAACGCCGCCGTCACCGCTGCCAGGTCGTTGTACGGAAGCACGACGGTGAGTCTCGCGGTTGCGGCGGGCACGCCGGCGCTGCCTGGGATTGCCTGCGTGGCAACGCCGGAGCCGGCCTCCACCAGCAGCCCGTCGGCGTGGCCGTGGTACGCGCCCGCGAACTTGACGATCATGTCCCGGCCAGTGGCCGCGCGCGCCAGCCGCACGGCGCTCATCACCGCCTCGGTCCCCGATGACGTGAAGCGAAGCCGCTCGATCGAGGGCATCGCGCGCCGGATCGCCTCGCCCAGCTCGACCTCGAGCGGGTGGGTGGCGCCCAATGCGAAACCGTTCCGGGCCGCCCGGCCGACGGCCTCGACCACGTCCGGATGCGCGTGACCGAGCATGCCCGACCCCCATCCGCCGATGTAGTCGACGTAGCGCCGCCCGTCTGCATCCCAGACGTGCGGCCCTTCGCCACGTTGCAGCACGAGGGGCGCGCGCCCCACCGCGCGAAAGGCACGGACCGGACTGTTGACGCCGCCCGGAAACAGCGCCTCGGCCCGCGTGGCGAGGTCTGAGCTACGCGTCGTGCGCACGGTCGGGGCCGTCACGACGCACCCAGGATGCCGAGGATCTCCTCGACTGGGCGGTGGATGCCGACCAGGATCGGCGTGTCCCCCACCGTCGACCGGCGGCTCTCGGTCGCGCGCAACGCCCGGACGAGGTCGCCGAAGGCGGCCAGATCATCGGTCTCGTAGGCGACGACGAAGTCCTGGTCGTCGAGCCCGAACGAGTAGGCCAACAGTTGGCGCACCATCGGGTACTCGTGCCCCACGCGCATGTGCTCGTTCATGACGCCCTGGCGAGCCTCGCGCGGAAGGAGGTACCACTCCGCGCTCTTGGTGAACGGGTAGACGACGAGGTACCGCGAGCGCTCGCCGGCAAACAGCGACTGCTCCTGGTCGGTCGGCTTCTTCACGTACTGCGACGCGCCGACGCGACCGATGAGCGAGTGACGCACGGTCATCCAGCGGCCCAGGCCGCTCCGCAGCAGCCGCGCAGCGGCGGTCTCGAGCGCGTCGATGCTCGGCGCCATGCGCCACAGGATCAGGTCGACGCCCGCCTGAAGGCCGATGGAGGAGTACGTCACGCCGCGCACACCATCGCGCACCGCGTCGGCAACCGCATCGAGGAGCTGCCGGCCGTCAGCCTGCCGAGCCTCGTCGCTCGCGCGACGCCACGCCGGCTCCACACCGAGCGCCAGCGCCTGGACGTAGATCTGGTCGTCGGCGCTCATCGGTCCTCACGCAGCCAGGTCGCCAGATCCACGGCGGCGTAGGTGATGACGATCCCAGCACCGGCCCGAACCATCGCCGTCACCGCCTCGGCCATCGCCCCGCGCCGATCGAGCCAGCCGCGCTCCGCGGCCGCGGCCAACATCGCGTACTCGCCCGAAACCTGGTACGCAGCGATCGGCATCTCGAAGCGCGCGCGTGCCGCGGCGATAAGGTCCAGGCCCGGCAGCGCCGGCTTGACGAGGAGCAGGTCAGCGCCCTCGGCCGCGTCGAGCGCCATCTCGCGCATCGCCTCCCGGCCATTGGCCGGATCCATTTGATAGCCACGCCGATCGCCGAACGCCGGTGCACTGCCGGCGGCCTCGCGAAACGGCCCGTAGAACGCCGAGGCGTGCTTGGCGGCGTAGGCCATGATCGCGGTCTCGCCCAGCCGAGCGGCATCCAGCGCGGCCCGGATCGCGGCCACCTGGCCGTCCATCATGGCGCTCGGAGCCACGATGTCGGCCCCTGCGCGCGCTTGGCTGACCGCGATCTCCGCCAGTCGCCCCAACGCGGCGTCATTGTCCACCGAGCCGTCGGGGGCCAGGGGGCCGCAGTGCCCGTGGTCCGTGTACTCGCACAGGCAGGTGTCGGCGATCGAGACCAGCGGCAGGTCGAGGGCCCGGACGCGGCGCAGCGCGTCCTGCACGGCTCCCCAATCCGAGGATGCCTCCGTCCCGAGTGCGTCCTTCGTATCCGGCAGACCGAAGAGCAGGATGCCGCCGATCCCGAGCTCGGCGAGGCGAACCGCCTCGCCGGCCGCCACGTCCGGCGAGATGCGGTCCACTCCGGGCAGCGAGGCGACCGGCTCGCGAACCCCTTTCCCGTGGCGCACGAACAGGGGCGCGACCAGCATCGTGGGGTGGAGGCGGTGCTCGCGCACCAGCGCACGCAGCGCGGACGTTCGTCGCAGCCGCCGCGGGCGAATGGCGCCGCCGGTCGCAGGCGCGCGAGGCACGGCCGTGGTTGGCAGCTCGAGATCGAGGGTCATCGGTTCTCCTGTGGCTCTGGGGTGAGGAGGCGGGCCACGGCCTCGGCCAGCGCGCGCGCCTCTGGCACGGGTGAGATGGCGACGGACGAGAACCCTGCGCGCCGGGCCAGTTCGCCGGTCTGGGGTCCGATACAGATGGCCGGCAGCGAGGTGACGCCCGGCCAATCGCCGCCTGCGAGGCGCAGCAACCCGCGGACGGTCGAGCCACTGCTGAACACCACAGCGTCGATCGGCCCCTCGGCCAGCGCGCGCCGCAGCAGCTGCCGGGAGCTCTCCGGCGCTTCCCGGGTCCGGTAGCCGACCACGTCGTCGACCGCCGCTCCCCGAGCGCGGAGCGCGTCCGCGAGCTGGGCACCGGCCAGGTCGCCGCGCACCAGCAGCACGCGATCTCCCGGTACGATCGGCAGGGTGGCGCCCATGGCGGCCGCGCTGCTCCAATCCGGCTGATGATCGACTGCGATTCCCGCCCGTTCGAGAGCGGCCCGCGTCGTCGGCCCGATGGCCGCCCAGCGAGGCGTCGGACGGGGGCGGGACTCCTGAGAGGAGAAGCCTTCGGCGCCTTGAGCGTCGGCGACACGCGCGGCCACGGTGCCGGCGACGACCAGCATGGCCCGCGCGCCGTTGGCGCTGGTCACCACCACCCACGAGTAGGTGTCGAGCTGGCGAACCGCCTCGAGGAGCTCACCTTCGGGTGCCTCGAGCTCGATGGCGATGGTCGGCACGGCGATGCCGGCCAGGCCGCAGCGGCCCAGCTCGGTGAGGAGCTCCTGCGCCTGATCGGCTCCCCGGGTGACGAGCACGCGGCGGCACGCGGCGGGCGGCTGCTGTCGGGCGCTCGTCGTCGCCGGGTGTGGCCAGTCGAGCTCCGCCGCGAGGGCCCGGCCGAGCGCCGCGCCGTCAGCCAGCGGGCCCCGGCGGCGACCGGTGCGCGCGGCCGATCCGTCGGGATGCGCATGGCCGCCGAGCAGCTCGAGCTCTTCGCCGACGACCGTCGCCAGCGCGCCGATCGGCGAGCGGCATCCACCGCCGCACGCTGCCAGGAACGCCCGCTCGGACTCGACCGCGACGCGGGTCGGGAGATGATCCAGCTCGCCGACCAGGGCACACATCGCCGCGTCGGCTCGGCGGACCTGGACAGCGACGGCGCCCTGACCCGGGGCGGGAGGAAGGAGCGATGGCTCGAGGCGCTCGGCAATCCGACCACCGAGACCGAGTCGATCGAGGCCAGCACAGGCGAGCACCAGCGCATCGGTCTCGCCCTCGTCGAGGCGCCGCAGCCTGGTGTCGACATTGCCGTGAAGCGGGTGAAGCTCGAGGTCCGGGCGGTGGGCCCGCAGGAAGCCGGCGCGGCGCGGACTGTCCGTTCCCACCCGGCAGCCCGCCGGGAGGAGGTCGAGCCGTGACGGGCGGCCGTCGTCCGCAACCAGCGCGTCGCGCACGACCAGCGCGTCGCGAGCGTCGGCGCGCTCGAGGTACGCGCCGATCAGCAGTCGGCGATCCTCGGCGGTGGGGATGTCCTTCGCCGAGTGGATGGCGACATCGACGCTGCTCTCGATCAGGGCCTGCTCGAGCGCTGCCACGAATGCCCCCTCACCCCAGACCGCGTCGGGAGCCCCTCGATCGCCGTCGGTCTCGACGATCATCAGCCGGCTCGAGCGCCCGGCGCGGCCGAGGGCGTCGGCCACGAGGCGCGCCTGGGCGAGCGCGAGTGCACTGCCCCGCGTCCCGATCCGGATCTCGGCCTGGCTCATATCGCGAACAGGTCGCGGGCCGCCTGCTCGGCGCGACCGTCCGCGTCGTGGCCCAGGCGGTCGAGCGGCTCCCGGAGGAGACGGCCGGCCAGGTGCCTGCTCATCGCCTCGATCGCGACGCGTACCTCCGGATCGAGGTCCGGAAAGCGACGCCACAGCGCATCCAGCTCGGCGCTCCGCTGCGACTCCACCCGTTCGGCGAGCGCGGCAGCCGTCGCGCGGCCGCCTCTGCGAGCGAGCCAATCGGTGAACTCGGAGAGCGTGGCGTCGATCAGCGCGCGCAGCCGTGCGTGCACCGGTTGGCCCCGTTGCGCCTCTGCCACCAGCGCGTCGGCCGACAGGAAGCGGTCCGCGAGCCGCTCCGCGAGCTCGGCGGGAGCCGCCGGCGGCACCGACAGGTCGACAACCACGGCGCCGCCGGTGACCAAAGCGTCCATCGTCGCCGAGCTGATCAGCCACGGGCCACGCAGCGCGACGATGACTCCACTAATCCGCGCCGCGTCGCGCCCGGGATCCATTGGCGCCGACTCGACGCCGGCATGCCTCGCCAGCTCGCCCGCGTGAGCCTCGGTTCGGCTCGATACCGAGACCGATGCGCCCGCGGCGGCGGCGGCGCGCACCGCGAGGCGGCCCATCCCTCCGGCTCCGATGACCAGTACCCGTCGTTCGCTCAGCGAACCGACGCGCCGCCCAACCGCCGACAGCGCGACATCGGCCAGCGATGCCGGTGGTCCCTGCCGCCACGAGCGGGCCAGGCGGCCGGAGCGGAGGGCGATGCTGAACAGCCGATCGAGCACCGGGTCGAGCCCGTCAACGCGCTGTGCCTCGGCAACCGAGCTTCGGAGCTGGTGGAGAAGCTGGTCCTCGCCGAGCACGACGGAGTCGATGCCGACCGCCATCCCGAGGGCATGGCGCACGGCCTGCTCGCCGACCAGAACCCGCGCGCCGGCCGGCAGCAGTTCCGTCGCGCGATCGCCATGCCATCCGTTCGCGGTGTAGAGCTCCACGCGGTGGCACGTCTCGAGGAGCAGGCTCTCGGGCGGGGCTGTCTCCGCCAGGAGGCCCGCCAGCCGCTCTCGCTCCGCGACCGCGATGTGGCGCGCATGGCCGACCACGGCCGTGATGCGCGCCGCCTCGATCGTCACTGCGTAGCCCGCTGGCGGCCCAGCCGGACCGCCTGGCCGCGGACCGGGCGCCGGCGCCCGTGCACCGATCCGGCATGCCCGCCCATGGTCGCCAGAAGCATCTCGTCCATCGCCCGCTCGGCGGCCTCGAGGAGCTCGGTCGTCTCCCGGGTGTCGAATCCCCGCCGCCGGGCGGCGGTGGCGAGCTCATGGTGAAATGGGGCACGGAATCGCAGGAAGCCCTCGACCGTCTGGCTCAGGGACAGACCCTCGGCCGCGGCGACCCGCCCGTAGTCGCCGGCATTCAGCGCCGCCTCTCGGAGTTGCCCGGCGGCCGCCATACCATCGGGCGCGTCAAGATAGCGGAGCAGGCGGGCGGCGAGAACATGGCCGCGCTCGCGAAACCGGGCGCGTTGCTCATCGGTCAGCTCCAGCACCCAGGCAAGCTCGGACGCGGCCTCGCGTCTGGCCCGACGATAGCTGCGGGTGATGCGCGTCGTCGTCAGGCCGGCGCTTCCGAGCGACGGCCGGTGCGAACGGTCGGCGGGGAGCAGGCGCTCCAGGCCCTGACGCGAGAATCGGCGATGGCCGCCCGGCGTGGTGAAGACCCGAACCCGACCCGCGTCACCCCAGCGCCGGAGAGTCGCGGGCGAGACGCCCAGCACACCGCTCGCCTCGGACAGGCGCAGCCAATCGGGATCTCGGGTCGGACGACTGCCCAAAATCTACCTATATCTACCGGAAGGTGATCGACCCGGTCACTATAGCCGGTCCGCCGATCCTCCGGCGTGGGACATTTCGTGGTGCGGCCGGGGCCACGGCGGCCATCGGCGCATCGGCAAGGCGCAGAGGAGCGATGACATGCAGGTGACCTTCCAGCGGAGACAGCACCCCCGGGTGGCGGAGCATGCCAAGCAGAGCCCACCAACGACCGCGGACGAGCACGCCGGCATCAACGGCAAGATCGCACTGACGCTCACCGGCGTGGTCGGCACCATGTGGTGCGCCTACGCCTTTGCCCTTCTCGCGCTGCTCGTGCTGCCACAGGCGATCAACGGCGGGTTGCTGACGCTGGTGCAGTGGATCAGCCAGACCTTCATTCAGCTGGTGATGCTGTCGGTCATCATGGTCGGGCAGAACATCCTTGGCCGGGCCTCCGACAAGCGGGCGGTGATGACCTACGCCGATGCGGAAGCGACCTTCCACGAGGCGGAGCAGATCCAGGCGCACCTGCAGCAGCAGGACCTCGCCATCAACGCGTTGCTCGAGAAGATCGAGAAGCTGGAGACGTCCGCGCGGTGAGGAGCGCCTCGTCCGCCAGCTGCGGCCAGCCCGAAGCGGCCTGTAGCGGGACCTGCACCCACGCCTTCATCGGCCGTCCCCTTCCGGACGGGTCGAACAGCGCCGCCCCCGGCAGCCCGAGCGCGTCGGTATGCGCATCGCCGTCGAGCTTGAAGACCATCGCGTCCCCGAACAGGCCGACGAACGCCTTGCCGCCGATGTAAAGGGTAGGCATCCCCATCATCTGGCCGCGCGCTGCCCCGTCCGCGACGAGGCGGTCGGCGATCGTGTCGTACGCGCGGCGCGCCGCCTCCGAGACGCTCGGGCGGTCCACCCTCAGCCTTCCAGGACGCCCTTGAGGTTGTCGAGCGTCCTCACCTCGGAGTCCATCGTCCTCTGGACCGCGCCGCCCATGAGCAGCTTCCGCAGACCGGTGAGCTGCGCGTCCAACGAGAACGTGAGTCGCGTGCCGCCGTCGACCGCCTCGAAATCGTAGCGACCGTGGGGACGGGCAGGCCCGGTCACGGTCTGGAACTCGAGCCGCTGATTCGGCTCGAAGACCGTGATCTCGTAGTCCGCCGAGATGCGCCGGCCCATCGGTCCCTTCACCCCCTGCGCATAGTGCGCCCCCACGCCGTCGCCGGCCACGCGATGGACGTCGACGACGCCGGGGCGCCACTGCGGGCAGTTCTCACCATCCGCCACGAACGCGAAGACCGCGTCGACCGGACGCTGAATGACGAGCGAGTAGGTGGCCTGTGGCATGTTGGTCCGCCTCTGGTGGAGCTCGCCGAGGAGCGCTCAAGTCCCCCTGCGATCGCGAAGAGCTCAGTAGCTCCGCCGCTGCGTGCTGAAGCAGTCGCTGCAGTAGACCGGCTTCGCGCCGCTCGGGCGGAACGGGACCTGGGCCTCGCGACCGCAGCTCGCGCACGTCGCGCTGAACATCTCGCGCGGTCCGCGATCGTAGCCGCGGCTGGTGCCGTAGTCGCCACCCGCGTAGTTGCTGTTGCCGGAATCCCCACGCGAAGCCTTGCGAATCGCGCGGCATGCCGGGCAGCGACGCGGCTCGCTGAACTGCCGGTCGGCGTAGAACTGCTGCTCGCTCACGGTGAACGAAAACTCCTGGTTGCAGTCGACGCAGGTGAGCGCCTTGTCGGTGGTGGCGCTGTACATGAAAAACCCTCCTGCTCGTGCGGCCCAGCGAACCTATCTCGCCGTGAACCGATGAGAGGGGGTGATCGTGTTGCCGCGTTTGTATTTCGGCGCCTGACTCGGGCGCGTCACGACAGTCTAGCAGGTGGACCGATTGACCGGTCCACGCCGAGTGGCTGCCTATAATCGCCCGATGGGGTCCTGCCCAAGCTGCGGCGCGGCGGTCGCGCCGGGAGCGCGTTATTGCGCGAGCTGCGGCGCGGGGCGGCCTCCACGAACGCGGCCGGCGAGGAGCGCAAGCTCGTCACCATCCTGTTCGCCGACGTCACGAGCTCCACCGAGCTCGGAGACCAGCTCGATCCCGAGCGGCTGCGCATCCTGCTCCAGCAGTATTTCGCCGCCATGTCCGCGGTCATCGGCTCGTGGGGCGGCACCATCGAGAAGTACATCGGCGACGCGATCATGGCCGTCTTTGGCGTGCCGCAGGCGCGGGAGGACGACGCGGCGCGCGCCCTCCACTCCGCGCTCGAGATGCTCGAGCGCCTGGAGGCGGTGAACCGCGAGCTGCTCGAGCGGCACGGGGTGAAGCTGCGCGTTCGCATCGGGGTCAACTCGGGCGAGGTGATCGCTCCGATCGCCGCAGCCGAGGCGGGGCAGTTCCTCGTCTCGGGCGACGCGGTCAACGTCGCCGCGCGCCTGGAGCAGGCCGCCGAGCCCAACACGATCGTGGTCGGTGAGCGCACCTACCTCGCGGCGCGACACGCGTTCACCTTCGGTGAGCCGATGGCGCTCGAGCTGAGGGGCAAGCCCCGGCCGGTGGCGGCCAGAACCCTTCTTGGCGCGCTTCCGGAGGCGGAACGGGGCCTGCCGGGCCTCCAGGCGTCGATGGTCGGGCGTGATCGGGAGCTCGTCTCCCTCCTCTCCGTTCTCGACGACGCGGTCGAGACGGGGCAGCCGCGGCTGGTGGTCATCTACGGCCCGGCCGGCATCGGCAAGAGCCGACTGGTTCGCGAGCTGGTCGGCGCGGCCGAAGCACGCCCGGGTGGGGTGCGCATCCTGCGCGGCCGCTGCCTGGCGGCGGGCCACGGAATCACCTTCTGGGCCCTTGGCGAGTGGCTGCGCGCCGCGTGCGATATCTCGCTCCAAGATCCGGTCGAGCTTGACCGCGAGCGCCTGCGGGACGGGGTCAACGCCACACTGGCGGCCCTCACGCTGACCCCGCCCGAGGCCGAGGAGACGCTCCACGCGCTGGCCACGACCGCAAACATCGATCTACCCGGAAGCCCGCTCGACGCCCTGCCGCCGCGCGACGTGGCTGAGGCAATGGCGCGGGCCTGGCCGCGCTTCGCCGCGGGGTTGGCGGCACGCGAGCCCACGGTGCTGATCGTGGAAGATCTGCACTGGGCAGACGATCAGATGCTCGAGCTGCTCGGTCACGTGGCCAAGCGCGCCCGCGGGCCGATCGTGCTGGTCACCACCGCCCGGCCGGAGTTTGCAGAGATGCAGGCCGCGTTGGCCGCCAACGCGGAGGCGATCTCGATCTCCCTCCGACCGCTCACCGATCTGCAGAGCCGCGAGCTGGTTGACGAGCTGCTCAACGTGGAGCAGTTGCCGGAGCAGCTCCGCGCCGAGATCCTCGCCCGCGCGGAGGGGAACCCGTTCTTCGTGGAGGAGATCCTGCGCCGACTGATCGACGAGGCGGTGCTGGTGCGCCGCGACGAGCGGTGGGTCGCCACCTCTGCCGCGGCGGAGGTGAAGCTGCCCGACAGCATCCAGGCGCTGCTGGCGGCGCGGATCGACGGTCTGCCGGGCGCGGAGAAGCGCCTGCTGCAGGAAGCGGCGGTGGTTGGCCGGGTGTTCTGGCCGGCCGCGCTGCTCGGCGTCACTGACGGGGAGCACCGGACGCTCCTCGACAGTTTGGAGCGGCGCGGGCTGGTCGTGGCGCGACCGACGTCGACCCTGCCCGGACAGACTGAATACCTCTTCCGCCATGCCCTCATTCGCGACGTCGCCTATGCCAGCGTGCCTCGCGCCCGGCGCGCCAGCGCCCATGCCGACGTGGCCGAGTGGATGGAGCGACTCACCGGCGAGCGAATCGACGAGGTCGGTGAGCTGCTCGCCTACCACTACCGTTCGGCCGTCGCCGGCGAGGACGCCGACCTCGCGTGGGTCACCGACCCGGCCCGGCGCGAGGCGATCCGCCGGCGGGCGCTCGAGACGCTGCTCCACGCCGGTGCCGACGCCCGCCGCCGATACGCGACCGGCCGCGCGGTGGCGCTTCACGAGCAGGCGCTCGACCTTGCGGATGGCCCAGGCGAACGCGCTCGCGTGCTCGAGGAGCTCGGCGATGACCACGACGCGCGGTTCCGCGGCGACGAGGCGCTCGACGCGTACCAGCGCGCCATCGATGCCGCGCGAGAGGCGGGCACCACCAGCTCCGTGGTCCCGCGGGCCGCCGCCAAGGCGGCCGGCATCGCGCAGCGCTTCGGCGCGTTCCGCGTCCAGCCGGACCCGGCCCGGCTCGAGGAGCTGGTCGACGAGGGGCTCGAGACGGTGACCGAGGAGCCATTGCGAGCGCGCCTGTTGGCCTCCAGGGCGAGCATGGTGCAGGTCTGGATGGGCAGCCGCCTCGGGCGCGAAAGCGGAGCGTCGGCCGCCGACCCGATGTCCGCCGAGTATCGAATCGCTGCGGCGGACGAGGCGCTGCGGATCGCCGCACGACTCGACCTGCCGGAGATCGAGTCCGCTGCGGCGGAGGCGCTGATGGCGCTCTACTGGGCCAACGGCCGGTACGACGACTACCAGACGGTGGTCAAAGGCCAGCTGGACCGCGTGTCTCGGCTCCCTTCTGAACGGCAGCGCGCCCAGGTGCGGTTTGCTGCGGCAATGGCCCAGTCGGAGCGCGGTGCGCTGCGCGATGGTCTGGCCACCGGCCTGGCCGGCCTTGAGATGGCGAGATCGTTGAGCCCCCACGAGATGATGCATGCGAGCTTCTCCGCCATGCTCCCCGCTTTCCATCTCGGCGAATGGGACCGCGTCCAGGAGCTGTTCGGGCCGCATCTCGAGGCGGAACGCCGCGAAGGCGACGTGCTGTGCAGCGCGGTGCGCGGCGGGCCGCTCCTCGGAGCATGCGTGCTTGCCCACCGCGGCGACACCGACGGGGCGCGCAGGCTGGTGCCGCCGGAGAGCTACACGAGCCAGCGGGCTGCCGCCGCGACCGGAGGCTGCCTGCTGCGCTATGCCGAAGCGATCGGCGATCGCGCGATGGCGGAGGCGTGGCTCGAGAAGCTTGCCGGCCCGTCGGACAGCCTCGCCGATTGCGCGGCCGAGGTGGCATGTGCTGGCATGGCTGGGCGCCTGGGACCGGCTCCGTGAGCTCCTCCCCCGCCTGCGCGGCTATTCGGCCGCGGTCGCCCTGGCGGGCCCGGCTGCGGACCGGGCTGCCGCACGGCTCGCGCAGGCCGACGGCGATCTCGGAGAAGCGACCAGGCTGATGGACGCTGCCCTCGCCGGCTTCGCACGCCTGGAGGCGATCTTCGACGTGGCGCGCACCGCCGAGGCGCTGGCCGACCTGGACAGGAGCCGTGCAGCGGCGCTTCGGTATGAGGCCCTGGCGATCTACGAGCGGCTCGGCGCGGCGCCCCACCGCGACCGGATCCGTGCGGCGGTCGGCGATGCCTGAGGCTGCGACGGGCGACCCCGGCCGCCGGGCATCGACGCGCGCTGATTCCTCCAGCGCGCTGCGGGCGCGCTTTCGGGCTCTGCATGATGACGGCCTGTTCATCATGCCCAACGCATGGGATATCGGGTCCGCGCGGCTCCTCGAGTCACTCGGCTTCCAGGCGCTGGCGACCACCAGCTCGGGCCACGCCGCGGCGCTCGGGCGCCCGGACCAGAGCGTGTCGCGCGACGAGCTGCTGTTCCACGCCGAAGCACTCGCGGGTGCGATCCACGTCCCGCTGAACGTGGACGCCGAACGCTGCTTCGCAGACGATCCGGCCGGCGTCGCGCGGACCGTCGAGCTCATCGCGCAGACTGGGGCGGCGGGCTGCTCGATCGAGGACTACGACCCGGCTCACGACGCGATCGATCCGTTCGGAGTTGCGGTGGAGCGCGTGGCCGCCGCCGCGGACGCGGCGCGGCGTCGCGGAGTGATGCTCACCGCGCGCGCCGAAAACCACCTGCATGGCATCCACGACCTGGAGGACACGATTGCGCGGCTGTGCGGCTATCGCGATGCGGGCGCGGAGGTGCTCTACGCGCCGGGCCTTACCGATGCGGCAGCCATCCGGCAGCTCGTGGAACGCGTCGGGGCGCCGGTGAACGTCCTGGCCCTGCGCGCCGGTCCATCGGTCTCGGAGCTCGCCGCGCTGGGGGTGCGGCGGGTATCAACGGGCGGAGGCCTGGCGCGAGCCGCCTACGGAGCGCTGATCGCCGGCGCGCGGGAGCTCCAGAGCGCGGGAACCAGCACGTATCTGGACGCGGCCATTCCGGGCGGCGAGCTGGACGAGGCGCTCAGATCCGTTCGGTCAGGCTGAGGGTCCGGGGGCGCGCTGCCGCGTCGGTCTCACGGCCCCTCCGATCTCAGCGGGCGGGGACGATCAGCGCTAGCTGCGACGCAGCCCGCGCCCCCCGGTCGCGAGGTGCACGACGAGCAGGACGCCCGCTGCCCCGAGGGTGGCGATCAGGATACTTTCAAGATTGAATCCGTTGACGGAGCCGACGTGGAGCACGTTGGCAGCCACGAATCCACCGAGAATGCCGCCCACGATACCGAGGACGATCATCATCACGAGGCCCTCTCGGCTGCCGACGATCATGCTGGCGAGAAAGCCGGCGACGGCGCCGACCGCGATCCAAGCGATCCATCCCATGTTGCATCCGCTCCTTTTGATTGGGTGCTTGAGTACAGCAGGTCTGCCTGCTATTGTCAACTGTAGTCACGCGATATCACTATAGGCAACTGCGGACAGCAGTGGGGCCCACCCATGCCAACTTCCTCCGGCGCCATGCTCCGACAGGCACGAGCGGTGCGAGCGCTATCCCTGACCGATGCTGCTCGCGCCGCGGGCATCTCGCCGGCCTACTTGAGCAGGCTCGAGAACGACGCAGTCAAGAAGCCCTCGCCACACGTCCTGCATCAGCTGAGCGAAGGGCTGGGGGTGCCCTACGGCGAGCTCATGCGCCTGAGTGGCTATCGCCTGCCGGGTCGGCCGGGGCAACACGCAGCAGAAGGTGCGGCCGCGCTGTTCGCCGATCTCACGGACGATGAGCGGGACGAGCTGCTCGAGTATCTGGCGTGGTACCGGGCCCGCCGGCGCTCACGAGCCCGGGCTCGTGCCGGTTGAGCGGCCGCGGCGGGGACGCTGTTGCACGCCCCGCTGAGCCGGGCAACCCGGCTCAGCGGACCGGCCAGCGCTGAAGGACGATCTCCGCGTCGGCGGGATCCATCCGATATCCGCGGACGTCCGCGTCCCAGGTGACAAGGTCCCGGCGCGCGACGCGCCGCATCACCTTGTTGGGGCCCGCCACGATGCCGGCGAACGCGGTGCCCGTCCGCTTGCCGTAGCGGGCGGCGAGATTCGCGTCGAGGAGCAGCGCGGTGTCGTGCACCGATAGCTCGGCGACCTCGTGGAGCAGCCGACGGCTGTCGGCGCCGCGGATGGCGTTGAGCACCTCTCCGAGCTGGCGCCGCCGCAGATCGGCGTGGTTGGCCTGGTCCACCTGGTCGGCGACCGATCCATCCGGCTGCCGCCGTGGTCCCATCACCCAGCGCCAGGCGAGGGCCACGAGCGCCTCCTCCGTCTCGGCCTCGAATTCCACTCTAGGCACCTGAAATGTCCTGTACAGCTATGTAACGAATATGGCACGAATATATCACGAGTGGTTTCGTGGTAGACTTCGTCCTCGGCTGCAAGGCTGCGAACCGTCTGATCCTCTGGCCCCTCGAACGACGGAGAGCCATCGGCAAACCGCTTCGTATCGACTTAGCCGCATCGGGGGCAGAGGAGTAGATATGCGTTACGCCAGACTTTCGACATACGACCTGACCAAGGGCAACTTCGCCGAGCTGACCGGCCTCGCCGAGAAGGGCATCCTGCCGACCTACGCCAAGGTCCCGGGCTTCGTGAACTTCGGGCTCGTCGATGCCGGCGACCACAAGGTCGTGTCGATCAGCGTGTGGGAGACTCACGAGGAGGCCGAGAACTCGGTCAGCATGGCCGCCACCTGGATCCGGGAGAACATCGCGGACCGTATTCGGCTCGTGACCACCTCCATCGGTGAGTTGGCCCTCTTCCGCGGTGTCCCCGTCGCCGCCTAACCCAACTCGCGCAGGCGCGCCGGTCGGGCCTACCCACCGGCCTCTGCGCTCGCCGCCACCACCGACCGCTCCGGCTCGCCGCCGGGGCGGTCGCTGCGTCTTCCCCGGGTGACCGCACGGTCGGCGGCCATTCGAAGCCCGGCGCGCAGCCAAGACCGCGACACCGCCTGGTCCGCAAGCCGCCCGCGGCAACATGCTTGACTCCCCGCGCCTCGGCGGACGATGCTGCGGTGCTGGAGGCGAAGGATGGTCGTAGGGGCAACTGAGGCGAGGCGAGGCTACGACGCGTTCTACCGCCGTTCGCTCGAGGATCCGGACGGCTTCTGGATGGAGGCCGCCGAGATGATCGGCTGGACGCAGCCGCCCGAGCGCGCTTTCGAGCAGGCCGAGGCGCAAACGTTCCGATGGTTTCCGGGGGGCCGCACCAACCTGGCGTTCAACGCGCTCGATCGACACGTGGCCGGCGGCCGAGGCGGGCACCTGGCAATCATTGCGCTCGATGAGCGCGGCGACCGGAGGACCCGCACCTATGCGCAGCTGCTGCAGTCGGTCAGCGAAGCGGCCGCGGCGCTGCGCGCCATCGGCGTCGGTCGCGGAGACCGGGTCACGATCTACATGCCGACCTGCCTCGAGGCGATCATCGCCATGCTGGCGATCGTTCGCATCGGCGCCATCCATTCGGTGGTGTTCGCCGGTTTCGGTGCCGGGGCGCTGCGCGACCGGATCGAGGCGAGCGGCTCGCGCGTGGTGATCACGGCGGACCTGACCTACCGCAAGGGCAAGGAGATCGACCTGCTGTCGATCGTCGGGGCCGCGCTCGACGAGGGCGCCGGCGGTGTGGAGCACCTCGTCGTCCTCCAGCGAGGCGAACGGCTGTCGCCGGCGTCCGGCGGTCGCGCCTCGCCGCAGACCATCGGCTGGAACGACTTCACCGCGAAGGGAGCCGGCGGCGACGGCTCACTGGCCGACACGAGCGCGGACGATCCGGCATTCATCCTCGCGACCTCCGGCACCACCGCCCGGCCGAAGCTTGCCGTCCACCGCCATGGCGGCTACCAGGTCCACATCACCGCCATGGGTCGCTGGGTATTCGATCTTGGCGCCGACGACGTGTGGTGGTCAAGCTCGGACATCGGCTGGGTCGTCGGTCACGGGTACATCGTCTACGCGCCGCTGATCGCCGGCTGCACCACGATTGCCTACGAAGGTGCGCTCGACGAGCCCGATGCCGACCAGCCGTGGCGGATCATCGAGGCCGAGCGCGTGACGGGGGTCTTCACCTCCCCCACCGCGGTCCGCCTCCTGATGCGCTATGGCGAGGAGGTCCCGCGCCGGCATGACCTGGCGAGCGTCCGGCGCATCGTGTGTGCCGGCGAGGTGCTCAATGCCCCGGCCTGGGAGTGGCTCCAGCAACGGGTCTTCGACGACCGCGTGCCGGTCATCGATCACATGTGGCAGACGGAGACCGGAGGTCCGATCTTCGGCAACCCATACGGGCTCGACATGCTGCCGATCAAGCCCGGCTCGGCCGGCCTCCCGCTGCCGGGGATCGAGGCGGTTGTGGTCGATGCCGCCGGTGCGCCGGTCGCCACCGGCGAGAAGGGGATCATGCTCATCCGCCGGCCGTTTCCCGGACTGATCTCGACGCTGTGGGGCGATCCCGACCGTTACCGCGCCGACTACTGGGACCGCATCCCGGGTGGGTACTACGTCGGTGACGCAGCACACGTCGACGAGGACGGCTACGTCTGGTTCGCCGGCCGGGCCGACGAGATCATCAAGACTGCCGGCCATCGGCTCGGCACGATCGAGGTCGAGACCGCGTTCCTGCGCCATCCGGCGGTGGCCGAGGCGGGCGTCACCGGCATCCCGGACGAGCTGCGCGGCGAGGTGATCGCCGCGTTTGTGGCCCTGCGCGGTGGGCACGAACCGTCCGAGGAGCTGAAGCGCCAGCTGCTGGCAACGGTGCGCGGCGAGCTCGGGCCGGTGGCGGTCATCGGTAGCTGCTCGTTCGTCGCCACGCTGCCCAAGACGCGGAGTGGCAAGATCATGCGCCGCGTCCTCAAGGCGGTCGCACTGGACCGCGATCCGGGCGACATCAGCACCATCGAGGACGAGGGGTCGGTCGAGGAGGCGAGGCAGGCGGTCGCCGACGTGCGGGCGAGCGTCGTTCCCGGTCAGGTGAGCGCCGGTCGCACCGTCGACGCCGTCTTCTTCGACCTGTTTGGCACCCTCGTTGATCTGGAACCGCTGGCGGCTGCCTGCGAGGCCGCGGCTCGGAGCCGAGGCACCGAGCTGGCCGCGGGCTGGCGAGCGCGCCAGCTGGAGATCAGCTGGCTCCGAACCGCGATGTCGGCATTCGTCGACTTCGACCAGGTGACGAGCGACGCACTGGACGCCGCGCTCGATGAGCTCGATCTAGGCCTGGCGCCCCCCGCGCGCCAGGCACTGGGCCGCGCATTCGAGGAGCTGCCGCTGCACGCCAACGCCCGCGCAAGCCTCGACGCGCTTCGCGCGCTTGGCCTGCGCACCGGAGTGCTGACCAACGCGGCGCGTGGGACGCTGCAGCGCGTGCTCGCGCGGATCCGGCTCAACGGCGCGGTCGACCACGCGCTCTCGGTCGACGCCGTGCGGCGGTTCAAGCCCGATCCGGCGGCCTACCGCCTGGCAGCCGAGGCGACGGGCCTCGAGGCGGAACGGATCGGGTTCGTGACCAGCAACGGCTGGGACGCCGCCGGGGCGGGCGCGTTCGGCTTCCGTGTGGCATGGCTGCAGCCGACGTCGCGTGCCCGTCTGCCGCGCGTCGGTGCTCCGGAGCCAACGGTCGCAACCTGGCAGTCCGTGGTCGACCTGTTTCGCGACTGACCGCTCCGGTCGAGCGGGCGCCGGCGCCTGGCTGGCCGCGCCTGGTTGTCGGAGATCGGTCGTGCGAGACGAGCACATCCCGGATCGCTGGTGCGCAGTAGTCTTCGCGCACGCACACGCGCTGGAATCACGTGCTGGAATGGGGAGTTGTCAATGGCTGGGATGGAGAACGACCTCTACAAGCTGAATGGGATTGGGCCCAAGCACACCGAGATGCTCGAAAGCATCGGGGTCGATTCGATCAAGGAGCTGAGCCACCGGAATGCGGCATCTCTGAAGGAGATGATCGAGTCGCGTCACGGGAAGGTCATCGGTCTTTCGGAGGGATCAGTCCAGGGCTGGATTGACCAGGCAAAGGCCTTGCAGAAGTAGGCTCGCCCGGCGGCTGAACGTCGACCTGCCGCGCGGTCCACAACCCGCCACCAAGAGGCGTGTCCGCATGCCGGATCAGTCGTTTGCAGGGGAGATCGGCACCGCTTACGGGTTCACTGAGCCTGTCCTCGAATATGGCGCCGCCTCGCTGAACGGCGGCGCCGAACCGGCTGCCCGGGTGCGGGTGCCGCTTCGGATGATCAATCGCCACGGTCTCGTCGCCGGCGCGACGGGGACCGGCAAGACGAAGACGCTGCAGATGCTCACCGAGCAGCTGTCCGACTCGGGCGTCCCCGTCTTCCTGGTCGACATCAAGGGCGACATCTCCGGAGTTGGGGCCCCGGGCCAATCCGGCGACCGGATCACGGCCAGGCTGGCCCAGATCGGACAGACAGATTGGGCGCCGCAGGCCTACCCCGTGGAGTTCCTGACGTTGAACCGCGGCGGCAGCGGCGTGCGGCTCCGCGCGACGGTCAGCTCGTTCGGCCCCATCCTGCTCGCCAAGGTGCTGGACCTGAACGAGACGCAGCAGAGCGTTCTCGCCCTCGTGTTCAAGTACGCCGATGACCAGAAGCTGCCGCTGGTCGACCTCTCCGACCTGCGCTCCACGCTCAACTACCTGAACGGTGACGCCGGCCAGGCCGCGATGGCCGAGTACGGTGGTCTGTCGACCGCAACCGTCGGGGTCATGATCCGCAAGATCGTCGAGCTCGAGCAGCAGGAAGCAGACGCCTTCTTCGGGCAGCCCGAGTTCGACATCGGCGATCTGATTCGCACTGCGCCTAACGGCCGTGGCGTGGTGAGCGTGCTGGAAGTCGCGGACATGCAGGACCGGCCCAAGCTGTTCAGCACATTCATGATGTGGCTGCTGGCGGCGGTCTACCACCATCTGCCGGAGGTGGGTGATCTCGACAAGCCAAAGCTGGTGTTCTTTTTCGACGAGGCGCATCTCCTGTTCGAGGGCGCGAACCCCAGCTTCCTCGACCAGATCGAGATGGTCGCGCGTCTGATCCGCAGCAAGGGGGTCGGCGTCTACTTCGTCACCCAGTCCCCAAGCGACGTTCCGCCGAGCGTTCTGGCTCAACTGGGCAATCGCGTTCAGCATGCGCTGCGCGCTTTCACCCCGGACGACCAGAAGCGGATCGACCAGACGGCCCGAACGTTCCCCTCCACGACGCACTACGACGTTGCCAAGGAGCTCACCTCGCTCGGCATCGGTGAAGCCCTCATCACCGTGATGTCACCGGCCGGCGTGCCAACGCCGACGGTCCACACCATCATGCGGCCCCCGCGGTCGTTGATGGCCCAGCTCGATCCGGCGGCCTTCGCCGCGGCGGTCGCCGCCTCTCCGATTGCAGGGCGCTATGCAAGCGACATCGACCCCGAGTCGGCCAAGGAGATGCTCGCGGCTCGGATGGAGCAGGCAGCGGCCGAAGCACCCCAGCCACAGGGCACCAGCGCTGACGCCACCCCCGAGCCCAGCCAGGGGATGGATTGGGCGCAGGCGGCCAGGATCGGGACGCGGGTCCTGACCAGCTCGACCACCAACACGCTGCTGCGGGGCGTGTTCGGGATCCTCGGAGGCGGAGCCGCTCGACGGACCACTCGACGGACCACACGCCGGCGACGCTGACCGCGGCCCAACCCGCGCCCGCGTTCCACTATCTCGACGGGCGACCGCCCCCTGGGTCGCCGATTCGGTCCCCGCCCAGCCGGGCGCTCCACTGCGATCGTGGCACGCAATCTGCAGCCACGGCTCGTCCAGCGCGTAACCGTTTTCATTGGCCCACGAGTCACTGCGGGAGAGCAGATGCGCGGGACGACCATCCGAGACGTTGCCAGGCGGGCGGGGGTCTCGATCGCCACCGTGTCGCGCGTCCAGCGCGGGAGCGCCCCGGTCGCGGATGACACGCGCGACCGAGTGGCCGCCGCGATCGAGGCACTGCGCTACGTCCCAAACCGTCTCGGACGGGGCCTCGCCGAGCGGCGACATCGGGCGATGGGGATCGTCTTCCCAGACCTGTCGGGACCGTACTTCTCAGAGGTGATCGGCGGCTTCGAAACGGCCGCCACCGATGACGACCACGGCGTGATGGTCCTCTCCACGCACGGCCGTGAGGCGGCGGCTGATCGCGTCCGCGACCTGGCTTCGCGCGTCGACGGGCTCCTGATCCTGGGCCGAACCGTGCCCGACGAAGTGATCCGCGACCTGCACGAGGCCGGCAGACCGATCGTCCTGCTGGCCCGACCACCGGTCGGGGACACGGATGCAGTGCGTGCGGAGAACCGCGCCACGGCAGCCAGGCTTGCCCTCCACCTGATCGACGTCCACGGGCATCGCCGCATCGCCTTCCTTGGCGACCCCGACTCGTCTCCCGACGGTGCCGAGCGGTGGGATGGCTTCGTCGCCGCCCACCGGTCTCGCGGCCTGGCCGGACCGGATGGCCCGATACGGAGCCTGTATCGACAGGCCGAGGGTTATGCGGCCGCGCGACTCGCGCTCATGGCGGTCGATGCGCGCGAGCCGCCGACGGCGCTCTTCTGCGGCAACGACGAGATCGCTCTGGGCACCTATCGGGCTGCCACGGAGCTTCACCGGCGGGTCGGCCACGACCTGGCGATCACCGGTTGGGACGACATTCCGACGGCGCGCTATCTCGCGCCCGCGCTCACGACGGTGCGACAGCCGATGCGTGAGCTCGGGCTTTGGGCGGCACGCGCACTGTTTGCGCGAATCCATGGGGGCGGCGGACCACCGAGACACGAGGTGTTGCCGACGCAGGTCGTGCTGAGAGCCAGCTGCGGATGCGCGACGACCCCGATGCAGGAGGAACCTGAGCGATGACTGACTGGCGACGAACGGCGCCGTTGGCGCTGTGCATGGTACTGGTGCTGGCGGCCTGCGGCCGCAGCGAGAGCACGCCGGGCGCCGGGGGCGCGTCCCAAACCGGTGGGTCACAGCCCGCCGCCGGCGGGGGGCCGGTGACCGGCACCCTCGACGTGTGGGCGATGGGGACCGAGGGCGAGAAGCTCTCGGTGCTGGCCAAGGACTTCATGGCCGCCAATCCGGGCGTCACGGTGAAGGTCACCGCCATCCCCTGGGACGCCGCGCACGACAAGATCCGCAATGCGCTGACCACCACCGGTCCCGACGTGACGCTGGTCGGCACGACCTGGATGGGCGAGTTCGCAAAGCTCGGTGGCCTGGACAAGACGCCGTCGGACATCGACAAGGGCCAGTTCTACGAGGGCGCCTGGAACTCGACCGTCGTCGGCGGCGCAAGCTACGGGGTGCCGTGGTACGTCGAGACCCGGGTCCTGTACTACAACACCGATCTGGCCAAGAAGGGCGGGATGAGCGACGCTCCCAAGAACTGGAACGACCTCAAAGCGCTGGCCCAGGATCTGAAGAAGGCGGGCGCCAAGTCTGCCATCGAGCTCCAGCCGGGTGGCACCGGCTCGTGGCAGACATTCATGCCCTTCTTCTGGCAGAAGGGTGGCGAGATCATGGACGGCTCCGGCAAGTTCACGCTGAACAGCCAGGCGTGCACCGACGCCCTGACCTACTACCAGTCCTTCTTCAAGGAAGGGTTGGCGACCAAGGCAGCGGCCGACACCCCGATGGAGGCGCGGTTCGCGAAGGGCCAGGTCGGCGCGTTCATCAGCGGTCCCTGGATGATCCAGGTCGTGACCGATGCGGGCGCCAAGGCCGGCACGTTCACGGTCGCGCCGCAGCCCAAGGAGCAGTCGGGCACCTCGTTCGTCGGCGGCGGCGATCTCGCGGTCCTCGCCAACTCGAACAACAAGCCGGCAGCGTGGGCATTCGTCAAGTACCTGAGCAAGCCCGAGGTCCAGGTGAAGTGGTACGCGACGGTCAAGGACCTTCCCGCCGTCAAGTCGGCCTGGAGCGACCAGACGCTATCGGGCGACAAGCTGCTCAAGGTCTTCGGCGATCAGCTGAATGACGCCAAGGCACCGCCGGCCATCCCGAAGTGGGAGGAGATCGCGGCGCAGATCGACACTGCCATCGAGCAGGTGACCGTGGGCAGCATGTCGCCTGCGGATGGCTGCAAGTCGATGCAGGACCAGGCCACCTCCATCGGTTCTGGATCCTAGGTCATGAGCGGCCGCACGGCCGACGCCATGGGGGCGAGCGCCGCCCCCATGGCCGGACGTTCGCGAGGGCGCGAGGCGCTGATCGCCTGGAGCTTCGCGATTCCCTTCGTGGTCCTGTTCCTGGTGTTCATGGCCGGGCCGATCCTGGTCGCCTTCGTCGTGTCGTTCACCGACATGCAGTCGACCGATCTGCGCCACCCGCTCAGCGTCAACTTCGTCGGGCTCAACGACTATCTCAAGGTGCTGGGCGATCCCAAGTTTCAGCACGCCGCGGCCAACACCGCGGTCTTCGTCGTCTTCGGGATCCCGCTGACCATGGCGCTCGGGCTTCTCGCCGCGGTCGGGCTGAACCAGGCGATCGTGAAGTTTCGGACGGTGTTCCGGGTCGGCTACTACCTGCCGGTGGTCACCAGCATCGTGGCCATTGCCATCATCTGGCGGCTGCTGCTGGCCAAGGACTCGGGCCTCGTCAACTCGCTGCTCGGCACGGCCGGTATCGGCGGCCACGGATGGCTGACCGATCGCCACCTCGCGCTCTGGTCATTGATCGTCATGACCGCCTGGCGCAACCTCGGCTTCCAGATGGTGATCTTCCTCGCCGGCCTGCAGGCGATCTCGCCGGAGCTCTACGAGGCGGCGGAGGTTGACGGTGCCTCGAGCTGGCAGCGCTTCCGGCGGATCACCCTCCCCTTGCTGCGGCCGACGCTTCTCTTCTCGGCGGTGATCACCAGCATCGGCTACCTCCAGTTCTTCGAGGAGCCGTTCGTGATGACCAAGGGCGGGCCGCTGGACGCCACCCTCTCGCTCGCCTTCTACGCGTACAACCAGTTCAGCTTCGGCAACTACGGACTCACCGCGGCGATCGCCTACATCCTGTTCGTCGCGATCGCGCTGCTGACCCTGTTCCAGTTCCGGCTCTTCCGGTCCGAGTCGTGAGGAGGTCCTGACCGATGGCCACCCTCGGCCCCGCACGCGAGCTGCCGCCGGTCGCCGGGCGATCGGGGCGGCGCCATTCCGACCGGCTCCGACGCGGCCGGTCAGCGGTGTGGCTGTACATCGCCCTTGCGCTTGGCCTGGTGCTGATGGTCGGGCCATTCATCTACATGCTGCTCGGATCGTTCAAGACGACCGGCGAGCTTCGCCAGGTGCCGCCCACCTGGTGGCCGCAGCAGTTCACGCTGAGCAACTACACCGATCTGTTCAGCCGTCTGAACTTCAGCCGCTTCTTCTTCAACTCGGCCGCCGTCGCGGCCGCGATCACCGCGGGCAACCTGCTGTTCTGCTCGATGCTCGGCTACGCATTGGCGAAGCTGCGCTTCCCCGGCAAGCGGGCGCTCTTCGCACTGGTGCTCGGCACGCTGATGGTGCCGGGGATCGTGACCTTCATGCCGCTCTTCGTGCTCGTCGCGAACATGGGACTGGTCAACACCCACGCCGGCCTCATCCTGCCGTTCCTGGCCGGTGCCTTCGGCGTCTTCCTGATGCGCCAGTTCATCTCCGGCATTCCGGACGAGCTGCTGGATGCCGCCCGGGTCGACGGCGCGGGCGAATACCACATCTTCTTCCGGATCATCCTGCCGCTGTGCGGCGCTCCGCTGGCCACGCTCGGGATCCTCACCTTCCTGGCCAGCTGGAACAACTTCCTCTGGCCGCTGGTGGTGGCGCAGACCGAGGACATGTACACGCTGCCGGTGGCCGTCGCGCTGTTCGCCACAGGCCAGCAGACCTCGAACCTCGGCCTGCTCCTGGCCGGTGCGGTGGTCGTCGTGCTCCCCGTGCTGCTGGTCTTCATCGTCCTGCAGCGGTTCTTCACGCAGGGCATCGCGATGACCGGCATCAAGGGCTGAGGACAGCACACCTGGAGGGCTGACCGATGAGCAACCGCTTCCGTCTCTGCATGGCGACGCTCGTCACCGTTGCGCTCAGCGCATCGGTCCCGGCGGTCGCCGCCGCGTCCGACACGAAGACCGCCGATTCGGCGGCGCTGCGGACCTGGGCCGCCGACACCTGGCGCTCGTTCGACGCCATGGTCGCGCCGCGCACCGGCCTGCCGGCCGATCACATCGACGGCTCGCTGAGCCGTTCGAGCGCATCCCGCTACACCTCACCGACGAACATCGGCATGTACATCTGGGCAACCGTCGCTGCTCGCGACCTGGGGCTGATCACCGCCGGGCAGGCGCGCACCCGCCTCGCCAAGACGCTCGGCACGCTCGCGCACATGGCGCGCCACCCGGCCTCGGGCATGTTCTACAACTGGTACGACCCACGCACCGGCGCAAAGATCACGACTTGGCCCGAGCCACCCAACAATCCGGTGGAGCCGTTCCTGTCGAGCGTCGATAACGGCTGGCTCGCATCGGCGCTGATCATGGTCGCCAACGCCGAGCCGCGGCTCCACGCACGGGCGTGGGCGCTGGTGACCAAGATGGATTTCGGGTTCTATTACGACCCGAACGGCAACCCGGACGCGAACACCGGGCTCATCCGGGGCGGCTTCTGGGATCAGAAACCAGCCGGCTGCTCGGTGCAGGGCAACTATCGCGGACGCGGCCCGGACGTGTACTACACGTGCCACCACTACGGGTCGTTCAACACCGAGCCGCGGATCGCGTCCTACATCGGCATCGCGCTGGGCCAGATCCCCGCGGACCACTACTTCGGCGGCTGGCGCACGTTCCCCAACACCTGCGACTGGAGTTGGCCGGAGATGCGTCCCGAGGGCGGTTGGCGTGATTACGTGGCCAACGGCAAGACGGTGCATGTCTTCGAAGGAACGTACCGCTACGCCGACAAGCGATTCGTGCCGACCTGGGGGGGCAGCATGTTCGAGGCGCTGATGGTCCCGCTGGTGGTCCCGGAGGAGCAATGGGGCACGAACAGCTGGGCTCGCACTCACCCGCTGTACGTCGAGGCACAGCAGCAGTACGGCCTCGCCGAGGCGAAGTACGGGTACTGGGGGTTCTCGCCGTCCAGCGATCCCGCCGGAGGCTACCGCGAGTACGGGGTTGACGCGCTCGGCATGGAGCCGAACGGCTACACCTCGGACGCGGCCCGCCGGACGCTCGTCGACTACGGCTGGAACGATCCGGCATGCCCGCGTGCCCCTGCACCGATCACCGACTACGACGGCGGAGTGGTGACACCCCACGCCAGCTTCCTTGCGCTCGACTTCGACCGGATCGGATCGATGGCCAACCTGCGCGCCCTGCGAGCCGGCTTCCCTGGCCTCTATGGCCGCGGTGGCTTCAAGGACGCCGTCAACGTGTCGACCGGCCAGGTGGCCGATCGGTACCTGTCGCTCGACCAGGGGATGGTGATGGCTGCCATCGCCAACGAGCTGACCGGTGACCGCTTCCAGCGTTACGTCGCGACCACGCTGGAGCCGACCCTCCGCCCGCTGATGGCAATGGAGGTGTTCAACGCCGGCCGCGTCGGCCCGTGAGCAACGCCCGGCGGGACTGGCAGCAGCGGATCCATCTCCGCAGCGACACCGGCGGCGAGGCCGCACCGTACCTCGACGCGCCCACCGGATTGCAGGCCTCGTCGGGCCGCGGCCAGGTCACCCTGTCGTGGTCTCCCGTTCGCGGCGCGGTGGGCTATGTCGTTCTGCGCGCTGCAACGGCGGCAGGCCCCTACCAGCCGGTCGATACCGGCCGGCCCGACGTCATGGCCGTGCCCGCTCCCCCATTCGCCGACACCACCGCGCCGGTCGATGCGGGAGCCTGGTACGTCGTGGCTGGGATCTCGGTGGCCGGCAACGGCCCCGGTTATCCCGGTGCGATGGGCGCGCGCAGCGAGCCCACCTGCGCCGCGCCGTGGGCCAAAGGCGGCGCGCTCGCATCGGTCCGCGTGACGGTCGACGCGTCGCAGCCGGCCGGTGCGCTCGACCGTCCGTGGCGACCGGTCATCGGCTCAGAGCACCTTTCCCAGCTGCACTACGACGGAGCGCCGGGCGACGTGAACATCGGGCAGGAGTTCGGGGAGGCACTCCGGTTGGCGCATGCGGAGCTCGGCGTCGGCGCGGTGCGTGCCCACGCGATCCTCCACGATGAGCTCGCCGTCTACCGCGAGCTCGACGGGCAGCCGGTCCACGACTTCGCCGGGATCGACCGCGTCTACGACACCCTCCTGGCACTCGGCCTGCGTCCGGTCGTGGAGCTGTCGTTCATGCCCGCCGCGTTGGCAGCAGATCCTGGCAAGACGGTCTTCGTCTACCAGGCGCACGTATCGCCACCGCGCGACTGGGATCGCTGGGAGGCGCTCGTCGGCGACCTCGTGGCGCACCTGGTGGATCGCTACGGACGCGACGAGGTCCGAAGCTGGGCCTTCGAGGTCTGGAACGAGCCGAATCTCGCGGTCTTCTGGAGCGGGACGCGGGAGGAGTATCTGCGCCTGTACCAAACGACCGCCCGCGCCGTGAAATCGGTCGACCCGGGGATCCGCATCGCCGGACCGGCATCGGCGGCGGCGGGCTGGATCGATGAGCTTCTCGCCTTCTGCGCGGAGACCGGCACGCCGCTGGACATCCTGACCACCCACACGTACGGCAACCTGCCCCTCGACCTTCGGGATGCGCTCGAGCGCCACGGCTTCCCGCGCGACCTTCCGATCTGGTGGACGGAGTGGGGCGTGAACGCGACGCACTTCAATCCGCTCCACGATTCGCCATTCGCTGCGGCGTTCCTGGTCAGCGGCATGGCCGGCGTCATGGGCCGACTGGAGTCGCTTGCCTACTGGGTCGTGAGCGATCACTTCGAGGAGCTCGGGCGACCGACGGCACTGCTCCACGGGGGGTTCGGCCTGCTGTCGGTCGGCAACCTGCGCAAGCCGCGGTGGTGGGCGCTGCACATGCTCGAGTCGCTCGGCGACGAGCGTGTCTGTGTCGAGGTCGAGGGGGACGGGGCGCGTTCGCTCGTGGACGGAATCGCCACGCGCCTACCCGGCGGCGGCCTGCGGGTCCTCGTCTGGAACGCGACGATCGACCACGCCAAGGCGAACGGTGATCCGCTGCTCGACCGCCGCCTCCTTCTCTCCCTCCGCGGCCTGGCCGATGGGCCCTGGACCGTGCGCCACTACCGCGTCGATGAGCAGCACTCGAATATCGCGCGCGAGTGGCGCGCGATGGCCAACGGCCGCGACTGGCCCGACGAGGCAACCTGGGCGGAGCTGCGTCGCCGCAACCTACTCGAGGAGCTCGAGCCGATGCGGACCGTCGAGACGCGGGCGGGTGCGGTTGATCTCGCCTTCGACCTGCCGATGCCGGCCGTCTCGCTGCTCGATCTCACGCCACCGGCCGGTTCGCCTGCCGCGTGACCGGCGCGGTCGGCCTGCACCGCGGGCGTACCCCCACCGGCTCGGGGTGCCGCGTGCGGCCCGAATCGGCCGCGTGCTGCGCGGCGATCGCTGTTGACAGGCTTCCGTACATGTCCGCACCGCTGACCGCCGGCGACCGTCCGCCGCGCACCGCCTCGACCAGGTCGGCCACGCCGGCACGCACACTCTCGCGATAGACGGCGGTCTTGGCCGCTTCGCCCCCGAGCGTGGCCCGGATCTCGACGCGTTGAGTCACCCGGCGCGCGGTGTCCCGGGCGCGCCACATGTCGGCGTTGCGGAGCTCCGTGACGTGCAGATCGATCGCCTCGCGGCCGGAGGGTCGCACGTGCGGAACGCCCAGCGCCGCGGCCGGATCGGCGAGCAACCGTTCGAGGAGGGAGGCGCCGTCCGCATCGGTCCACGATTCAAGATCGAGCTCGACCGGGATCCAGCCACGCAGCTGGCCACGCGCAAAGCCCCAGTCGAGGAGGATGGCCTGGTATTCGCCCCGGTCGGGATGGGTGAAGGCGTGGTGATAGCTCGCCGTGCCGCCGCCCGGATGGACGCTGCTGGCGACAACCGTGTCGACCGCGCCGGCGGCACCTACGACCTGAAGCGCCTGGATGACGAGCGGCTGGCTCTCGTACAGCCAGGCGGCGGCGTCGAAGAAGTGGACACCGTGTTCGACGAAGATGCCGCCACTCTGGTCGCGTTCCCAGAACCAGTGGCCCGCCGGCAGCTGCTCGTCGCCGGCGAGGTTCTCGAGCGCAAAGCGCTGCAGCGCCCCGAGCACAGCGCTGCCGTCTGCGCGTTGCAGCGCCTGGAGCCGGCGCAGCAGCCAGTACAGCGGGTTCCATCGCATGACGTAGTCGACCGTGACACGCGTGCCGAGTCGCTCGGACGCCTCGAGGGCCGAGCGCGCGGCCGCGAGATCGGTGGCCAGCGGCTTCTCGCAAAACACGTGCTTTCCGGCCTCCGCCGCGGCGCGGAGCATCGGTCCGTGGGTCACCGGAGGCGTGGAGATGATGACGACGTCCACCGCAGCCATCGCGATCAGCGTCTCGAAATCGCGCACCGTCCGGGCGTCGTGCGCGATGGCGAGGTCCGATGCCCGCTCCGAATCGACGTCGGTGACCGCAACGACAGCAGCGTCCGGCAGGTCGGCGATCGCCGCGAGGCAGAACGCTCCGAATCGGCCGCAGCCGACGAGCCCAAGGCCGAGTGGCGCGTGCGGGCCACTCACGCCTGGGGTCCGGTGCGACTCAGGCGGGCGACGCCGATCCGCGAGTCGGCCATTCCGTAGTACACCTCGTAGGCCGCGGAGCCGTCCCCCTCCACGCGTTCGATGGCCGTCGGGAACACAACGTTCGGCACGGTCCCGCTCCGCTCTTCGGGCAGCTCGGGCTCGAGGAGCGGGCGCGGAGAGCGGGCCACGACGCGCGTCACATCGGAGGCATCCAGGACGAGCGCGCCGGCCGAGTAGCGCACGTCCGGCTGAAGCTGCCAGCCCCGGACGAGCGTGCCGCTGACGCCGTGATACAGCAGCAGCCAGCCCTCGGGGATGCGGATCGGCGGTGCCCCACCTCCGATCTTGAGTGCCTCCCAGGCGTGCTCGGGGAGCGCGACGACGTGGTGCTCCTCGAGGCGGGCGAGCGCTCGCACATCGGCCTCGACGGCGGCCGCGTCGACGAAGCTCACCCAGATTCCCGGCCGTGGATCGGCGAGACCAGCCGGCAGCCGGTCTCCCTCCCCCGCGCGGGCGACCCACAGATCCCACATCGGCCGGTGCAGCACGGCATACCCGAGCTTGCCGTCCGGCTTGGGCACCGGCTCCGGGAAGAGGAGCGCATCCTTGTTGGGGTACAGGTTCAGATCGGTTGCCAGCCGCGGGTCGTAGGCGAACGAGACCGGCCCGAGCCGCTCCCAGCGCTCCAGGTCGGCGGATGATGCGAGACCGATGCGCGGCCCCAGCGGACCGAAGGCGACATAGGTCATGATCCAGCGGCCGAGGCGCGGCAGGTAGGTGATCCGCGGGTCCTCGACTCCCCCGCCCCCGGCGTGGAGCTCCCAGGCATCCTGAGGCTCGAGGACCACACCGAGGCGCTCGACGTCGAACGGGATCCCCGCCTGATCGCGGATGACGCGCGCACGCCCGATCCGCGAGTAGTTGCCCTCCGCCACCAGGCGCGGGAACAGGTAGACCTCGTCTCCCTTGCGGGCGGAGGCAGGGTTCAGCACTCCCCAGGCCTCGAGCGGTGCGTCCGGGAGGGGCGCCATGACCACCCCGAGCCGCTCGAGCCCGAAGGGAACGGTGCCGATCGTCCCGTCCTGGGTTCGCGGGGACGCGGTCATCGGCCTGCGACGGCCCGCAGCTGACTCATCCCTTGACGCCGGACCCGAGGTTGGACTGGATGAACTGGCGCTGGAAGACGACGAACACCACGACGGCCGGGACGGCGAGCACCACCGCTCCTGCGAGGATCGAGCCGAACGGGTTCGCAGCCCGCGCCGCAACCGTCGAGATGTAATTGGCGAGCGCGACGGCCAGCGGCTGGAGGTCGTGCTGCTTGGTGATCAGGAACGGCCACAGGAACTCGTTCCAGGGCCCGATGAACGTGACGATCAAGGCTGTGATGATCGCCGGTTGCGCGAGCGGGACCGCGATCCGGCGCAGGATCATGAACTCGGAGGCGCCGTCGATACGCGCCGACTCGAACAGCTCGCGGGGCAGCTGCAGGAAGAATTGGCGGAAGATGAACACCGCCGTCGCGTTGACCGCAAAGGGCAGGATCATCCCGAGGTAGCTGTCTGACAGGCCGTAGGTGCGCACGATCAGCACGTAGAGCGGGATCATGAACAGCTGGAATGGCAGCACCAGGATCAGCAACATGAGGTTGAACACCAGGCTGCGACCGCGAAACTCCAGCTGGGCCAGCGCGTAGCCGGCCAGCAGACCGATGACGAAGGTGGCCAGCAGCACGCCGCCGGTGAAAATCCCCGAGTTGATCAGCGTCCGGACCAGGTCGACCTGGGCGTTGATGTCCACGAAGTTGGCGAGCGTCAGGTTCGCCGGATTCGGAAAGGCACCCGAGATGTCGGTCTGTGGCGCCCGCTGGAGCGCTCCGACCACCATGTAGTAGAAGGGGAAGAGGAAGACGAGGGCGCCGAGGACCAGAACGACCAGCCCCGCCACCCTGCCCCAGGAAACGCCACGGCTGGATTGCGGCGCGGCGACGCGCGGCGAGCCGCGATCGCTCCCGACCGGAGTGGTCATCGGTTACTCCCTCTCGAGCACGAAGCGATTGACCGCAGAGATCGCCATCACCGCGATCGCCAGGACCGCTCCGATGGCGGCGGCGTATCCCGCGTGACCCTGCTCGATCCCCTGCCGGTACATCAGCAGCACGGGTGACATGGATGCCCCGTCCGGTCCGCCGCCGCCGGTCAGCAGGTAGGGCTCGGTGAAGAGGTTCGCCCCGACGATGGTGGCCAGGATGACGACCAGGGTGGTCGCCGGGCGCACCCCGGGCACAGTGATGGTCATGAACCGCCGCACGACGCCGGCGCCATCGACCTCTGCCGCCTCGTACAGCTCCTTGGGGATGTTCTGCAGCGCGGCGAGGTACAGCAGCACGTAGAAGCCGAGCTGTTTCCAGGTCACCACCAGGGCGATGATCGGCATCGCCCAGAACTCGTTGACCAGCCACGACGGATTGGGGGCCAGCGGGCCGAAGACGCCGTTGAGTAGGCCGCCGCCGGAGAAGAGCCAGAGCCAGACGCCGATGACCGCGACGCTGGCGGTCACATACGGGATGTAGTAGCTGGTACGGAAGAAGGCCCGGAACGGCAATCGGGCATTGAGGGCCGACGCCAGCACCAACGAGAGCGCCACCGTCAGCGGCACGTTGATGATGATGAACTCCGCCACGTTGAGCAGCGCGCGCTGGAAGACCGGGTCGCCAAGGATCTGGGCGTAGTTGCGCAACCCGACGAACGGGCGGTCAACCTCCGCCCCGGGGGCGGCGAAGAAGTAGTCGAAGAACGAGATGTAGATGGCCAGCAGCAGCGGGTACGCAAACAGGCCGGCCAAGAAAAGGACGTAGGGGCCGATGAATGCGTAACCGATCGGGTCGCGCCCGATCCATGTGCGCAACCGGCCCCCGCGTCGGGCGGACACGACCGCCATGCCGTCAGCCCCCGCTAACCAGCGACTTGATCTTGTCAGCCGCCTCCTTGAACGCCTGGTCGATCGGTTTCTTGCCAAAGATCACCGATTCGCTGTAGGACGTCCGGAAGGTCTGCCACATCTCGACCGAGTTCGGCACGCTCGGCACCTCCACGGTCCGGTTCGCCTGATCGGCGAACAGCTTGTACTCCGGGTGAGAGGTGAAGTAGTCCGGATAGGTGCCAGCCACATCGGCGCGCATCGGCATCTGACCGGTCAGCGTGAGCAGCTGTCCGTCGTTCTCCTTGCTCGTCGCAAACTTCAGGAAGTCCCAGGCGGTGCCGCGGTTCTTGCAACTGCTGTACATGCCGATGGACTTCTCGTCGCTGAAGGTGTGGATGTCCTTGGGATCCTTCCCATCCTTGGTCGGCACCGGCACGGCGCCCCACTGGACCTTGCCGCCGTAGACCGCGATGGCCCACGGTCCGACGATCGCCATTGCCGCCTTCTGTTCGCCGAACGAGTCTCCCTGGTACGCCTCCTTGGGTGCCAGGTTCTGCTCGTACAGGCTCTTCCAGAAGTTCGCGACGGCGACGCCATCGGCGCCGGTGAACTGCGGCTCGCCCTTCTCGACCAGCTGCTTGCCGCCGGTCTGGGCGATGAACAGCGGGTAGTAGTCGAACCACGGCTGATAGAACTCCGAGGTCGGCGACGGCCAGATTGCCGCCTTGACGCCACCCTTGGCCACCACGGTCTTGGCGGTCGCCAGGAACTCATCGTAGGTCTTCAGCGGGGGGTTGTCGGTGGCGATGCCTGCCTTGGCGAAGACCGTCTTGTTGTAGAAGATCATCACCGGGTTCGTCTTCCAGGGCATCTGGTAGAACTTGCCGTCGGTGAACTTGTACTGGTCAGCCCGATCGGCGGTGCGGGCCTTGATGTAGCTGGCCGCGTCGGGGAAGTCGTCGAGCGCCACCAGGCCGCCCTGCTTCTTGAACTGCGGCACCGCCGCCGGCGCGGTGTTGAAGATCAGGCACGGCGTGTTGCCCGCCGTGATCGAGGCGCCGATGACCTCCTCAGAGCTCTTGCCGGCGGGGATCTCCTCCCCGGTGACCTGCTCGTTGGGGTGACCCTTATTCCAGGCCGCGACCACGGCCTTGCCCCAGGCGACCTCCTCCTTGTTGTTCGAGTACCAGATCTTGATTGGGCCCTTCGCGCTGGCTGCGCTGGCGGGCGCTCCACTCCCGCCGCCACCGGTGCAGGCGGCGAGGAGCAGAACCAATGCGCTGGAGATACTTGCAAACCGGAACGAAGCGCGAAACATGAGCAACACCTCTCCTCGATTCGACCGCTATTCAGGCACCTGGTGGCGCGCTCGTCGAGGCGCGCTCGATGAAGATCACCGGGGTGAGCGTGACGTCGGGCATCGGCTCTCCCTCCACCAGCGCCACCAGACTCAGCGCCGCGGCGCGGCCCCAGTCGGTCGCGTCCCGACGCACGGTCGTCAGCGCCGGACGCACATGAGCGGCGAGCGGGATGTCGTCGAAACCCACCACCGACAGCTCGTCGGGAAGTGTCAGACCCGCGTCGATGGCCACCGACATGCCGGCGATGGCCATCAGATCGTTGGCATAGACGATGGCGGTCGGCGCCTGACGCAGCGCCAGCAGGTGGCGAGTGGCGGCAGCGCCGCCCTCGCCGGTGAAATCGCCCTCCGCGAACAGGCTCGGCTGCAGGCCGTTCGCGCGCAGCTCATCGGCCCACACCCGGCGCCGCGCCACGGAATGCACGTAGCCCGGCGCACCACCCACGTGCGCGATGCGCCGATGCCCGAGCGCGACGAGGTGTCGGACGGCCGCCCGGATCCCTTCACGATCATTGGTCTCGAGCCACGGGAGCGAGCCGCCGGCTGACGGGCGACCGATCGCCACGCCCGGCAGATCCAGATCGGTGAGCCATGCGAATCGGGGGTCGTCGATGCGCAGATCGGTCAGAAACACCCCATCGACGCGCCCCTCGTGCGCCAGGCGGCGATAGCTCGCGGCCTCTGCCTCCGGGCTCCCGTCAACGACCTGCAAGACGAGCGCGAGGCCGCGGCTGGCGAGGACCGATTCGACGCCCGCGATGAACGCGGGGAAGAACGGATCAGCGGCCAGCAGCTCGGGCGGTCGGGAGATCACCATCCCGAGCGCGAACGAGCGGGACGCCAGAAGCGCGTGGGCACGCAGGCTCGGCCGCCAGCTCAGAGTGCGGGCTGCCTCGCTGATCCTCGCGCGGGTCGCGTCGGCCACCCCCGGGTGTCCGTTCAGCGCGATCGAGACGGCGCCCTTCGAGACGCCGGCCAGGCGTGCAACGTCGTCGATGGTCGACCGTCGCCGGCCGGAGCGGCGACCGAGCGTCCTGGCTCCGTGGCGCGGCCGAGTGTGCAGCTGGTCTTGATGCATGGCCGGCACTAAATGGATTTAGAAGTAGATCATGTACCCCGCGTCAAGAGCCGCCGCGCCATTGGCGGTACGCGTCATCCATAGTCCGCGGCAGGCCTGCGTACCACGTCTCCTCAGCGGGTCCGGCGACTGGAGCGGCCTGGACCGCGGGGCGCCGGCCGAACTGCCGCCAGACGTCGGCCACCGGCTTGGCGCTGCCGTCCGCCCGGCATAGCCCGAAGTGCAGTTCGTGGGGCGCAAGGTCGAACGGGGCCAGCCGCCGCAGCTCCGCGACGTAGTCGGTGAAGCACCACCAGGATGCGCCGACCGCGCCCGAGCGCCACACCCGCTGAAGGACAGCCTGCGCGTAGCGCGCCACGCGATCCTCGCCCAGCTCATGATCGGGCAGTCCGAACTCCTGCACATCGACCAGCTTCCCGGCGAAACGTGCGGCGGTCGTGGCCAGGAACGGCACCCACTCGGGGTCGTCGGGACCGGCGGCTGCCGCGCTGTAGATGGGATAGCCGTGCATCGCCACTTCGTTCCAGGGAGCGGCGACCGAGCTGAGCCGAATCCCTCGGTCTTCCTCGAGATCCTGGGCATGCAGCCCCCCAACCACACCGACCCCCGCGGGCCGCAGCGCATCGGTCAGCAGGGAGCTCCAGCGCGCGATCTCCTCCGGGCGAGCGGGTAACCGCAGATTCGAAAACTCGTTGCCAAGGTCCCAGCCTGCAAGCGCCGCGTGGCCGGCGAACGTGGCAGCCAGCCGCCGGGCCAGGAGCAGCTGCGCGTCGAGGAGCGCGGGATCGGAATAGATGTCGCCCGCGCCCCCGGGCACAACCTTCCCTCCGCTGATGGTCCGGATCGCCGTCGGGACTGATCGATCAACGGCCCAACCGGGAACCCAGTTTGCGCCGCTCATGTGACCGCAGAAGAGGCTCAGCACCAGCCCGACCGCATGCCGCTCGGCGGCCCGGAGGACGGTCTGGAGCGAACGGAGCGCGTCGTCCGAGACGTGATCCGGCTGGGGTTGGAACGCCTCCCAGAGCAGGAAGATGCGAGCTTGCTGAAGCCCGATGTCCGCGATCCGCGCCATGTCGCGATCGACCTCGGCGGGCCTGACGTCGGCCCACCAGTACATCGCGGTCCGGGCCGGCCAATAGTTGACGCCGAGCCGAAAGGAGCCCTTCTCCATCACCCCAACACCTCCGATCGGGCGGGTGGAGTATCGGTGCTCTCGCGCCGATCAGCCAGCGGTCAGCGGCCGACAGCACCCCGTCCGAACTGACGCCGGCCGCGCCGCGGCCGGTCGCCTCCCCAGGAGCCGATGCGCGTCGGGCGCCCGAAGCCGTCGCCCCGTGGACGCTCGCCCGAGCCGCCAGCGCCCACCCCAGCGTGTGGCATCACCGGACGCGGACGCGCGCCGCGGCTTCCGTCACGCGCTCCGCCACGCGTTCCGCCACGATTGCCGCCGCGCATCAGGCCGCGGGCGAGCGGCTCGACACGTGCATTCGGATCCGGCTCGAACCCGGCCACGATTCGCCGCGTGATCGGTGTGCCGAGCAGCCGCTCGACGTCACGCAGGAACCCGCTCTCCTCCGGGCTGACCAGCGACACCGCGCTGCCGGTCAGACCGGCACGCCCGGTGCGCCCGATTCGGTGCACGTAATCGCCCGGCACCACCGGCAGCTCGTAGTTCACGACGTGCGGCAGGGCCTCGATGTCCAGCCCGCGTGCGGCCACCTCCGTCGCCACCAGCAGGGTGACGCGCCCCGCCTTGAAGTCGTTGAGGGCCCGCAGCCGCTGCGGCTGAGACTTGTTGCCGTGGATCGCGGCGGTGGCGATCCCGTCGCGAGACAGCAGCTCGGCGAGCTTGTTCGCCCCGTGCTTGGTCCGCATGAAGACGAGCGCCTGATCGATCGCCCGCGTCCGCACCAGGTGCGTCAGCAGCTCGCGCTTTCTTCCGAGGTCGACCGGATGGATGACCTGGTCGACGAGATCGGTGGGCGTGTTCTGCGGTGTGACCTGGACCGATGCCGGCCGCTCGAGCATCCCCTCCGCCATGCCGCGGATCTCGCGGGAAAACGTCGCAGAGAAGAGCAGGTTCTGGCGACGCGCCGGGAGCAGCGCGATCACCGCCCGGATGTCGCGGATGAAGCCCATGTCGAGCATCCGATCCGCCTCGTCGAGGACGAGAATCTCGACGCCGCCGAGGTCGATGGTTCGCTGTCGCACGTGATCGAGCAGCCGCCCGGGCGTGGCAACCACGATCTCCGGTCCGCGGCGCAGCGCATTGACCTGCGGCTGGAAGCCGGCACCGCCGTAGATCGGCATCGATCGCGCGTTGCCGGAGCTGTAGATACGGATATCGGACTCTACCTGGATGGCGAGCTCGCGTGTCGGGGCCAGGATCAGGGCGCGGACGCGGCGGCGACCGGGAGTGCCGGGGACCGATGCGGCGAGCCGCTGGAGCATCGGCAGCACGAACGCGGCCGTCTTGCCGGTGCCGGTCTGGGCGCCCGCGAGCAGGTCACGACCTGCGAGCACGAGCGGAATCGACTCGGCCTGAACCGGCGTGGGGATGGTGTAGCCCTGGCGCGCAACGGCGCGGAGCAGGTCGGGCGTCAGCCCGAGCTGAGCGAAGGACAAGGGAGTGATCTCCTGGCGAGGCCCTCCCGCGACGCAGATGGTGCGGGGCCCGGTCAGGGCGATGGGGTCAGACTCGGGATCGAACGGGGATGAAGCCGCGGCGCTGACCGGAGCGCCAATCGAACACGTGTACCAAGGCACTGTAGCACACGAGGTGAGCAGCCGAACTTGGTGTACGCTGAGCGCTCACACGGAGTCTCTCGTTCAATGATCGCCGACTGCATCCATGGCGTGCCCGCGGCGCAGTGCGCATCCTGCCGCACCTGCCAGCACGGCTTCGTCGCCTCGCGCTGCAGCCGATGCCGCGCCCGCGTCACCAAGCTACCGATCCCCGACCGCCAGCCGGACCAGGAGTTCGAGGGCCACGAGATCTATTTCGTGCCCGCCGAGAACAGCTGGTACTACCGAGACGCCGATGCGAACCCCTCGCCCCGCTCGTATCGCTCCGCATTCATGGCGCGGCGTGCCGTGACCGAGGCAAGTACGACGCCCGGCGGCTCGAAGACCGCCGATGGAGGATCGAGCTCGAACGCGAGTGCGAAGAAGCGCAAGGGCGCCCCAGCCTAGCGCTGCTCAGGGACGTCGTGAGGGCCTCCGCGTTCGCCCGACAGCGCCCGCGCCCGCCATCGCCGCACCCACGATCCCCGCCGTGTTGAGCATCGCCGCGGGCACCAGTGGCGCGCGGGTCTTCAGGTACTTCTGGTACTTTCCCAGCTCCTTGCTGACCCCTCCTCCGAGGATGATGAGGTCCGGCCACAGGTAGAACTCGTACTGGGCCAGCAGGTCGCTGAATTCGTGGCCCCATTTTTTCCAGCTCATCTGACGCCGCTCGCGCGCGGCCCCGGACAGCAGGGTCTCCGCGTCGTGGCCACGGAACTCCACGTGCCCGAGCTCCAGGTTGGGCACCAGCTGGCCATCGGTGAACAGGGCCGAGCCGATGCCGGTCCCCACGGTCAGCATCAGCACCACGCCGCGCTGGCCCTTACCCGCGCCGTGGGCCATCTCCGCCACACCGGCAGCGTCGGCATCGTTGAGCACCAGCGTTGGTCTGCCCAGTCGTTCCTCGAGCATCTCCCGCACCGGGGCCCCGATCCAGGTGTGGTCCAGGTTGGCGGCGGTCATCGGCTTCCCATCCTTGATGACCGATGGGAAGCCGGCGCCGGCGGGCATCGCCGGGGTCAGCATGCCTGTCATCTCGAGCCTTCGCGCGACGTCCGCCACCACCTCGATCACCGCGGACGGGGTGGACGGCTGAGGGGTCAGCTCGCGGATGCGCTCGGACACCAGCTCCCCCGCGATCGGGTCGACCACGGCGGCCTTGATGCCGGTACCGCCGATGTCAATGCCGAGCGCCCGCGCGGCCGCGCGGGGGTTGGATGCACTCATGCCGGTGAGGATACGCCGCCCCGTGCGGCGTTACCTATCGGCCTCACCGGCCTTCGTATGCCCGCCGCAGCTCGGGCACCTCGATCTTGCTCATCTGCAGCATGGCGGCCATCACACGCTGCGATTTTTCAGGGTCGGGGTCGCTCAGCATCTCGCCCAGGGCGACCGGGACGATCTGCCAGGAGAGCCCGTACCTGTCCTTGAGCCAGCCACACGGTCCCGGTTCGCCGCCCTCGGCGGTCAGCGCCTCCCACAGCTCGTCGACCTCCTCCTGTGACTCACAGCTGACGTGCAGCGAGATCGCCTCGGTGAACTTGAAGTCGGGACCGCCATTGATTGCGTTGAACTGCTGCCCGTGAAGCTGAAAGTCGACGGTCATCACGGTGCCCTCGGGCCGAGGCCCCGCCGATCCGTAGCGGGCCACGTTCAGAATCCGCGAGTCCTTGAACGTCGAGACGTAGAAGTTCGCCGCCTCTTCTGCCTCGGTGTCGAACCACAGCGACGGAGTGATCTTCTGCATGGCTCTGCTCTCCTCGATGCTCCCGTCCACGGTCATTGACGCCTGACCCGACGAGAATTCGTCGTCGGGCATCGGGCCGCACAGGAATCTCACCGCACCGATGAGCTCGCGCGTACTCGACTATCCTAGGCCGTCCCATGAACGTCGTCCCCCAGCTCATCGGCTATCCACGTATCGGACCGAACCGCGAGTTGAAGTGGACGCTTGAGCGTGCCTGGTCCGGTCGCATCGAGCGCGATCGATTCGCGGAGCGCATTGCTGACCTGCGCCGCGCACACCTTGCGGAGCAGCGCGACGCCATCGGTCCTGGCGGATCGGTTGCCGACGACTTCTTCCTCTACGACGAGGTCCTGGAGACGGCACTGATGCTCGGCATCATCCCGGCTGCGCTCACCGCCGAGCTGGAGCGCGACCCGTTCGCCGCCCTCACCGCCCTCGCGCGCGGCACGCCGGAGCGCGAGGCGTGGGAGATGACCAAGTGGTTCGACACCAACTACCACTATGTCGTGCCCGAGGTGGAGCAGCTGCCGACACGCCTTGGTCCCCTGCCATGGCGCGCGCCGCTCGGCGATGGCCAGGCCGCCTGGGTGGTGCTCGGACCGTTCAGCCTGGCGAAGCTCTCGAAGGTCGGACCGGGTGTCGACCGGCGGGCACTGGCGGCCGCGGCCGGCACCGCGCTGTGGTCCTTCGTCCGTGAGCGCGCCGAGGCGACTCCGGCGTTTCGTCTTCAGGTCGACGAGCCGTGCCTCGGGCTGGCCCTGACCGATGACGACGCCGCGCTCCTCGACGCTGGCTACGGCGCCGGCGGCCGTCTGCGCCTCGCCACGGCGCCCCTCGTCACCGTCCAGTTCGGGTCGCCTGCGGCCGAGACGATCGAGATGCTCGGCCGTCTGGGGTTCGTGGTCCAGATGCCGCTCGCGGCGGCGGAGGAGCTGCGCGGCACGGCCGCCTGGGACGCACAGCTGGAGCTCGTCCTCGCCGTCCTCGACGGACGCAGCGTGTGGCCCGATGACCTCATGCCGGTCGCTCGCCTCTTGTCGGCGCTGCCCGACGATGGCCGCCTCGTGCGGTTGGTGCCATCGACCAGCCTGATCTTCCTGCCGTACACCGTCGACGGGGAGGCCCTGCCGCCGGGCTTCCAGTTCGCGCGTGAGAAGGCCCGCGCGCTCGCCGGCTGGGCTGCGGTGCTGCCCGACGGTGCGCCACCGCCGGCTCCTGAGCCGCCGCGCGCCGTGTGGCCGGCGGTCGGTGAGCTGACCGCGCGCACCCCGCGCCCCGAACGCCGCGCGGCACAGGCCGACCTGCACCTCCCGCCGTACCCGACCACCACCACCGGCTCGCTGCCGCAGACCGCCGAGGTCCGCCACCTGCGTGCGGCGCTCTCCCGCGGTGAGCTCGACGAGGCCGGCTATCACCAGGCGGTTGGCCGGCTGATCACCGATGCCATCGGCTGGCAGGAGCGCATCGGTCTCGATGTCCTGGTCCACGGCGAGTTCGAGCGGACCGATATGGTCGAGTACTTCGCCGAGCAGATGGACGGCTTCCTCACCACCCGTCACGGGTGGGTGCTCTCGTACGGCAGCCGCTGCACGCGTCCGCCGATCCTCGCCGCGCCGCCCACCATCCGTGAGCCGATGACCGTCGACGAGTGGCGCCTCGCGCAGGCCGCCACCGACAAACCGGTGAAGGGCATGCTCACTGGACCGGTGACGATCGTGAACTGGAGCTTCCGTCCGCCGCGCGTCCCCGACGACCAGCTCTTCTGGGCAGTCGCCCAGCCGATCGCCGATGAGGTGCGCCACCTGGCCGATGCCGGCGCTCGCGTCGTGCAGGTCGACGAGCCCGCGGTCCGCGAGCGCTGGCCGCTTCCGACCGTCGACGCCGAGGAGCGCCGCGCGGTCTACGCCCGCGGCGTGCGCGCCGCGCTGAACCACGTCTTCGCGCAGCCGGCGCATGTCCAGATGCACACGCACATGTGCTACGGCGACTTCGGGGAGATCGTCCCGCTGTGGGCCGATGCCGGGGTCGACGTGGCGAGTATCGAGTTCAGCCGCAGCAAGGACGACAGCTACATCCGCTTGTTCTACGCACTCTTTCCGGATGGTCACCTGCAGATCGGTCCGGGGGTCTTCGACGTCCACTCCCCGCACACCCCGGGTCGCGAGGTGATGGACCAGCGGCTCCGCCACTTCGAGGCGTTCATGGCGGCCGCCGACCTGTGGGTCAACCCCGACTGCGGGCTGAAGACCCGGGGTTGGCCGGAGATCGAGCGGCAGGTGGGCGACATGGTCGCCGCCGCCCGAGCGCGACGAGAAGCCCTCGCCAGGGCGGGCGGCTAGGCGTGCTCTCCACGCCGCGCGGCTGGGTGGAGATGGTCGAGATCAATCCCCCGCGGCTGCCGAGCATGACCCACCTCGACCTGCGCGACAGCTGGCGCGAGGTGCTGATCACCGACAACCCGTTCAAGCAGGTCCGCGTCTCGCCCTACGCCTTCGCGGCGCGCATCACGCACGACGTCCCCGACGTGCGTCCCACCGTCGTGTGCTCGACCCGTGACCGCAACATCCTGGCGATCGAGAGCGAGGTGCGTGGCGCGCTGGTGAACGGTGTCGACTCGTTCCTGGTCGTGCAGGGCGACATGCTCCCCGAGGTCGAGCACTGGAGCAACAGCTACGAGATCGTCGAGCACCTACGCGCGCTGCAGGAGAAGACGCCGCCGTTCGAGGTCGGGATGAGCACCCGCTCACGCAGCTGGATGCTCCGCCGCCGAGTACAGGTCGGCGCGCAGTTCCTGACCACCGGGCCGGTGATGGACCCCGCCGCGGTGGCGCCCTGCGCCGAGCGCCTGGCGCTGCGCGCGGGTGACCCGCCGGTCTACCTGGAGGTCACGCCGCCCTTCTCTCCGGAGTGGGTCCAGCGCCTGGAGCGTGTCGGGGCAATCGGCATCGGCGACGCGCTCCGTTCCCGCCTCGAGCGGACCGCCGATTCGGAGCGGCGTCGGCTCGGCTGGCAGCTCGCCAAGGCGGTCGCCGTGCGGGCTCGCCAGTATGGGTTTGCGGGCGTGGTGCTGATGGGCCTGCGCTTCGAGACCGTCATCGGGGAGGCGTTCGACGCGTGGCACGACGACGAGGTCGAGCCACTCGATGTCGAGCTGCCGATCGAGCCGGCAACCCGCTGACCGCTACAGGTCGCCGATCAGGCAACCGGTCAGGTTCCGCTCAGCGGCGTCGCCGCGAACCCCTACCGCGGGCCGCCGCGCCCAGCGCCGCCGCCGCGATGGACACCGCAGCGGCCACCGCAATGCGGATGACGGTGGGTAGTCTGCTCCTGGAGTCAAGGTTGCGATCCTCAGCTGACCGGAGGCGGTAGATGCGAGTGCTGATCCTTGGGGCGACCGGCCGAATCGGCAGGCTGGCCCTGGCGCGGGCACTCGCGGATGGCCATGACGTCGTAGCGCTGACCCGACACCCGCAGGCCATCGCGTCGGTTGATCACCTGAGACTCGTTCCAGGGGATGTGACAGATCCAACGGCCGTGTCGCGCGCTGTGGCCGGCGTCGAGTGCGTGCTGGCCGCCATCGGCCCGCACGAAAACTCGGCAGACGCCGAGCGCAGCGTCGAGCTTGGCGCGCGGAATCTCGTCGCCGCAATGGAGCACGAGGGGATCCGTCGGATCGTCACCCTATCGGGCGCGGCGGTCGACTCGGCAGGTGACCGGAAGCCGATGTTCGACCAGCTCGCCTCTCGGGTCGTTCGCGTGTTCGCGCGGCACGTCGTCGGCGCGAAGCAACGCGAATACGAGGTCATCGCGGCCACGTCGCTCGCATGGACCGCACTGCGTCCGCCGCTCGTCTCCGACGGATCGGCGCGCGGTTATCGGCTCGAGCTGAACCTTCTGCCCGGCGCACGTGTTCGACGCGCTGATATCGCCGATGCCCTCGTGGACCAACTGACTGACTCAACGTTCCTGCGCCAGGCACCCTTCGTCCTTCCGGTCGAACCACCCGCGCGACGCTAGGCGGCCGGACGGAAGACATGCCCATCGCGGTCTCGCCGCTTCCCTGCCTCAACCGAGCTACCCCGATGCCACGCGTTGATGATCGGCGAGGATCTCACCGATGACGTACCGGGCACTGGCAGCCAGCCCAGGGTTCGTGTTGCGGTAGTACGGGAGCGCGATGAGCGCCACGGGGAGCGCCCAGCCGCGGCCTCGCGCCCAGGTGGCGTCATCGGCCCGCACGGCGGCGCGGAAGATGTCCCTCGTGTCGGCGGGCAGGAGGTTCCACGCGACGATCAGGTCGCAGGCAGGATCGCCCACCCCCACGCCGCCGAAGTCGATGACGGCACTGAGCCGGCCATCGACTTCGCAGCAGGTTCCCCGGTGCGATGTCTCCGTGGACCCACACCGGCCCCCTTGGCGAGCGCGACGGGGATCGCGAACGGCAGGAAGGGGGCCAGCCTCGGCAGCCACCGGTGCTCGTTGTCCACGGCCTCGACTGCCCAGTGGATGCGCGGCAGTCGAACGACCATCTCGTCACCGAGCCGATACAGCGCGTTGTCCGTCCCCGCGGAGGGAACCGGCTCGAGAGGAAGACCTGCCCAGTGCGGAAACTGGCGGCGATCAACCGGCCGATGAGCGATACATCGGACCCCATTTTCGCCGCCCTGCGCGACGAGGGTATGTGACCGATGGGCGACCGATGGGCGAGCGCGACTGGCTGGCGGACCGATTCGAGACGCATCGGGCCGCACCTGCAGGCGGTGGCTTACCGAATGCTCGGCTCGTCCGCGGAGGCCGAGGATGCCGTGCGGAAGGCGCGTGCTACATTCCCCGGCGTGCAGCGACGGACCGGGATCGCCCTCTATCGTGCCTCTTTTGGCCTGCTCGCCCTGGCTGCGATCGCCACGCAGTTCATCGACCTCGCCGGCAGGAGTCTCCTGGATCCGCTCCACTTCTTCAGCTACTTCACCATCGAAAGCAACCTGCTGTCGGCCGGCGTCTTCCTCGTGCTCGCTGTCCGTCGGAGCGAACAGCGCTCGCCCGCCATGGACATGGTCCGCGGCGGCGCCGTCGTGTACATGACGGCACCGGCGTCGTCTTCAACGTGCTGCTGGCCAACACCAATGTGGACACCGCCATACCGTGGGTTAACGACGTCGTCCACTCGCTGATGCCGATCGTGCTGGTGGCGGACTGGCTCCTCGATCCACCTCGTCGGCGCCTCACCTTCCGCCAGAGTCTTGGCTGGCTCAGCTTTCCGTTCGCCTGGCTCGCGTACAGCCTGGTCAAGAGACCGATCGTCGGCAAGTATCCGTACCCGTTCCTCGACCCGGCGAACGGCGGCTACGGGACTGTGGCGGTCTACTGCGTCGTCATCCTGATCGGGATGACGCTCGTCTGCCTTGCCACCGTGGCGGTCGCCAACGCGGCGGGCAGTCGTGATGCCCACCTGGAGCCGGTAACAAGTCCGCGCTGACCGCCCGCGCCTCTCGACGCGGGAACGTTATCGCTTTGAGGCTCGTCGACCCCTCCGCCCTGGGTCGGGCACCACTGCGGATCGGCTCCAGGTCCCGTTGCTGGGCGCAGATTTCCTTATCGCGTGACCAACCCAGCGGCACCTACGAGTTCGCTTACCAAACAGCGCTCTCCGAGTGGGCCTCCGGCCTCAGGGCCTTCGCACGCGCAGGGCTCCGGGCCAGGAGCAGCGTGACCACCAACGCGGCGGCCAGGGCAGCGAGCAACACCGGTTGGTGGAGGAAAGCGAGGATCCGTCCCAGGTTCGGAACCCCGACCCACACCTTGCCGACGATGTCCGCCGCGCGCGGCGTCCATGGATCGAGTGCGGAGTTGTGGTCGCCCCGTAGCCGGAACCCATTGTGGTCAACGCCGACGACGCGGTGGACGACGATCCGCCCAGCGCCGATGTCGCCGTCTGGCACCCGATAGGCGAGCACGTCGCCAAGCCCGTAGGCGGGAGCGGCGCGCACAATCAGCAGGTCGCCGGTCGCGTAGGCCGGCAGCATCGAGCTGCCGCGAATCACGATGTAGCTCGTCGCTCCGCCGAGCGACTGTGGGCGGAGCACCAGCACCCAGATGCCGATGAGCAGGGCGAGGGCTGCCAGTGCCACGTAGTTGGCGAGTTTCCGCATCACGGCACGGCCACGTAGCTGACGACCAACTGGGGTACCTGAGCGACGGTGCCGAGCTGCTTGCTGGCAAAGGTCGCCGTTCGCGTCGTGGGTGAGCCCTCGGCGTCGTCGCGCAGCATCCAGCCGAGGTTCGTGCTGCCGCCGGCGACAAAGCTGGCCACGTCGCCGGTGACGGTGCCGCCGGAGATGTAGGCACCCGCCGTCTGGTTCTGGCAGCCCACCGGCGTGCCCACCGCAAAGGAACCGCTCCGCGTGGCGCTGGCGGGGTTGTTGATGCTCGTCCCGAACGGCTGGTTGTTCCAGGTGATGCCAGTCTCCGTCCAGGAGCTGGGAACCCTGAAGATGTCGATCGTCCGGCACGCGGCGGGCACCGCCGTCATGTACAGCCGCAGTGTGGCGAGCCGAACGATGGCGCTGGCCGGAATGGCCGGGCTGCACCTGGTCAGGTCGAACTTGAGATAGACCCGCTGATTGACTCCGCTCGCCGACGACACGGTCAGCACGGTCAGGGCTCCGAGATTTGAGGTCGGGGAGCCCTGGCTCACGGTGGAGTCGAGCACCGCGCCGGTCGTCGCCGGGGTCGCGCTGATGGTGCAGGTCCGATAGGGCGTGAATGCCTGCGAGGTGAGACTGAGGCTCGCCGCCGAGCCGTGGGACAGCATCGCCGCCACGGCCGCTCCGGCAAGTACCGTGGCGGCGCCCGACCGCGGGATCTTCACGGACCCACCAGGACGATATCGGTCTGCTCCGACGCAGTCACCGGCGGTGCGGCGCCCAACGTCACGGTCACCGATCCTCCCCCGGCCGGCACGGAGGCCGAGCCGCTGGCAAAGGTCGCACCGTTATTCACGGTGGCCTGCAAGGTCGCTCCGCCGCACGTGGCGGGAAGGCCGCCCACGGTTACGCTCACCACCGTGCCGGCCGACAGGTTCTGCACGACACTGAGTGCTGCGCTCGTGCAGCGCGGGACACTGACGCGCGCCATGCCGATCGAATCGGACGAGATCGCCATCGAGGCAGCTGCACCCACGATCGCGCTCGCCGCAGCCAGCACAAGTAGCCCGGCCATCCGTCGCCACATATGACTGGCCTCATGGAGCGGACCGGCAACTCGAGGTCACCGGTCCCGATGCGCCGGAGAATTAGCCGCTGAGCACCACGCTGATGCCGGTCACCGCCGCCGCGCTGACCGCGGGCGAGAAGGTGGCGGCGAAGCTGGTGCCGGAGGCGGGAGTGGTCCCACTCGCTTCGCCCAGCGAGGCGTTCCCCGACCCGGAAAGGGTGATCTTGTACGGCTTGCTGTAGCAGGTCGAAGCCAGACCGGTGACCGTCACCGTGCCGACGGTATAGCCGGGTGCGCTGGATGAGTACGTGCTCGCGTAGGTGGCGTTCAGGGCGCCAGCCTGGCACGCGGCCACGGTGGCGGTTCCCGCACCGAGGCTGTCGGAGGTGAGATTGAGGCTCGCCGCCAGGCCGTAGACACCGCCGAAGGTGACCAGACCGGCGATGAGCGCCCCAAGAATCCGCTTCATGTGATGACCCTCGCTGTGATCTGTGGTTCGGCCAAAGCCGCACCGTTTGGGGGTCGAAGGCAAGATAGGGCTGCGCGGGCCACCGACCGAAGCCCCACTACACCAGACGGCGGCGCAATCGGCTACCGAACGACGGACCCATGGCGATGGGTACTCAGGTCCCATCGAGCCGCGGCTCGAGCACCCCCCTC
>QHBO01000046.1 GCA_003243965.1 Chloroflexota bacterium
GGGGTCGGCAAGACCGCGATCGCCGAGGGACTGGCCCAGCGCATCGTGCGCGGCGACGTGCCCGAGGGCCTGCGCGACAAGCGAGTGGTGGGGCTGGACCTGGGCGCGCTGGTGGCCGGGGCGAAGTACCGCGGCGAGTTCGAGGAACGGCTCAAGGCGGTCCTCAAGGAGGTCACCGCGTCCGCGGGGCAGATCATCCTGTTCATCGACGAACTGCACACGGTGGTCGGTGCCGGTGCCGCCGAGGGCTCGATGGACGCCGCCAACCTGTTGAAGCCGATGCTGGCGCGCGGGGAGCTGCACGCCATCGGTGCCACCACCCTGGACGAGTATCGCAAGCACATCGAGAAGGATGCGGCCCTCGAGCGTCGGTTCCAGCCGGTGATGGTCGATCAGCCCGATGTCGAGGACACGATCAGCATCCTGCGCGGGCTGCGAGAGCGTTACGAGGTTCACCACGGGGTGCGGATCACCGATTCCGCGCTGGTCGCCGCCGCCGTCCTCTCGAATCGGTACATCACCGAGCGCTTCCTCCCCGACAAGGCCATCGATCTGGTCGATGAGTCCGCCAGCCGGCTGCGGATGGAGATGGACTCCATGCCGGTCGAGCTCGACGAGCTGGAGCGGCGGAGGATGCAACTCGAGATCGAGCGCGAGGCGCTCCGCCGCGAGAAGGACCCCGCCAGCCGGCAGCGACTCGAGGCGCTGGAGCGCGAGCTCGGCGACCTCCGCGAGCGGGGCGACGCCATGAAGGCCGAGTGGCAGCGCGAGAAGGAGGTGGTGGCCACCATCCGCGAGACGCGGGAGGAGCTGGAGCGGCTCCAGCCGGAGATCGAGGCCGCCACCCGAGCCGCCGACTACGCCCGGGTGGCCGAGCTCCAGTACGGCCGCTCGGTCGAGCTCCAGAAGCGCCTCGCCGATGCCGAGCAGCGGCTGCGCGAGCTGAAGGCCGGCGGCTCGCTCCTCGTCAAGGAGGAGGTCGACGCCGACGACATCGGCGCGGTCGTCAGCCGCTGGACCGGGATCCCGGTTGCGCGACTCCTGGAGGGGGAGACCGCCAAGCTGCTGCGCATGGAGGACCGCCTGCATGATCGGCTCATCGGTCAGGACGAGGCGGTCACCGCGGTCAGCGACGCCATCCGCCGGGCGCGCGCGGGGCTGAAGGACCCCAAGCGACCGATCGGCTCATTCATCTTCCTTGGTCCCACCGGGGTCGGGAAGACGGAGCTGGCACGGGCGCTCGCCGAGTTCCTGTTCGACGACGAGAACGCCCTGGTCCGGATCGACATGAGCGAGTACATGGAGAAGTTCGCCGTCTCGCGCCTGGTCGGTGCGCCGCCGGGCTACGTCGGCTACGAGGAGGGCGGACAGCTCACCGAGGCGGTGCGGCGCCGGCCGTACCAGGTGGTCCTGTTCGACGAGATCGAGAAGGCGCATCCCGATGTCTTCAACGTGCTCCTCCAACTGCTCGACGACGGACGCCTGACCGATTCACAGGGTCGCACCGTGGACTTCAAGAACACGGTGATCATCATGACCAGCAACCTCGGGTCGGCCGCGCTGATCGAGGCCGGCGAGCTGGGACCGCAGGCGTTCGAGGGAGCCGCGGAGCGGGTACGGCTCCAGCTGCGCGAGCACTTCCGGCCCGAGTTCCTCAACCGCGTGGACGAGATCATCGTCTTCCAGCCGCTCACCGAGGAGCAGCTGGCCCGGATCGTGGGCATCCTGCTCTCCGGCATGGAGCGGCGGCTGGCCGAGGCGGAGATCCGGCTCGAGGTGACCGATGCTGCCCGCGCGCTGGTCGCGCGCGAGGGCTACGACCCGCAGTACGGGGCACGTCCGCTGCGGCGCACGATCCAGCGCGAGATCGAGAACCCACTCGCCCGGCGCATCCTGGCCGGAGACTTCCGCGCCGGCGACGCGGTGCGCATCGATGTCGCGGCGGACGGCCGGGAGCTCGCCTTCGCGAAGGCCACGGGCCCGGCCGTCGAGCCAGCCGTGGAGTCCGCGACCGAGCCGACGGAGCCCGTCAGCGGTGCAGTGCCAGGCGTCCGTCCCTAGTCATCGGCTCGACCATCCCGGCGAGCTGTATCGCACCGGCGCCCGATGGGGCAGTCGCGAATCGCACCCCTACTTGGGCAGCCAGAGCCAGCGCAGCGACAGATCTCCATTCGGAGGGCCCACTACGAAGGCCATGAGGTCGCCTGCGACGTGCGGCCGCACCACCGCCTCGCGCGGGTACGTGTCCGACTTGCCCAGGTCCATGATCCGCATCGGCTGGCCGGTCTGCTCGTCGATGACGTACACGGCGCGATCGTTGTCGGACCAGGCGGCGATGAAGCGATTGCCGATCGAAGGGTTCGAGAATTGCGCGCCACCAACCCCTTGCGGGAAGCCGACCGGCGTGATCGTGCGGCGGCTGATCGAGTAGCGCACCATGGAGCCGCCGTTGAGGAAGTTCAGGGTGGGATCGGTCTCCTTCCAGACCACCAGGTCGCCGTGAATCGCCGGCTCGGACGCCTTAGTGGCGTGGTCCAGTCGCTGCGCGGGGGCGCTGCCGCCGAGATCCAGAAGGTACACATGGCTCTCGTCGCTCCTCAGGTCGGGAGCGTACTCGACGGTGTTGTACACCAGCCGGTCGCCGTCGAGGGCGGGGAACCAGTACCGGATCAGGCGCGACGCCGGCGCGATCGCCTTGCGGCGCATGGTGCGCAGGTCGAGCAGCATGAGCTGGCTGTTCGGCGGACTGCCCTCCCAGGCGGTCCACACCAGACGCTGCCCGCTGATGGCGAAGAAGGGCAGCTGGCCACCGATGCCCGAATCGACCATGAGGGGCTTGGCATCCGGCGACGACATGTACCACAGACGCCAGATACCGGGACTGTTGGGCTGGGTGAGCGCCTCGATGAAGACGAAACGGGAGCCGTCGCCGCCGACCATCTCGAGGGTCGCGTCGCGGTCCGGGTTGGCATACAGCCGGCGCGGGACGGCATCGCCCGGACGGTAGCCGTACAAGTCCGGTGCAGCGGTACGGCTCTTGGGGACGCTCACCCCGGTCGACCACACCAGCCAGCTGCCGGTACTGCGGTACTCGAGCGCAGGCGTCGTGTAATTCTTCGGGATGAGGAACGTCCGCGCATCGATCGGCCCCAGCGTCGGCATAGGCGTCGGGATAGGCGTCGGGATCAAGGATCTGGCGCTGCTGGTGGGCAGCGCTGCGGCAGACCGGTTTACGTTCGCGGACGGCGGAGCGGACGCGGGTCCGCATCCGGCTCCGAGCAACAGGATGAGCGCCCCGCTCACGGCCCGTCGCCGCGAGCGGGAAGTCGTGGCCATCGGGCTCAGTAGACCAGGTCGCCGCTGTTGTTCTTCATGGTCATGTACACGGTGTAGCTCGTGTCAGAGAAGGCGCCCGTCTCGCCGGCGATCGCGATCCACGGTTGGACCTCGTCATACCCACCAGACGAATCGTTGTAATAGGCGTACTTGGAGGACGACGACGGCACACCGGAGTAGCCGTTGATGGTGATGTAATGACCGGTCGATCCTTGCCAGTTCCTCCAGCTGTAGAGGTAGTACGTAGAGCCACGGACGTGAGGGTTCACGCCAGCCGCGAGGGGCATCTTGTACGAGAAGACGTCGTTGACAATCGCAGCATGGAAGTCGGCGAACGACGGGCCGTGCCACTGGGCCCAGTAGAAGTAGGACGGGCGACTGGTGGACGCGTTCAGGCCGGTGATCAGGTCACCGAGGTTCGTCTGTCCGTTGGCATCGGTCCTGGTCCATCTTCCGCTGATGTAGCTCTGCAGGAACACGTTGTTGTTCGAGGTCTCGCCGCTGACCGTCGCATTGCGGTAGCCGTAGGTGTAGTTGGAGATCACCTGAACGACGGCGGGACCGCAGTAGAACCAGCGATGTTGATGCCGGGCGTAGGTGGGCAGCTGCATTGTGGCGGGCGGCGAGCCTCCAGCGCAGCAGACGACCCGGGGCCCTGAAGACGTCGCGCCCGCACCCTGGGCACCTGTCCAATTGAGCCCGGCCACTTCGGCCCGCTTGCGGTCAGCCGATTGGCGCTGCTCCGCGGTCATCGGCCAGATGACGTTCGAGCCGGGTTGCTGGCCGCCGCCCGCAATGGGTGGCCCGGCAGCCGATGCTAGCGACGGAAGGAGAGAGAGAGAGAGAGAGAGAGAGAGAGAGAGAGCTAGAGAGAGAGAGACGCCGAGCGTCAAGGCTCCGAGCCGTCCGCGACCACCTGTGGGCACTGGTCAGTTCCTCCAATGTCGAGGACCCGCGGCGGACGCCGCAACGTGGAGGATCGTAGGGTTAATGCGGGGACGCTTGTCAATATATCAGTGACAACCCCAGCGAGGGAAGGGTGACATGGGAGTCCATGATCGTCGGCCTCCGCTAAATGCCGCGACGCACGATCCGCCACGCTCCCACAGCCGGGGAAGCGCAACCGCCTGTGCTAGCGATGCCGGCGGCGGCGCCCGCCGGGCGTGATGCCTCCGCGGTCAGCGGTGGCGGCGCCGACGGCCCGCTGGCGTAGCGCGCGGCCGCTCCTTCTCGTCGCGGCGGGGTGGAGGCACGAAGCGCCGTCGGCGGATCTCATCGTTGGCGGCGGCGATTAGCGGCGGGAAGCGAATGAACGTGGCCCACGCGGCGACGCTCATGGCCGGGATGACCAGCAGCAGGATCAGGATCAGCGGCACGTGGATGACGACCAGGAGGGGGACGATTCCCCAACCGACCACGATCGGCCAGAAGATCCACTCGTGGAGCGCCAGGATCGTCGGATAGCGCCGGTAGCGTCGCTGGGCCGTGTTGTAGACCAGAATGGCCCCCACCCCGATCAGGATTCCCGCCACCCAGAGGAGGGTGAAGAGGTCCGGGAAGTTCAACGGGGTGAGGGGATCGAACAGCGGCGCCATGGCGCCGGCGAGTATAGGCGAACGCTGCGCGGACCACTCCCGCTCACGGCTGGTCGCCGCGTCCGCACCATCCTATAATCGGGCCACCGCCGCCCAACCCCTCCAGCCGAGGATCGTCCTTGCGCGCTCTCCTCTCCGTATCGGACCGCGAAGGCATCGTCGAGCTCGCCCGCGGCCTGGTGGATGCCGGTGTCGAATGCTTCGCCACCGACGGGACCCGCGCGCATCTGACCGAGGCGGGCATCGGGGTGCGTCCGGTCTCCGAGCTCACCGACGCGGCCGAGATCCTCGGCGGCCGAGTGAAGACCCTCCACCCCACGATCTTTGCCGGGCTCCTCGCTCGCCGCGATCAGCCGGATCACCTCGCGCAGCTCGCCGAGCACGGCATCGAGCAGATCGACATCGTGGTGGTGAACCTCTACCCCTTCGGCCGGACCGTGCTCGAGCCCGGGATCACGCTGGACGAGGCGCTGGAGCAGATCGACATCGGCGGCGTGGCGCTCCTGCGGGCCGCCGCCAAGAATTTCCCCGGTGTCGCCGCGGTGAGCAGCCCGACGCAGTACGCATCGGTCGTGCGGGACGTGAAGTCGGTGGGCACCGTCTCGCCGGAGACTCGCCAGAAGCTGGCCGCGGATGCGTTCGCGCTGACCGCGGGCTATGACGCGCAGATCGCCAGCTACCTGAGTCTCCAGGCCGGAAAGCTGTTCCCGAGTCGGCTGACGCTGGTCTTCGACAAGAAGGCGGACCTGCGCTACGGCGAGAACCCGCACCAGCTCGGCGCGTTCTATGCGGATCCGTCGCTGCCCGGCGCCACGATTGCCAACGCGCGGCAGATCGCCGGCAAGGACCTGTCGTTCAACAACCTGCTTGATCTCGACGCGGCGTGGTCGATCGCCAGCGACTTCAAGACGCCCACGGTCTGCATCGTCAAGCACGGGAACCCGTGCGGGCTCGCGAGCGTGGTTGACCTGGCCGAGGCGTTCCGACTGGCCCTCGAGGGAGACAGCGTCAGTGCCTATGGAGGGATCATCGGCGCCAACCGCATCGTGGACGAGTCCACTGCCAGGGCGATCCGGCCCGGGTTCTTCGAGGCGATCGTGGCACCGGGATTCACGCGCGAGGCGCTCGAGATCCTTCGCACCAAGAAGGGGTTCGAGATCATCGAGGTACCGCCCAGCGAAGCCGCGGAGCGCGACGGCGCCGCCGCGTTCGACTTCAAGCGGATCGGTGGCGGGCTTCTGGTGCAGACCGTCGACTCGCTGGAGGAGGACCGCGACAAGCTGCAGGTCGTGACCCAGCGCCGGCCGACGCTGGAGGAGCTGACCGACCTGCTCTTCTCCTGGCGCGCGGTGCGCCACGTCAAGAGCAACGCCATCGTGCTCGCCAAGAAGCACGCGCTGATCGGGATGGGGGCCGGCCAGCCGAGCCGCGTGGTGAGCGTGGAGGTCGCGCTCCGCAAGGCGGGAGAGCGCGCCCCGCTGAGCGTGATGGCCAGCGACGCGTATTTCCCCTTCCCCGATGGAATCCAGATCGCGGCCCAGGCCGGCGTGACGGCCATCATCCAGCCGGGTGGCAGCATCCGGGACGAGATGGCGATCGAGGTGGCGGACCGCCATCACATGGCGATGGTGTTCACCGGCCGCCGGCACTTCCGGCACTAGTCCGGCCCGATGGACAAGCTGCTCACCATCGAGGCCGTGGCGGCCACCGAGGCGGGGGCCATCGCGGCTGCCCGCCTCATGGGACGCGGCGACCGCAAGGGAGCCGACCAGGCCGCGGTCGAGGCCATGCGGCGCGCCATGGAAGAGGCCGACCTGAGCGGCACGATCGTCATCGGCGAGGGGGAACGGGACGAGGCGCCGATGCTCTACATCGGTGAGAAGGTCGGCAACCCCGATGCCGCCACGCAGGTCGACATCGCCGTCGACCCGCTGGAGGGCACCAACCTGGTGGCCACCGGCTCCGCGAACGCCACCGCCGTCCTGGCCGCCGCGGAGCCCGGCGGGCTGATGCACGCGCCTGACACCTACCTGCGCAAGCTCATCGTCGGGCCGCAGGTGGCCGGACACGTCTCGATCGACGATCCGGTCGACCAGACCATCGCCACCATCGCGGAGCGACTCGGGCGCTCGCCGTGGGACATCACGGTCGTCATCCTCGATCGCCCCCGCCACGAGGAGCTGATCGCCGCGGTGCGCAGCGCGGGAGCGCGGATCAAGCTCATCTCGGACGGGGATCTCACCGCGGGCATCAGCGTGGCGGTCTCCGGCACCGGCGTGCACGCCGTGATAGGCACCGGGGGCGCCCCGGAAGGCGTGCTGACCGCGGCCGCGCTGAAGTGCCTCGGTGGCGAGATCCAGGCCAAGTTCGAGTGGCGCAGCGACGAGGAGAAGGAACGCGGGCGCCGGATGGGGATCGATGTCGACGACGCCTCCCGGGTGTACCTCACCGCCGACCTGGCCAGCGGCCAGGACGTCGTGTTCTGCGCCTCCGGAGTGACCGACGGCGAGCTCCTGCGCGGCGTCCGATTCTTCGGCGGCGGGGCGAGGACGCACTCGCTTGTCATGTCGCATCGGCGCGGGCTGGTCCGCTTCATCGACACCGTCCACATGTTCGACAACCAGCGGCCGCCGCGGGTGCGCCTCTAGGCCTGGATGGCGGCTCGGCTCGCGATCCCTCGCGATCCGGCACGCGGTCCACCGCGAGCCTCAATGGATGCGCGAGATGGGCCCTGCCCAGTCGGCCGAAGCCGGATCCGCCCACTCCGGACCCTCCACGCGCTGAACATCCTGGTCGGCCACGCTGGGGAGCAGGTCGAGCACGGTCACGTCGCGCCGCACATCGGCGCAGTTCCGCCATGGCCGCAGGCCCGGCGCGAGCTCGGCGAGCGGCTCGAGCGCGAAGCGGCGCTCCACGAGCCGCGGATGGGGGACGATCAGGCGCACGTCGAGGTCCTCCACGCATCGGCCGTCGAGGCTCAGGATGTCCAGGTCGATGGTTCGTGGGCCGAACCGGATCCCGTCCGGGTTGCGTCCCAGCATCAGCTCCAGGCGCTTGAGCTCCTCCAGCAGGTCCCGCGGCTCCAGCTCCGTCTCGAGCTCGACAGCCGCGTTCAGGAACGGCTCCTGGTCAACCATGTCCCGCGGCGCAGTGCGGTACAGCGAAGACGCGCGGGCGACCAGACCGATGCGCCGGAGCTGCGCAGCCGCGCTGGCGAACGTGCCGCGCGGGTCTCCGAGATTTCCCCCCAAGCCGATGAAGACGCGCATCCGTCCGGCACGATAGAGCATCGGTCGCTAATGCGCTGGTAAGCCCCGGTTGGCTATCCTCCGACGACCAGGCAGGGCAGGCCCATGGCGCTGCCCGGTCGCCGGCGGTCCTAGGCCCAAACAGGAGCGCACGCGATGGGAGAGATCCAGTACGCGTATCCGCTGATCCACAACAAGGTCACGTCCCCGCACTACGTGACTCCCACGCTCCGGCGCGGCCGCCTCCTCGACTGGCTGAATGCGAACCAGGAATGCCGGGCCCTGGTGATCGCGGCCGGCGCCGGATACGGCAAGACCACGCTCCTCTGGCAGTGGGAGCGAGAGGCGAACTTCCCGTGCTACTGGTACAAGCTCGATCGTAACGACCGGGACTGGTCGCTCCACATCAGCTATCTGATCGAGGCGGTCGCTCAGCGCCATCCCGGCTTCGGGAGGCGCGCCCACAGCATGCTGCTGCAGCTTGGCGGCCCCGGATCAAGCCGGCCTGGCGTGGCTGCCTTCCTGCTGTCCGAGATGCACGATCGGTTGACCGAGCCGTGCACCTTCATCATCGACGACTGGCATTTCGTCTCGAGCGTGACCGAGGTCCGCGGGCTCTGGAATCAGATCCTGCGCGACGCTCCACCGACCTGCCGGTTCGTCTTTGCGTCGCGCGCCAAGCCGCAGCTCCAGTTCGCGCGGCTGAAGACGCACACAGGTTACGGCGAGCTCCGAACGGATGATCTGCGGCTCACCGATATCGAGATCGATGAGCTCTTCCGCGACGTGTATCGCGATCCCCTGAGCAGCGAGGAGCTGACCGAACTCGAGCGCCGCACGGAGGGATGGGCCGCGAGTCTCCAACTGGTCGAGGTTTCGCTGCGAGAGCGCCAGACCCCCGAGGAGCGCCAGCGATTCATCGAGTCCATCACCGCAACCACCGAGAGCGATCTCTTCAGCTTCCTGGCCGAGGAGGTGCTCGACCAGCAGAGCGAGGAGACGCGCAACTTCCTCCTCTCCACCTCGATCCTGCAGCAGATCACTCCGGACCTCGCGGAGCGGCTCGCCGGTGTGCACGACGGTGTGCGTCGGCTCCTCGAGCTGGAGCATGCGGGCCTGTTCACGCACCGCGTCGACGAGCGACAGTACCGGTATCACGGCCTCTTCAGGGAGTTCCTCGAGCGGCGGCTCATCGCAGAGCGCTCGGAGGCGGAAGTCCTGGGCCTTCACATCCACGCCGCGTCGTACTTCGAGACGACGGCGCGCTGGCCGGAGGCGATTCACCATTACTTGCGGGCCGGCCTCCAGCGTCAGGCTGCGCGCCTCATCGCTCGATACGGCGAGGATGTCGTGGCTGAGGGCCGCCTGGGCCTCGTCGACGAGTGGTTCCAGGCGCTGCCCGCAAGGACGGTCCGAGACAACGCGCGTCTTAGCCTGTTACACGGGGAAACACTCGGTATGCGAGGCGAGTGGACAGGAGCTCTCGAGGCGCTGAACCGGGCCCGCCAGTTCTTCGCAAGGAAAGGCGACCCGCTCATGGAAGCTCTCGCCTGCGTAAAACTGAGCGCGGTCTACCACGGACTCGGCAAACCGGAGACGTCTGGCGCCATTGCTCTTGAAGGGCTCCTCCTTGCGCCACCGGACGCCGATGTGATTCGCCTGCGCCTTGACGGAAACCTTGCGATCACTGTCGGCTGGATCGCCGGTCCTCTGGTCGAAGCAGCGAGAACATGCGAGCGAGTCGCCGCACGCGCAGCGAGTATGGGGCTTGATCACTTCGCGGCAATTGGGCTGCACAACGTAGGTGCTCTCCGACGCGAAATGGGCGACATCTCGGAGAGCATTCGCGTCCTAGAGAGGGCTTGGCGACACTGGCAGGTTGCTCGGGTTTCGCCTTTCGCGGAGAACACGGAGTTTGTTATGGCCCTGCTTGCTTCGGATCAGCCGGACCGTGCGCAGCGGGTGGCCGACGCGGGCGTTGCCGGCACCCGATCTTGGGCGCGACCTCATTTGGAGGCGGAGGCAGGGAGAGCGTCGGTCGATATCTACCGGGGCCTGTTTTCCGCGGCGATTGCGCGATTGCGGTCGCTGATCGCTTATCCCGACCTTGGGATCACGACAGAGCTCTGCCGCAACGTTCTGATGGACGCAATGCTGCTGGCAAATCGTCCGCCGGCCGAGATTCATGAACTCGCAGAGCAATTGGAGGGAGGACCGCGCGATCCACGACTCGCTCCGGTGACAGACACCTCGCTCGCGCTCGCTGCTCACGCTATTGGGCGTTGCGCGCCCGATTGCGGCCGCGCCGCTAGGCAGACGCTCGATGCCTGGGGCGTCCGCGGAGGCCGCTTCAGCGCCGTGGTAGGCGGCTTGAAGCTGGCGATTATTGCTCTTGACCATGGTGCCCCCCCTTCAAACGACCGCGCGGTGGCTGCCGTGAGCGCAGTCCAGTCCCTCAAACTCGTTCGCTACATGCGATGGTGGATCCGACGACTCGGCTCTCACACAGCTTCATTGCTCGAATCCGTCGGCGGTATGGATCTGATCCGGCAAGCGCTATGTGCCGATCCGGAATACTGGAGAGAGCCCGTCGCCGCGGCGGTTCGTCTCATGTCACCAAGTGATCGTCAGCCGCTGCTGGAGGCGCTCACGAGCCACGGAAACAGGGCAACTGTGGAGCTCCTCAAGGATGTACGCGGCGGCGATGTCACCGCCGCCCGGCGCAAGATGGTCCGTCGCCAAGCTGCACGAATCCATATCAGAACATTTGGCTCGATTGCAGTTTATCGCGGTGGTTGGACAGGTCGGCAGCTAGGCGTGACCAGCCGGCGGTCAAGGCTCCTTCTGTCGCTCCTCGTGGCGAATCTCGGTCAACCGGTGGGTCGCGAGGTCGTGCTCGATCGCCTGTGGCCGGATGCCGATCCGGCTGCGGCCATCAACAACCTAAATCAGGCTGTCTTCCAACTGCGCCGCCAGCTGGAACCAAGCTACCGCGACGGCTTATCGCCAGCCTACGTTCTAGCCAGCGCAGAGTCGGTCGAATTGGATGCGGATCTCGTCAGAACTGATCTACAAGAGTTCCGCAAGTATGCGGACGTGGTCCGCGCCGGTGGTCGCGAGGCGCCGCACGCGGCCCTCTCCCTGATCGGCCTCACTAGGGGCGAATATCTGGGGGACGCCAAGTACGAAGATTGGGCCGCGCTCTCGGCATCGTCGGTTCACAATGAGGTTCGGTCAATCCTCCTGCCCGTGGCAACGGGCGAACTTCTCGCGGATCGCCACGACATCGGGCTAGAGGCAGCTTGCGCGCTGCAGCGGCTGGATCAGTTCGATGAGTCCGCCGCCATCGCCATTGTGTTGCGCTTGGTCGCGCTGGGACGAAGGGCCGCGGCCAGGCAGGCGGCTGCGAACTTCATCTCCAAACTGCGCGAGGAGCTACAGGAACCGCCCTCCGAGGCGTTGACGCTCACGCTCACGCATGTTGGCCTCGGTCGTGTCTTACTTGACTCAGCGGGCTCTGGATAGCGGACACCTATTGACTCTGAGCCGCGGACGCCGTATCGTACTGCCTGCCGATAGTACTTCCGTAAGGTGGATAAGGCGCTCGGCAGCACACGTGGGCGCTTCGATCCGGTCGCTGAAATCTGGGCACTTGGGCGATTGGGGAGCGTGTAGTGCAACCGACATTCCGCCGCGAATCGTGGCGGTTGATTACGTTCCGTATCAGAAGAGGGCACCTTCTGATGGCTCGAAGTTCAGTCAAGGGCTGGTAAGCAGGGCGGGAGTGGCGAGATGCGTCGCCTACTGAGAACGCTCTCCGCTCTCCTCCCCGCTCTCGGCGGTCTCGTCCTGTTGGCAATTGCCGGAGGGGCGTCTGTCAAGGGCTGGTAGGTGTCGGTGGTAGACTCGCCAGGGTCGCAAGAGCCTGCCGAACGAGTGTCTAGCCGCGTCCGCCTACTCATCAGCGCATCGGTGGCCGCCGCGATCTTGGTTATCGCGGCGGCTTTGATGCTTTTCCCGCCGCATGCCGCCATCGGCGGATTCGCGGGTATTGCTTTCTGGACCGCTCTGACTTTGGTTGCGAGCGCGCTACCCGTCCGCCTTCCGGAAGGTACCGTCGCCTCAGTAAGTTTCGCGCCTATCGTCGCGACGATCGCGCTAGGGGGCCCCGCTGCAGCCACCTTCGTCGCGGCAATTGGGACCACAGACTCCAGAGAAGCTCGCGGTGAAGTGCCCTGGTACGGCACTTTGTACAATCACGCCTCGCTGGTCATCGCAGCTGCCGGCGGTGGCATTGCCTATGAGCTGACGCGGTTGGGGGTAACCGGTCTCGCGCCGGCCGCGACGGGCGCTGTAGATTTCCTCGCCCTGATGCTCGCCAGCGGAGTCTACTACGCCGTCTCTGGCGTCCTAGCCAGCGTCGCCGTGAGCGTCCGGACCGGTGTCCCGTTTCGTACCGTCTGGGTCCGCGACGTCGGGGCAATTGCTCCCAACCTGCTGGGCTTAGCACCGCTCGGATGGCTCATGGCGCAGATCTTTGCACTGCCGAACGGCGTCGGCTGGTGGGCAACCCCGCTCTTCGTCGTGCCGCTGTTCACGACGCGCCTGGCGTACCACCGCTACGTCGAGACGCGGGAGCTGTTCGAGCAGACCATCGAGGCGCTGGCCAAGGCGGTCGATGCTCGAGATCGGTACACCCGGAACCACTCCAAGCGGGTGAGCACCATTGCGGAGGCAATGTGCCGGGAGATGCGGCTCCCGGAGCTGGAGATCGAGCGCATCAAGTGGGCCGGCCTGCTGCACGACATCGGGAAGATCGGCATCCGCGACAACATTCTCCTCAAGCCCGGGCCGCTCGATCGCGAGGAGCGGATCCTCATGAACCAGCACCCGACCATTGGGGCCGAGATCGTGGCGCCGGCCACGCAGCTTTCCCCGGAGGCGCCGCTGATTCGGGCGCACCACGAGTGGATCAATGGGTCGGGCTATCCCGATGGCCTGGAGGCGCTGGACATCCCGCTCGGGGCTCGGATCCTCACCATCGCAGACGCTTACGAGGCGATGACCTCGTCGCGACCGTATCGGCTCACGCCGCTGACGCACGAGCAGGCCATCTCGGAGGTTGTGAAGTACAGCGGCATCCAGTTCGACGAGGAGATCGTGCCGATCCTGCTCAACCTCGATCGCCAGATCCTGGACCGGCCGGAGGACCGCGAGGACGAGCTGCCGACCATGCTCCACCAGGGTGACCCGCGAGACGATCTTGCCGCCTCCGTGAGCCAGCCGAGCTCAGTCGCGCTCAGCACGGCAGTCGACCCCGTGAAGCCCCAGCTCGAATCGGTTCGACGCACAACGCGCAAGCCATCCCACCACAGAGGCGCTCCCGCGACGAGACCACGACTCGCCTCGGACGATGTTTCTTAGCGCGATCGTCCTCGCGCTGATCGTCGGCCTCCTCGCCGGCGGCGGCCTTCCCAGACTCGCCGACCTGCGACTCCGCTCCTACTGGCTGTTGGGTCTGGCCCTGGCGCTCCGCATCCTGGCTGCCTTCCTCGACAGCCGGCTTGCTCCCGGATTCCCGGTCGGCTGGGCGTACATCGGCGCGTATCTGCTGATCCTCGGCTGGCTGTGGCTCAACTGGCGCGTGCCCGGCCTCCAGGTGGCGGCGGTCGGCATCGGGCTGAACACGCTCGCCGTCCTGCTGAATGCCGGACAGATGCCGATCTGGGCGGCGGCCTTTCACGCCGCGGGCTTCACCCCTGCCGCGCTCCAGAACGATCCGTTTCACTTCCTGTTGACCGCGAACACCGTCGGTGAGTTCGTCGGGAGCGGCGGCCTGCTGGGAGACGTGATGCCGATCCCGTTGCCGCTCATCCGTGACGTGGTGAGCATCGGGGACCTGCTCCTGGCCCTTGGCATCTTCTGGGCGATCGTGTACTCGATGACCCGGCCGGAGGCGCCGGTCTGGAGAACACGCCTGCTGGGCGCCAATCAGGCGGCGCCAGCCGGCGCCACCGAATTCGAGGCGGGCGTCGCGTATGCCGCAGCGTTCGCCGGCCCGAGAACGCTGGCGCCCGCCGGACCGATGCCGTCGACCGCGATCGCCGCTCCGGCCGTGGCGATTCGAGGACAGTCTCCGTACCTGCGGCTGGTGCGGAACCGCAACTTCTCCCTGCTGTGGGCGGGACAGCTCGTCTCGTTCTTCGGCGACCGGGTGCACCAGGTGGCGCTCGGCGTGCTGGTCGCGCAGCGCGGCTCCCCGCTCGAGGTGGGCTTCACCTTCGCGGCGACGGCGGTGCCGAACGTGGTGCTCGGACCGCTCGCCGGAGCGCTGGCCGACCGTTGGGATCGGCGGCGGACGATGATCGGCTGCGACCTCGTCCGCGCCGGTCTGGTGCTGCTGGTGCCGCTGGCAATCGGAGTGAGCATCGGCCTCGTGTATCTGCTCGCTTTTGCGGTGGCGACCGTGAGCCTCCTCTTCCGCCCGGCAAAGAACGCGGTCATGCCCCTGATCGTCGGGGGCGACGACCTGGTGACGGCCAACTCCGCCAGCACGGTCAGCGAGACGCTGGCCGACCTGATCGGGTATCCAGTGGCCGGCATCATCGTGGCCGTGCTGGGGCCCCTGGTGGCCGCAGCGTTCGTGCTCGACAGCGCCACCTATCTCGTCTCGGCGCTCCTGGTCATATCGATGAGCACGCCCATTGCAGAGATCCTGGCCGCTCCGCTTCGTCTCCAGGCGCTCCTGGAGGAGATGCGCGAGGGCTGGCGCTTCCTGCGCGGCCAGCGGGAGCTGTTCGCGAACACCGTGGTCTCATCGGTGGCGCAGGTTGCGGTCGGAACGGAGATCGTCTGCAGCCTGCTCTATGCGAAGTCGGTTCTGGATCCGTCGCGGATCGGCTACCCGGAGAACTATTCGCTGCTGATGGCGGCCATCGGGCTCGGAAGCGTGATCGGCGGCGTGGCGATCGGCGGCATGGCGGTGCGGTTCCGGAAGGGTCTGCTGTCGATCGCCGGCTTCACCGGCATCGGTCTGACGCTGGTCGCCGCCGGATTGGTGACCGACCCGTACCTGGCGATCGTCATCTTCTTCCTCACCGGGGCCACCAACATGCTGTTCATCATCCCGAACATGACGCTCTTCCAGGAGCGCACGCCGCAGCGCCTGATGGGCCGCGTGGTCTCCACCCGACAGGCGATCGTGTTCGCCGCCATGGCACTCGCCATGGGCCTCTCGGGATGGCTGGCGAGCATCGTCGGTCCGGCGGCGGTGCTGATCATCGGCGGCACCATCTCCGCGCTTGCCGGCCTCGCCGGCCTGCTGGTACCCGCCATGCGGAACGCACGCTAGGCGCGCCTTCATCGCCCGAGATTCGATCTGATACCCTTCCGCCGCCGTGGGACCCCTCCTCGACGCCGCCGTGCTCGTCCTGCTGGTCGTCGCGTTCGGCTCGCTGGGGCTGCTGGCGTGGACCATCGGGGTCAGCGGTGTGGCGGCCACCCGGCGCGGGACCGATCGCCTTGCCCGGCGACGAGCCGCACTGACCGCTCGACGGGAGGAGCTTCCGGCCAAGGCGGCGTCCCTTCGAGACGCCGTTGCCCGGCTGGCGCAGTCCACGAGGACAGGAGACCGATGACCCAGCAGCGACGCGACCCCGGCTATCGCGGCGCCCTGCCACCGCGGCGTGACCGCCTGGCGCGACCATGGGTGGTGACGGTCATTGCGCTCTTCGTCCTCATCTTCGTGCTGGCCTTCGCCGGCATTCCGAGTCGCCTCATCCCTCAGCAGACCCCAGCGCCGATTCCCAGCATCCCGATTCCATCCACCTCCGGTCTCGGATCGGGCCTCCCCTCACGGTCGCCATAGCCCGGCGCGCGCGGGGCGGGACGGCCGTTCCGGCGGGGCTGAGCCGGGAGTTGTACGGGTATCGAACAGTTCGTATACTCGGGAGCCCGGTCGCGTTGCGGGTGCTCCGCAGCCTGCTCAGGAGATACCGTGGCCCAACGATCCGTGCTCGTGGTCGACGACGACTCCGCGGTCAGGTCCCTTCTGAATGACCTGTTGGTGACCGATGGCTACGCGGTGCGCCTGGCGAAGACCGGCGCCGAGGCGCTCGCCGCCGTCGAGGAGCAGCGTCCCGACCTGGTGCTGATGGACGTCAAGCTTCCGGACCAGGACGGCCTCGCCGCGCTCAAGCAGCTCAAGCAGCGCCACGGCGAGCTGGAAGTGATCGTCATGACGGCCTTCGGCGGCAGCTCGACGGCCATCAAGGCGATGGAACAGGGCGCATACGACTACGTCACCAAGCCGTTCGAGCTCGACGACCTGATGGCCACCCTGCGGCGGGTCTTCGAGCACCAGGACATGGCGAGCGAGGTCAGCGCGCTGCGGCTCGAGCTGGGCAAGACCGCCGCTGAGCGGGAACGGATCGTGGGCAGCTCCCGGCCGATGCTGGAGGTCTACAAGCTCATCGGCAAGGTGGCCAGCAGCGATGCCACGGTGCTGATCACCGGCGAATCGGGCACCGGCAAGGAGCTGGTGGCCGAGGCGCTGCATCGGGCCAGCAAGCGCAACCCGTATCCCCTGGTCAAGGTGAGCTGCGCGGCGCTCCCCGAGTCGCTGCTCGAGACGGAGCTGTTCGGCCACGAGAAGGGCTCATTCACCGGCGCAATGACGATGCGCAAGGGCCGCTTCGAAATGGCCAACAAGGGCACCATCTTCCTCGACGAGATCGGCGAGATGACGCTCGGCACCCAGACCAAGCTGCTCCGCATCCTTCAGGAGCGGGAATTCGAGCGCATCGGCTCCAACACGCCGATCAAGGTCGATCTCCGGGTGGTGACCGCCACCAACCGCAACCTCGCGGCCGAAGTGGAGAAGGGCCGATTCCGCGAGGACCTCTACTACCGGCTCAACGTGGTGCACATCCACATGCCGCCGCTGCGTGAGCGCAAGGAGGACATCCCGGCGCTGGTCGAGCACTTCCTCGTCAAGTTCCGCCACACCCCGGGCGCCATCCCGACCACCATCAGCGAAGAGGCGCTCCAGAAGTTGATGGCGTACGACTGGCCGGGCAACGTTCGGGAGCTTGAGAACGCCGTCGAGCGCGCCGTGGTGCTGAGCCGCGGCAACGTGATCAGGACCGACCACCTTCCCTTTGGAGATGCCCGCGAGGCCCGCAACCGGGCACGCCTGTCGGCGCGCAAGCAGCAGCTCGACGAGGAGGAGATGGCTGATCCGTTCGGCATCACCGACGAAGAGGCCATGAACGCCGAGAGCTCCCCGGGCGGTGGAGCGCGGAGCAACGGCCGGGGGGGCGGTGAAGGCGGTTCCCTCAAGCGCGCCGTGGCCGATCTCGAGAAGCGACTGATCCTCGAAGCGCTAGAGCGCACCGGCGGGAATCGGTCCAAGGCGGCCGAGGAGCTTGGGATCTACCGGCGGCTGCTGTATGCGAAGCTCCGCGAGTTCGGACTCGGCGACTGATGGGACCGGTCGGAGGCCGATGGAGTCGACCAGTCGCTCCGATGGTATCCTTCTTGCACCCCACCAACGGCACGCAAACGAGGGTTTGAGCATGTTCAGCCGTGTCCGGATCGCCGTCCGATTCTTCTTCGTGGGGCTGGCGGTTGGCGTGCTCCTCGCGCCCCGCAGCGGCAGGGAGACCCGACGTCTGGTGCGAGAGCGCGCGGACCGTCTGCTCAACGATCTGCTGGAGGCCGCCACGCTGGGCACCGTCGACACCGGAGCGGGCTCCGACGAAGGTGGCGAGCCTGCCACGATCGCTGGGGGGCGCTCGCGGAGCCGTGCGACCAGCAGCGCCCAGACCTGACGTCTTCGGCTGTGCGCCAGGTCGGCGAGCCGACGCTCAGGTGACCTGAGCCGGTCCGCGGCGGCTGCGTGGCCGGTTTCGCCGGACGTATGTGCTGGCGCCGATGGCGAGCCCGTCGGGGCGCCGCCGATCACGAGGCTGCCCGCGGGCGGATGGTCCGTGAACAGCTCGAGGCCAGAGCCATCACCGACCCGGCGCTGCTCGACGCGTTTCGCCGCGTGCCGCGACACGCCTTCGCGGCGGAGCCCGAGCCGCCGACCGCGTACGGCGACCACGCTCTTCCTCTTCCGGCGGGCCAGACGATCTCTCAGCCGTACATCGTGGCGGCCATGACTTCCGCCGCGCAGCCGCCGGGCGGCTGGCGCGGCGCGCAGGTGCTGGAGGTGGGCACGGGCAGCGGCTACCAGGCAGCCATCCTCGCCGAGCTGGGCGCCGAGGTGGTCAGCATCGAGCGTCATCGGGAGCTGAGCCGCCTCGCGGCCGAGCAGCTCGTGGCGAACGGCTATCACGGGGTGCGGCTGCTGGTCGGCGATGGGAGCGAGGGGGCTCCGGAATGGGCACCGTACGACGCCATCATCGTCACCGCTGCCGGCCCCTCGATTCCTCAACCGCTGATCGACCAGCTCGCGCCCTCCGGCGGACGGCTGGTGATGCCCATCGGCTCTCGGGATCACCAGCTCGTCACGGTTGTCGAACGCCACGGAAGCGAGGTGCGCACTCGCCAGCTGGAGCCCGCCGTGTTCGTGCCGCTCATCGGCGAGCACGGGTTCACCGACGAGTGAGTCGACGGTGGCGCACCGCGAGATAGGGCTCGGGCGACCCGCTGCTCGGGATTCCCCGTCCGTCAGGGACAGCCGCCGAGCGCTGGCACGGACCGTGCTCCATCAGCGTCGCAGGTTGCCGGCCTTCAGGGTCGGCACGCATGGAGGCAACACAATGACCTACCGAGACGATCGCGCCGACGACACGCATGCCGACGACACGCATGTCGACGACACGCATGTCGCGGAGCGCGAGCGGGTCGTCGAGCGCCCCGTCGAGCGCCCCGTCGAGCGCCCCGTCGAGCGAGAGTACGTCGAGCGGCCGGCGCCGGTTACCAACGTCAACGCGAGCAGCGGCTACGTGGCTGCCGGCCCGAGTCCGCTCTACTACGTCCGCCGCATCGTGGTGCTCCTGTTCGGCATCCTGGAAGTGCTCCTCATCCTGCGCATCGTGCTGCTGGCCCTGGCCGCCAACAGCGGAAACGCGCTGGTCAGCTTCGTGTACAACGTGACGGAACCGTTCGTCGCGCCGTTCCGCGGCATCTTCAACTTCAACCAGGTATCGCCCGGCGGCAACAGCACGCTGGACGTGGCTGCGTTGGTGGCCCTCGTCGGCTGGGTGCTGATCGAGATCCTGGTGCTCGCCATCCTGCGGCTCGGGGATCGCAACGCCGCGGCGGCTGCCTAGCGGCGCGGCATACCACCGGGCGGCCGCCGCCCACCGCCGCGGTACCCAACCGGGGCGCGTGAGGTCGACGTGCGGCCGGCGTCAGACCGGCGGAACCTCCAGGGCGGCGCGATCATGAGGCGTGCGCGTCGCCCTGGGGGCACTGGGCTTGACGCGGCGGGCGGTGCGAATCGGTGCCGCCGCTCCTGAACGAAGGAGCTCCTCGTCGTAGACGGCCTCCACGCGGCGCACCATCGCCTCGATGCTGAATCGCTCCGCAACGGCGGCCCGCCCCCGCTCCCCCATGTGGCGGCGCAGTCCGGGATCGCGGGCAAGCTGGGTGATCGCCGAGGCCAGCGCTGCCGGATCGGCCGGCGGCACCAGCAGGCCGTCACGGCCATCGGTCACCACCTCGGGGATCCCGCCGACCGCGGACGCCACCACCGGCTTGCCCCGGGCCATCGCCTCCAGGAGCGAGATCCCCTGCGCCTCGCGCAGGGACGGAGCGACCGCGACCGCCAGCTCGGCGGTCAGGGCACTGATGTCCTCACGGCGCCCGGTGAAGATCACGCGATCGCGGGTCGGCGCGGGAAGCTCCCAGGCCTGGGCGCGTAGCTCCTCGCTGAGCGAGCCCTCTCCGACGATGACCAGGTAGGCATCGGGGCAGGCGGCGACGATCGCCGGCATGGCGGCAACCAGGTATCGGTGCCCCTTCTCCGGCTCCAGCCGCGCCACGGTGCCGAGCAGGAACGCGTCGGCGGGGATGTTGCAGTCAGCCCGCAGCCTCGAGGCCGGAAGTGGAAGGCTGAATCGCGACAGGTCCACGCCATTCGGAACGACCGTGAACGGGGCGACCCCACGCCCTTCCCGGTGCACCTTGGCCGCGATGCTGGCACTCGGGACGATGAGGCGATCGATGCGGGATGTGAGCGTGGCGAGGGTGGCCACATCCGCCGCCGATCGCACTCGCGAGGAATGGACGGTTGCGACGATCACCGGTGTGTCCGCGGCGAGCGCGGCCCGGGTGCCGACCACCTCCGCGCGGTACATGTGCGCGTGCAGCAGATCGATCTCATGCCGGCGCAGGTAGGCGGCCAGCTCGCGGATGGCCGTTTCGTCGTCGACCGCGTCGATGACCGAGACCTCGATTCCCAGACGCTCCAGCCGCTGAACGGCGGCGCCGCGGCTGAGGCTCAGTGCGTGGACCTCATAGCGCCGACGGTCGAGACGCAGCAGCAGACCGGAGTAGCTCTCCTGCGCACCGCCATTCCCCCCGGCGGCCAGGAGCTGCAGGACGCGGGCGCGCGGCCCACTCCTGGACCGATGCGTCCGCCGGTGGCGGACGTATGGGGCGCTGGCGATGGCGGCCTCGTGGTCGGGAATCGACGGCAACGCGGATGGAACGCCGTTCGGCGAGTCGGATCCGTCATGCGGACGGGCTGCGGGGGATGACACGCCTGGATGCTAGGTGGAGGCGCTCTGTTCGTCAAAGCGGTGTGGCCCGGCACCGTCGCTCGCCGGGCTCGTGGGGCGCTCGCGGTGATGCGGGCGGCAGGCCCCGACCGCGCCGACGGCGAGCAGCGTGACGTCGTAGACGAACAGCCGCGGAAGGGCGAGCACCGCGGCGAGAGCGGCGCCCAGCGGCGCGAAGCGATCGGGCAGCACGACGAGGGCGATGAGCGCCGCGACGACGCTGAGGACGTAGATCGGCGGGAATGCGCCGAGCAGTGACGGGGCCGCGATGTCTCGGGCGGCGAAGCTGAGCTGACCCGCCAGGCCCATCGGCAGTGCCGGCAGCAGGAGCACCGCGGTCAGAACCAGCGCGGCGAGCGCGCGCCACCACTGGCGGCGCCGAACGTACACGGCGCAGAACAAGATCGGGGTCAGCTTCAGCGAGGCGGCCAGCGCCACCCAGATCGGCCCCGAACGGCGGTTGAGGCCCGCGAGGAGACCGAGCACCAGCAGCGCCTGGACGTTGCCGCCCGCCGACACGGCCAAGAGGGGCGGGGTGACGAGCAGGGCGAGCACCGGCCCGGAGCGTCCACGCCACCACACAATCCATCCGACCCCCGCGGTGGCCAGGACCAGGATCGTCGACCAGCCGATCGCCACCACCGCGCGCGGAAGATAGGAGAGCGGGATCCAGGCAGCCGCGAACCACGGAGCGTAGATATAGGCGAAGAAGCTGGGGCCGCCGGGCGCGTACAGCGGCCCTCCGCTGCGGAGTCGCGTCGCGGCGGCGAGGTAGACGTCCATGTCGTGCAGCGGCCACTGCAGCAGCGCCCAGAAGACATGGCTGATGCCGATCGCGATGAGGATGGCCACGCTCACCAGGCGCGCGCCCCGCGCCAGGACGGATGCGTCCGACGCGCCGAGGAGCGCGCGACCCACGGAGCCGGTGCTCGTCATGCGGCCAACCTCGTTTTCGGTGTGCGCCAGTGCATCATCATGGCGCGGTGGGGCCTCGACAGCCTGGCATCTTGCCGCGCAGCGTGATCGTGCATCGCCCGCCCGCCGAGCGGATCGCCAGGATCGTTGCGGCGGCGGTGATCATCGGCGTGGGAATCAGCATCCTCTACTTCGCGGTCACGAGGTGGACGCAGAGCGATGCGGCCGCGTACTGGAACGCCGCACTCCGGTTGCGTCATGGGGCACAGCTGTACCCGGTGGTCGGCAACGTGGAGGCGTCGGACGTCTACCGCTACGCCCCCTGGTTCGCATGGCTTGCCGTCCCGTTCACGTTCCTGCCGGTGCAGGTCGCCGGCGCGATCTGGTCGACGATCCTGGTCGCCGCCTCCTGTGTCGCGGTGACGCCCCTGGCGCGGCGCCGCGCATGGCTGCAGGTGGCGTTCTTCTGGCCGCTCCTGATCGGAGTATCGGCGTATGGCAACGTGCAGGCCCTGATGGTGGCGAGCCTGGCCTGGGGCGTCGAACGGCGCAGCGGGCCCCTGTGGGTCGGCATGGCCGCCTCGCTGAAGATCTTCCCCATCCTGCTGGCGTTGGTGTACCTCGGTCGACGCGAATGGCTGCGAGTGGCGCTCTGCGTGGCGGTGGCCGCCGTGCTGTGGGCACCGGCGTTCCTGTACGACCTGCGGGGCTACGTCTCCCAGGCTGGGGTCGCCAGCCTGCTGGTCGGGTATCTGCCGGCGTACATCGCGGTGGCCGGCGGTGCGGTGATCGCCTCGGTGGTGCTCGCCGCCGGCCGCTACGGGTGGCTTGCAGGCGCGACCGCGGTGGTGCTCGCCAGTCCCCGCTTCTTCGTCTATGACGTCTCCTACCTCCTGATCGGCGGGAACGGGATCCCAGATGCGCCGATCCCGGAGCGCGGCCGCTGAGCCGGGCGGACGCTGCGCGCCAGAGCCGGGATCGGCACCCGGTCGGCGCTCGGCGGCGTGTCCTCCGGTCGCTCGGCGCGCCGGTGGTCCTGGCGCTGAGCATCGCCGCCATCGGCTTCGCGATCGAGACGACGCCGGCGGCGCAGCGCTGGAACGGCGACCTCCGTCTCTACCACGACTACGCCGCCGCGGTGCTGCGGGGCCAGCTGGACGACACCGACTACCTGCGCCAGTACCCTCCGCTGGCGCTGGTGCCGCTTCTCGTCCCGCAGATCATCGGCCTCGGAGCGCTCTCGTTTCCGCTGTATGCCGCGCTGTACACGCTGCTGACGGCGTGTGCGGCAGGCGCCGGGCTGGCCCTCCTTCGCCGCACGGTGGCGGGAGCGGGGCAGCTGGCCGTTCCACCCGCGACGGCGCTGTATGCCGGCCTCTGCCTGCTGGCGACCGTGGTCATCGTCGCGCGGTTCGACGTGTGGCCCATGCTCGCCGTGCTGGCGGCCATGGCGGCGATGAGCGCCGACACGGCGCTGGTGGCGGGTGCGGCGCTCGGCATCGGTTTCGCGCTGAAGCTCTATCCGGCGGTCTTGCAGCCGGTCGTGGTGGCCTGGTTTCTGTACCGCGGACGCCGACGCTGCGCGCTCCTCGCGCTGCTGGGCTTCCTCGCGGCGGCCGTGCTAGGCCTTGCTCCCTATCTGCTCGTGCTGCAGGGCGCCCCGGCCTTCGTGGCCTTCCAGCTCCATAGGCCGATGCAGATCGAGACGTTGGTCGGCAGCCTCGTGGCCTTCGCCGGCTCGGCGGGTATCACCCCGGTGCAGATCGTGTTCGGCAGCGGGTCATTCAACCTCGCCGGACCGGCAGTGGACGCCCTCGACCCGTGGATCGGAGCCTTCCAGCTGGTGGTGGTGGGTCTCGGCTACGCGGCCGCGATCGCCGGCATGCGGGCCGGACGCGGAGTGCCGAGGCTCGAGACGGCATGGCGCGGGATGCTCATCGTGCTGCTGGCCGTGCTGCTCTCGTCGAGAGTCTTCTCCGCCCAGTACCTGGTGTGGCTGATCCCTCTGCTGGCGGCGACGATGCGCCGTCGGTGGGAGCTGGCTGCGGCGGTGGTCGTTTTAGGCCTGACCGCCGTGCTCTTCCCGTTCGCATACGAGGCGCTCATCGCGCTCCAGCCACTGCCCGTTGCGCTTCTGGTGGCCCGCAACGTCGTGCTCGCCTGCCTCTTTGCGTGGCTGGTGGTGGCCTCGTTCCTGGGTCCCGTGGGGCGCCCGGATCATCATCGACTGGAGGTTGTGTCAACGCCGGCTGAAACCTGAGCAGGAATCACCGGTTGAAAACTGAGCAGGTCAGCGCTCCTTTTCGGCGGTCAGCACCTCCTCGCGTTTGCCGCGGAGCCGGTATGACTCGCCCTTGAGGACGATCACCTCGGGTGGTGGACGAGCCGGTCAACCATCACCGCGACGGCGACCGGAGCGCTGAGGCACTGGATGGTCAACCATCAGCGTTTGGTCCGGGAAAGCGCAAGCAACGCGCATTTGAGTCAGTGCTTCTACGGCAACGATGGCTTCTGCAGCGTCGAGCCGGGGTGGACTGCCCCGGCGTACGCGTATGTCTACTACAACCGCATATTTGGGCGCACTAACGGCTCCGTGACCCTTCAATGATCGTCCGACCACTCGACATTACGTATCCCGCTGGCGGAGACCCGTGAATATGGAACTTGGTAGATGATCTCAGACGCGCATCCATCCTGCGAATCTCACCCCGTCGCTGGCGCTGGCCGCGTCGGTGGTTGTCGCGACCGGCGAATGGCGCCGGACAGGTATGCGTCCTACTGTCCGACGAAGATGTTGCCGCGACCAACTCCCGTGATCGTGTGCGATGCCCGGTCGACGGTCGCCACACAGCTCTTGACGCCGGCTGCATCGGCCCCCTCCAGCAGGAGCAGCTCCACCACCAGCAGGAGCTAATTTGGATTCGTCGGATCGTCGGTCACGAAGAAGATCGTCGACTCGGCCTGCAACTCGGCCTCGGTCAGGACGCCGTTGGCGAGCATGGTCTGGGTGGCGGCAGCTGCGATCTGCTTGGCGGTCGGGTTATCTGCCAGGCGGTAGTTGCAGGACACCATCGACATGTCGTTGGTTCGATATAGAAGAGCGGCGAGGGAGGCCAACGCCGGATTAACGGCAAGCGCCTTGGTGTCGAGCGGCTGCGAGCCTTTGGCGTAGAGAACGCCCGAAATCGCCTGCACCGCACCGTACCCAGCGGCCTGGAGTTCGGTGATCCGGTGGCCCGGCGCGAGTCGCCCCACCTCCGCAATCGCGGACGGCGTCCCCTGACCGCAGCTGAGCATAGGACCGAGCCGGAAGCTCTGGCTCGGCGCGGATCAAGGGCGCATGAATGCGATCAGCGCAACACTAATTAGATCAACAACCACCAGCCCAACTACCGCCACTCTGGCTGCCATCATCGACCCCTATTCTCGTGTGAGTGGGTCTCTAGGCACAATTCGCTGGCGGCTTCCGTAGGTAGTGACACAGCCCTGGGACCGTGGGAAAGCTCCAGTCGAGCTCTTGGTTCGCCGACTCGGGCAGAATGCCGTCACGGAACAAGATCCAATATCGGGATTCATTTGGGTCGTCTGAGAGCATGATAACGACCCGACTAGGATCTATGCCAGAGAGCCGATAGACGTCCGTACCCCGGACGGCGGCGTGGATCTCTTGGGCGGCGCCATCCTTGCTGAGCTTCGCCCGTTCGATGTTGTAACTGGTGGCGGGCCCGCCGGAGTAGTGTGCTCCATCAATCACGACGTACGCGGTGCGGTCGACGATAACCGTCGGCGAACGGCATGCTGATACTGCGATGAGCAATACCAGGACTCCAGTGCTCCACGCCAGCAGACGAGTTCTCTTCATTGCACCAGATCGGCCGCTGAAGCGGTCATGCCCGCGTAATTCTGCCATCCGGTCCCTGTTTGCGTAAACACACCGTTACCCTGCCATACGAAGGTCCAGAACCTCTCGGAACCCTCTTGGGTAGGAGTGTCCTCACGGCGCAGGAATCCGATATAGGATTTGCCGGCCTGGAGCCGCACGTCCTCCTCGTATTCGATTGACATGTCGCCGACGGTCCCGCCGAGCGCTCTCACGATAATGGATGACGCGGCAATGGACCCGCTCAGTACCTTCGTGACGACGATTGTCTCGTCTCGATAGATGTGCGACTTCTTACCTACCTCGCCAAGGGCCCACGGGAGGTTGGCGGCATCGTTCCAGTGGGTTCTGAACACCCCAGTTGCCGTAAACAAGACAACTGCTTCCGCCTGTGTTCGCAGATCTTGAAGCGTGTACTGCGCGTAGGACGCGCTTACCCGGTAGTGAGTCTGCCGGGGTCCGGCGGGAGCCGGTGTCTCCTCAACCGCTCCTACAGTCCGCGGGTTAGGGCTGGAGGTGGGGCCCAATGCCAGGATGGCCCATGCGCCGGCCGCCACGATGGCCGCACCAGCCAGTCCAGCGAGCATTCTCATCGCTTCACCCTCCTAGTGCGCTGGGTACAAGGCTGAAATGCTCGCCAAGTCATGGCTCGTCAGGTTGCGTTTGGACGTGCTTCCGCACGGGATCGTTGGATACATGACATCTCGGGTACTCTGGTTCGTGTGGTTGAGGGAAACAACGTGGCCCCACTCCTGCGCTGCAGTGGATTGGAGGTCGACGTACGGACACGCCAGCGTCGTCTGTCCGTACTGGAGTTGCCCCGGTTCGGTGG
>QHBO01000047.1 GCA_003243965.1 Chloroflexota bacterium
CCGGACAAAGCTCAACATTCTGCTCGGAGAGCACCTCATTCTCGCGTCCAAGGCGACCGGCGCGGCGCTCGGCGGGACCCCGCTGCCGGCAGATGTCGCCTCGCTGGTCGCTCGCGCTCAGCAGCTGTACTCGGACGCGCAGGCGGCGCTGCGCGGCGGCGACCTGGCCGGCTACCAGGCAAAGCTCAAGCAGCTCAACGACGTCCTGGCGGCGATCGCCAGAGTGGTCGGGACGCCCGCGCCATCCCCATCGGCCGCGCCGTCGGGGTCGCCAGCCGCCTCGCCGGGAGGCTGATCGGGTGGCGGCCCGCGGGCTGAAGGTGCTGGTCCTGGGCGGCGGCGGGCGCGAGCACGCCCTCGCCTGGCGGCTGGCACGCGATGAGAGTGTCGGGTCGGTCCTCATCGCGCCCGGCAATGGCGGCACGCCGGCCGTGGGGCGCAACGTGCCGGCGCTGGATCCGCTCGATCCGGATGCGGTCGCGCGCTTTGCGGCCAACGAGCGGGTGTCGCTGGCAGTCATCGGTCCCGAGGCGCCGCTCGCCGCAGGTCTCGCGGACGCCCTCGAGCGGGCGCTGGTCCCGGTCTGCGGCCCGACGCGGGCCGCGGCGCGGCTGGAGACCAGCAAGGCGTTCGCCAAGGAGCAGCTGCGGCGTGCCGGCATTCCGACGCCGGCGAGTCGCGCGTTCGTCGACCGCGATGCTGCCCTCGACTTCGTGCGCCGGTCGGAGCACGCGCCGGTCGTCAAGGCGGACTGGCTGGCGGCCGGCAAGGGGGTGATCGTCGCCGACAGCCGTGCAGAGGCGGAGGAGGCCCTGAGCACGATCTTCGGCCTTGCCGCCGCGGGGGCCAGCGTCCTGCTCGAGGAGCGCGTCACGGGGCGGGAGGTGTCGGTCTTCGGGTTGGTCAGCGGGAGGGTCGTGGTGCCGCTCGGCGCCGCCTGCGACTACAAGCGGCTCCATGACGCCGACGTCGGGCCGAATACCGGCGGCATGGGCGCCTACAGTCCGGTCCCCTGGTTCGGTCGCGGCGCGGTGGAGCAGGTGGCGGCGGAGGTGCTGGAGCCGATCGCATGGCAGCTCGCGCGGGCCGGGACCCCGTACCGCGGCGTGCTGTACGCGGGCATGATCATCACCGCCGACGGCCCGATGGTCCTCGAGTTCAATGCACGTCTGGGTGACCCGGAGGCTCAGGTGCTCCTGCCGCTGCTGGGTGGGGACCTGGGCGCGGCGCTGCTCGGCGTGGCGAGCGGCGACCGGGCCCTGATGGAGGGCGCGATCCGGCCGCCGGCCGAGGCCGCGGTGGGGGTCGTGATCGCCTCGGAGGGGTATCCGGACCGGCCGACTGAGGAGCGCCCGATCCTGGGGGCGGAGCCCGCCGAAGTTTCGGCCGGCGAGACGCTCTGCTATCACGGGGCGACCCGACGGACGAAGGACGGATACGTTGCCACCGGTGGACGGGTGGTGACCTTCGTCGGCCGCGGGATCGATCTGCCGGCCGCGCGATCGACGGCCTACCGATCCGTGGCGGGCGTCGAGCTGACCGGAGCGCAGTACCGAACCGACGTGGCCGCGCGCGAGCTGCCGACCGCGCCGCAACCCGGCGGCCCCCTGACGCGGGCTGCCTGATGGGGAGCGGTCGAGGCTATCCTAGCCAGCGATGACGAGTGCTCCGGCCGTCGCCCTGATCTGTGGCTCACGCTCCGACCTGCCCGCGCTCCAGGGCTGCATCGAGCAGCTCGACGCCTATCAGATCGGGTGGGAGGCGAGCGTCATCAGCGCCCATCGGCAGCCGGAGGCGCTGCGCGCGTACGTCGCGGAGGCAGAAGCGGCCGGAACCCGAATCTTCATCGCGGCCGCGGGCCTTGCCGCTCACCTGCCCGGCGTGGTTGCGTCTCTCACCCAACTGCCGGTGATCGGTATCCCGCTCGATGCGGGCGGGCTGGGTGGCCAGGACGCGCTGCTGGCGATCGTCCAGATGCCGCCCGGAGTGCCGGTCGCCACCGTCGCGGTCGGCGGCGCGCGGAACGCCGCGCACCTCGCCGCGCGCATCCTGGCGCTGGGTGACGCCGCCGTTGCGGAACGAGTGGCGGCCTTCCGCCGCGAGCAGGCGGGACGCGCCGAGCTGCGCATCCAGCCGAGGGTCGAACGGTGATCGATCGCTACGCGCTGCCCGAGATCCGCGAGGTCTTCACCGAGCGACGCCGGCTTGAGCTCTGGCTCAGGATCGAGCTGCTGGTGGTGGAGGCGCTGCACGCCGCCGGCGTCGTCCCGGACGCGGATTTTCAGCGCATCGCCGAGGCCGCCACCGACGTGGATCCGGCACGCGCGCGCCAGATCGAGGAGGAATCCGGGCACGACGTGATCGCCTTTCTGCGCAGCGTCACGGAGCGGCTGGGCCCCGAGGGCCGGTGGCTGCACTTTGGCCTCACCAGCTCCGATCTGCTCGACACCGCGTCCGCGGTACAGCTGCGGGACGGGGCGAACGTGGTACTGGGCGAGCTCGAGCGGCTGATCGGCGTGGTGCGCGGCCTGGCCCTGGAGCATCGGACGACACCGATGGTCGGTCGTACGCATGGGATCCATGCCGAGCCGATCACCTTCGGGTTCAAGCTCGCCGGCTGGTACGCCGAGCTGCTTCGGGATCGTGACCGGGTGGCACGCGCGGCAGAAGAGGCGGCGGTCGGCAAGATCTCCGGCGCGGTCGGGAGCCACGCGAATGTCAGCGCCGAGGTCGAGTCGTTCGTCTGCCGCTCGCTGGGACTGCGCCCCGACTCGGCTTCGACCCAGGTGGTGAGCCGCGATCGTCATGCCGAGCTGCTGTGCGCGATCGCGATCCTGGGCGGCACGCTGGAGCGCATGGCGCTCGAGGTCCGTCACCTCCAGCGCACGGAGGTCGCCGAGGCATTCGAGCCGTTCGGTGCCGGGCAGCAGGGTTCGTCGGCGATGCCGCACAAGCGGAACCCGGTCCTCTCGGAGCGCGTCACGGGGATGGCCCGGCTGCTCCGCGCCGACGCGCTGGTGGCGCTGGAGAACATGGCGCTCTGGCACGAGCGCGACATCAGCCACTCGAGCGCGGAGCGATTCATCCTCGAGCGCTCGCTGGGGGTCGCGGCCTACGCCACGCGGCTGTTCGGCGACCTGCTGGACGGACTCGAGGTCGACCGCGACCGGATGGCGACCAACCTGGAGCTGCTGCACGGGCTGGTGTATTCGGAGGCTGTGCTGCTCGCGCTGGTCGCCAAGGGCGCGGACCGCCAGCAGGCCTACCGGCTGGTGCAGGAGGCGGCCCGGCGCGCGTCGGAGGGGAGTCGCAGCTTCGGCGACGAGCTCCGCGCCGACGGAGGCGTGGCGGAGTGGCTGAGCGGCGAGGAGATCGCCGGCGCGATGGACCTGCGGCATCACCTGTCGGGCATCGCCGCCACCTACCGCGCGGTGGGGCTCGACGACGGATAGCCCGATGCGGGCCTGGATTCGGCGCGCCGCGAGCTCGGCGCGAATCGCCGGAGAGCGGTCCGACCTGTGGGTTCCCGGTGCGCTCGCCTCGCTCGGGTTCCTGGGCTGGATCCCGTTCGTGTTGGCGGTCGTCCCGCTTCCTGACCAGGGCGACCTCGGCTTCGTTGCCAGCCAGCTCAACGAGCCTTCGGGCATCCCGGTGCGAGGCCTGCTCCTGGGAGTCGCCGTGCTCGTGATGGTGATGGTCGCCACGCTGCTCGTCGCGCTCGGCGAGGCGGCGCTGCTGCGCGGGCTCGATGCGGTCCAGCCGCCGCGCGGCTCGCTCGCTCGTGACGCCGTCAACGTCTGGGCCGTGGAGCTCGGCGGCATGCTGCCGTTCGTCGTGACGCTCATCCTGCTTGCGACGGCGGTCGCCGCGGCGGCGCCCGGCGAGTACCAGTCGCCCGACGCGGGCTCGCCGTTCGCGATGCGCGTGCTCGCCGATGTCTGGCCATGGGTGGCGCTCGCGATCCTCTCGGCGCTCATCGGCCAGGCGTTCGGGGCTGTCGCCACCCGGCGCGTGCTGCGCGAGCCGATCAGCGGCGCGCTGCGTGGTGCAGCCCGGGAGCTGGTGCGGCGACCAGCGGCACTGGTCGTCACCGCGCTCGCGACCCTTGGCCTGTACCTGGCCATGCTGGCTGCCTCCGCGTTGCTGCTGCACCTGCTCTGGGCACCGATCGCCCGCTCGCTGTCCATCGCGCGCCTCGGCACCGCGGCGACGCCGTTTCTGCTGGTAGGCTTCGTGGCGATCTGGCTGTGTCTCCTCCTGGCATCCGGGGCGCTGCACGCGTGGACCTCGGGCTGGTGGTCCGCAGAGCTGAACCGCGACGCCGCCGATGGGCCACTGGTCAGGTCCGACCACAATCGACGCGCGGAGGAAATGCCGTGACCGGACACGCCGTGACCAGTGCCGTCAGCGAAATCGATGGGCTCGAGCTCGTCCATCGTGGCAAGGTGCGCGACACCTACACCGTCGACCATGATCGGCTGCTGATGGTGGCCAGCGATCGACTGTCGGCCTTCGACGTCGTCTTCCCGCAGCCGATCCCGGACAAGGGGGCGGTGCTGAATCGGCTCTCGGCGTGGTGGTTCGAGCGGCTGGCGTCGCTGGGCCCCACCCACTTCGGGTCCATCCGCACCGCTGACTTGCCCGAGCCGGCGCGACGGCCGGAGCTCATCGGGCGCTCGATGCTGGTCCGGCGCGCGGAGCGCATCGACGCGGAGTGCATCGTTCGCGGCTACCTGGCCGGATCGGGCTGGACCGACTACCTGCGGGCCGGAGTCGTGGGGGGCCACCGGCTGCCACCGGGCCTGCGCGAGGCGGATCGCCTGCCGGAGCCGATCTTCACGCCGTCGACCAAGGCCGACATCGGCCATGACGAGACGATCACGCGCGCCTCGCTGGCCGAGATGGTCGGCGGCGAGGTGGCGGCGGAGCTCGAGCAGCGATCGATCGCGCTCTATCGGGCCGGCGCGGCGATTGCCGAGGCGGTGGGCCTCGTGCTGGCCGACACCAAGTTCGAGTTCGGTTGGATCGACGGCAGGGTCGCCGTGATCGACGAGGTGCTGACCCCCGATTCGAGCCGCTTCTGGGACGCGGCCCGCTACCAGCCGGGGACGAGTCCGCCCTCCTATGACAAGCAGTACGTGCGGGACTTCGTCACCGCGGCTGGCTGGAACCGGGAGCCGCCGGCTCCCGAGCTGCCGGACGAGGTGATCGCGGGCACACGAGATCGGTATCTGCAGGCGTACGAGCGGCTGACCGGGACGGCCTGGCGCCCCGCCGAGGGATCGGCGTAGTGCGCTGGCTCGCCGATGTCCACGTCGCGCTGCGCTCCGGGATCGCCGACCCGGAGGGACAGACGATCGCCGGCGGGCTCCGAGCCCTCGGCCATCTGACGGTCGACGAAGTGCGGGCTGGGAAGCTGCTGCGGATCCGCTTCGAGGCAGCCGACGCCGCCGCCGCGGAAGCGGCGGTGAGCGACATGGTGCGGCGCCTTCTCGCCAACCCGGTGATGGAGGAGGCCTGGTGGGAGGTCCGGTCCGATGTCGCCGCTCCCGTTCCGGAGCGCATCGGGTGACGACGCCCCGCGTGGCGGTGGTTGTCTTTCCCGGGACCTGGAGTGACAGGGACTTCCTGGACGTCGCCGATTCGCTCGGCTGGGCGGCGCGCGCGGTCTGGCACACCGAGACGAGACTCGACGCGATTGATGCCGTGGCGCTGCCCGGCGGATTCGCCCACGGCGACCACCTGCGGGCCGGCGCGATCGCGCGCTTCTCCCCGGTGATGCGCGCCGTGAGCGACTTTGCCGCGCAGGGCGGCCCGGTCATCGGCTCGTGCAACGGCTTCCAGATCCTGAGCGAGGCGGGGCTGCTGCCGGGAGCGCTCCTGCGCAACGACCACCTCGAGTTCCGCTGCGCATGGCAGTGGCTGCGTGTCGACGCGGCGACGGGGCCGTTCCTGGGGACAATGCGCGACGCGGATCTGATCAGGCTGCCGATCTCGCACGGCGAGGGTCGCTACTACGCAGACGAGGCGACGCTCGACGACCTGGAGGCCAGCGGGCGGGTGGTCCTGCGCTACACCGATGCCGATGGCCGCGCGGTTGCCGAGGCGAACCCGAACGGCTCGATGCGCAGCATCGCGGGGATCGTCAACGAGCGGGGCAACATCCTGGGACTGATGCCGCACCCGGAGCGTGCGGCCGATCCGGAGACGGGCGGCACCGACGGCCTGGCGTTCTTCCGCGCCCTCGACGCGTGGCTGGCGAGGCAGCCGGCGAGGGCTGAGCGTCGGCTATGATGCCCGCCACCGGGCCCGGCGGCAGCGAGAGGGTGTGAGCTCGATGGACCACGAGGAGCGGGATCCCGGCCAGCCGGTCGATCCCAACGCACCGGCCACCGAGCCGGTTCGCGACCCGACCCAATCCGATGGCGAGGTGCCGCCTGCAGAGGCGGACCTGGCGCCCGCGGAGGCGCAGCTGCCGCCGCGTGAGTCCCCGCCCCCTGCCGAAGCGGAGGCGTTCGATGCACCACAGCGCGCCGCGGCGGAGCGCGCCACCGAGGCCGAGACCGCCGCGCACGCGGTCCCGGCAACCGGCGTGGGCGAGAGCACGCAATGTCCACGCTGCGGAACGGAGAACCGACCCGGTCTGGCATTCTGCCGCAACTGCGGCCAGCGACTGATTGCCGCCGGAGTGGCGGCCACCCTGGAGCGACCGGGCACCCCGGATGGGACGGTCGCCTGTCCCAGATGTGGGACGCACAACCGAGCCGGGGTCACCTTCTGCCAGAACTGCGGCGCCAACCTGCGCGCCGCGCAGGGCGCCCCGGCCGGCTACGTCCCTCCGGCGGTGGCGGAGCACGAAGAGGCGGCGGGCACGACTGCGCGCCGCGGCGGGGCGATCCTCGGACCGCTGGTCCTGCTCATCGGTGCGATCGGGATCGGGGCCGCCTGGATATTGCCGTTCGCCTTCGGCTCCACCTCGCTGTACGAGCGGGCGGCCGGCCCGGGCGGATACGGACCGGCGTTCTGGAGCGGGCTCTCGGCGGCGCCGGGCGTCACGGACAAGCTGTACCTGGCCCTCGGGGCGGCGGCACCGGTCCTCGTGGCGCTGCTCGTGGTGCTGGTGATTGCCGGTCTCTTCCGCGCGGCAGCGGCACCACTCCAGCTCACCGGCCTGCTGGTGGTCCTGGTCTGGGCGCTTGGCCTGGCTGCACTCTTCGTGGTGGTCGAGCTGCTCGGGGGGCCGAGCGCCGGCGTCAGCGACCGGCTGCGCGCCCTGACGCCGGGAGGCATCATCTTCCTCCTCGCCTCGCTGATCGTGACCATCGGCGTGGCCACCCGGCTGGCGCGGAGCTGAGCCGATGACGCATTTCTGCGCGAATTGCGGCACTGAGGTCGAGCAGGACGCCCGCTTCTGCCCGGCCTGCGGCGAGCCGATCGAGGCTGACGCTGCGAGCGAGCTTCCCCCCGCTCCCGGATGGCCGGATCCCGCGGCGGAGCAGCCGCTGGCCGATGCGCCTCCGCAGATTCCTCCGACCGACCCCGAGCCGACCGCGGCCGCAGATTCTGGCGAGGGGCCAGCGCCGATCGAGCCGGTCCAGGCCGCCGACGTGGGACCGGTGGCCCCGGTGGCGCCGCCAGCGGCCGCCCACGCCCCGGTCCGGCCGCGCGCCGGGGCACAGGGGGTGACCTGGCCGGTGACCCTCTCCGGCTGGCTGATCGGTGTCGGAGCGATGCTGGCGGTGGTGGCCCTCTTCCTGCCGTGGGTCGCATTTGCCGAGCGCTACACCGCAGGCTGGGGCCTGGCGAGTGGCGTCAACATCCTGCTCCTGCTCCTGCTGCTGGGAGTGGCGGCGACGGTCTTCTTTGCGACGCTGGTGCCGCGCGTCCCGCACCTCAGCCTGGCGATCCTCGCCGTGGCGCTGGTTGGGTTCGGTATCGGGCTTGACCGGCTGTCGATCGGCGCCGCCGCATTCGGTGCAGTGCTGTTCGCGCTCGCCATGCTGGCGGTATCGGTCGGTGCGCTGCTGCCGGAGACCGGACACGATCGCCCGCTCGGAGGGCCGCAGGCCTGACCCTCGCTCCTCCGATCGAGCTCCATGGCCTCTCCGGGGCCGAGCTGGCCTGGATCCGCGAACTGCTCGGCCGTGAGCCGAACGAAGTCGAGCTCGGGATGTTCGGCGCGATGTGGAGCGAGCACTGCGCCTACAAGCACTCGCGACCGCTGCTCGCCACGCTTCCCAGCGAGGGGGAGCGGGTTCTGGTCGGGCCCGGCGAGAATGCCGGAGCGCTCGACATCGGCGACGGGCTGGCCGTCGTCTTCAAGGTTGAGTCGCACAACCACCCGAGCGCCGTCGAGCCCTACCAGGGCGCCGCCACCGGGGTCGGCGGGATCATCCGGGACATCTTCACCATGGGTGCCCGTCCGATTGCGCTGCTCAACTCGCTGCGCTTCGGGCCGCTCGACTCCGAGGACGACCCCACCGGCGGGACCGATGACGCGGCTGCGGCGCGCAATCGCTACCTCTTCGGCGGTGTGGTGGCGGGAATCGCCGGCTACGGCAACTGCATCGGGATCCCCGATGTCGGCGGGGAGCTCGCCTTCGATCCAGGGTACAGCGGCAACCCGCTGGTGAACGCGATGTGCGTCGGGATTGCCAGCCACCAGATCACGCTCGCGCGCGCCGCGGGGGTCGGCAACACGCTACTGCTGGTCGGAGCGGCGACGGGGCGGGACGGGATCCAGGGCGCCTCGTTCGCTTCTGCCGCGCTCGGCGAGGACCGTGACCGGCAGCGCCCGGCGGTGCAGGTCGGGAACCCGTTCCTCGAGAAGCTGCTGATGGAGGCATGCCTCGAACTGTCCGGCTCGGAGGCGGTGGTCGGCATGCAGGATCTCGGGGCCGCGGGCCTCACCTGTGCGCTGGCCGAGCTCGCCTCGCGGGGCGGGGTGGGAGTCGAGGTGAACCTCGACCGGGTGCCGTGCCGCGAGACGGGGCTGACTCCCTACGAGCTCCTCCTCTCCGAGTCCCAGGAGCGGATGCTGATCGTGGTCCGCGCCGGCCGGGAGCCGGAAGTGCAGGCGGTGTTTGCCCGGTTCGATCTGCAGGCGGTGCCCATCGGAACGGTCATCGCTGAGCCGGTGGTGCGTTGCCGAGCGGGCGGTGAGGTCGCTTGCAGCGTCCCGGCGCGGGCGCTGACCGAGGACGCGCCACGCTACGTTCCGGACGCCGTGCCACCCGCCGACCTGGAGCTGCGCCGTTCGATGGACCTGCGGCCGCTGGCCGCCCTGCCACCCGACGAGGAGACGCTGCTCGAGCTGCTCGGCGCGCCAAACGTCCGCAGCCGGCGGCCGATCTGGCAGCGGTACGATCACATGAACGGGACGCGGACGATGGTGCCGCCCGGCAGCGGCGACGCCGCCGTGCTGCGGATCAAGGGCACCGCGCGCGCGCTGGCCATCAGCCTCGACGGGCCGGGAAGGCTCGGCGCGCTGGATCCCCGGCTGGCGGCGGCCTCCGCGGTCCTGGAAGGGGCGCTCAACGTCGCCTGCAGCGGGGCGGAGCCGATCGGGATCACGAACTGCCTCAACTTCGGGTCGCCGGAGACGACGCGCGGGTACTGGGAGCTGCGCGAGGCGGTGGCCGGAATGGCGGAGGCCTGCACCGCCCTCGGCATCCCGATCGTATCGGGCAACGTGAGCCTCTACAACGAGACGCCCGACGGGCCGATCCTGCCCACTCCGGTGATCGGCAGCGTCGGATTGCTGGAGCACCGCTCGGCGCTGCTGCGCATGGGCTGGACCGATGGAGACGACATCTGGCTGGTTGGGGAGCCGGGTGTGGACGTCGCCGGGCTCGCCGGCTCGGAGCTGGCCTGGCGTCGTGGGTTCCGAGGCGGAGCGCCCCGCCTCGACATCCCGGCCGCCGTGCGCCTCATCCGTCTGGTGCCGCAGCTCGCGCGTGCGGGGCTGGTTCGCGGGGCGCATGACCTGTCGATCGGGGGTCTCGGGGTCGCGCTGGCGCGCATGGCGATCGCCTCCGACGCGGGAGCGACGGTCGCACGGCCGGCACCCCGCGCGGCACCGACCGCCGCCCTGTACGGTGAATCGGTCGGGCGTGTGCTGCTCAGCGTCTCACCGCGACGTGCTGCCGATCTGGAGGCCGCTGCGCGCGATGCGGGGGTGGAGGCGTCGCGCATCGGCTCGGCGGGCGGTCCGGCCCTGCGGATCGACGTTGGGGATGTGGAGCTGGCGGTTGGGCTCGACTCTCTTCGGAGCGCCTACGAGCAGCCCTTCTGAACGCTGGGCGCTCCCGGGCGGTCGGGCCGACGAGTGTCAGCCCGACCCCCAAGTCCCGCCCGGGATTTCATCCGGCCGCCTCCATCGCGTGCCGCCGCCGAGGGTCGCGGCCGCGCGCTCGGGCGGCCTGCGCATCGGTGGAATCGTCTGCAGGCGCCGCTGCCCCGTCTCCGTCGGGGTCGGTCCGCGTCCCTGGCCCCAGATGCTGTTCGGCGAGTGCCAGTGCCGCGGCCTGAGCGTCGATGCGCTCCGGGCCGACTCGGGCGCGGTCGTGGAGCCGATGGACCTGCTGAAGGCCATCGGGGGGGACCGCCTCCGCGTAGATCGCGCAGAACAGGTCGACCACCGCGGGATCGAATTGGCTGCCGGCATGGTGGCGCAACTCCGCGAGCGCCCGCTCGTGGCTGAGCGCGCGCTTGTACGGTCGCTCGTGGACCATGGCGTGATAGGCGTCCGCGACGGCCACGATCCGCGCGCCGAGCGGGATCTCGTTGCCCTTCAGCCCGTGCGGATAGCCGGTCCCGTTGAACCGCTCGTGATGATGGAGGACGACGGGGATCGCCTCGCGGAGGCTGGACGCATGCTCCAGGATGACCTGCCCGATTCTTGGGTGCTCCCCGATCGTCTGCCACTCCCCGTCGGACAGGCTGCCCGGCTTGTCGAGGATCTCCACGGGCACCGCCAGCTGGCCGAGGTCGTGGAGCAGGCTGGCGATCCGTACACGCTCGACCTCCTCGTTTGGCAGCCCGAGCTCGAGCGCCATGCCGGTCGCCAGCGAGGCGATCATGTCGGAAGGGCGACCCCGATGTGTCGGCTGGGGCGCGAGGACCGATGCGAGGGCTTCGGTCGCGGTCGCGCTCGCCCACTGGCCGATGGCCGAGGCCGCCGACCGTCGGTCTGCCGAGATCGGTGCGCGGCGCACCGAAGCCCCTTCGTCGACATCGCGGAAGAGATATGTCCGGTTGCGTCCCAGCGATTTGGCGGCGTACATCGCGGCGTCGGCCTCGTCGACCAGCCGATCCGGCTGCAGCTCGCTGCCGCGCCCCCCGGCGATGCCGATGCTGATCGTGGCCTGCGTGGTCTGCTCTCCGGGGATGTGCAGCGGCGTCTCCATCACCAGGGTCCGAAGCTGCTCCGCGAGATCGACCGCCTCCTCAGGGCTCGTCTCGGGCAGGATCAGCATGAACTCCTCGCCGCCGTAGCGACCACACATGTCGCTGGCGCGAATGCTGTCCGCTACCAGGCGGGCCACCTGCCGAAGCACCGCGTCCCCCGAGTTGTGGCCGTAGGTGTCATTGATCGTCTTGAAGCGATCGATGTCGAAGAAGGCGACCGACAGCCATTTCTGATGTCGGCCGGCGCGCTCAACCTCGGCGGCCAGGCTGGTGAGCAGCGTCTCGCGGTTCGCGATGCCCGTCAGCCGGTCGTACGTCGCGCGGGCCTCGATCTGCAGGAACGCGCCGGTCGCCGCATTGAAGGCGCGCGCCAGGCGCCGCTCGGCCGGGATACCCGATTCGCGGAGGTGCGGCGGATCGGCGGCATCGAGCGTCGCCTCCAGGTCGGTGGCCACCCGGTTCAGGCGCCAGCCGAAATACGCCCAGGCCACCAGCGCCATGGTCGCCATGCCCGCCAGGCTGGCGAGCGCCAAGATCCAGATCAGGACCATCCGCTCAGCATGCGGCGCGCCGGCGATCAGCGCGGCCGCCAGGGTCGCGCACACGGCGATGACCGCCGGTGCGGTGAATCCGAACGCCCTGACGAGTCTGAGCAAGAGGCCTCCGCGGTGGCTGACCGTGCGGTGGATCGGTGGCATGAGCATGGCGGCCGGATCCCCGTCGACGCCATCACCCGATCGTCACGGCGCGGCGAGCGGCCCGGTGCGTCGGTGCGCCGGCACTCCGGGGTGGGGTCCGGTGCAGTACTCGACCGGGACCATCGGCGTCCTCGACGCGCGTCGGCAGCCAGCGGCGACTATGATCCCGGGGTGCCTCGCCGCCGCGTCGAATGCTGACCGAATCGGGGACCGGCCCGGACCTGGCGCCGTCGGGTGAGCTGCCCGTCTATGAACCTCACGGGCCTCGCGAGGAGTGTGGAGTGCTGGGGATCTACGCGCCCGAGGCGCCCGTGGTCCGGCTCGCTCACGTTGGCCTCCATGCGCTGCAGCATCGCGGCCAGGAGTCGGCTGGTATCGCCGCCAGCGACGGATACCAGCTGCGTCTCCACAAGCGCCTGGGCCTCGTCAGTCAGGTCTTTGACGAGGAGACGATCGGGGGGCTCGAGGCGAGCGAGCCGGGCGGCCGCGGTCCGGCGCGGATCGCCATCGGTCACACGCGCTACAGCACCACCGGATCGAACACGCTCCCCAACGTGCAGCCGGTGTACGCGCACAGCGACCTCGGCGAGCTGATGCTCGGCCACAACGGGAACGTGATGAACGCTGCGTCGTTGCGCGACGAGCTCGGCGAGCAGGGGGTGGAGTTCACGACCGCCAGCGACACGGAGGTGCTCGCCAAGTTCATCGCCCACGCACCCGGCCGCAGCTGGGCGCCACGCGTCGAGCAGGCGTTTCGCAGGGTGACCGGCGCCTCGACCTTCACGATGCTGACCGCGACCGCGCTGATCGCTGCCCGCGATCCGATCGGGTTCCGGCCGTTGGTGCTCGGACGTTTCGGCGGGCGCGGCGGATGGGCGGTCGCCAGTGAGAGCGTCGCCCTCGACGCGATGGGCGCCACGTTCCTCCGCGACGTCGACGCCGGGGAGATTCTGACCATCGACGCCGAAGGCGTGCATTCGCATCGGTCCCAGCCAACCGGTGACCGGGAGCGACTGTGCCTCTTCGAGTTCGTCTACCTCGCCCGTCCCGACAGCGTGATGGACGGGCGGCTGCTGTACGAGGCGCGCCTGGCCATGGGCCGCCGCCTCGCGGTCGAGCATCCTGCCGAGGCCGACCTGGTGATGCCCGTCCCCGATTCGGCGATCCCGGCCGCCATCGGGTACGCCGAGCAGGCACAGCTGCCGTATCGCGAAGGGCTGATCAAGAGCCGTTACGTGGGCCGCACCTTCATCCAGCCGCTGCAGAGCTCGCGCGAGGAGGCGGTTCGCATGAAGTTCAACCCTCTGCCCGAGATCCTGCGCGACCGCCGGGTGGTGGTGGTCGATGACTCGATCGTGCGCGGCACCACGACCGGACCGATCGTCGCCATGCTGCGGCGTGCCGGCGCGCGCGAGGTCCACGTCCGAATCCACTCGCCGCAGATGCGCTACCCGTGCTACATGGGAGTCGACACCGGGCGTCGCTCGGAGCTGATTGCGGCGTCGCACACCACCGAGCAGATCCGGCAACGGATCGGGGCCGACTCGCTCGGCTACCTGTCCCAGCGGGGCCTGCTGGAGGCCGTCGGGGGGCGCACCGACGCACGCTGCACGGCCTGCTTCGACGGCCGGTATCCCACCGACGTGCCGCTCGACATCGACAAGTTCGCGCTGGAGCGCGGCTGACGATCGTGGCCGGCAGCTACCGCCAGGCGGGCGTCGACATCGACGAGGGGAAGCGAGCGGTGGACCTGGTGGCCCGCGCCGCCTCAGCCACCGTCACGCCGTCGGTGCTGGGCAGCATCGGCGGCTTCGCGAGCCTCTTCGCGTTCGACGCCGCCGCGTACCCCGATCCGGTCTTGGTCGCCAGCACGGACGGGGTCGGAACCAAGCTCAAGCTGGCGATCGCGCTGGGGCGCCACGCCGGCATCGGGGTCGACCTGGTCAACCATTGCATCAACGACATCGCGGTCCACGGCGCCGATCCGCTCTTCTTCCTCGACTACGTGGCCGTCGGGCGGCTCCGCGCCGAGCTCGTGGCGGAAGTGGTGGGCGGCATGGCGCAGGCCTGCATCGCTGCCGGGGTTGCGCTGGTGGGCGGCGAGACCGCGGAACTGCCCGATGTGTACCGCAACGGTGACTACGACCTCGCCGGCTTTATCGTGGGCGTCGTGGCCCGCAAGCGGGTGATCGATGGGTCGGCGGTCCAGGCCGGGGACGTGCTGCTGGGCATCCCATCGAGCGGGTTGCACACCAACGGCTACTCGCTCGCACGCCGGATCCTGGGCGAGGGCGGCTGGGCGCGGAGCGCGCCGGGTATCTCCGGAACGATCGGGGATGCGCTGCTCGCCCCGCATCGGTCCTACCTCTCGGAGATCCGCGCGCTGCGCAGCCGGCTTGACGCCGCGGGCGGCGCGCTGCTCGCACTTGCGCACCTGACCGGCGGCGGCTGGGTCGAGAACATCCCCCGCACGCTCCCCGATGGCCTCGGCGTCGAGGTCGAAACCGGGTCGTGGAGCGTGCCCCCGATCTTCAGCCTGATTCAGCAGCGTGGTGACATCCCCGATGCCGAGATGGTGCGCACCTTCAATCTGGGGATCGGGCTGACGGCGGTGGTGCGCGCGGATCTGGAGCAGGAGGCACGCTCCGCCGTGCCCGATGCGGTCCGGGTCGGACGCGTGGTGCGCGCGACGGCCGACCAGCCAAGGGTGGTCTTCTGCTGATCGCCGCGCCGGCACCGATGCGGCTCGGCATCCTGGTCTCCGGGCGCGGCTCGAACCTGGGCGCGGTGCTTGACGCGGCGGCGCGCGGCGATCTGCCGGGGGTCGAGGCGGTGATCGTCATCTCCAATCGCCCTGGGGTGCCGGCGCTGAAGGTCGCGGAGCGTCACGGCGTCCCGGTGGTCGTGCTGGCACGTCGCGACTTCGCAGGCCCCGAGGCACGCGACGCGGCGATCGGCTCGCGCCTGCGGCTGGCGGGCGTGGAGGTGGCGCTCCTCGCCGGCTACGACCAGGTCCTGCGGCCAACCTACTTCGCGGCGTTCGATGGCATGACCCTCAACATCCATCCCTCGCTCCTCCCCGCGCACGGAGGAGCGGGGATGATCGGCATGGCGGTCCACTGCTCGGTGCTCGCCGCGGGCGACCGCGAGACAGGGGTAACGGTCCACGCCGTCAGCGCCGAGCTCGACGCCGGCCCGCCACGGCTCCAGGCCCGCGTCCCGGTCCACCCCGACGACAGCCCCGAGACGCTCGCCGCGCGCGTGCTCGAGGTCGAGCATCGTGTCGTGGTCGAAGCGATCGCCGCCCTGGCAGCCGAGCGGGAGCGTGGCCCGTCGTCTGCTACGATGGCCGTCGCGCCGGAATCGGTGCCGCCCGACGCCGCCGCCCGCGAGTAACCCGAAGAGAGGCACTGATCCATGCCGTCAGGCCTGCCGGATCCCGGCAAGATCTGGAACGACTTTGTCGGTAACCCTGTCGTCCAGCTGGCCGGGCAGCTCATCGTCCTGTACGTGGTGCTGCTCTGGCTGGGCACCGCCTATTGGGCGTTCCGCGACATGCAGGCCCGAACCGAGAACCCGATCCTGCCCTATTTCGCGGCCGCCCTGATCATCTTCTTCACGCCGCTGCTGTTCCTGTTCGCGGTGGTCCTGTACCTCATCGTGCGGCCGCGTGAGACCCTCGCCGAGGTCTACGAGCGCTCGCTCGCGGAGGAATCGCTGCTGGCCGAGGTGGAGCGCAACGAGGTGTGCCCGGTCTGCCGCGAGCGGGTACAGAACGACTGGTTGGTGTGTCCGAACTGCCGCACGCGGCTGCACCGGGTCTGCCCCTCGTGCAACCGCCTCGCCGAGCCCGAATGGCCGCTGTGTGCCTACTGCGGACGGGAGCTCGATCGCCCGGAGCGCCCCTCCCGCGTCGCCGCCGCGGCCGGCGCCAAGGGATCGGGAGCTCGCGGTGACCGCGCCGCGGACACCACTCCGGAGCGCAAGCTGCGAGGCGTGACGAACACCTGATCCCGCGCGCGGCGGAGACGCCATCGGCAGCCCAGCCATCCTCGACGCCTCCGGCGGCTGACGCCGCGGAACGAGCGGTCCTGCGTCGTCACCGGGTCCTGCAGCTCATCTCCATCGCGTTCATCGGCCTCGGCGCGGGGTCGGTGCTGGCGGTCGCCGCGACGGCCGCGCTCCGGCCGGAGCCGAGCGCGGTGGACGCGATGGCCAGGCTGCTGCTGTTGCTCGCGGGCGTCGTCCTGCTCGTCGTCGGGCTGGTGCTCAACGCGGTCCGATCGGTGGTCGTTCGCGGAGGGCTTCCGCCAACTCGTTACCGCGGTCCATCGATCGTGGTCCTCGTGCTGCTGGCGGTGGTCATCTCCACCGTGGCCACGCTGCCGTTTGCCGGCGATGCGCTGCTCCTGCTCGGACGCGGAACGGGCGGCAGCGGAACGGGCGGCAGCGGTCAGATGAGCCTGCTCGGCTCGATCGTGCTGCTCACCTCGGTCCAGTTCGGCTTGCTGGTGGTGGCGGCCGGATTCGTCGCCGGACCGCGTGCATTGGCCGGGCTGCGTCTCGTGCCGCGGCGCGGGACGCTGCGGGCGATCGTGATCGGCGTCGGGCTCGGCATCCCGGCCTGGTTCGGCGGAACGCTGCTCACTATCATCGCCAGCCTGCTGCTCCGACTGGTCGGCATTCAGCCGACGCCGCAGACCGCTGAGCAGGCGATCGGGGTGATCGATCCGTTGGTCATCGGCGTCACCTTTGTGCTCGTCGCGCCGATCGCCGAGGAGATCTTCTTCCGCGGGATCGCCTTCAACGCCTGGGAGCGAGAGTACGGCGCCCGGCGGGCGCTCATCGGCTCGGCGCTCCTGTTCGCGCTGGTGCATGCCTCGCTCGTCGCCTTCCTGCCGATCTTCGGCCTGGGGCTGGTCCTGGCACTGGTCTACCGCGGCACCCGGAACCTGGCCGCACCGATCGCACTGCACGCGACCTTCAACGCCATCGCGGTGGCACTCGCACTATTGGCGCGGTTCGGGGTCTTCCGACTCCCGACCTAAGGGTCCGGTAAGCAGCCGGAGATTGGCGGACGCCTAGTCTGGCCGCATGTCCGCCGAACCGACGTCCATCACCACCGGCCTCCGGGATCGACCGGGATCGGCGACCGCGGCTGGCTCGGCGCAACCCCATCTGCCCGATGCAGGACGAATGGCATCCGACGCTGAGCTCGTGGGACGCCTGATCGGCGGCCGCGATGGCCCGCTGGCCTCCCGGCTGGCACTGCATCGGTTCGGCGGTCTCGCCGCGCTCGCTGCGGCCTCCCCGCACGAGCTCGACACGCTGCCGGGCGTTGGACCTCGCGGCCGGGACCGGCTCGTGGCTGCGTTCGAGCTGGGCAGGCGGGCGGTCGCCTTCTGGCCGGACCGCAGCTGGCGAGTCGGGGCGCCCGGAGACCTGGCCGAGCGCCTGCTGCCGGAGATGGGCCATCTCGATCGCGAGGAGCTGCGCGTCTGCCTGCTGACCACCAAGAACGCGGTCATCTCGGTGATCACCGTGTACGTCGGCAACGTGGCGGGCTCAAGCGTCCGCGTCGGGGAGGTGTTCCGGGACGCGGTCCGGCGTCAGGCGCCGTCGATCGTCGTCGTCCACAACCATCCCTCCGGCGACCCGACGCCGTCGGCCGAGGACCTGCGCCTCACCCGCGAGCTCGCGCAGGCCGGGCGGCTGCTTGACGTCGATCTGCTCGACCACCTGGTGATCGGGCACGGGCGCTGGGTCTCGCTGCGCGCGCTCGGTGCCCTGTTGTGAGCCGCCTGATCAGACGACGACCTTGTAGATCGCCCCCGTGTTGGCGTTTGCGACGTACAGCTCGCCCGACTCGTCGACGCCGAACGACGCGAGCCCGGGCTCGGCCTGGAGCACTTGCCGGGGCGTCACCGCTCCCTCGTCGACCTGCAGGCTAAAGACACGGCCGCTGCAGTAATCGGCGAAGACATAGACGCCGTCGAGCGCCGGCTGGCCATGGCCCCGATAGACGTAGCCGCCGGTGATCACGCAGCCGAGGTCGTGGCCGTACTCCGCGATGGGTGCCACGTAGCGCGCGGGATCGCAGCCCGACTGCGCGAAGCAGTGGCCTCCCTCCATCACCGGCCAGCCGTAGTTCGCGCCGCCGGGCGCATCCCCAGGCTGGCGGTCGATCTCCTCCCAGGCGCTCTGGCCGACATCGGCGATGTACAGGTCACCGGAGGGCGGGTCGAAGCTGAAGCGCCACGGGTTGCGCAGGCCGTAGGCCCAGACCTCGGGTGCACCCCCGCCACGGGCGAAGGGGTTCGAGGCGGGGATCGCGTAGGCGCGTCCGGCGCTCGGGGCGGAGTTCACGTCGATGCGCAGGATCTTCCCGAGCAGCGTCCCGGTGTCCTGTGCGCTGCGGGATGGGTCGCCGACCGCGACATACAGATATCCGTCCGGCCCGAATGCGATCTGGCCTCCGTTGTGGTTGGAGAACTGCGAATGCTCGATGGTCAGCAGCACGCGCTCGGACGAGGGGTCGAGGCGCCGACCGTCGGCCGAGGCGCGGAACTCGGCGACCACGATGTTCCCGTCAGGCCGGCGCGTGTAGTCGACGAAGAGCCGGCGGTTGGCCCCGAACTGCGGATGGAAGGCGAGTCCCAGGAGGCCGCGTTCGCCGCCGGTCAACACCAGATCGCGGAGGTCCCCGAAGGGGTCCCCTTTCGGCGACCCGTCGCGCCCGATGACCCGGATCGTCCCGGCCTGCTCGTTGACGAACAGGCGACCGCTGCCGTCCGCGGCGTTGGTGATGCCGATCGGGGCGTGCAGGCCGGTCGCCACCGGCTGGAAACGAACGGCGGCCGGCCCGCCGGGAGCCCCTTCGTCGCTCGAGGCGCCGGACACGCTCATCCCGCTCGGCCCGGCTGAGCCGGAGGCGGTCGGCTGGCACGCTGCGAGAAGCGCCGCAAGCCCGAGTCCGATCCCGAGCCGGAGCGTGCGCGAGGACGGCCTGGACGACCGGGCGGTCATGGTTCCCAAGCCTAGCCTGCCGGCCCGCCAGGCGCCCGTCACTCATCCGGCGTACCCCGCCGGAGCCTGCGTGGACGTGGCGAGCGACGGGCGGCGGAACGCGTTGCGTGCCGCACATGGGATGACTCGATCTTGCTAGGGTTGGAGATGAGAGATGACCACCACACCAGCCAGCATCAAGCGGGCAGCGCTGCTCGAGCCGAACCGTGACGCAGAGCTGCCACCCGAGGCGGTCGGCACGCGCCGCTCGATCGTCATCGAGCACGTCGAGCCCGAGCTCGACGGGGGACGGCATCCGGTGAAGCGGATCGTCGGTGACCAGCTGGTGGTCAGCGCCGACATCTTCGCCGACGGCCACGACCTGCTCCAAGCGGCGCTGCTGATGCGGGCCGACGACCAAGTCGAGTGGCGCGAGTCCCCGATGCGGCTCGTCGAGAACGACCGATGGGCCGGCGCGGCGGAGCTCACTCGCAACCGATGGCATCGGTACACCATCGAGGCCTGGCGCGACGGATTCGGATCGTGGCGCGAAGGGCTCCGCAAGAAGGTGGAGGCCGGCATCGATGTGGCGGCCGAGCTCGAGGAAGGACGCCTCCTGCTCGAGGCCGGGCTGGGGCGCGCCGCGGAGCCCGACGCGACGTTCATCGCCGAGCGCCTGCAGCGGCTGGGCCGGGCGAGGAGCGACGGATCGCGGGTCGAGGTCGTCACGGGCGACGAGCTGCTGGCCGCGATGCGCCGCAACCCGGACCGCCGGGCCGCGTCGCGCTACGCCGAGCTCGAGCTGGTGGTCGATCGCCCACAGGCCCGCTTCGCCGCGTGGTACGAGCTATTCCCGCGGTCGCAAGGACGGCGCCGGGACGAGGCGACCACCTTCCGCGGGGCGGAGTGGCGGCTGCCCGGCATCGCCGCGATGGGCTTCAGTGTGGTCTACGTGCCGCCCATTCACCCGATCGGGATCACCAATCGCAAGGGCCGCAACAGCTCGCTGCGTGCGAAGCCGGGCGATCCGGGCAGTCCGTACGCCATCGGCTCGGCGGATGGCGGCCACACCGAGGTTGCGCCTGAGCTGGGCGGCCTGGAGGGGCTGCTCCACTTCCGTGAGGCGGTGGAGCGCCACGGAATGGAGCTCGCGCTGGACCTGGCGCTCCAGGCTTCCCCGGACCACCCGTGGGTGCGGCAGCACGCCGCATGGTTTCGGCACGCTCCGGACGGGAGCATCAAGTACGCGGAGAACCCGCCCAAGCGCTATGAGGACATCTACCCCTTCGACTTCCACGGGGACGACCCAGAGGAGCGGCGGGCCCAGTGGCACGCGTGGCGCGATGTGGTCCTGACCTGGGTGGCGCGCGGCGTGAAGACATTCCGGGTCGACAACCCGCACACCAAGCCGGTCCCGTTCTGGGCCTGGCTGATCCGCGAGGTCCAGCGGCAGCACCCCGAGGTGATCTTCCTCTCCGAGGCGTTCACCAGGCCCAAGATGATGCGTGCTCTGGCGAAAGCCGGCTTCACCCAGAGCTACACCTACTTCACGTGGCGGGAGACGCGCGACGAGCTTCGCGAATACCTGATCGAGATGACGCAGGGCGAGATGCGCGACTACTACCGCGGCAACCTGTTCACCAATACCCCCGACATCAACCCGCACCACCTCGATCTGGGCCGCGTCGCATTCGTGATCCGCTTCGTGCTGGCCGCGACCCTGTCATCGGTGTACGGGATGTACTCCGGCTTCGAGCTCGCCGAGCACGCGCGCCTCGGCGAGCGGGAGGAGTATCTCGACAGCGAGAAGTTCGAGATCCGATTCCGGGACTGGGACGCGCCCGGCAACATCAAGGACCTGATCACCGCGGTGAATCGGCTGCGCCGGGAGCATCCGGCCCTGCAGCTCTACGACAACCTGAGGTTCGAGGAGGCGACCGGAGACCGGACCCTCTTCTATCGAAAGGCGCTGCCGTACGGCGAAGTGAACCCGATCACCGGGCAGCCGGAGCGCTGGCGGGAGCCGGTGTACGTGGCGGTCAACGTCGACCCGACCGCGGCGCAGCGCGCGATCCTCCACCCCGACCTGCCGGCGATCGGGCTCGACTGGCGGGAGCCGTATCGGCTCATCGATCTGCTGACCGGTGGACGGCGGGTCGAGCGTGGCGCCGATCTGGTGGTCGACCTCGACCCGCTCGGCGGCCAGGCGTTCCGCATCTTCACCATCGCCCCGCTCGAGCGATGACCGCCGTCCGTCGCCTCCGCGGCACCGCGGCACAGCCGCCGCACGTGCTGCGCGGCGATCCGACCTGGTACAAGGACGCGATCATCTACGAGCTCCACGTCAAGGCCTTCTCCGACTCGACCGGTGACGGCATGGGCGACTTCGCGGGTCTCACCCAGAAGCTCGACTACATCGCCGATCTGGGGGTCACCGCCATCTGGCTGCTGCCCTTCTATCCGTCACCGCTGCGCGACGACGGCTACGACATCGCCGACTTCATGAACGTGCACCCCGACTACGGGACGCTGCGCGATTTCCGGACGTTCGTGCGCGAGGCGCACCGGCGCGGCCTGCGGGTCATCACCGAGCTGGTGGTCAACCACACCAGCGACCAGCACCCATGGTTCGTGGAGTCCCGCTCGAGCCGAACCAACCCGCGACGCAACTGGTACGTCTGGTCCGACACCGACCAGCGTTACCGGGACGCGCGCATCATCTTCACCGACACCGAGAGCAGCAACTGGGCGTGGGACAACGAGTCGCATGCGTACTACTGGCACCGCTTCTTCGGCCACCAGCCGGATCTGAACTACGACAACCCCGCGGTGGTCCGCGCGGTGCTGCGCATCATGCGGTTCTGGCTCGACCTCGGGGTCGACGGGCTGCGGCTCGATGCCGTGCCGTACCTCGTCGAGCGGGAGGGCACCACCTGCGAGAACCTGCCCGAGACGCACGCCATCCTTCGCAGGCTGCGCGCCCAGATGGATGAGCTGCATCCGGGGCGCATGCTGCTCGCCGAGGCGAACCAGTGGCCCTCCGAGGTGCGACCCTACTTCGGGGATGGCGACGAGTGCCACATGGCGTTTCACTTCCCGCTGATGCCCCGGGTGTGGATTGGGCTTCGCCGCGAGGACAGCTGGCCGATCATCGACATCATGGAGCAGACCCCCGACATCCCCGACGATACCCAGTGGGCGCTGTTCCTGCGCAATCACGACGAGCTGACGCTGGAGATGGTGAGCGGCGAGGAGCGGGACTACATGTACGCCGAGTACGCCACCGATCGCCGGATGCGGATCAACATCGGCATCCGCCGCCGACTGGCACCGCTCGTCGACAACAGCCGCCGTCGCCTCGAGCTGCTGAACTCGCTGCTGCTCTCGCTGCGCGGCACCCCGGTGATCTATTACGGCGACGAGATCGGGATGGGCGACAACGTCTTCCTGGGCGATCGCAACGGGGTTCGCACGCCGATGCAGTGGACCGGCGACCGGAACGCCGGCTTCAGTCGCGCCGATGTGCACGCCATCTACTCGCCGGTGGTGGCCGATCCGGTGTACGGCTACCAGGCGGTCAACGTAGAGGCGCAGGCGCGGGTTCCCGGCTCGCTGCTGAACTTCATGAAACGGATCATCAGCGCCCGGCGGCAGCACCCGGGGTTCGGCCGCGGCACACAGACCTTTCTGCGCCCCGCGAACCGCCGGGTGCTCGCCTATCTGCGCCAGTACCAGGGCCAGACGATCCTGTGCGTGGCGAACCTGTCGCGGTTCGCGCAGTACGTGGAGCTGGAACTGCGCCAGTTCGCCGGGTGCTCCCCGGTCGAGCTGATGGGCCGGGTCCAGTTCCCGGCGATCGGCGATCTCCCGTACCTGCTGACGCTCGGCCCACACGACTTCTTCTGGTTCGAGCTGACCGATGCGGCGCGCTGACGCGCGCATCCGAGCCGACTGACCGATGCCTCCGAGCCGGTCGGCCGCGCTGTCCGCCGATCTCGAGCTGCTGAAGCGTGCCGTCTCGCGGGCCCCCACGGCGGCGCTCACCACGCAGCGCTGGTTTCGAGCCAAGGGTCGCAGCGTCGCCGAACTGTCGCTGATCGACGCCTGTCTCGCCCCGGATCCGGCCGGCGTCGGTCTGGATGCCGCGCTGCTGATCGTGAGCGCCGCCTACGCCGACACGCAGGCGGAGGACCGCTACTTCATCCCGGTCGTCATCGACCGCCAGCCGGCGGCTCGGATGCTGGGCGCCGGGGCCGAGGCATCGGGCGTGGCCCGCCTGGCGGTCAGCGATGCCGCGACCGGGACGGTCGTGCGCGAGCCTGCCGATGGCGATCGTGTCTGGTTCGGGATGCTGGCGGCCATGCGCTCCGGCCTCGAGCTCTCCGGGCTGCGCGGCGGCTTCGCGTTCGAGGCGGTCGGCGACGGCCCTCCGAGTGGCGGCGCAGAGCGCCGGCTCACCACCGAGCAGACGAACACCTCGATCGTCATCGGCGACGCGATCCTCAAGCTGTATCGGCTGGTTGAGCCCGGCGAGAACCTCGACCTGGAGGTGAGCGCATTCCTGGCCGAGGTCGGTTTTCTGCGTACCCCGCCGCTCCTCGGGGCGGCGCGCTATCGCCCGACGGTCGGAGAGCGCTCGACGCTCGCCATGCTGCAGCGCAGGGTTCCGAACGACGGCGATGGCTGGTCGTGGCTGCTCGAGCGGCTGCGCGGCGCCGCGGGCGCGCCATTGGAGGAGGCGCTCGCGGGAGTGGCCGACATCGGCGCGCTCACCGCGGAGCTGCACGCCGCGCTCGGATCCCGCTCGGGGGACCCAGCCTTCCCTCACCGAGCGGCGCGTGCCGCTGACCTTGCGTCCTGGCGAGCGTCGGCGGTGTCCCAGCTCTCCGGAGCGCTCGGCGTGCTGCGCGGCGAGCAGGCCGATCGTCTGCAGGCCATCGGGCCGGCGCTGCGTCGCCGCCTCGACACCGGGTTCGGCGCGACGTCCGGCAGGACGCGCGTACCCGCGGGGACTGTCGTCAGCCGCGTCCACGGCGACTACCACCTTGGGCAGCTGCTGCATGGCGGCGACGGATTCACGGTCATCGATTTCGAGGGGGAGCCGGCCCGTCCGGTGCGCGACCGGCGTCTCCCCACCTCACCGCTAAAAGACGTGGCGGGGATGCTGCGCTCCTTCGACTACGCCGCCCGCACGGTGGCTGCGGATGCGGCGGCCATCGACCCGGATGCCTTCCTCAGTCGGTCGCGGAGCCGCTTCCTGGAGGCCTATGCCGCCGCGGGCGGTGCTGTGAATCGCGACCTGCTCGACGCATTCGAGCTGGAGAAGGCCTGCTACGAGGTTCGGTACGAGGCGGCGAACCGGCCGGAGTGGACGTGGCTGCCGCTCGAGGCGCTCGAGCGCCTCGCCGCCTGGCCGGCGCATCGTCCCGCGCGGGGCAGTGCCTCACCGGGCCGTGTGCCGCCCGGCGGCACTCGTCCTTGACGCCGTGGCTCGGTCGCCCCGATCCATTCGGGGCGACCTGGGACGGGCACGGGGTCAACTTCGCGCTGTACAGCGAGCATGCCGAGGGGGTGCTGCTCTGCCTGTTCGACCCTGACGGCAATGAGCGCCGCATCCGCCTCTCCGAGCGCACCGACCTGGTGTGGCACACCTACGTGCCGGGGATTGGCCCGGGGCAGCGCTACGGCTACCGGGTCGAAGGCCGATATGCGCCCGAAGAGGGGCACCGCTACAACCCCAACAAGCTCCTTCTCGATCCGTACGCACGCCGCATCGACGGCGCGGTGGCGGCCACAGCGCGGCTGTTCGGCTATCGGCGTGGCGATCCAGCGGCCGACCTCTCGTTCGACGATCGCGACTCGGCGCGGGAGCTGCCGCGCTGCGTGGTGGTCGATCCCGCGTTCGACTGGCAGGACGACCGCCGGCTGAACACCCCGGTGGAGCAGACGCTGATCTACGAGGTCCACGTCCGCGGCTTCACGCGCCAGCATCCGGACGTCCCCGCCGAGCTGCGCGGCAGCTATGCGGGGCTGGCTTCGGAGGCCGCGCTGGCGCACCTCGCGCGCCTGGGGGTGACCGCCGTCGAGCTGCTGCCGGTCCACGCGCACGCCGACCGGGCCTTCCTGGTCGAACGGGGGCTGGTCGACTACTGGGGCTATAACACCATCGGCTTCTTCGCACCCGAGCACCGATACGCATCCGGCGACGATCCGTTGCGCGAGTTCAAGCAGATGGTGCGCAGGCTGCACGCGGCGGGGATCGAGGTGATTCTCGACGTGGTCTACAACCACACCGCGGAGGGTGATCAGCTGGGCCCGACCCTCGCCTGGCGCGGCATCGACAACCTCGCCTACTACCGGCTCGATCCCGCCGATCGGCGTCGCTACGTGGACTACACCGGCACCGGCAACACGCTGAATGTCGTGCATCCCCGCGCCCTCGGGCTGCTGGTGGACAGCCTGCGCTACTGGGTCATCGAGATGCACGTCGATGGCTTCCGGTTCGACCTTGCCCCCGCGCTGGCGCGCGGCCCCCGTGACGTGGACCGGCTCGGCAGCTTCTTCGAGGACCTCCGCCAGGACTCGACGCTCGACGGCGTGAAGCTCATCGCCGAGCCGTGGGACCTTGGCCCGGGTGGCTACCAGCTCGGCAACTTTCCTGCCGGCTGGAGTGAGTGGAACGGCAAGTTCCGCGACACGGTGCGGCGTTTCTGGCACGGCGATGGCGGACAGGCGGCGGAGCTCGCCTCCCGCGTCTCAGGCTCGTCCGACCTGTACGCCCGTTCCGGTCGCCAGCCGCACGCGTCGGTCAACTACGTCACCTCGCACGACGGCTTCACGCTCGCTGACCTGGTCAGCTACGAGCGAAAGCACAACGAGGCGAACGGCGAGCACAACCGCGACGGCGAGGACCACAACGCGAGCCTGAATTTCGGAGCGGAGGGGGCGACGCATGATGCAGCGATCCTGGAAGCCCGTGACCGACAGCGGCGCAACCTGCTGGCCACCCTGCTCCTCTCGCAGGGGGTGCCGATGCTGCTCGGCGGCGATGAGATCGGTCGCACCCAGCTGGGAAACAACAACGCCTACTGCCAGGACGGCCCGATCAGCTGGTTCGACTGGGAGCTCGGTCCCCGCGAGGAGGCGCTGCTGGACTTCACCGCCGGCCTGGTGCGCCTCTTCCGTACGCACCCCGTCCTTCGCCGGCGCCGCTTCTTCCAGGGACGCCGGATCGGCGGCTCATCGGTCAGGGACATCACCTGGTACGGGGCCGACGGCTCGGAGATGACGGATCGCGACTGGGCGGCCGATGGCGTGCACACGCTCGCCGCGCGGCTCCCCGGGGATGCGATCGAGGAGACCGACGAGCAGGGCGCGCCGATGGTCGACGACACCTTGCTGATGGTCCTCAACGCATCCGGCGTGACGGCGGAGTTCCGGCTGCCCGCGGATGGCGCGCCCGACGCTTCCCGCGCTGCGGGATGGCGACTGGTGTTCGACACCACGTCAGCGGCGCCTCCGCGCCGCGACGGTGGTCCCGCGATCGCGGGCGGCTCCGTCTACCCGGTTTCGCCTCGCTCCTTCGTCCTCCTCAGCTCACCGCGCGCCGAGCGCCCCCGAACGGGCGAACCGGGCTGAGGGGCCAGCGCGGGCGTCCAGCCGCTGCCGGACGCCGCGCGGTCTCAAGCGCGCGGCCGGAGGATCAGCGAGGCGAGCGGCGGCAGGGTCAGCACGGTCGAGGCGGGGAGGCCGTGGAACGGTTCGGCGGCCGCCTCGACGCCTCCCAGATTGCCGACGTTGGATCCGCCGTAGTGCGACGAGTCCGAGTTGAGGATCTCGTCGTACTTGCCGACGCGCGGCATCCCGAGCCGGTAGCCGTGGCGCACCACGGGGGTCAGGTTGTGCACCGCGACGATGAAGCTGCCGTCCTCGATCGTGCCGCGGGTCCACGCGACGACCGAGGCCTCGACATCCGTGCAGTCGATCCAGCCGAAGCCTGAAGGATCGGGGTCCGACAGCCAGAGCGCCGGCGTGGTCGCGTAGATGGCGCCGAGGTCCGCCAGGAAGCGGCCAAGTCCCGCCGGCATCGGTTCACGCTCTCGCTCCCACGGAAGCGCGGCATCGTGGTTCCACTCCTGCCAGGCCCCGAGCTCGCTGCCCATGAAGAGCAGCTTCTTGCCGGTCTGGGTGTACATGTCGGCGAGCAGGGCGCGAAGGTTCGCGAAGCGCTGCCACTCGTCGCCCGGCATCTTGACCAGCAGCGAACCCTTGAGATGCACCACCTCGTCATGGGACAGGGGCAGGATGAACTGCTCGGTGTGCATGTAGAGCGCGCGGAAGGTGAGGCGATCCTGGTGGTGGCGCCGATGGATCGGGTCGCGGCTGAAGTAGTCGAGCGTGTCGTGCATCCAGCCC
>QHBO01000048.1 GCA_003243965.1 Chloroflexota bacterium
GCGATCGCGACGCGCTGCTGCTCCCCGCCGGACAGCTCCGCCGGACGATGGCGCAGCCGGCCGCCGAGCCCCACCAGCTCGAGCAGCTCGAGAGCGCGCTCGCGGCCGCCTCGGCGGCGCGCGGCGTAGCGCAGCGGGAGCATCACGTTCTCGAGCGCGGTGAGCGTCGCAATCAGGTTGAACTCCTGGAAGACGAAGCCGATCTGCTCGCGCCGGACCGTCGCCAGCTCGCCGTCGCGCGCGCGCTCCACCGGACGCCCGGCGATCGACAGCGTCCCGGAGGTGGGACGAAGCAGGCAGCCGAGCAGGTCGAGCAGGGTCGTCTTCCCGCTGCCGGAGCGCCCCATGATCGCCAGCAGCTCGCCCCGCCCGACCTGCAGCGAGATGCCGTCCACGGCCCGGACCTCCGAGGCGCCGCGACGGTAGATCTTCACCAGCTCCCGCGCATCGATGATCGCCGACCGCGGGCCGGACCCGGACGCGGCGTTCACGAGCTGCGCAGCGCAAGCACCGGATCGAGCCGCGCCGCGCGCAGCGCCGGGTAGATCCCGGCCAGGGCGCCAAGCAGCGTCGCGAAGGCGAAGGAGCGGAGCAGCAGCATCGGTGTCACCAGGAAGACGGTGGTGCCGCTGCCGGCGGTCTGGGCATTCAGGATGGCGACCAACGCCCAGCCCAGCCCGAGGCCGATCACTCCCCCGATCGCCCCGAGCAGCGTGGCCTCGACGATGAACTCTCGCAGGATGGCGCCGGTCGGTGCGCCGACGGCCTTCTTGATCCCGATCTCCCGTACCCGCTCGCTGACCGTCATGACCATGGTGTTGATCACCGACAGGCCGCCGACGATGACCGCGATCACGCTGGCGCCGACGATAATCAGGTTGAAGACCACGGTGAACTGGCCGATCTGCTCGCGGACCTGTGATGGCGTGAAGGTCCGGATCCCCGGGATCGTGGCCGTGATGCGCCGGGCAACCGGGTCCGCGTTGGCCAGGTCGGTGGGAAAGACCTCGATCTGGGTCGCCAGCTGGTCCGTCGAATAGCGGAGCGCGGTCGGGGCGTCGGCGACGTAGATCGCCTGTGCGTCGGCGAGCGGCACGTAGGCGATCTTGTCGGGGAAGGTGAGCGTGCGCTCCAGGACCCCCACCACACGGAAGTCGACACCGTGAATCCGGAGCGTCCCACCCAGCCGCGCCCGGTACCGTTCGGCGATGTCGGCGCCGATCATCGCCACACGGCGATCACCGCGCGCCAGCAGGCGCCCGGCGTCGAGCCGGAGCTGGACGCTCGGGTCGTACCAGCTGGCCGGGTCGATGCCGGTCAGCAGCGGAGGGAAGTCGAACCCGCCGGTGTTGTCTGGGTCGAACAGCGTCTGGAGCACGGCGGTCGCGCGCCGCACTCCTTGGACCTGCTCGATGCGGCTGACCAACGCGCGGTCGATCGGGCGATAGCTGGCCTGGAAGCCGGAGCGGGCGTCCTTTTCAAAGACGAAGATCCTCGTCCGGAAGTAGTCGTCGCCGCCGGCGACCAGTACGTTCAGCTTCTCCGCCAGCGCACCCATCACGGTCAGCGCAAAGACGCCGATGACGATGCCGAGCACCGTCAGCGCGGTGCGCAGCTTGCGACGCAGGATGTTGCGAATCGCCTCTCGCATGCCGGGATGGTGGCATGATCGGGCGCATGGCGGAGCGCACCCTCTCATCGGAGCGCCATTTCTCGGGCACGCTGCTGACCTTGCGCGTCGACCAGGTGGAGCTCACCGATGGCCGACGCAGCCACCGGGAGATCGTCGAGCATCCCGGAGCGGTGGCCATCGTCGCCTGGGACGGGGCGCGGCTCGCGCTCGTCCGACAGTGGCGGCACGCGGTCGGGCGGGACATGCTGGAGGTGCCAGCCGGAACGCTGGACGCGGGCGAGGAGCCGGAGAGAGCCGCGCGCCGCGAGCTGGCGGAGGAGTGCGCCCTCGGGGCGAAGCGCTGGCAGGCCGGCCCGCGCTTCTTCACCGCCCCCGGCTTCACGACCGAGGAGCTGACCGTCTACCTTGCGACCGGCCTCCACGCGACCGAGGCGCAGCAGGCGGACGACGAGGACCTCGAGGTCGTGTGGCTGACACTGGAGGACGCCGTGGCCGCGGCCGACGACGGGCGGATCGCGGACGCCAAGTCGCTCGTCGCGATCGGGTGGCTGGCTCGCCACCTGCAGACGCACGGCGAAACCTGATGTGGAACCTCGCCGTCCCGGCCTGGGAGCTCGCCTTCCGCTCCGCCGTCATCTACCTGGCGATGCTGGCCGCGCTGCGGCTGTTCGGAAAGCGGGAGGTCGGCCAGTTCACGCTCTTCGACCTGGTGCTCATCCTGCTGCTGGCCAACGCGGTCCAGCCCGCGATGACCGGTCCCGACACCTCGCTGGCGGGCGGGCTGGTGATCATCGCCACGCTGGTGGTCGAGAACCGGCTGATCGCGTTCCTCCGCAGCAAGGTCCCGGCGTTCGACCGCCTGCTGGAGGCATCACCCACCGTCATCGGCGAGGACGGGAAGTGGGTGGACGCTGCGTTCCGCCGCGAGGACCTCAACATCGACGACGGAGAACGTGCCCTGCGCGAGCACGGGGTGGCGAGCATCGAGGAGGCCAAGCTGGTCGTGCTCGAGGCTGACGGGTCGATCTCCGTGGTGCCCAAGGACAGCAGCAGCGGAGGCGGGCGACGCCCGCGCCGCCGGGCACGCATCTTTCGCAGCCGCTGATCGCACGCCGAGTCCGGCCCGGCTGGCGGGGCACTGGCAAGCCACTTGCCTTGGCCGTGGCCGTGACGCTTCCCCTCGACTCGCTCGAATCGGCCCAGGAGGCGGGCCTGCGCTATGTGGTCGACAACCGACCCGGCATCCGGCGCGCGCGCGCCGGCAGAAGCTTCAGCTACATCGGTCCGGATGGCACGCACGTCCGTGATCTGGAGACGGTGGCATGGATCAAGCGGCTGGCCATCCCCCCGGCGTGGACCGATGTCTGGATCTGTCCGGACCGGCGCGGGCACATCCAGGCCACGGGGCGCGACGCCAGGGGCCGCAAGCAGTACCGCTACCACCCTCGCTGGCGCGAGGTGCGCGACCAGGTGAAGTATGGGCGGATGGTGGCCTTTGGGCGCGCGCTGCCGCAGATCCGAGCGCGCGTCGAGGAGGATCTGGGCAGACCGGGCCTGCCCCGCGAGAAGGTGCTGGCCGCCATCGTGCGCCTCCTCGAAAAGACTCGCATCCGGGTGGGGAACGAGGAGTACGTGCGCCAGAACCGCTCCTTTGGACTCAGCACCCTGCGCGACCGGCATGCGCACATCGCGGGGTCCACCATCCGGCTCCGATTCAACGGCAAGGCGGGCAAGGTCCACGAGGTCGAGCTCAGCGACCGGCGGCTTGCGCGGATCGTGGCCCGCTGCCAGGATCTCCCCGGCCAGGAGCTGTTTCAGTACGTGGACGACGACGGGCAGCAGCACAGCATCGACTCCGCGGACGTCAACGCCTACCTCCAGCAGATCAGCGGCCAAGACTTCACCGCCAAGGACTTCCGGACCTGGGCCGGGACGGTCCTCGCCGCCTGGGCGTTGCGCGAGTTCGAGGCGGTCGACTCCCAGGCGCAGGCCAAGAAGAACATCGTTCGCGCCGTGGAGCAGGTGGCCGAGTGGCTGGGCAACACGCCGGCGGTCTCACGCAAGTCGTACGTGCACCCGGTGGTGCTCGACGCCTATCTCGACGGCGACACCGTCCGCGAGGCGCGCGAGAAGGCCGATCAGGCGCTCAGCCAGGACCTGCCGCGCCTCGAGCCTGAGGAGGCGGCGGTGCTGGTGCTGCTCCGCGAGCGGCTGAGCCGCGAGGAGCGGGGCCAGCGCCCGCGAGCCGGCGTTTGCCGGGCGACGCCTCAGGCGGCGGAGTCGAGGCGGTCGAGGGCCCGGCGGTAGTCCTCGCTCTCCGGCCTCAGGAAGGCGGCCATCCAGAGGTGCCGTCGTGCGCCCGCCAGGTCACCCAGTCGCCGGCACGACAGCCCGAGCCCGAAGTGCGAATAGTGCGCCAGCGGGTCCCGGTCGACGATCTCACGGAAGCGTCGGCGGCGAGACCCGGCTCGCCCTGGTTGAAGTAGGCTCGCCCCAGCGCCTCCAGGATCGAGGCCTTCCCGGGCTCCAGGCGGCTGGCACGTTCCAGGAGCACCGCCGCCGCGCCGGGATGGTGGTCCTCGAGGAGCTGGGAGCCGCGCTGGAAGAGCTCGTACGCGGACTCGCGATCGGGCTGCTGAGCGGACGCCATTGGCTGGCAGTCTAGGGCAGACTCGACCGACAGACTGCTAGTCCCGCAGGTCGATGCGCTCCAGACGCGGGTTCTCGGTGCGCCCCGGGATCCTCCCCCGCTTGGCGATCGGTCTCCCATCGATCTCCTTGAGGTCACCGGTGAAGTCGATCGGGCTTGCGTCGCTGATCGCGCTGCCGACGGCGAACGAGTCGACCGGCGCCTCGACCTCCTTGAAGTACGCGATCCGGTCCGCGTCCAGCCCCCCGCTGACCACGATTCGGACGTGCCGATGACCGGCCTGGTCCAGGCGTGCGCGCACCTCCTTGACGAGGTCGGGCGTGACTCGGCCACGCTCACTGGGCGTGTCGAGACGCACTCCCCACAGTCGATCGCCGAGCGCATCGGCGACGCGAACCGACTCTTCCGCCTCGTCCTTGAACGTGTCGACCAGGGCAACGCGGGGAACGCTCGGGTCGATGTGGCGGTCGAACGCCTCCACCGCCTTCACCGTGTCGCCGAAGATGAGGATCAGCGCGTGCGGCATCGTCCCGGTCGGGGCCAGTCCCGCCAGCCGGGCGCCGGCCGGTGTGGAGGCACCGATGCAGCCGCCCACCACGCTCGCGTAGTCCATCTGGTCGGCGACCGATGGGTGGACGTGGCGTGCGCCGAAGCCGATGACCGGGATGGGCGCGGCGGCATCAACGATCTGGCGCGCGGCGGTCGCCCAGCCCGATGACTGGGCCAGGATGCCCAGGATCGCCGTCTCGTACAGGCCGAAGGCCGAGTAGCGGCTTTCGATCCGCATCACCACTTCCTTGCGCGCGAAGCGGTCGCCGTCGTGCAGCGATTCGACGATCGGGGGCGGCTCGATGCGCTTGCCGTTGCCCAGGATCTCCCGCAGGTAGGCGAGCGCCTCCTGCGCGCCGCACAGGACGCCGGCGGCACGCGGGAACAGCTCCATGGTGACGACCGGGTCGAGACGTTCCGCAGCGAGGATTGTTCTGGTCCGCTCGAAGTAGGCGTCGGCCGTCTCGCCGGAGAGGACATCGGCGGCAGGCTGGAAACCGGGCGGCTGGAGGGCGCGAGCGGCGAGGAGATCGTCGATCGACATTGCGGCGGAGTGTAGCAGCGGACTGCCGCGCCTCCGCTTCCGGGGCCGGTCAGCGCCGGGCGGCGGCCGTCCGGCGCCGGAAGAGCAGCGCGATGCCCGCCACCGCCAGCAGCAGCACCACGACCGTACTCGCCAGCCGCGTCAGGCCGGCCGCAGCGGCACCGTCCAGCTGGCGCTCCGCTTCCCCGATGGCGCCTGCGGCGCCCTGGAGGTCGCCGCGGGCGTACCGGGCGTTGGCCGTCGCCAACAGGGACTCCGGATCCGAGGCGACGGCCAGGCCGATGCGCTCCGTGAAGGACCGTGGCTGGGCGGCACGCTGCGTGGCATGCGTATAGGCGCTCACCACGGCCGCCTCCGCCCGCAGCTCCTCGTGCGACTCCGCGCCGCCCCCCCTCGCCTCGTAGCGCTGCTGGAGCCGCATCGGTGCCGACAGCCCCGCGGCGGTGACGATCGGCAGGAAACGATCGCGTTCGGCGAGGAAGCGCCGCGCGAGGGTCATCTGGTCTTGCGCATCGGTGAAGCGCCACCCGTCCATTGCGTCGCGTACCGGGCGAGGGATGCCCCAGCCGGCGGCCGCGGAACGCAGCATCGTGACTGCGGTGCGCGCACGGGCGCGGGCAGGCAGCTCCAGGATCGCGGTGCGCGGGAGCACCTGCTCGGCGAACAGCGAAGCCAGGCCTTGCCCGTCGCTGCCCTCCAGGTGGTCGAGGAAGCGGCGGGAGTCGACCGGCTGCGCCACCGAGGCGGGCGACGGGGCGGAAACGCCGGTGATCGGATACGGCGACCCGCCGCTCGTGATGCGGCGCAGCGCCGCCTCGAGCGCAGGCGCGCCCTGCCGAGCTGCGACGAGGTCTATCGTCCGCCAGGATGCGGCATAGCCGTATGCGTCCAAGCGCCCGGCGGCGGAGATGGTCCAGTCCGCGAGGGGGAAGGCATCGGGCTTCAGCTGCGCCGTGCGGGCGGCGGCATCGATCGGCAGCGGGACCTTCAGGTCGAGCGCCACGAGCGCGGCAAAGTGCGACGCAAGTCCCTCGCGGATCCAGGCGTCGGAAGCGAAGCGCGCCCCGAACCACAGGTGCGCGGCCTGGTGCAGGGCGGTGAAGCGTGGCTGGTCGAAGCCGATGGCGATCCCGGATCCGGAGGTCGCTGCACCGGCATCGAAACCATTGCCCGGTCCGGCCACCGACTCGCGGACCAGCAGCGGTCCGCTGCCCCCGTACGGGATCCCGATCGCACGCTCGAGGCGTGGGAATGCCTCGGCGAGGAGATCCGCGGTGCTGGTGCCCCACGCCGTGTCGTCCGACCAGGAGCTCACCTCCAGCTCGATGCTGCGGCCACCGAGTTGGACGGTGCGGCGGGCGGTCACTCGGTCCGTCGCCTGCTCGCCGCTGACCAGCGCCAGCCAACCGGCCGGATCGGGAATCGTCCCGCTGCTGAGGCGGGTGGTGGCGCCGGTTGTGGTGGCACGCATCTGGTCGCCGGCGACCCGGACGGTGTAGGCGGCTGGGAGGTCCAGGGTCACCTCACTGCGCGTACCGAAGCTCCACACCGGAAGGGTCACCACTGACGCCCGCACCCGAACATCAGCCTGGGAGCCGTCGGGCAGGTCGTACGCGAGCCGGAAGCGCGCGGTCTGGTTGTAGCGCAGCGGAGCACGCAGCGTGACGCTCGCCACGTTCACACCGCTGGCGCGGGTGCGCGCCACCCGCAGGTCGCCGCGCGCGTCACGCGCCGTCACCGCCGAAGCGCCGTCGTGGATCGCAAGCTCGGCGCTATCGAAGACGCTGTACCGCCCCGGCGGGTCCGGCGTGGTGTTGGTGAACGCCACCTCGACGCCGACGTGGACGTTTCGATTCCCCACATCGACGCGGTATGCGGCACTGGTCAGCAGCCGGTAGCGGGCGGGAGCGGCCGCCGCGGGTGCGGTGACCAGGCTGGCGAGCGCAGCGAAGCTGAGCGCAGCCGCAAGGATCGCGCTCGGCACGCGGCCTCGAGCGCGTGTCATGCCTCATCCCGGTAGTCGGGGGCCGGCGCTGTGGCTCCCAGCAGGCGCTGGATGAGCCCGCGCCGCCGGCGCCGCGGAGCGGGCGGCTCCCAGGTGGGCATCGCCGACTCGACCTCGGTGCGATAGCGGGCCGCCAGTGCAGCGTTGCGAGACACTCGACCGCTCCAGTCCGGCAACGCGCCGCGGTCCGCCACCGCTGACGCGGTCTCCTCGAGCAGGCGGTCGGCGACCACCGTCAACCGCACTAGTCCGCGGCCGAGCTCATCACGGCCGACGGCCGCGGCCGGCAGCTCGGTCATCAGCATCGGTCGATCGTCATCGGTCATCGCGAACTTCACGTACGGATAGTCCGCGTTCGCGCGCAGCATGCGGTACAGGGTCCGGCGCGGGATCTCCATCGCTTCCAGGCCGTAGTAGGCCCACATCGAGACGCCCAGCCCGGTGACCCACGCCACGGTGACGCGCAGGTCGAAACGCCGCTCGCCGTCGAGGATCAGGTCGCGGCTCAGCGCCGGATCGGTCGCGTCGCCCGCGGCACCCACCACTGACAGCCCGAGATCACGAAGCCAGGCGTCAATCGGAGGCGCCTGCTCAGCCAGCGTGGACCACCGTCTCGCCGGACCGAATCACCCGGCGCCGACCAAAGTCGCGCTCGACCACGCCAGGGTCGATGCGACAGTTGCGGCCGATCGTCACGCGGGCCGGGATTCGCGCCCGCTTGCCGACCAGGCTGATGCCGCTGAACAGGCGCTCCGGCTCGTTCCGGTTCGGCCGCAGGTCGTCGCCGCTTCCCACGGTCGCCCCGGAGCCGATCCAGCAGTCCTTGTCGACGATCGCCCGGTCCAGGACTGCCCCGGGACCGATCTCGGTGTCGAACATCACGATCGAGTCGCGGACCGTGGCGCCGGCGGCGACCCGAACCCCCGGCGACAGCACGCTGTGCTCGACGTTTCCCTCCACGATGCAGCCGTGGCTGACCATGCTGGCCGTGACGTTGGCGGTTGACGCGATCCGCGCCGGCGCCCGCTCCTCGGAGCGGGTGTAGATCAGCCACGAGCGCTCGTAGAGGTCGATCGCCGGCCGGTCACCGATGAGCTCCAGATTGGTGCGCCAGTAGCTCTCCACGGTGCCGACGTCAGCCCAGTACCCGTCGAACTCGTACGCATACACCCGGCGGCCGGTGTGCACCATCCACGGCAATACGTCACGCCCAAAGTCGACGCGCTCCGTCGACAGCAGCTCGCGGAGCGCGGGCCACGAGAAGACGTAGACGCCCATGCTCACCAGGTTGGACGGAGGGTTCGCGGGCTTCTCGATGAACCGCGTCACCCGGGAATCGGTATCCACCTCCAGGATCCCGAACCGATGCGCCTCCTCCATCGGCACGGTGCGCACCGCGCAGGTCACCTCCGCCCCGGTGGCCCGGTGGAGTGCGACGAACGGTCGGTAATCCATCTTGTAGATGTGATCTCCGGCCAGGACGAGGACCAGCTCGGGGTCCCGGTCCTGGATGAAGTCCAGGTTCTGGAGGACGGCGTCGGCGGTGCCGCGGTACCAGTCGCGGGCCCGTCCGCGTCCGATGTAGGGCTGCAGGAGCGCGACCCCGCCCCGGCTGCGGTCGAGATCCCAGGGACGGCCGACGCCGATATGGTCGATCAGCGAGCGGGGCGCGTACTGGGTCAGGATCCCGACGTCGGTGTAGCCGGAGTTCACCACGTTCGACAGGGTGAAGTCGATAATCCGGTACTTGCCCCCGAACGGCACGCCGGGCTTGGCGCGCACCTGGGACAGGATCGACAGGCGTTCACCCTCTCCCCCCGCCAGGATCAGCGTCAGGACCGAGGCCGGCACGTCACGATTCTAGCCGCAGCCGACGCGCCTGCAGGCAGGCGCGCTCAGGCGCGCGCCCGCAGCCGGCGTCGCACGCGGAGGGCGAGGGGCACGAGGCCCAGCGCAGCGGGCGTGGCGAAGAGCGGAATCAGCAGCCCACCGCTGGTGCCCGGCGGCGACGCGGCCGGCGCATGTTTCGGGGAGGGACGTGGCGAGCGGTTGGTGGGTGGTCCCGGCGGCGCCCCACTGGCCCTGGGCTTGGGCGGTCCGGGGACGAAGATCCGCTGGCCGCAGACCGGGTCGCCAAAGCTGGAATTGCCGTACAGGCGCGCGATCTGGAACCGCACCTGGTCCGGGCGGGTCTTGAGGTCCTCGACGCTGCCGCGCGCGCCCCACTGCCCGTTGACCAGCCGATCGACCCAGGTCTGCGCCGCCGTCACCCACTTGTCGGGCCGTTGCGGCGTCGCGTCGCGGACCTCGGCAACGATATCGAAGCACCCCTTGCCGTGCACGTTGTCGACCGGTGGCACCGTCCCGTCCAGGAACGGCATGCTCTGGGTCAGGCCGCAGTTGCCGCTGTCGGCCATGCCGCTGAATCGGCAGACGCTGGCCGTGGTGATGCCGGGCGGCTGCGGGAATGCGGTCTGCGGCACCGCTCGCTTGCCGTTCCAGTCCCACGCCTTGTTGAGGGCCTGGTCCATGAAGTCATGCCACAGATACAGCGGCCCATCAGCGCTGAACAGCCCGACCCCCAGGGCGTTGGACATCGGGTCCTGGTTGTTGTTGCCCATCCAGACGCCGGTCACCAGGCTGCCCGGCACGTACCCGAACGCCGACACGTCCCGGAAGTCGTTGGTCGTCCCGGTCTTGAAGCCGGCCGGCCGACGCTGGCCGTCAACGGTGTTGAGCTGGGTGCGGGTCCCCCACAGCAGGTTGCGCGCGGGGTCCGTGTTGCCCTCCAGGATCCAGTGGGTCAGGTACGCCTCCGCCGGCTTCATCGGCTGCGAGGTCTGCGGCCCGTTGTCCTTCAGGCTGTAGATCACCCGACCGTTCCGATCGCGCACCTCCCGGATGGTGGTCGCCGGGTGGAGGCTGCCCTGCGCGGCGAACACGCTGTACGCCTGGGTCATGTTCGTCAGGTTCACCGGCACCGATCCGAGCGTCAACGTCAGGCCCGGATCCTGGCCCATCAGGTAGTTGCGGCTCGCCACCCCCATCGTCTCCGCGAAGCGCGAGGTCGTCTCCGGCCCGACCAGGTACTGCATCTGCACCGAGGGGATGTTGAGTGAGTAGCGCAGCGCATCGGTGGCCAGCACCGGGCCGTGCTCCTTGACATCGGCGTTCGTCGGCAGATACCCACCGCCGAAGTCGGTCAGGGCGTCGACCAGCATGGTCGAGACGGTGGCCTTGCGGGCCTTGAAGGCCGAGCTATAGGTGATCGGCTTGAACGCGGAGCCCGGTTGGCGGCGTCCGAGCCCGGCGACGTCGAACTGGCCCTGGACGCGGGGATCCTTGCGGTTGTAGTAGTCGACGCTTCCGACGTACGCCACGATCTCGCCGGTTGCGGAGTTGATGGCGACCAGGGCGGAGTTGTGCACATTCTTGTCGACGAGCGCCTGGACCCACTGCCTGACCTGGGCCTTGGCGACCTGCTGCAGCGGATAGTCGAGCGTGGTCGTGATCCGGTAACCACCGGTCCGCACCGCGGCGGCCGGGTCCTTGACCCCCAGCCGCGCGAGGATCTGCTCCGCCTCACTCTGGACCCGATACGTGAACTGCGGCTCGAGCAGCACGCTGGTGACCCGCTGGGGCTTCATCTGCTGCCAGGTGGTGGCGACCGCCTTGTCGTGCTCGACCTTGGTGATGTACCTCTCGTGCAGCATCGCGTCGAGCACATCGTTGCGCCGAGTGATGGCTCGCGCCGGACCGCGGTTGTTGATGTACGGGTCGTAGGCGGTCGGCAGCTGGGGGATCCCCGCCAGGAACGCGGACTGCGAGAGCGTCAGCTTGGAGAGGTCGGTGATCCCGAAGTAGTTGGCGGCCGCCGCTTTGATCCCGTACGACCCGTTGCCATAGAAGATCAGGTTGAGGTAGGTGGCCAGGATCCGCTGCTTCCCGGCGCGACCGGCATACGCGGCCGTCATCTCGCGGGCCAGGATCGCCTCGCGGATCTTGTCAGCCAGGCTGCGCCCGTTGAGGAAGTCTGCCTGTGGCGGCTTGCAGATCTGGTCATCGGCCTGCGGGTTCGGCTGCTGGGACGGCTGTGGTGCACCGGATGCGCGTGGGGCGGAGCTCTGCTGCGGCGTGATCGCCTCGCTGGCGGCCTTCACCGAGTTGGAATACTTGATCACCTGCTGGGTGATGGTCGAGGCTCCCTGCACCACGCCACCGGCCTTCAGGTTGGCGATCGCCGCCCGGCCGACTCCCGCGTAGTCGATTCCGTCGTTGGTCCAGAAGGTGCGGTCCTCGGCCGAGACGGTCGCGTCCGCCACGAACTTGGGGACATCGGCGTAGGTGACCTCCTGGCGGTTCTGGCACTCGAAGCGCGCCAGCAGCTTGGTCCCGGTGCGGTCGTAGACATAGGTCGTCTGCGGGAGCTGGATGTTGTCGAGCAGACGCGGATCCGGCAGGCCGCTGGCGAAGTAGTTGTAGCCGGCCAGCAGGCCGCCGGCGGTCCCGAGCGTCGTGCCGCCGAACAGCAGCCCGAAAAATACGAGCGCGAACAGGAGAAACGTGGCGAGACCGCGCCGCGGGCTCCGGCGCGCCGTCGTGCGGCGGATCATCAACCGATGACGGCGTCGCTGCATGGCGGGGTGCATTCAACGGGCTACGGTAGCAGCACATCGCGCGGTGGTCGAGTGAGGATGGACGGACGAGAGGTGCTCCGCGGCGCCGATGCGCCCCGCGGATGATCACCGTCAGGGCAGGAAGGCCCTCGGGTTGACCGGGACGCCGTTGGCCATCAGCTGGAAATGCAGGTGGCAGCCGGTGGACATCCCGGAGCTTCCCTCGTAGCCGATCAGGTCCCCGGCGTGGACCACCTGGCCGACGCTGACGATCTCGGCGGCGAGATGCCAGTACCAGGTCTGCAGCGACTGCGAGTCGCCGATGATCACCCCGACCGCCGTGTCGCCGTATGCCAGATTGGGCCGGCCGTCCCGCAGAACGGTGCCGTCCGCGGCGGCGTAGATCGGGGCGCCGCACCCGCCCAGGTTGGAGATGTCGATCCCGGAGTGGTAGTGGGGGTAGTGGGTGCCGCCGACGTTGGCGGGCGGCTCGACGCCGACGCGGGTCGGCCCGAACTCCTGGGTGACGACGAAGCTGCCGTCCTGCGGCCACTCGAAGCGGCCGGTGTAGTCCGCGGCCAGCGAGCGCGACGCCGCCTTCAGCTGTTCGACCAGCTGTTGCTGTCCCTGGAGGGCGCGGAGCTGGGCCCGGATCAGGCGTTGCCGCTGCTCGGCCGTCCGCGTCTTGGCCGCAAGGTTGGCTGCCTGAGCCTGCTGGATGTCACGCAGCTGCGCCTGCTTGGCGGCCAGCGCCCGGCGAGCCGCCTCGACCTGTAGCTGCTCCACCTTGAGGGCGGCGGCGCGCGTCTTGGCCCCTTCGCGGAGCCTCGCCAGGCCCGCTCCCCCGTCCCGCAGCGTCTGCTGGCGCACCTCAAGCCGCGCCCGTGTCTGGCGGATCTCGTCCGAGAGACGCCTGTCCTCATCGGACAGGGTGAGCATGAAGCCGAGCTGGTTCGTCGCCGCGCCAAAGGAGCCACTCGACAATAGCACCTCGAGGACCGACGTCTGGCTCTGCTCATAGGCGGCGCGCAGGTGCTCCTGCAGCAGGGCCTCGCGACCGGTGAGCTGCGTCCGGGTGACGACGATATCGGCAGCGACCCGCTTCAGGTCCGTGGCCAGCGACGCGATCTGCGACTCGTAGCGGCGCAGGTCGGCCCGCGCGGTGTTGAGCTGCGCGGTCAGACGATCGAGCTGCCGCACCGCGCCGTCGATCTGCAGGCCGACCCTGGACAGGTCACCACCGATCTGCTGCAGGCTGGCCGACAGCTCAGCCTGTTGGCGTGCCAGCGCGGCGAGGTGCGCGCTCTGCGCGGCCAACGCGAGGGCGAGCTGCGTCTGCTGGGCAACGGCATCGTTCAGCGGGTCGCCGGCCTTGACCGGATCGGTCCGTGAGGTCGGGAAAAGCACGACGGCGAGGAGCAGGATCGCTGAACAGACGGCGAAACGGTGACGGACGGTCGACATCGAGCTCCGCAAATTGGTGTCAGGGCAGTCCGAACGCGGGGGGACGCTCGGCGCGTCGACCGACCCGGACGTGGGCAACGCCGACAGCATAGCGGAGCCGACCGGTCGCAGCGAGCGACCAACCGCCTCCTCGTCAGCGGATCGGCAGCAGTGCGGCGACCTGTCCCAGCAGCTGCGGCTCGCGGAGGAGTGTGACGACGGCGCCGGCAACCAGGAACGGGCCGAACGGGATATAGCTCTTCAAGCCGACGCTCCCCCTGGCGAGCAGCAGGAGGCTGGCGGCTGCCGACAGCAGGGCCGCGACGAAGATCGCGAGGAAGACCGATGGCCATCCGAGCAGCAGGCCGATCGGAGCCATCAGGTACAGGTCACCGGTTGCCAGACCACCACGGACGAGGCGGCCGAGCACCCACAGGAGGGCCAGCGACGAGGCCGCGCCAATCACCGCATCCAGCGGCCTCACGCTCGGATTGAAGGGCACGAACACGACGGCGAGCGCGATCAACGGATCGAGGAGCAGGTGCGGCAGGCGGCGCTGATCAAGGTCGGTGGCAGTCAGCCCGATCATCAACGCGAGCATCGCCAGGTCGACACCGGTCGCCCACGCGGGAAGCTGCGAGCGCCACACCAGTCCGCCAGCGGCGCCGCCGGCGGCGAACGCGAGGAGCGCGGTCCGCCATCCGGGGCGGCGGCGACTGGCCTCCTCGACAGGCCAGACCGACGCCAGCCGCTCGGCGGCTGCCCCGAGGAGTGCGTAGCCGATCCCGGCCAGGATCACGACCATCGCCATACCTAGGTCGCCGAGAAATGCGGTGCGTTCATGCACCGCCGATCCTAGTTGTCCGGTCGGAGCGCTCCATGGCCCAATCGTCCTGCCCGGTTGGCGTTGGCACGCCGGATGCGAACGGACGTTCGCAGCCAGCAGGAATCGCTGGCGTGAACAGGGAGGCGCAACGATGGACAAGGACAAGATCGAAGGCACCGTCAAGGAGGGTGCCGGCAAGGCTGAAGGCGCCTGGGGCGACACGACCAACGACCCGGAGACCGAGGCGCGGGGCAAGGAGCGCGAGGGCGAGGGCAAGCTCCAAAAGGGTTGGGGCGGCGCCAAGGAGAAGATCGGAGACGCCTTCGACGGCGACAAGTCCTGATCCACCCAGGCGCTGGGCCGGTGGCCCTGCGCCTGGACACACAACGGGAGGTCGCAGCGCGCGACCTCCCGTTCGTTGTGCCATGGCCTGCGGGCAGCCGGGCGCGCAGCCGGCCCGGCTCAGCCCTGCTTGGCGTAGTCGAGCGCGAGACGCACGAGCGTCGAGACGCCGGTTCCAAGCGCGCCCTTGGGGTTGACCGCCTTGTCCGCGGTCAGGTAGGCGCTGCCGGCGATGTCGACGTGGACCCACGGCTTGGTGACGAAGTCCGCAAGGAAGACGGCCGATTTGATCAGCGACCCGTCGCGCGTGCCGCTGTTGATGATGTCGGCGTACGCCGAGTCGAGCGAGGCGCGGTACTCAGTCGCCAGCGGCATCTCCCAGAACCACTCTCCGGTTGCATCGGCGGCGGCCTGGACTTCCGCCCCCCAGTCGCGCGGCCGCGCGAAGTAGGCGCTGATCAGATCGCCAAAGGCCACCGCGGCGGCACCGGTCAGCGTCGCGATGTCGACCAGGTGGCTGGCCCCCTGGGTTTCGGCCCAGTGCAGCGCGTCGATCAGGATCAGCCGCCCTTCCGCATCGGTGTTGATCACCTCGACGGTCTTGCCGTTCATGGCCTTGACCACGTCGCCGGGACGCTGGGCGTTGCCGCCCGGCATGTTCTCGACCATCGGCGCCACCGCCATCAACGGCGCGTCCGGCGCGAGCCGTGCGACGGTCCGAGCGGCAGCGATCACCGCCGCGGCACCGGACTTGTCGTGCTTCATCTCCTCCATCTTGTCGGCCGGCTTGATGCTGATCCCGCCGCTATCGAAGCAGACGCCCTTGCCGACGATCGCCAGGCGCCGGTCGGCAGCCGCCCGCTCCCAGCCGGGGAGCCGGATGGCAATCAGGCGCGGCTCGTGGGCTGCGCCCTGGCCGACGCCCAGCAGCGCGTTCATCCCCAGCGCGCGCATCTCGTCGACGCCGAGAATCTCGACGCTGCAGCCGTCCGACTCGAGGCCCCGGGCCACCTCGGCCATCCGCTCGGGATACAGGTCGTTCGAGGCGCGGTTGGCCAGTGTGCGGCCGAACTCGACGCCCTCCGCCACGGTCGATGCGTGGTCCAGGCCGGCTTGATCGGGTGCGCCGATCAGCGACACTTCCTCAACGCTGCGGCGCATCGCCTCGGTGTCACGCACCCGGCCGTAGAGCTCGGTCGGGCGATAGGTGCCCTGCATGGCTCCCACGCCCGCCGCGGCGTAGCCGTCTGCGTCCTCTCCGTCGCGCAGCCAGAGCGCGAGTCGCCTGGCCCCGGTTCCCTGGAGGCGGCGCGTGGCGGTCGAGGCGATCCGGCGCGCTCGCCACGGGCCGCGTCCGCGCCGCACGCCGTTCACCAGCAGGATCAGTTCAGCCCGGATGCTGCCGGCGTCGATAAGCGCGGTGTAGTGCTCGAGGATGTTGAACTGGCCCCAATCGATGGCAGCCCGGATCACGCCGCCGGTCGCGGCATCCAGCTCGGCGAGATCTCCTGACAGCTCGCGGTCCTCGCGATAGATCGGGACGGCGAGCACGTCGGTCTCGACCGACGCAGGACTGGACGGCTCGGCGCGCAGGCGCACGGGGGTGTTCTCCTCGTTCGGGGCGGGTGGGACGATGCCGCCGCATGCAGCTCGGATCGACCGTGGGCGAGAAGGCAGTATAGAGAGCGCGGCGGTTCAGGGGCGGCAGTCCTTGATCCGCGCCGAGTACATCGTGAATCGCGAGCCGATGTCGACCGGGGTGCCCGCGGTTGGCTCCTGGTCGACGATGCCGGCAGGCTTCGACACATCCTGGTTGCAGCGGATTGTCCAGTTCAGACGCGCGGCGCGCGCCATCTGAATCGCCTCCGCCGTCGGGCGTCCGACCGTGTTCGGTACCGCCACCTGTCCCGGCCGCAGCGTGGCGGTGGGGCTCGACGTGGTGCCACCACTGCCGGGCACCCGGGTCCGGGTCAGCCCGGGAACCAGGATGGCAGCCACCACCAGGGCGGCTACCAGCGTGAGGGCGACCGCCACCAGACCTCCGAGCCAGCCGGTTCGGGAGCGACGCGCGCGACGCGCCGGACGTCGGACCGGCTGCTGACGCGCGGGCACCGCGGCCGGCGGTGGCGGCCCTACGACGGGCGGGATGTAGGACGGCGCCACATCACGCACCGGCGGCTGCACCAGACGGGGAATCGTTTCGGTCGCCTCATCGGAGCGTGCGACGGCGAGCTGCAGCGCGCGGCGCATCGCGGCGGCCGACTCGAAGCGCCGCTCGGGGGCCATCTCCAGCGCCTGGAGGGCGACATCGGCGATCCGCGGCGCCACGCCGGGAGCGAGGCGCGCCGGCGATGGCGGAGGACCGGCCCGCTGCGCCGCGGCCACCTGGTCAGAGGTGGTCCCCGCGAACGGGGGACGGCCGGCGAGCGCCTGGTAGAAGACCGCGCCGACGGCAAACACGTCACTGGCTCGGGTGAGGCGGTCTCCGGCGAGCTGCTCCGGGCTCATGGCCTGCAGCGTCCCGATCGCCGTCGCCTCGGGCCGCATCGCGCCGGTCTGGGCGATGCCGAAATCGATCAGCTTGGCCCCATCCTCGCGGACGAGGATGTTGCCCGGCTTCACGTCGCAATGGACGAGGCCGTGGGCGTGGACCGCGGCCAGGCCGGCAAGGACGTCCCGCAGGATCGGCACGATTTCATCGGCGGGCAGACGGCCCCGCTCGTCGAGCAGCTCGCGCAGCGAGCGCGAGCCGTCGAGGAGCTCCATGGCGATGAAGCGCAGCGCGGCGTCGCTGCCCGAGTCATAGACGTGTACCAGGTTGGGGTGGGTGATCGCCGCCGCCGCTCGAGCCTCGGCGAGGAATCGGTCGACGAAGGCGGGATCGTCGGCGTACGGCAGCGACAGGATCTTGAGCGCCACGTCGCGGTCGAGCCGCTCGTCGCGGGCGCGGTACACGCGCGCCATCCCGCCGCGGGCGAGCAGATCCGTGACCCGGTACCGACCGGCGACCGTCACCCCGAGCGTCGGATCGGGGAGCTCGGGTGCACCCGCCGGCATCGGACCGATCATGTGCGCACACCGATCACGCCTATCATCGGCCGGTGGGCGCCGATCTCGATCTCCAGCCACTCCCCAAGGCGGAACTCCACCAGCACCTCGACGGCGCGATGCGAGTCGAGACCGCGGTCGCGCTCGCCGCGGTGGCGGGCACGTCGCTGACCGCTGACGAGGCGCGGCGCCGAATGGTGGCGCCTGATCGGTGCGCGAGCCAGGCAGAGCTGCTGCGCTACTTCGAGCTGCCCATCAGCCTGCTCCAGACCGAACGCGCGCTGCGCCGGGTCGCCGCGGAGCTGGTCGCCGACCTCGTCGCCGACGGTGTGCGGTACGCCGAGATCCGGTGGGCCCCCCGCCTCCACCTGGAGGGCGGACTCTCCGTGGGAGAGGTGATCACGGCGGTGGCGGTCGGGATCGCCGAGGCGGCGGCGGCGATCGGGCCGCGGACGCCGCTCATCGGGCTGATCGTGAGCGCGATGCGCTCGCATCCCCCCGCCGCCAACGTGCAGCTCGCGCACGACGCCGTGGCATTCGGGCCCCCGGTGGTCGGATTCGATCTTGCCGGCGACGAAGCCGGCTTCCCCGCCCCGCCCCACGCGGCAGCATTCGTCGTCGCCCGCGAGGGAGGACTCGGACTCAGCGTGCATGCGGGGGAGGTTCCGGGTGTGGAGCATATCGTCGAGGCGCTCGACCTCGGCGCGCGACGGATCGCCCACGGTGTGACCGCCATCGACGATCCGGCGCTCGTGCAGCGACTGCGGGAGCTGGACGTCACGCTTGACCTGTGTCCCACCAGCAACGTGCAGTCCGGGGTGGTGTCCGGCCTCGGCGCGCACCCCGCGGCGCGGCTGCACCGCGCGGGGGTGAGCGTCACGCTCTCGACCGACGATCGCACCGTCTCGGGCACCACGCTCAGCGCGGAGCTGGCTCGCACCGCCGCCGCACTGCGGCTCAGCCGCGCGGAGCTCGCGCAGATCGCGCTCAACGGCTTCCGCCGGGGGTTCGCCCCGTCCGGCATGCGTGCCCCACTGATCGCGGAGGCGGAGCGGGCCTGGTCGAGCTGGGCGACACGCACCGCCCGCCCGGCCCATCCGACCCGTACGGCGCGCGCCGGCTAGCGTCATCGCGCGCCCACCGTCAGCCGCTGCGCGATCAGCTCGCGCAGCTCGGTGGGTCCATCCGCCACCGCTCCGGGGCGACGCTCCCCCGCCAGGCCCTCCACCATTCCGCGGTCGGCGACGCCGGTGAGGACCAGCACGCTGGCGATCCCCGCCCGGCGGGCGGCCACGATGTCCGAGTCGGGATTGTCCCCGATCACCAGCGCCTCCCCGGGCGCCACGCCGTCGCGGTCGAGGATCTCGGCGAACATCGCCGGCTCCGGCTTGCCGATCACCGTCGGAGCCACACCACCTGCGGCCGCGAGCGCCGCGACCATCGCCCCCGCGCCGGGGAGGAATCCGGCGTGGGTCGGGTACCGCATATCGGCATTCGTCGCCACGAAACCGGCTCCCGCACGGAGCGCGGCGGCGGCAACGGCCAGGCGCATGTAGTCAAATGCGAGGTCGAGGCCGGTGACCACTGCGTCATACCGACTCGGCAGCTCGCCGCCGTCGTATCCCGGTCCGGCGACTTCCTGCGCCGGCGTCACGGAGAACGCCGCGTCGCGCAGCTCCTCGACCAGGCCGGCTCCGCCGACGGCCAGCACGGTGGCAACCTCCGGCGCAAGGCGACGAAGGTAGCCGATGGTCGCCGAAGTGGACGTCACGATGTCGTCGGGGGCCGCGGCGATGCCCATCCGACCGAGGCGGGCTGCGTAGGCGTGGCGGGTCGCCATCGAGTTGTTGGTCGCGAAGCGGGTGCGCAGCCCGGTCGCCTGCGCCCAGGCCACCAGCGCCGCCGCGCCAGGGATCGGCATCTCGCCACGGTAGATCACCCCGTCGAGGTCGAAGATGAGCAGCCGCAGTCGGTCGGGCGGGTTGCCATCCATCGCCGTGGATGATACGAGTGGCCGCGGCTGCGCTCCACGCGCGCGTGGAATCTGGTTGAGGCACGGATCGGCCACCGGGTATGATGCGCTCCGATTCGCGTCGGCTCGCCCTCGGCCGTACCGCGGATGCCACGCCGCAACCGAGCGGCGACGGGTACCCGTGACGGAGGGTGAAGGAGACCCATGCGGAAGCCACGGTATGGCCTTGGGGCAGGCGCTGTCGCTGCCTCGATCATCCTTGCGGCCTGTCAGGGCGGCGGGGCCGGCAACAGCACCAGCGGCAGCAGCAGCACGCCGAGTACAAGCGCCGGCCCGTCCAACAGCCTGAAGATCGGGCTGGTCACCGACGTCGGCACGCTGGACGACAAGAACTTCAACCAGTTCAGCTGGGAAGGGGCAAAGAAGGGTGCCGCCGATATCGGCGCGCCAGCTCCAAAGTCGGTGGTCACCACCGCGTCGGCTGACTACGCCAAGAACATCAAGTCGTTCGTCGACCAGAAGTTCGACATCATCGTCACGGTTGGCTTCGCGCTCGGCAACGACACCACCAAGGCCGCCAAGGCCAACCCGGGGATCAAGTTCATCGGTGTCGACCAGGGCGTGTGCGTGACGGAGCAGGGTGAGCCTGATCCGAGCTTCGGATGCAAGGGCGATGGCGCCAAGCTGCTTCCCAACTACCAGGGCCTCGTCTTCAAGGAGGCGCAGCCGGGATACCTGGCCGGCATCGTCGCGGGCAGCATCAGCAAGTCGGGCCATATCGCGGCCATCGGCGGCACCAAGGTTGTCCCCGCCGTCGCCAACTACATGGCCGGGTATGCGAACGGCGCGGCCAAGGTGAACCCGAATGTCAAGGTCGAGCTGCAGTACGTCAGTGACCAGCCGGATGCCAAGGCATTCAACGACCCGGCCGGCGGCAAGGCGTTCGCCGAGCAGCTGCTCGCCAAGAACAAGGATGTCGACGTCCTGTTCCAGGTCGCCGGCAAGACCGGCAACGGCGTGCTGCAGGCTGCCTGCAACGCGAACATCCACGCCATCGGGGTCGATGTCGACCAGCATCTCTCCACGCCGGAGTCCGCCAAGTGCATCGTCACCAGCGCGGAGAAGAAGCTCACCAAGGCGGTCTCGGACGCGATCAAGCGCGTCTCGGAAAAGACCGACAAGGGCGGCACGGTGCCGCTCGACATCACGACCGACAGCATCGGTCTGGCACCCTTCTACGATTTCCAGAACCTCATCACCCCGGAGATCCAGACCCGGATCGACGACGCGATGAAGGGCCTCAAGGATGGGTCCGTCGACCCGTGCAAACCGATGAAGTGCTCGTAGCAGCAAGCGCCGACTAGACCGATCCAAACGAGCGGGCCTCCTCCGGGTGGCCCGCTCGTCGCGTTTCACCGCTAGGTCAGGGCCGATGGAACCTCCCGATCCCCCGACCATCACGCCGGCGAGCACGCCAGCGCTCGAGATGCGCGGCATCACGAAGCGCTATCCCGGCGTCCTGGCCAACGACGCCATCGACCTCGAGGTGCGCCCTGGCGAGATCCATGCCCTGCTCGGGGAGAACGGGGCCGGCAAGTCGACCCTGATGAACATCCTCTACGGGCTCGCCGTTCCCGACGACGGGCAGATCCTGCTCGACGGCACGCCGGTCGAGATGCGCAGCCCGGCGGAAGCGATCGCATACGGGATCAGCATGGTCCACCAGCACTTCATGCTCGTTCCGGTGCTATCGGTGGCTGACAACATCCTGCTCGGCGATGAGCCGGTGGCTGGACTGTTCTTTCTCGACCGCCGACGGGCCCATGCCCGCCTTCGGGAGCTGGCCGGCGGTTTCGGCTGGGACCTCGACCTCGATGCGCCGGTGGGCAGCCTGTCGGTCGGATGGCAGCAGCGCGTCGAGATCCTCAAGGCGCTGTATCGCAACGCGAGCATCCTGGTGCTGGATGAGCCGACCGCCGTCCTCACGCCGCAGGAGACGCAGGAGATCTTCGCCGTCCTGCGTCGCCTGACCGGCGAGGGGTACAGCGTCATCTTCATCAGCCACAAGCTGTACGAGGTGCTGGAGATCGCCGATCGGATCACGGTCATCCGGCGAGGGCGCGTCGTTGGACAGCGCGTCCCCGCCGAGACCGATGAGGACGACCTGGCCGAGCTGATGGTCGGCCGGGAGGTGCAACTCACCGTCGACCGCGGCGAGAGCCATCCGGGAGCGCCGGCCCTGGTCGTCGAGTCGCTTCGAGCCGCTGACGATCGCGGCCATGAGGTGGTGCACGAGGTCAGCTTCGAGGTGCGCGCCGGCGAGATCTTCGGGATCGCCGGGGTCGCCGGCAACGGCCAGGACGAGCTGGTCGAGGCACTTGCCGGGTTGCGCGCTCCGACCGCCGGTCGCGTCCGTCTCGAGGGCCGCGACGTCACCGGCCACAGCGCCCGGGACCTGCATCAGCGGAATGTCGCCTACGTCCCTGCCGACCGGCACCGCTTCGGGCTGGTGCTCTCGTATCCGCTGACCGACAACCTGGTGCTCACCGATTACTACCACGCACCGTTCGCGCGGGGCATCGTGCGCGACGATGGCGCCATCACCCGCCACGCGGCCACGGCCATCGAGCGGTTCGACGTCCGCACGCCGTCCACCACCGCGATCGCCGCCACGCTGTCGGGCGGGAACCAGCAGAAAGTGGTGGTCGCCCGGGAGCTGGACCGGGAGCTGCGGCTCCTGATCCTCGACCAACCGACGCGAGGTCTTGACGTCGGCAGCATCGAGTTCATCCACCGCCAGGCGATCGCCAAGCGCGACGCCGGCACTGCGATTCTGCTGGTCTCCGCGGAGCTCGACGAGATCCTGGAGCTCTCCGACCGGATCGGGGTCATGTACCGCGGCCGGCTGGTGGCAATCGTCGACGGCCCGAGCGCGAGCCGCGAGGAGATCGGCCTGCTGATGGCCACCGGCGGCCGCGAGGTGACCCCAACCGGCTCGGCGAGCCCGGTCGCGTGACCCTCAAGCGCGCCGTCCGGCTCCTGAGCATCCCGGTGCTCGCCATCTTCCTGGCGCTGGTGGTCGGGGCGGTGCTGATGATCCTCTCCTCGCCGCTGATCAACGGCCTCGATCCCGGACTGCCGCTCTCGGCATACGCGGCGCTCGTCTCCGGCGCATTCGGCTCGCCGGACGCCCTGGTACAGACCGTGGTGTCGGCCACGCCGTTGATCCTCGCCGGTCTGGCGGTCGGGATCGGCTTCAAGGCCGGGCTGTTCAACATTGGCGGGCAGGGGCAGTTCCTGGTTGGCGCGGTGGCCGCCGCGGCCGTCGGCGCGGCCGTCTCGACCGCCGGTGGCGTGGTGGCCATCCCGCTCGCGCTGCTCGCCGGAGTGGTCGCCGGCGCGGCATACGGCTTCATTCCCGGCTTCCTGAAGGCGTACACCGGGGCGCACGAGGTGGTGACCACCATCATGCTCAACTACGTCGCGATCCAGATGGTCGGCTATCTGATCACCGGACCGCTGCGTGCACAGGGCGCCACCTTCGCCCGCTCGCCGAGCGTCGGCAACGCGGCGCTCCCGGTCCTGTTCGGCAGCAATGGCCACCTCGGCGTCCTGTTCGCCGTGATCGCCGTCCCCATCGCCTGGTGGCTCCTGTTCCGGACGACCATCGGCTTCGAGGTGCGCACCGTCGGCGCGAGCCCGGATGCGGCGCGGTACGCGGGGATGCGCCCGCGGCTGGTGATGATGCTGACCCTGGCCGTCGGCGGCCTCTTGGCTGGACTCGCCGGCGCCGGCGAGATCCTGGGGATCAGCGGTTACATGCCCGCGGGCTATTCCACCAACGTCGGGTTCGACGGGATCACCGTCGCGCTCCTCGGCCGCGCGAACCCGATCGGGATTCTCCTATCCGGGCTGCTGCTCGGCGCCATGCGCGCCGGCTCCAACCTGATGCAGATCCAGGCGGGCGTGCCGGTCCAGGTGATCGACGTGCTGCAGGGCGTGATCCTGTTCTTCCTGGCCGCGGAGCTCCTGGTCCGCCGTATCTTCCGCATCCGAGCCGCCCGCGTCCAGGTCGACGAGCTGCAGACCGTCACCCGCTCGTACAGCAGCCAGACGCCGAAGTAGCGACCGATGGACTTCGTGCTCCACCTCCCCGTCATCGGCCTGCTGCTGCAGTTCGTGGGCTACCTGGTGGTGGTCAGCGTCCAGAACGGAAACCTGATCATCACGCTCGCCACGCCGATCGGCCTCGGGGCGTTGTGCGGCTTCATGAACGAGCGCAGCGGGGTGGTGAACATCGGCATCGAGGGGATGATGCTGACCGCCGCATTCATCGCCTGGTACGTCGCCGCGCTCGCCGGGCAGGTGCTCCCGGCCGGAACACCGGGGCCGCTGGGGATCACGCTGCCGCTGCTCGTCGGCCTTGCGGCGGCACTCGCGGCCGGCGTACTCGTCTCCGCGCTCCACGCCTGGCTGTCGATCACGGTCCGCGCGGACCAGATCATCTCCGGCACGATCATCAACATCGTGGCGCTCGGGATCACCGGCTACCTGGGGCTGCTGATCAGCCAGAACTCCCCGTCGAGCGCCGGCAACTTCTCGTCGCTGTCGCTGCCGGCCGGCGTGGATGGCATTCCCGTCCTCGGCTGGCTGCTCAACACGGTCATCGAGCACGGGCCGATCACGCTCTCGATGCTGGTCGGCGTTGTGGTCCTTCAGGTGCTCCTGTATCGGTCGCGGTGGGGCCTGCGGACGCGCGCGGTTGGCGAGCATCCGAGGGCCGCCGAGACGGTCGGCATCGATGTCATCGCCCTGCGGTACCGCAACGTCCTGCTCGGCGGCCTGCTGGCCGGCCTGGCCGGTGCCTGGTTCACGATCGAGTACGGCAACTCGTTTCAGGGCGGGATGACGAACGGTCGAGGCTTCATCGCGCTCGCAGCCCTCATCTTCGGCCGATGGACTCCGGTCGGCGCGGTGGGCGCGGCGCTGCTGTTCGGCGTCGCCGATGCGCTCGGCACCGCCATCCGCCAAGGACCGCCGACCGGCGACCTGGGAACCTTCCTTACCGCCGTTCCGCCACAGCTGTTCAGCGCGCTTCCCTACATCGTGACCATCGTCGTCCTGGCCGGCGTGGTGGGGCGCAGCGTGGCGCCCGCGGCCGACGGCCAGCCCTACGAGCGAGAGTCGAAGGCGACGTAACGCCGGACCGGCGCTGGGGACCCCGTCTCAGCGCGCTGCTGCCGCCGCCCCGGCGACCGAAGCAGATGCTGCTGCGGAGGCGAAGGGGGCCGCCGCCACCGAGACTCGACCCGCCACCGTCCGCGCCAACTCGCGAAGCGCTCGCGCGGCGACCGACTGCTCACCGCCGGGGTACTGGGGAGAGGTGATCGGGACGCCGGCGTCGCCCCCGGTCCGGACAGCCGGCTCGAGGGGGATGCGGCCCAGCACCTCGAGCTCGAGTTCCCGCGCGATCTTTGCGCCGCCACCCGAGCCGAAGATGTCGTGCTCCTCGCGGCAGTTGGGACAGATGAAGCCGCTCATGTTCTCGACCACGCCGAACGTCCGCACGTTGACCTTGTTGAACATGCCTATCGCCTTGCGCGCGTCGGCGAGCGAGACCTCCTGGGGAGTGGTGACCACCACGGCCCCGCTGAGGGGGATGAGCTGCGACAGCGAGAGCGCGGCGTCGCCGGTGCCCGGCGGCAGGTCGATGATCAGGTAGTCGAGCTCGCCCCACTCCACGTCCCGCAGGAACTGCTGGATGGCCGAGTGGATCAGCGGGCCTCGCCAGATGACCGGTGCGTCGCCGGTCAGGAAGTACTGGATGCTCATCATCTGCACACCGTGGCTGACCACCGGGTTGACCCGGCCACCGACGCCGGTGACATGCGCCCCGGTGGTGCCCATCATCAGCGGCACGTTCGGTCCGGTGATATCCGCGTCGAGCAGTCCGACCCGCGCCCCGTCGCGCGCGAGCGAGACCGCGAGGTTGACGGCGACCGTCGTCTTGCCGACGCCGCCTTTGCCGGACGCGACTGCGATCGTGTTGCGCACCCCGGGGATCAGGTCCGCCGCCGGGCCGCCGAACGAGCGCTTCACGTTGCTCGCCCAATCGACGCGCACGATGCTGGCTCCGAGCGTCGATAGCTCGGCGGTGATGTCGTTCTCGATGGTTGCCTTGAGCGGACACGCAGGCGTGGTCAGCTCCACCGTCAGGTCAACCGCACTGCCGTCGATCTCGACTCGCTTGACCATGCCCAGCGAGACGAGGTCGCGACCGATCTCCGGATCCTTGATCCGCCCCAGGGCGGACATGATGTTCTCGTTGGTGAGCAGCTCGGGCATGCGGCAGAGCGCGTCCTTCCGGTACCGATGGATGGGCTCCGAGCGTAGCAGAGACGCTGCGCCGGCGCCCGCCGGCCCCTCGAGATTCGGCCTCAGGGAAGACCGTCGAACAGCCCGCGCTCGGCATCGCTCGGGGAGGCGCCGGCGGCGACCGGCAGGTTGGAGCGCACCAGCCGGTAGTCCTCCGAGGCAAGGAAGCGGTCACGCACCTCTGGCGTCCAATCCGCGAACGCGCCGCTCGAGCCGGTCTGGGAGACATGGCGGTTGATGGCCGCCAGCTTCACCACGGCCAGCTCTCCGAGTTCCAGGTGCAGGGTCGGCCGGCTGACGTCGAGCGTGCGCAGCTCATCGGGCGCCGCGTCACCGAGCAGCGCGACCTTCTCCGCCGGCAGGACCAGGTGGTACAGCTTGGCGCAGCGCCAGGCCACCTGGTCCTCCTCGAGGTCGTCCTCGTAGCTCAACGGACGGCCGGCGGCGTCGAACGCGAGATCGACGGCGCGGGAGATGGCCTGGTGATCGCGGTCGCCGGTGACGCCATCGGGCCCAAAGGTGATCAGCACCTCTGGGCGGTGCATCCGGATCGGCTCCACGATGCGCGACACGAGCTCGTCGAAATCGACCTTGTCCAGGGTGTCCTCCGCGTAGTCGAGCATGCGGAGCACGCGAACGCCGAGCAGGGCGACGCTGCGGCGCATCTCGTCCTCGCGCACGTTGTCGATGTTCCGCCACACCACCGGCTTCGCGTAGCTGCGGTTCCGTCCGCCCGGGGCGGGCGCCTTGTCGAGCAGGCGCGGATCGAAGAAGCCGCGGGTGGCACACACCACCACTACGTAGGCTCCAGCGGCGACGGCATCGGTGATCGCTCCGGCGAAGCCAAACGCCTCGTCACCCGGATGGGCAACCACCACCATCAGGCTTCGGGCGGGGTTCCGCTCTCGAACCGGCCGCCAGATGGAAGACACGGCCGGCAGTATATCGGCCTAGGCTTCCAGCCCGAGGGCGATCGACGCGCGGCCGGCGGACGGCGTCGAGCGCGTGACCGGCACGCGTCCAGCCACCGGCACGCGGTCCACGAATGAGGCGCGCTCGGCGGTCGCGACCGCCGCCTCCACCTCGTCCAGCGACAGCATCTGGTTACGCAGCAGCATCTCGATCTCGTCGCGCAGGTAGGAGCGCAGCATCTCCGGCCCATCGGTCGAGAGCCCGAACTGGACACCGTGCTCCACGAGGTTGCGGATCAGGCGCCGCATGTCGGCGAGGGTGCGGACCACGCGAGTGTTGAGGTTGGAGCTTGGGCAGATCTCCAATACAACGCCGCGCTCGCGCAGAAGTCCCATCACAGAGGGGTCGCGCCCGCTCTGGATGCCATGCCCGATGCGATCCGGCTCCAGCGCCTCGACCGCCTCACGCACCTCGGCGGGGCCGCCGACCTCGCCTGCGTGGACCGTCAGGCCCAGGCCTGCGCGCCGGCACGCCTCGAACACGTCACGGTAGTCCGCGAAGCGGAAGCCGCTTACCTCGGGACCGGCGATGTCGACGCCGACCACTCCGCGGCTCCGCCAGCTGATCGCCTTGGCGGCGATGATCTCGTTGAGCTGCCGCGAGAACGCCCGGTCGAGGCAGAAGATCAGCCCCGCCTTGACCTGCGGGTACTCGAGGACGGCGCGGTCCATGCCTCGGACCGCCGCCGCGATGATGTGGTCAAGGTCCTGCTCACCGCCGCGGTTGCGTTTCATGGGGTTGAAGCGCAGCTCCAGCTGGGTGACGTTGTTGCGCCGATACGCCCCGCCGATGACCTCGTACACGCTGCGCTCCACGGCGATCGGGCTCGACTGGATCAGCTCGGTCCAGTGGAACAGGTCGAGGTAGGCCTGGAAGGAGCGGCGCCGGCGCCCGACGGTGATCAGGTCACGGAACGCCCAGTAGTCCTTGGTCGGCAGGCGGATGCCCTGGGCGTGGGCGATGCCCCACATGATCGCGGGCGTGACCGCGGCGCCGAGATGCACATGGAGCTCGGTGAGCGGGGTGCGTGGATCGAGCCGTGGCCGCGGCATGTGCTCCCGTGGGGCTGCGTCGCGGCGAGTCTAGCAGCCCTCGATCGGCCGATGCCGGGTGCTAGAATCCCGGCGCCGATGGACATCAAGGGCGCGATCGAATGGGTCGCCAACCACCTGGGCTCAACTGGCGCGACGATCTTCCCGTTCCTGCTCGTCGGCCTCGTCGGGCTGTACCTGCTGGGGCTGATCGTCGGCTATCTGCGCGTCTCGCAGGTCGGCCTGCGGCCGGAGGGCGAGGCGGTCGCCGAACCGTCCCCGCTGCCGCGCGCGGCAGGTGGCGCGATTGCCGCGCCGAGCGGCGTCCCCTACTGCCCGACCGACGGCCTGCGATTCGGCGCCACGGCACGCTACTGCCCGGTGTGCGAGGCGGATTTGCTGGTCAGCTGCGCGAATTGCGGGGCCGAAGTCGGGGCCGCCGACGAGCGCTGCTACCGGTGCGGCACCCGCCAGACGGTCGCCGAGGCGCCGGCCGAGTAGGCGGCCCGTCCGCCATCCTCTCCCCGCGGCGGAGCGCCACGCGCTGGCGCCCGACGATCAGCCGGTCATGACGCTCCGCACGTAGGCCTGGATCGCCGCGATGTTGGGGATGATGATCCAACCGCGCGGGCTGTTCGGCTCGATGCCGGCGAAGAACGAGAACTGGGGTGGCGCGAGGACCACGCGGGTCACCTTGGCCCGGCCGCTGCGGACCGCGATCTCGCGCAGGGTCCGCAGCTTGGCGAGCGGAAGGTCGGTGCGCAGCGAGTGGAGGCTTGACAGCAGCGCGACCAGGTCGATCTTCGTCTTGGGGTTCACCAGCTTTGCGACCAGCGCCAGCAGGACCTGCTGCTGTCGTCCGGCGCGGGCGAAATCACTGTCCTGGTCCCGGGTGCGAACGTAGCGCGCCGCCCCGTTGCCGTCGAGATGGACGCGTCCCGCGGGAAGCGAGAGGTCCAGCGGTGGGTCATACAGCGGATACGGGTTGACCACGTCCACGCCCCCCACCGCGCTCACGATGCCGCCGAAGTCCGGCATGTTGACCTCGACGTAGTAGTCGATCGGGACGCCGAGGGTGGCGGCCATCGCGCGCTTCATGGCCTGCACGCCCAGAGTGGTCTGGATCCCGTTCACCTTGTCGCGCCATACCCCGCCGTTGCCGAGGGGGATGTCAACCGTGTCGCGCGGCAGCGAGACCATCGAGATCCGGGTGTGCGTGGTATTCACGCTGACGACCATGATCGAGTCGGTGCGCACGAACATGCCGCGCGACGCGCGGTCAGGATTCGAGTCGTTGCCGATGACCATCACCGTCAGCCGGCGGTTCAGGAGGCCCTGGTCGAGCGGGACCGGGGTCGGCGCCGGAGTCGGCCTGGGCGTCGGGCTTGGGCTGGGGCTGGCGCTCGGACTGGGCGTGGCGGTGGGCGATGCGGCGGGGGCAGCCTGGCTGCTGCAGCCGGCGATCATCCCCAGGGCGAGAAGGGTGGAAACGAAGGCGCCGGAGGCGTGCGAAGGTCGGGAAGCGATCATCGGCGCGGATCATAGCGCGATGCTAGGCTCGGCCGGTGGAATCGCGCGAGATCGGTGTTGACACCCCGAGCCAGCCGTCCGCCCTTGACCTGACCTCCGAGTGCGCCGGCTTTCTCGCCGATGTCGCCGACGGCGAGGACGGCCTGCTGAACGTATTCGTGCCGCATGCCACCGCTGGCCTGCTGGTCATGGAGCTCGGCAGCGGATCGGACCCGGACCTGCTCGACACGGTCGCCGCTCTGCTCCGGCGGGATGACCGATGGCGCCACCGGCACGGCTCGCCCGGCCACGGCGCGGACCACGTGCTCCCGTTGCTGGCTGCGCCCTCGCTGACGATCCCGGTGCTCGGCGGCCGGATGGCGCTCGGGACGTGGCAGTCGATCGCCCTGCTCGACACCAACCCCGACAACACGCGGCGACGGGTCCGCCTCTCCTTCATCCCCGGCTGAGGACGGATCAGGACAACGAACCCAGCTCCCCGATCTGGCGGCGCACCGTTGTCGGCTCGCTGGTCGGGGCCTCGCACGCATAGCCGCGGCAGACATAGGCGCTGGCCACCCCGCCCCGCGGTTCTTTGTCGGCGAACAGCGGCCAGTCCCCGAGCTGGACGTCGGCGGTACGCCACGCGATGACCAGGTCCGGCGCGTAGGCCGATGCCGCGGCGCGGCTCAGCTCCACGGCGAGCGGTCCGTCGGCCTCGCCGGCGACCACCACGTCGATCGGGTCCCCGAGCGCGCGGTCGAGGCTGGCCAGCATTCGACCAAAGGCCGACGGCTGACGCTCGAGCGCCGGTGCCACCGCCCGCAGGATCGAGCGCGCCCGCCGGTCCGCGTCGGGATCGCCGGTCAGCAGGGCGACGCGCAACAGAAGGTCGGCCGCCACGGCGTTGGCCGATGGCGTCGCGGAATCGACCAGCGACCGAGGTCGCGCCACCAGCGCCTCGTGCTCGGCGCTCGTGTCGAACAGCGTCCCCGATTCGCCGTCCCAGAAGTCCGCGACCAGCCGGTCGCTGAGCGCCACGGCTCGGACGAGCAGCTCCGCATCGCCGAGCGCGGCATGCGCGGCGAGCAACCCATCCGCCACGTTCGCGTAGTCCTCGGCGAATCCGGGCGTGTGGGACACGCCACCGCGCTCGGTGCGCCACAGCCCGCCGTCTGGGCGCATCAGGGCGCCGATGAAGGCTGCGCAGCGCCGGGTGGCCTCCGCGTGGCGCGGCGCCCCCAGGACCAGGGCCGCGGTCGCCACCGCGCGAAGCGCCATCCCGTTCCACGCGGCCAGCTGCTTGTCGTCGCGCGCGGGCCGGGCGCGTCGCTCGCGCGCGGCGAGCAGCGCGGCGCGCCCGCGCTCCGCGGTGGCCGCCTCCGGCGCGGGTCCGGCGACGTGCAGCACGTTTCGCCCCTCCCAGTTGCCGCCGGGCGTCACACCCAGCCAGGCGGCCATCGCCCGGCGATCGGTGTCGGTCAGGCCTGCGGCGCGCAGCGCGGCATCGAACTCCTCGGCAGACCAGACGTAGAAGCGCCCCTCCTCGCCCTCGGTGTCGGCGTCCAGGGCGGAGGCGAACCCCCCGTCATCGGTCTGCAGCTCGCGGATCATGAAGTCGACGGTCGTCGACGCCACGCGGGCGTAGCGGTCGTACCCGGTGGCGCGATATCCCTCCAGGTAGCAGTGGGCCAGCAGCGCGTTGTCGTACAGCATCTTCTCGAAGTGCGGCACCAGCCAGCGGGCATCGGTGCTGTATCGAGCGAAACCGCCGGCGAGCTGGTCGTGGATCCCGCCGTCGGCCATGCGGTCAAGGGTGACGGTCACCATCCGGAGCGTCTCCGGGTCATGGCTGCGCCGCCAGGAGCGGAGCAGGAACTCGAGCGTCATCGGCGCGGGGAACTTGGGCGCCGGGCCGAACCCACCGTGGACCGGATCGAACTGCTGCCGGAGCCGAACCGTCGCCGCCTCCAGGATTCGAGCTTCGGGCTCGATCGCCCCGGCCGGCACGCCGAGCTGGTCCCGAAGGTGGGCGGCCAGCATTCGCCCCTGCGCCAGCACGTCCTCGCGACGCTCCCGGTAGGCGTCTGCCACCCCGGCCAGCACGCGCGGGAGGCCCGGCATCCCGTGGCGATCCTCCGGCGGGAAGTACGTCCCCCCATAGAACGGCTCTAGCCCCGGCGTCAGGAAGACGTTCATCGGCCAGCCTCCGGAGCCGGTCATCGCCTGGACGGCGGCCATGTACACATCGTCGAGGTCCGGCCGCTCCTCGCGGTCGACCTTGATCGCCACGAAGTCGCGGTTGAGCTGCTCCGCGATCGCCTCGTTCTCGAACGACTCGCGCTCCATGACGTGGCACCAGTGGCAGGCGGCGTAACCGATCGACAGGAAGATCGGCCGGTCCTCGCGGCGGGCGCGCTCCAGGGCCTCCGGGCCCCAGGGATACCAGTCGACCGGGTTGAGGGCGTGCTGCAGCAGGTAGGGGCTCGTCTGTTCCGCCAGGTGATTGGCCCGCCGGCGCCGCTGTGTCACGCCGTCAGTTTGGCAGCCCCGGCCAGTATTGGCTGGATATCGGCTCGTCGGTTCCGCCTGCAGGGCAGACCTGCGACTCAGGGGCCTTGACCGGGCACGAACTGGGGCGCCATGTCGGCAACCTTCCAGGTACCGCCCTCACGCAGCAGCACGTAATGCCAGATGAGGTTCGATTCGGAGTAGTCCTTGACTGTGCCGTTCAGGACGTTGGCCAGTCGCTCGTGCCACCTGATGTCCAGGGTCTGCGAATCGGCAGATCCGTAGCTGTCGAGCAGTGTGACGTTTGTTATCGCGATCTCGCCTGGCAGGACGCTGCCGCTGGCTTCCAGGTCTCGGTAGTGGGCTATCGCGGCGCGCTCGATCTCCAGTGCCTTGCCGGTGAAAGCCGCGGTGAGCATGGACTCGGAGTGGGCTCGCGAAGCCGATGCCTCCACGGTACGCGCCTTCATCGCGGCTGCGATCAGCGCAGCCCTATCGACTCCCGCGGCGACCGTGCTGACCGCCACCAGTCCGGCGCCCAGAGCCAGGGCGATGAGCGCACCGGCCGCCACCGGGCGGCCCCGCCAGCTCCTATTCATCTGTTGGTACTGGATACATGCCAGACCTCCGCGTACGTGCTGGGCCAAAGAGAGTTGTAGTAATAGAGCGTCCAGTACTCGCGATAGCGCGCGTTGGTATGCGCATCGACTAGATTTCCGTACGCGCCTCCGTGGGTTGCCGACCCTGCGGTCGCGACCACGATTGACGCATGACTGTTCGTATTGAAGGTGCGGTCGTTGTACCAGGCGTAGAAGACGACATCCCCAGCGACTCCCTGGCTGGACGCTGTCTGACGCCCATACTCATTCGACACGACCCAGCCGCCTGGGATATCCCGTTGAAGGAACGTCCTGTAGTCCGAGACCACCGACCACGAGCCACTGTTCGACCATCCCCAGAACCCGTCAAAGTAGTAGTACCAGGGATTCGAGGTGCCCTTGTAGTGCATCGAGTAGCCACCGGCGTGTACCGCCTGAGAAACGTAGTTCGTGCAGTCGTTGCCGAAGCGTGGATACTGAACGTCGTTGTAGGAGTTCCACCACCCGTTCGCGTAGAGCGCAGCCGCGGCCGGATCGTAGGCGACGGCCCGGTCGACTGGGATCATCATTGCGCTCAACGCCAAAGCCAAGAGAGCGGATATCGGGTACCTGCGGGTTCTCACCAGAGTCCTCCCTGCAATGGGATGCATCCAGCCGGTTGGGATGACATTGCGGTCGAAAGCCGCGGAGGTCATCGGTAGGTGCTACCAATAATTCGTGTTGCCGATACCAACGGGGAGCCCGAGACCGGAAACAGGGGGGCCGCATGAACTCTCTCGTCGGCCGCGACCTAGAGCTCCACAGCCTTGAGGCTGTTCTGTCGCGCGCGGTCGAACGTCATCCTGGCGCGGTTTTCTTGAATGGCCCGGCCGGCATTGGCAAGACGCGCCTGATCACTGAGGCTCGGCTGGCAACAGGGGCGTTGGTCTGGCTCGAGGCACGCTGTGTCGAGCTGGTGGGCCCGAGCCTGCCGTTCGGACCCTGGCGAGAGATGCTCGGTAACCCGATCGGCGGTGGTCAGCTCGCGGACGCGTCTAAGAAGCTGCGGTCGCTAGTCGGGCGCTCGGCAAACCGAGCCGCCGGGTTCAACGACGTATTCGCTTCCCTCGCCGAGGCCAGTGACCGCATGGCAGTCGCTATCGTCATTGAGGACCTGCACTGGGCGGACCGTTCGTCACTCGACCTGCTGGCGTTCATCGTCCACTGCCTGCGGGACCAGCGCATCGCGGTTCTCGCCAGCTTCCGCAGTGATCATGAGTTGGACGACCACCTGATCTCGCTCTTGGCCGAACTGTCGCGTCTGCCGGTCGTCGATTCCATCTCGCTGGGACCACTCAGCCGACCCGCCGCAACTGCTCACCTGGCGCGGCTCGTTCGAAAGCGGCTCTCGCGCCCAGTAACCCAGCAGCTGGTCGCACGAGCCATGGGCAATCCCCTCTATCTGGAGCACTTTGCCCGTGCGGTGGAGAAAGGGGAGGATCCGTTCACCAGCCAGCCACCCATCGTTGCGGCTCGGATTGCGACCTTGCCCGCGCCGACGCGCTACCTCCTGGGACTGTTGGCCGCCGGACGTCGACCACTGCCGCATCGCGTGGTCGAGGCCGCGTGGCGCAGGAGCCCTCAGGATCTGGCCGAAAGTGCTCGAGCCGCTATCGGCGCGAAACTGGTGACCGCCGGCGCACTTGGATACGCGATTCCAGACAAGCTGCTTGCCGAGGCGGCCTATTGGACCTTGACTCCGCCGGAACGGTCGGATGCCCATTCGGCACTGGCCGATGCTCTGTTGACTACGGCGGAGAGGTCGCAGGCACCTGCTCATTTCGCCGTGGAAGTCGTCGAGCACCTCCTAGCGGCCGACAGGAGCACAGAAGCTCTGCGTGTGGCCGTGGCGACAGGCCGGTCTGCAATGGGTTCCGGGGCATTCGTGCCAGCCGAGCGCCTCTTCGCGCTGGCTCTCGAGGCCGAGCAGCGGCTGCCAAGCCCTTCCCAGGCAACGGCGCCGATCGGTCTGGGCCGCCATCGGCTCTTGGAGCTTCGAGCGCGCGCCGCCTCGGCCGCCGGTGACCCCGCAAGCGCTGCGGAACTCCTCAGGGAGGCGATCCGCCTCAGCGGACTCAGAGCCGCGCGCAAGGCTGAGTTGCAGCAAGTGCTGGGCAGCTTCTTGAGCGCTGCGGGAGACGACGTGGGCGCTGCGGAGGCACTCGACAGTGCCGAGGCCCTGGCGCCGACGGCCGCCTCATCCAAGGGCGCTCGCCTGTTGCTGACCCGGGCAGCCGAGCTCATGTTGAAGGGCCACTTCTCCGAGTCGGCGGAGATCGCAGCGCGTGGCGAAGCGCTGGCCAAAGCTCACAAGCGCATGGACCTGGTCGCCCAGGCCTTGGCCTTCATCGGGGTTGACCGCGTCGGACTCGGTGATGAGAAGACCGGGCTGTCGCATCTTCTTCGCGCCGTCGGCCTGGCGGAGCGCGCTCAGGCCCCCGAGACGGTCGCGGAGATACGCATCAACCTGGCAGCCAGTCTGTGTCGGGCGTGTCACTTCGAGGAGGCGCTGCGCGTCGCGGAGGCGGGACTCGCGGCAATCAACGAGGCTCGCCTCGAGGGCCGAGCTGGGCCTGGGCTCGCGGCGGCGGCCGCAGAAGCGATGTTCCGTCTCGGGCGGTGGCCTGACGCCTTGCGCGTGATAGCGGCCGGCCTGGAGGTCGCGTCGTCCGGTGAAAGCGAGATGGCGCTCCTGGCACTCCGCGGCCGCATCCAGGCCGCGCGTGGACACTTCTTCGCCGCACGACGGATGCTCGATCTGGCCGAAGCACGTGGCCGGGGCCTGCGCCGAGCGGATCTCGTGACTGAGATCGCCTTGGGCAGAGCGGAGCTGTGTCTGTGGACCGGCCGACTCGACTTGGCTCGGGAGACCCTGGCTAATGCGCTCTCGTACCTAGAGTCCACGGAGGACGATGCGCAACGAACAGCCGTCATAGCCCTCGCCTGTCGCGCAGAGGCCGAACACCTCTTGAGCTTGGGGCGACGACGGTACCCGAGCGAGGCTCGTGAATCAACGGAAAGGCTCGAGGAGTACGCATCATTGGCCCGGCGCATCGGACAGCTACATGCTGCGAATGCCGCAGCGGAAGCGGCGATTCGCATATCGGTGGCGTTGGCCCAAGCAGAGCGCGACCGAGCATCCAACCGGGACTCGTCGTCCACTTGGGAGTCGATCGCCGGCATGCGGGCATCTGTCGGAGACCGATACGGTGCGCTCTATGCGCGATGGCGCGCTGTGCAATGTCAGCTCAGCGAGCGTCTGGCGGAGGCGAGAGGTCACTTGTCGACCCTGTATGTTGAGTCAGTCTCGCTCGGCGCCACACCCCTCCGGCGCGAGATCGAGGCTCTCGCCGCCCGGGCACGCTTTCGCTTGGATGCCGTGCCGGCCCCGGCACAGGAGTTCATGCCCTACGGGCTGACGAGGCGCGAAGTCGAGGTTCTGGACTTAATAGCGGCCGGCATGACAAACCGTGAGATAGGCGGATCGCTGTTCGTCACCGAGAAGACGGCCGCCGCTCACGTCTATCACATCCTCTCCAAGCTGAACGCAAAGACGCGACACGAGGCGGTCGCCATCTCCACTCGCCGCGCGCAAGATGGCTGACAGACATGCCGCGGTTGCGCTTCGGCGCCTGTCGCACTGCGTCAGCTCTGGATCCCCGCCGGCTCCGCCTCGGCGAGGAACTGCTGACGGTAGAGCGTGGCGTACAGGCCCTGGTGGCGCAGCAGCTCAGCGTGGGTGCCACGTTCCACGATTCGGCCTCGGTCGAAGACCAGGATCAGGTCGGCGCGCAGGATGGTGGACAGCCGATGCGCGATGGCGATCGTGGTGCGCCCCTCCATCAATCGGTTCAGCGCCGCCTGGATGAGGCGCTCGGATACGGTGTCGAGGGCTGAGGTCGCCTCGTCGAGGATCAGGATCCGCGGGTCCTTGAGCAGGACGCGCGCGATCGCCACCCGTTGCTTCTCCCCGCCGGAGAGCTTGTAGGCCCGTTCGCCGACCACCGTGTCGTAGCCCTCGGGGAGCTCCAGCACCCGGTCGTGGATGGCCGCCGCCCGCGCAGCTGCCTCGATCTCGTACATCGTCGCCTCGGGTCGGGCGTAGCGCAGGTTCTCCAGCACGCTGGCATGGAACAGGTAGGTCTCCTGGGTGACGACCCCGATGCCCCGCCCAAGCGACTCGAGCGCGAGGCGGCGGACGTCGACAGCGTCGATCAGCACCGCCCCGACCTGCACGTCGTAGAGGCGCGGGATGAGATAGGTGACCGTGGTCTTGCCGGCGCCCGAGGGTCCGACCAGCGCCACCAGCTGTCCTGGTTGCGCGTCGAAGCTGATGTCGGTGACGCCAAACGGCTGGATGGCGGTCGGCACGGCGCGCCCCTCGGCCTCGGCCGCCGCTGCCTCGGGAGCGACCGCCACGGCGCTGGGTGCCACCGGGTAGCGGAACGAGACATGCTCGAGACGCACCTCGCCGCGCATCCTTGTCGGCTCGAGCGCCACGGCATCGGGGGCGTCGGTGATCTCGTGCGGCAGCTCCAGGTACTCGAAGATGCGATCGAAGAGGGCGAGCGCGCCCTGGATCTCGACCTGGACGTTGAGCAGCTGGCCCATCGGGAAGAAGAGCCGGCTCTGGAGCGTGGTGAAGGCCACGATCGTCCCGATGCTGACGTGCCGGTCGCCGCCGATGATCAGCGACCCGGCCAGAAGGTAGACGAGCGCGGGACTGATGCTGAAGAAGGTGCCAATCAGCGCGAAGAACCAGCGGCCGATCATCTGCTGTCGGATCTGCAGGTCACCGAGGCGCCGCGACTCGCGGCGGAACTTCTCGATGCTCGCCCGCTGTCCACCGAACGTCTTGCTGAGCAGGATGCCGGAGACGCTCAGCGACTCCTCGGTGATGGCGCTCACCTCGGCGAGCGACTGCTGGGTGAGGGTGCTGACCTGGCGGCGCACCTTGCCGACGCGGAAGGTGATGTAGGCGAAGACCGGCATCATCCCCAGGCTCAGCGCCGTCAGCCGCCAGTCCAGGACCAGCATCGCGATCACGGTGGTGGCCACCGTGGCAAAGTTGCTGAGCAGCGAGGCGGCGGTATCGGTCACCACCGATTGGACCCCGTTGACGTCGTTGCCGATGCGGCTCTGGATCTCGCCGGTCCGCGTCTGGGTGAAGAACCGCAGCGACATCCATTGCAGGTGGCTGTACAGCGCCAGGCGCAGATCGTCCATCACCCGCTGCCCGACGACGTTGCTGATGTAGCTCTGCCACACGCCGAGGAGGCTGGTCAGGATCGGGAGCGCGATCATCAGCCCGCATTGCAGGTAGACCAGGCCCAGGTCGCGTGGGCCGGTCAGGTTGTCGATGATCAGCTTGAGCAGGATCGGGTTGACGACCCCGATGCTGACCGTGACCAGGATCAGGACGGCGATGACCCCCAGGCGGCCACGGTATGGCCGGAAGAAGCCCGCGATGCGGGCCAAGGTCCGGCGTCCGCTCCCCGGTCGCGCCCGCAGGTCCACCTCCCCGCCGAAGCCGCCCCAGCCGCCTCTCATTCGAGCGTGATCGACAGGAACGCCTGCGCCAGGCCGATGCCCTGCGGCTCCCCCGCCAACTGTGCCCGCTCGCGGACACGCGCGAACACGCGTTCGTCGCCGACCTGGCTGGCGTGACGACGGATCGCCTCCAGTCCCAGCTCGAAAGTGTCCGCCACGTCGATCCACAGGTTCGGTTGCTCGACACCGGTGAGCAGCACCTGGCGCACCTTCCACGGCTCGAGCCCCTCGCCGATCAGCTCCGGAAAGTTGAGCCGGTCGCGGGCCGCTGGGTAGACGGAGGCCAGGGTCGCCTCGCCGGTCGCCAGGTGATCGGGGTGACCGATGAACGGGTTGTGGTCCATGCGGCGCTGCGGATTCTGGGCGATGACCAGCTCTGGCCGGAAGCGGCGGATCTGGCGTGTGATGTCGCGACGCAGCTCGAGGCTGGGCATTAGGTAGCCGTCGGCATAGTCGAGGTGCACGATCTCTCGCACGCCCAGGACATCGGCCGCGGCGCGCTGCTCGGCGCGTCGCGTGGATGACAATTGCGCGGGCGTGACGGCCGGGTCGTCGGTTCCCTTGCCGCCATCGGTCGTCACGACGTAGTCGACCCGGGTGCCGCTGCGCGTCAGCCAGGCAATCGTGGCGGCGGCACCGAACTCGGCGTCGTCTGGGTGGCTGAAGATGACGAGCGCACGCTCGATCGGGGTGATCAGCTCGTGACGTTCAAGGGTCATGCGCAGCGCATCGTATGACGGGAGTGCCGAGGGGGGGAACCACGGCACTCCCGTCGGGAGTGTACGGGCTCGGTCAATCAGCGACCAAGCGTTTGTATCACTCGCCGAACATGGTGAGCTGCTCGCCGCCGCGCTCGATCAGCGGATCGAGCCCGAGGATCGGCTCGAGTCGGTCCAGGCTTGCCCCGCGCCGCGCGACGAGCGCCTCGAGGTGGGGCCACTTGAGCACATGCCAGTTCTGGCGCTCCATCTCCGCTCGCAGCCACGGGGAGCGCTCGAGCTTGAGCCGCAGGAGATCCGAACGCTCTGCGGGGATGACCAGGAAACGGGCCTGCTGGTCGCTGACCGGGATGGCACGTCCGCGGCGCAGGATCGACTCGCCGACCATGGCGGTCCACTCGACCTCGAACAGAAACGCGAGCTTGCCGCGGACGTACCAGATGGCATCCACCTCGCCGAGCGCGTCGCCGGGGGCGCGAATCACGAGCGGGAGATAGACCCGTCGCTCATCGTCGCGCAGCCGATCTCCCAGTCGCCCGCCATCGGTCGTCCGGTCGTGCTCGCGCTTCGCGATCCAGGCCTTGACGCCTAGCCGATGGGCGTAATCGGCGAGCAGGCCCAGGATTCGTGCGTGGTCCGCCTGGCGCTCCGCGAGCGCCTCCTCGGTCCGCACCACCCCACGGTCGTCGACGCGGGCGTAGGCGGCCAGGCAGGCGCGCACCAACTCCTCGTCCGGCGCGGCGAGTCCCGGGAAGAGTGCGTAGATGCGGGCCACGAACGATGCCTCGTCGAGGCGGCCCGCCGTGGAGAGCACGGAGAAGGTCGCCCACTCGACACGGTCGGCCAGCGGCGATTCGGCGAGCTCGGGATTGCGAAGCCACCACAGAGGCGTGTGACCGTCCTCGAGGCGCACCAGGCGCGGATGGTCGTCACGCCACAGCTCCTCACGGAGCAGGGTTGCCAGCACGGGGCGCCCGTTGAGCGCGCGCCCGTCATCGGTGGGCGTCCGCGGACGGTCGGTGCCGACGCCGCGCAGCTCCGCCACGCGCCGCAGCAGCCCGCTGCGTCCGGTCTCGACCAGGAGCGCGGCGGCGATGCGTGCCAGCCCGGCCGGCTCTCCTCGCTCCCGGAGCAGCCCGACCGCGGCATCTTCGATGGCCGCTGCCAGCTCGGGGTAGGTGAGGTGCCCGTCCTCGCCCCCCAATCGGAGGGGCTGCGCATCAACCGCGCGGCGCAGCCGGTCCTCGCCGGAGGGCTTCCGAAAATGAAGGGTGACGCCATCCCCCGAGCGGCGGGACTCGCGATGGACCACGTCCTCCAGCTCGAGCCCCGTCGCCACCGCGGCGACCGCGACGGTCAGCATCCAGTCCGGGTTGTCGCCCTCGAGAACCAGGCTGAAGCTTCCTCCGGGCTTCAGCGCCGAGGCGGCCGATGCCACTCCGCGCCGGATGGCCGCCATCTCGGCCCCGTCCATCTGGGCCGACGGTCCGCCGAAGAGCGGCTCCAGGCGCAGGGTCTCGGCGGCCTCGCGGCCGATGAGCCAGCCGGTGGCGAGGTATTCGAACGAGAGCTCGTCGGCGGTGGCCGGCGCGGACGGGGTGCCGAGCACCAGGTCGACGCTGTCGGTCGGCAGGTACTGGCCGACCACCGCGGGCCGGCATCGGATCCAGAACACGTTTGCGGCGGTGACGCCGCCGAGGTCGTCGAAGTCCGTCGCGAATCGCGCGGCGCGCCGCTCGCGTCCAAGCGCCGCGAGCGCCGTGCGCACATCGGCATACGCACGTTCGAACAGCTGCCAGACGTTGACCTCCCGATGGTGCCGCGAGGCCGGCTGCCGCACGTGTCCGTTGGTGATCCGAAGCGAGGCCACGCGTCCGGGATAGCCGTTCAGGCGACTGGCGGGAAGCAGGCAGGCGGCAAGGGCCAGGCGCAGGGTGGCGGCCACCGCCGTATCGCGAATCTCCGCATCGATCTTGTTGGCGATCGCCTGCAGCGCGTAGAGGTTTCGGGGCGTGTAGAGGTCCAGCAGCTCATCGACGAGCTCGGTGCGGCCGTCGAGCACCGGAAACCGCTCGTGAAGCTGCTGGTAGGAGAGCCCAACACGATTCGACTCGCTGCTCGGAGGGGCCGGCGCGGGATCGGGACGGACGGTGGACGCGTAGCGCGGACCGCTGGCGCTCAGCGCCGTCGGCGGATCGGCGACGCGTGGCGGCGGGGCTGGCGGGCCGCCGGCCTCACCGAGCGGCGCGTCGGGGTCGTCCAGTCCGCCGGCCGGCATCTCGGTCAGCCCGATCGGTGCGGGCGGCAGGTCCTCTTCCGCCTCGGCCGAGACGATTGGGATCGGGTCCGGTACCGGGGTCCGCTTGTCCAGGCCGAGCTTCGCGAGGTCGATCTCGTCGATCGGCGCGAATCGCTCCACTGGGCCGCCGACGGCGATATCGCACTGTGCACAGCGATACACCTTGCGGCTCGGCGCCTCGGCTCCACGCGGCCAGACGAACTGGTCGCCGACCACCGGCCGGCGACAGGCGGCGCAATGGGTCGCGTACAGCTCGTCGAGATGCTGGCGGAGCGGGACGTCGACCCGGCGTGAGCTGGCGATCTGGCTGAATGCAGCGTCCAGCACGCTGGACTCCGCTGCGGTGAGGAAGGCGATCGCCGCCAGCTGCGCGAACGGGCTGGGGTCGGCGGCGACGGCCCGCATTCCCGCGGCGATGGCCCGACGAGCGGTCCAACCGGTGCCGGCCCACGGATCGAGCACCGTGTCGCCGGGGACGCCGGCAACGGCCAGCTCGGCGTCGAGGATGTTGTCGGCTGGCGAAGGAAAGTAGCGCTCGAGCAGCGCCAGACCGGGGCGGCGACGCGGCAGGACGACATGATCGAGTCGCTTCCGCTCGGCCTCGCTCATCGGCTCCTACGGTTCTTCGATCAGCTCCTCTTCAAGCTCAGGCTCGGCCGAGAACTCCGGGAGGCTGGTGTCGAGCTCCTCGACCTCCTCGGGCTCCTCCTCGAGCTCCTCGCTCTCGTCCTCGTCATCGTAACGGAGCGCAGTGCCCTTGATGTACGGCCGGACGTCACCGGGACGGGCAGTGGTGTTGCCGGGGAACGACACCTTTCCGAAGTTGTTCGGGTGGGCGAAGACCTCCCGGATGATGATCCGCGCCTCGTCCTTGGTGACGACCGTCATCGCCGCATCGTATCGGTTGCCGCCGTTGATTAGCTTGACCAGCCGGGTGGCGACGCGCGGCTCGACCTGGCCCACCTCGAGACCGCCGACGAAGCCGAGCAGCTGGTCGCCCTCCACGCGCAGCTCCACCGCGTCGCCGGGGGAGACCGGTGCCAGCTGGCGCGCCGGGCCAAGATTCAGCAGCCGAGCGTGCCCTGTCTTGCCCATCTCTTCGATGAAGCTCGACGCCGATGCCTTCTCGGTCCGTCCGTCACCGGCCAGGGTCTTCTGGGCCGGCTGCTCGCCGGCCAGCAGCACGCGCAGCCGCTGGACGTTGCGCTCCGCAATGCGATTCGTCGCGTCGCGCACCAGCGCCTGCTCGTAGGCCTCGAGCGCCTCCGCGTGCCGGCCCAGCTCGGCCAGCGCCTTGCCCAGGCGATTGTACGCGTCGGTATCGGCGCCGACCTCGAGTAGCTGGCGGTTCGCCTCGACCGCCGCGTCCCATTCGCCGCGGGTGGCGTGCGAGATCGCGGTCTCGGCGAGGCGTCGCTGCCGGTTGGTGTCCGTGTCCTGGATCGTCATGTCGACCACGTCCTTATCAGGCGCTGTCGGCGAAGGGGAGAAGCGGGAGGAAGCCGGCGCGCGGATTCCGGCGCCGGGGCGCCTTGTTGTATCACCGGCCACCAGAGGTGTCAACGCGCCGCGGTGGGCGGTCAACGCACGGCGTAGCGACCTCTACGCGCCGTGGAACACGAGCGCGACGGCCACGCCCAATACCGCGAGCAATCCGAATTCCAGCGCCACCGCCCGCCCGGACGAGCCACCCTGCAGCGCATCGGCCGCGCCGGCCCACGAGTAGAACGCGAGCGCCAGGACCGCTGGGCCGACCACCCCCGGCAGCCGAAGGAGGCTCAGTGCCGCGCCCACCTGGGCCACCGCACCAAGGTGCAGAAGGCCCTGACCGACCGCATGCGCCCCGGAGCCTGCGCGGGACTCGGCGGAACGGAGGGTGAGGGGAAGCGTCATGAGCAGGACCAGCACGACCGGCGGCGGCCACACGTGCTCGCCGAAGAGGCGGTAGATGCCGGCCGCACCGGCGAAGACGATGGCGACCAGCGCGAGGTCGAGTGCCGTCTTGGAGCCGATCTCCCGCGAGGCGCGCAGCTCGAGCCACAGGACCGACCACAGCAGGATGGCGACGATCGGTACCAGGAGCAGCGATACCCCGCCCGGAATCAGCCGTCCGCCGAGGGTGATCGCCACCGCGGCGAGTGCCAGGGTCGCATAACGCGAATATCCGAGCCCCGGCCGGGACGGACCGATGAGGTACGCCGCCCCAAAGCCGCCGATGCCCAGCTGGAAGGCGACCACCACCGCCAGGCCGAGCGGGGTCACCAGCCAGCCGACCGCGGTCAGCAGGGCGAGCCCGGCCGCCAGGGCCACCGCCTCCGGGCGGTCGATTCGACGCAGGATCGCCTCCGCCCGCTTGTCCCGGAACAGGCGCGCAATCATCCGATCAGCGCCAGCAGCGCGTCGGCCGACCGGGTGCCCGCCACCTGGTCCGGCTCGAGCCACGCCCGGCGGGCGATCGAGACCGCATAATCGAGGTACTCGAGCTCCTCGGTCCGATGCGCATCGCTCGCCACCGTGAGCCGTGCGCCGGCCTGGGCGGCGGCGCGCGCGAGCGATTCGTCGAGGTCCATCCGCGGGCTGCCGTTGATCTCGAGGAGCGTCCCGCTCTCGGCCGCCGCCGCGAACACCCGTGGCCAATCGAGCGGCAGCGGGTCGCGGACGTTGACGATCTTGCCGGACGGATGTGCGAGCACGTCGACGTGCGGGTTCCCGATCGCGCCCAGCGCCCGCCGGGTCAGCCGCTCGCTCGGCTGGCCCCGACCGGTATGCAGGCTGGCGATCACCACATCGAAGGTGGCGAGCATCTCGTCGGGGTAGTCGAGAGCACCGTCGGCGCGGATCTCGAGCTCGGTGCCGTGCAGGATCCGGAACGGCGCCAGCTCGACGTTAAGGCGTCCGATCTCCTTTGCCTGGGCAGCGACCAGCTCGGCGCTGAGCCCCTTGGCGATCCCCAGCGATGGCGAGTGATCGGTGAGCACCATGTACTCCGCCCCGCGGCCGCGTGCGGCGCGGGCCATCGCCTCGATGCTGTCGACCCCATCGGTCCAGCTCGAATGGGTGTGCGTGTCGCCGCGGACATCGCCACGCTCCACCAGGCGCGGGAGTCGATTCTCGGCGGCCGCGGCGATCTCTCCCTCGTCCTCCCGCAGCTCGGGCGGCACCCACGCGAGGTCCAGCCGCTCGTACACCTCGGCCTCGGTCGGCGCGAGCAGCAGCTCGCCGGTGTCGACCACCTTGAAACCCTTCTCCGAGAGGGAGAGCCCTCGATCGAGCGCGCGGCCGCGCAGCGCGACGTTGTGATCGCGACTCCCCGTGAAGTGCACCAGGTGGCTGCCCCACGCGGCCGGCGGGCAGACCATCAGGTCGACCTGCGGGCCGTCCCGAAGCACGATGCTCGACCTGTCGGTGCCTGCGGCCAGGACATGGTCGACCTGTGGCAGGCCGTCGAGCGCAGCCATCAGCGGCCCCGGATCGTCGACGGCCGCAAGCAGGTCGAGATCGCCGATCGTCGCCCGGCGGCGACGCAGCGACCCGGCCGCCTCGAGGCGACGGACGCCCGCGACGTCGCGAAGCGCGTCGATGATGTCCCGTACCAACCGGTCCGCGTCGTGCAGCAGCAGACGGGTGCTTCGCTGCGCAATCCGGGCGATACCGGCCAGGACGTTCTGCTCGGTGCGTGCCGACAGCCCCTTCACCCCGCGCAGCTGCCCCTGCTCGGCGGCAAGCCGTAGCTCGTCGAGCGAGGTGATCCCAAGCGCCGCGTGAAGCAGCCGGACGGTGCGCGGCCCGACCCCGGGGACGTGCAGCATCTCGAGCATCCCGGACGGGACCTGTGCGCGCAGCCGCTCGTGATAGCCGAGGTGCCCCGTTTCGGCCAGCTCGGCGAGCTTGGCCGACAGCGCGTCGCCAGCTCCGGGGATCTTCGGCGGGGTTCCGTGCCGGAAGAGGGCGGCCACATCGTCCGGGTAGCGCTCGACCGCATCGGCCACGCGACGGTACGCGACTGCCTTGTAGACGACCTCGCCCAGGATGTCGAGCATATCGGCAATCTCCGAGAAGGTCCGGGCCAGGTCACTGTTGCCGATCACGGAATCGTCGGTGCGCGGCGCGGCTCTGGGTCGTGGCATGTGGTCGCCAATTCTAGAGATGCAGCACAAACGGCCCTGCCCAATGTGGGCCGGGCCGTTTGAGGCAGCATTATGGCGGCTGGGTCAGCGCGACCAGCGAGCGATGCGGGGCAGTGCCAGCCGGAACACCCGCGCCCCGCGCTGGTTCGGCGTCGAGAGGCGCCGGCGCCGCGCCTCGGCGAGCAGTTCTTCCTGCCGCAGGCGCGCCAATAGCTCGAAGTGGTTCTCACCGCTCATCATCATTTCTCCTTCCCGACTTCTCCTCAACGGCGTGCACGCCGCGCGAAGGTCGTCGGCATCCCTCTACAGCGAACGGCTATCGGCGCCCCATCGGACGGCCGCAAAATCGAACAGAACGACCAGACCGATTGCGATCAAGAGCTCCATCCAAACGCCTTCTTCCTATCACGTAACTCTTTGTGGTCTGTTTACCGGTTACATCCGAATCCTACTCACTGGCTGGTAACTTGTCAAGCGCCCTATAATGGTTACTAACATGAACGCACAGCTCGATGTCCCCGCGGAGCCCGATGCCCCCGTCGAGCTCTTCATGGAGTTCGCCAACACGCTGGAGTACACGCGCGGCGAGCCGGAGGACTCGATCCCGACTCCCGACGAGCTGCTGGCGTGGCTGCGTCGGCATGAGCTGATCAGCGAGCGTGCCAGGGCGGCGGAGGCGTCCCGCCTGCGCCGGGATGCGATCGAGACCGAGACACGGATGTCGCACTTCCGCCATCTGCGCACCATGGTTCACGACATCGCGCGACGGGTGAGCGCAGCGCAGACCCCGACGCAGGATCAGCTGCGCGAGCTGAACACCATCCTGCGCACGGGGCTCCACTATCACCAGCTGCGCCTCGACGACGACGGGACGCGGTACACCGTGGCGCAGGTCGGCGATCGGCTCGACCAGGCGGCGGCGGCAATCGCCAGCTCCCTCGCCCACTTCCTTGCCGACGACGCCCCAGATCGGCTGCGGGTGTGTGCCAACCAGGGTTGTCGGTACGTGTTCGTCGATCGATCCCCGACCGGTCGGCGCCGATGGTGCGACATGCGGACCTGCGGGAACCAGGCAAAGGTGGCGCGCCACCGGGCGCGCGCCAAGGCGAAGCCGGGTGGCTAGAATAGCCGCGGCGCTCGGCCCGGCCCGCCGGCCGTGGAGTCGGTGCCGGCTGAGCTCGTATTCGGGGACCTTCCGAACCAACGTGGACGCCGGACCCAGTAGTGGACGTCAGCATAGCGACGCACGCGCCCGCGCGGTTTCGACGCGGAGGTTGAGCGCCTAGGCCGGGCACATCTCGGCCGCGGCCCGAACGCGACCTCCACGACCACCCGCTCGGACGCGCCAGCGAGGTGGTCGATGCTTTTCCTCAGCCAGCTCATCGGCAAGCCGGTGCTCGACCGCGCGGGCGAGCCCTTCGGCAAGGTCCGCGACCTGATCGTGGCCCTTGGCGAGCGCTATCCGCCGGTCACCGGCCTGGTCGTCCGCGTCGCCGGACGCCGCGAGATCTTCCTGCCGTGGTCGGCCGTGGAGTCGATCGACACCGGTGGCGCCCGACTGCGCACCTCGAGCATCGACATCACCAGCTTCCGGCAGCGGCCGAACGAGATTCGCCTCTGGATGGACCTCCAGGACAAGCAGATCGTCGACGTCGAGGACCGCAAGATCGTGCGGGTCAACGACATCCAGCTGGCGCCGGTCCGCGGCAGGCTGCGGCTGGTGGCGGTCGACGTCGGGCTCGCCGGCATCCTGCGGCGCCTCGGCCTGTCCGGTCCTGGAGAGCGGTTGGCCAGGGCGATGGGCCTGGAGGTCGAGAACTACATCGAGTGGGAGGAGGTCGACCCGGTCGAGTCGAGCGTCAGCTCATTGAAGCTGCGTGTTCCCCACCAGGCGCTCTCGACCCTACACCCCGCCGACGTGGCGCATATCGTCGAGCAGCTGGCGCCTCGTGACCGGACCGGCATCCTGGCGGCATTCGACGACGAGCGCGCGGCGGAGGTGATGGAAGAGCTCTCGGCCGAGGACCAGGTCGACGTGCTCGAGGCGCTGCCCCCGGAGAAGGCGGCGGACATCCTGGAGGAGATGGGTCCCGATGACGCGGCCGACCTGATGGCCGACCTTTCTCGTGATCGCCAGCGCGAGCTGCTGGGCCTGATGGAGGCCGATGATGCCGACGAGGTCCGGGAGCTGCTCGCCTATCCGGAGGAGACCGCCGGCGGGCTGATGACCACCGAGTTCCTGACCGTCTCACCGGCCGAGACGGCGCAGCAGGTCATCGACCGCCTCCGAGAGCTGGCGCCGGACGCCGATCACGCCTACTACCTGTACGTGATCGACGGCGACGAGCGACTGCTCGGGACGGTGACCCTGCGTGGCCTGATCATCGCGCGGCCCGAGACTCCGGTGGCGAGCTTCATGCGCCCGGAGCCGATCTCGGTGCGCATCGATGCGCACGCGGACGAGGTCGCGGCCGCGATCGCCCGCTACAACCTGCTCGCACTGCCGGTGGTCGACGCCGAGGGGCGCATCCAGGGCGTGGTGACGGTCGATGACGCATTCGAGCGCGCCCTGGGTGAGGGCTGGCGCAAGCGGCTTCCCGAGCTCTTCGAGCCGGCCGAGGAGCCGGGGCGCGCGGAGCGGTGACGATCCGATGAGGGGCCTGACGGTTCCGCGCTCGGTCCGTCATGCCCAGCGCTCGGTGCGCGAGCGCCTGCCCAACTTCCGTGTCCATCGGTCCGGCATCCTGGCCTTCCTGGGGGTGATGGGGCCGGGTCTGATCGCTGGTCTCGCGGGCAACGACGCCGGCGGCATCACCACCTACAGCGTCCTGGGCGCGCAGACCGGGTTCAGCCTGCTGTGGATCCTGCCGGTCACGACTGTGATGCTGGTCATCGTGCTCGAGATGGCAGCCCGGATGGGTGCCGTCTCCGGGCAGGGGCTTGGCGACCTGATCCGCGACGATTTCGGCATTCGGTGGACGCTGTTCGCCATGGTCGTCCTGCTGCTCGCCAACGGGGCGAACATCATCGCCGAGTTCGCCGGCGCCGCGGCGGCCCTCGAGATCTTCGGCATCCCCCGCTTCGTGACGGTCCCGGTTGTGGCAGCGGGGATCTGGGCCCTGGTGGTCTTCGCCTCCTACCGCGTCGTGGAGCGCGTCTTTCTGTCGGTGGCGGTCGTCTTTGGCGCGTACGTCGTCAGCGCCTTCGTGGCAGGCCCCAACTGGGGCGCGGTCGGCCACGCGCTGATCAGCCCCAGCCTCTCTCTCCAGCCGGACGTGCTGCTGCTGACCATCGCCACCATCGGCACCACCGTGACGCCATACATGTTCTTCTACCTTCAGTCATCTGTGGCCGATAAGGGGCTCGGCCCCGAGGAGCTGGGACTGGAGCGCGCCGACGCGATCATCGGTGCGGTGTGGACCAACGTCATCGCGCTGTTCATCGTGATCGTCACCGCGGTCACCCTCTTTGGGCACGGCGTGATCCTCAACACCGCGGCGGAGGCGGCCAGAGCACTGGCGCCGATGGCGGGGCAGTTCGCGGAGGCGCTCTTCGCGTTTGGACTGTTCGGGGCGTCGGTGCTGGCCGCGACGGTCATGCCGCTGACCACCAGCTATACGGTCTGCGAGTCCTTTGGCTGGGAGTCGGGCGTCTCGCGCAAGTTCCACGAGGCGCCGGTGTTCATGGGCCTCTATACCGCGCTGATCGTCATCGGTGCGGTGGTGGTCCTCGTCCCGGGCCTGCCGCTGATCGGCGTCATCCTCATCAGCCAGAACCTGAATGGCATCCTGCTGCCGATCATCCTGGTCTTCATGCTGCGCTTGGTGAACAACCCGCGGATCATGGGTCGCTATGTGAATCCACTGTGGCTCAACGTGGTTGCCTGGGCGCTGACCGCGTTCGTGACGCTGCTGACCGCGATTCTGTTCGGGACCACGATCGCGGGATGGTTCGGGCTGGGGCCAGGGTCGGGATCAGGGCCGCCCTGACAGCCGGGCGGGCGCCGGGCAGCGCTCGTGCTGGAGTTGAGCCGAACGCGTAGCGCCAGACGGTCGAGCGTCTGTTCCCGATGCCGGTGAGGGCCACGCGCACCGCGCTCACCACCAGAAGGGCTGCCAGACCGATACCGAGCACGGCGATCGGCGTAATGAGCGGATCGAGTCTCAGATGTAGCGGGCGGCGGCCATGGTCACCACGGCGACTGTCAACAGCACCAGGTCGACGAGGCCGATCCGCCGCAGCTTCTCCTGGACCGCGTGCATGCGGCCCATGAGCTCCGGACTGGGCGGGCCGCCCGCGGCCTTGATCTCCGCACCGACGCCGCCCAGCTCGCCGATGGTTTTGGGGATCAGGAGGTTGCCACCGAGCCATGCGATCAACGCCGCGATGCCGCCGATGGTGAAGAACAGCCCGCTCGACGAGGTGATCCACGACAGCTGCAGGCCGCCCGAGTCGCGCCAGTAGAGGATCGCGCCCCCGAGCACCGTGAGCGTCGAGGCAACGGCGAAGTAGATCGGCACCTTTCTCCGCCCCACAAGCTCGTCGATCACCTTCTCGCCGTCGGGCCCGAGCGCGGTGACGGTCGGCTCGATGTAGAAGAAGAAGAGGGCGGCCCCGCCGACCCACGCGACGCCCGATACGATGTGCACCAGGCGCAGTCCGATCACCAGGAGATCCATACCTTGGGTCCTCTGCGGCTCAACCGAGCAAGCGTAACGCCGCCGTGACCCACCGGACGAGCAAGAATCGCCGGTTGTGAGCCTGGCGAACCGGAGGAGGGCACCCGAGGCGCCGCAGGCGAGCGGACGGCTCGCGCCGGGGGGCGCAGTTCGGCCTCAGGCGCCGACGGGATGCCAGACGGTCTTGGTCTCCACGAACTGGCCGATGAGGTACGGGCTCTGCGCCGCCGGCGCGAGCCAGTCGTAGCGGCTGAGCCCGCCGGCGGGCGGTCTGGCGACGCGCTTGACGTTCTCGGTCGCCAGCCGCTCCAGCTCCGTCGCCGCGGCGGGATCGACGCCAAAGGCGTCGAGCGCGTTGACGTCCATGTGGCCGGCCAGGTGGCCGACCAGCTCCCGCCGGAGACCGGTGACGAGGTTCACGACGCCGCCCGGCACGTCTGACGTGGCCAGCACCTCGGTGAGCGTGACGGCCGGCAGGGGCCGAGACTCGGAGGCGATCACCACCGCCGCGTTGCCCGAGACGAGGACCGGGGCCAATCGGCTCACCAGGCCGAGCAGGGACGACTCCTCGGGGGCGATGACCCCCACCACGCCCGTCGGCTCGGGGATGCTGAAGTTGAAGTACGGGCCGTTGACCGGGTTCACGGCGCCGGTGACCTGCGAGAACTTGTCGGCCCAGCCGGCGTACCAGACCCATCGGTCGATGGCGGCATCCAGCAGCCGATCCGCACGTCGTCGCCCGATGCCCTCGGCGGCCATCACCTCGGCGATGAACTGGTCGCGACGGCCCTCCAGCAGCTCGGCGATGCGGTACAGGACCTGCGAGCGGTTGTAGCCGGTTCGTGCCGCCCAGATCGGGAACGCTTTGCGCGCGGCGCGCACCGCTTCGCGGATGTCCTTGCGGGTGCCGCGGCAGGCATTCGCCAGCAGCCGGCCGCGAGCGTCGAACACCTCGTAGGCGCGACCGGACTCCGTGCGCGGGAACTGGCCGCCGATGTACAGCTTGTAGGTCTTGCGCACCCCGAGCCGCTCGGCGCCGCGATCGCCGCCGGGTGCCAGAGAGGTCCGGTTGGTCGTCGCCAGGGGGGCAGCGGTGCGGGGCTCGAGGGCGGAGACGCGTGGCGGGCGTGGCCGAGTGGCGGTGGCGACCGGACGAGACCGCCGCGGCGTGGGGCTCATCGGTCTAGCGGTCTCCATCCAGGCGCAGGTAGGCCGCCAACCCGGCCATGCCGCCTTCGCGCCCGTAGCCGGATTCCTTGTAGCCGCCGAACGGGGAGGTGGGGTCGAAGCGGTTGAAGGTGTTGGCCCACACCACGCCCGCACGCATGGCCGCGATCATCTTGAAGATCCGGCTGCCCTTATCGGTCCAGATCCCGGCCGAGAGGCCGTACGGGGTGTTGTTCGCCTTCTCGATCGCCTCCTCGGGCGTCCGGAAGGTGAGCACCGACAGCACCGGGCCGAAGATCTCCTCCTGGGCGATCCGATGGCTCTGGCTCACGCCGGTGAACAACGTGGGGCGGAAGAAATAGCCGCGGGCGGGGAGCTGGCAGTCCGACTGGAAGATCTCGGCGCCCTCCGCTATCCCCGACTCGACCAGCTCCTGCACCTTTGCCAACTGGCCGGCCGAGTTGATGGCGCCGACATCGGTGTTCTTGTCGAGCGGGTCGCCGACGCGCAGCGTGCCCAGTCGGTTCTTCAGCTTGTCGAGGAGCGGCTCGTAGACCGATTCCTGGACGAAGAGGCGCGATCCGGCGCAGCACACCTCGCCCTGGTTGAAGTAGATGCCGTTGATGATGCCCTCGATCGCCTGGTCGAGCGGCGCGTCGTCGAAGACGATGTTGGCGGCCTTGCCGCCGAGCTCCAGGGTCAGCTTCTTGTCGGTTCCCGCCACGGCCCGGGCGATCATCTTGCCGACCACCGTCGAGCCGGTGAACGCCACCTTGCTGACCGATGGGTGGCTCACCAGCTCCATCCCGATCTCCCCCGGGCCGGTGATGATGTTCACCACGCCCGGAGGGAGCTCCGCCTGGCGGACCACGTCCGCGAACAGGTACGCGGTGAGCGGGGTGGTGGACGCCGGCTTGAGCACCACCGTGTTACCCGCCGCGAGCGCCGGCGCGATCTTCCAGGCCAGCATCAGCAGCGGGAAGTTCCAGGGGATCACCTGCGCCGCAACGCCGAGCGACCGCGGCCGCTGGTTCGGGAACGCGTACTCGAGCTTGTCTGCCCAGCCGGCGTAGTAGAAGAAATGCGCCGCGGCGAGCGGCACGTCGACGTCGCGGCTCTCCTTGATCGGCTTCCCGGAGTTGAGCGTCTCGATCACCGCGAACTCGCGGCTCCGCTCCTGGAGGATGCGCGCGACGCGGTACAGGTACTTGGCCCGCTCACTGCCGGGCAGTCGCGACCACGTGGTCTCGTATGCCCGTCGGGCGGTGGTCACCGCACGGTCAACATCCCTCTTTGAGGCGAGTGCGACCCGCGCCAGCGGCTCCTCGGTGGCCGGGTTGATCACCTCGAACGTGCGCCTCGGCTTGGACGGCGCGAACTCGTTCCCGATGAACAGCCCGTATTCGCGCTGGATCCGGATGTGGTCGGTGGCCTCGGGGGCCGGCGCGTACTCCCAGAGCGCGGCACCGGTGGCGGCGAGGCCCCACGATGCCGCCGTGCCGGAGGTCGGCTGCTGCGCGACAGCGGCAGTCCTGCGTCGCGTCGCGGTCGACGGCGGGCGGATCACGTCGGAGGACCCCGGTGACCGAGAGGCGCCGGGCGCGGGGCGCGCGCGCGGGCGCGACTTCTTTGTGACAGCCATGAGGGCGGAATTATCGCACGCGTGTTCGACCGCACCGCGATTCCTCCACCGGGGGCTACCCGCCCGGCGACGCGCGACACCGCCAACGCCCGGCGGGCTACCATGCGGGCGATGCGCCGCGCTTCCGTTCGAGGCCGCCTTCGAGGTTGGTCTCCATTGCTCCTGGTGCTGCTGGCGCTCTTCATTGCCGCGTGCAGCGCCTCGACGCCCCGGCCGAGTGGCAACTCCGGGGTGCCGCGCCAGACCGGCGTCCCCGGTACCCCTCCGGGCGCCACAACGAGCCCGACGGTCGCCACCCCCGCACCGACCGGCTCTCCTGGGCAGTCCCGATTCCCGCTCGCGGTGGTCACCGGCTTTACCAACCTGAAGGACGCGGTGACCGTGGCCGAGCTCGCGCAGCTCGCCAGATCGGGCAGGATCTTCACGCCGTGTGATGTGGCCATCGTTCAGCCGGCCGACCTCGCCGTCAGCGGCGGCAGCTGCCTGCCCGCGAACCAGATCGCGAGCCGAATCGCGGGCGAACCGGGCGCCATCGGTCTGTTGCCGCCCGGGCTCGTTGAGGTCAAGACCAAGGTCCTGCCGGTCGATGGCGCCGACCTCTTCGGTTCCGCGCAGGCCCGCTCGCGCCCGTACCCGATCATCGGTACCTCGACGGTGCTGCCGCCGGCCGCGACCTCCTACGACGCCGCGAACATCCGGACGCTGATGAGCGTCGGCGAAAGCTGTCCGGACCGTGGGGTCGCGCAGCAGGCGATCACCCTCGGCCGGGGCTGGGGCTGGGTGTTCGGCGGCGGGACCGCGCGCTACCTCGACATCCGCCCCAACCCGGCGCCACCCGGGCACGTCGGCAACGGTTTTAACGTCGCCGATATCCAGCCCACCGGCAACGCGGGGGCGCTGTGGAAGATGATCGGTGCGGCCGACTTCACCGTGGAGGACTTCGAGTGCCCGGTGGTCAGCAACTGGCGGGTGAACGAGGGGCTCAGCTTCGGCATCGATCCGCGCGTGCTGGGCTACATGAAGCGCGGCGGCACCGACACTGTGATCCTGGCCAACAACCACCAGACCGATCAGGGCATCGGCGGTCTGCTGGAGTCGCTTGGACATTTCGCCGATGCGGGCATCCTGCAGGCTGGCGCCGGTCGCGACCTCGCGCAGGCACTCGCGCCGGCGGTGTATGACGCCCACGGGCTGAGGTTCGCGGTGGTCGGCTGGAACATCGTGCCGGGCGTCGTGGCGGCGGGTCCCAACCAGCCCGGGGTCGCCTGGATGACCGATGCGAACATCCGCGAATCGGTCCGCCTCGCTCGCGCCGCCGGCGACGTGGTGGTCTGCATGCCGCAGTGGGGCTTCCCCGAGTACCACGTCGCGCTCCAGCCGGAGGACCGCGCGATCCAGCAGCAGCTTATCGACGCCGGGTGCGACGTCATCCTGGGACACGGCCCGCACTGGGCCGGCGAGATCGACCTCTTCCGCCGCACCGACGGCGGCGTCCTGTTCAGCATCTACGGCCACGGCAACTTCCTCTTCGGCCAGGACTGGGCCCAGGAATCGCAGGAGGGCGTTCTACCGGAGCTGACCTTCAGCGGCACGCGACTGGTCAACGTCCGCCTCCACCCGTACGCCATGTATCTGCAGGCGCAGGCGAACTTGACCGATCCGCAGGGTGACGGCCGGTACGTCCTGCGGCGGGTCCTCGGAGTGTCCCGGCTGGCCTACTGAGTGCACCGCGGCTACGCCACGGCTGCGCCACCAACGTGCCGCCGCGCCTCCTCTGCGCCCCGCCCCGCTACCGGCCTCTGGGGCGCCACCCGTCGATCAGCTCCAGGCCCCGCTCCACCGGAAAGCCGTGGAGCACGTGCCCGTCGCGACCCGTCACCGTGTCAGCCTGGAAGAGGGCATTCAACGCCGCCTCCTCGGTCGCCTCAGCCACGGCCTCGAAGAGCCGATCGAACGGCGAGCCCTGCGTCCAGAACTGGCCCTCCACAATCACCTCGATCGGATGGGCGGCGGCCGGCGTCGTGCGCGGGATGCGGTTCGCGGTCGAGAAGGCGATGAAGATCTCGCCGCTGCCGTCGTTGCCGACCGACCCGGTGCGCCCCAGCCCAACATCCACGCGGCGCGCCAGGCGGCGTAGCTGCCCCGGATGGAGCGGCGCATCGGTGGCCACCACCCCGATGCACGAACCCTCGTGATGCCGGACCGGCATCAGGTTGTCGATCAGCCTGCCGACCGGGACGCCGAGCACCTGCAGCTGGTGCCGCGTGCCGTAATTCGTCTGGAGCAGGACGCCGACCGTGAACGTCGAGCCGCCGATCTCGACCAGGCGCGACGCCGTACCGATGCCGCCCTTGAAGTCGAACAGCTGCGTCCCGGTGCCGGCACCCACGGCGCCCTCCTGCACCGGACCGGTCGCGGCGTCATCGAGCGCCGCCCACACGTCCTCGCGGGTCACGCCGAAGGCGCGGTTGTCGCTCAGGAAGCCGTCATCGGTCTCGGCCACCACCGGGATGACCACGTCCACGTCGAGCATCTCGCTGTCGCGTTCCACGAGGTAGCGGACCGTGGCGTCGTAGGCGAGACCGATGTGGGTTGTATCGGTCAGGACGATGGGCGAGCCGAGCAGCCCCCACTCGTCGATGACCAGGTTGGCGGTCATCTCGCCGTAGCCGTTGAAGGTGGACGTGGCCGCGTACAGGCGCTCGCGGAAGAGGTCGCCGGGATGCGGCCACACCGCGGTCACGCCGCTGCGCAGCACCGGCCCATCGCCCGGCTCGCCATCCGACCCGCCAGCGCCCGACTCCCCACGCCACACCGTGCGGTGGCCGACGCGCACGCCGGCGACGTCGGTGATCGCGTTGAGCGGCCCGGTCGGCAGCGCGCCGACGATCAGGCCAAGATCCCGGACGCGCCGGCGCCCGGCACCGCCATCGGTCATCAACGCCGCCCTACTCGAGCGGTGCGGAACGCGGCGACGGATCGGTTGACGGCAGTGCGCCCATGGTCCAGTAGCGATCCTTCCGCGGTGCCAGGAAGGCGAAGTAGTAGATCAGCCCGACGACGGTGATGCCGCCCACGATCAGCAGGTCCGTCGTCTTCTGCTGGGTGATGGCGATCCCCGTCCCGACCAGGGCGATGATCGGCGGCACCGGCCACAGCGGCATGCGCCACGGCCGCGCCAGATCGGGCTGGCGAATGCGGCTGACCAGCGCCGAGATGGCGATCAGGAAGTAGAGCAGGATCAGCAGCACGGCGGTGAAGGTGACTACCGTCAGCAGGCTCGATTGCAGGCACAGGATGGTCGCCAGGCCGCCGGTGATGATCGTCGCCACCCACGGGGTCCGGAACCGCGGATTGACCGATGCGATCGCGTTGCTGATCGGTCCGGACCAGGCCCGGTCGCGGCCGCTGGACCACACGATCCGTGAGAACTGGAGCGTGATCGCCAGCGACGCGTTGAAGATGGCGATGATCGCGCCGTAGGTGATGACGTTCACGAACGTGTCGCCGAACGCGGAGCGGGCGACATCGGTCAGCGGCGTGGCTGAGCCCAGGAAGGCGGGCAGGTTGGGGGCGCCGAAGACGACGGCGATGAACGGCACCAGCTCGAAGATGATCCCGATCAGCGCGGCGGTGATCACCGCCTGGCCGACGTGCGACGCAGAGCCCTGCGTCTCCTCGCTGAAGTTGATGGCGCTGTCGTAGCCGTTGACCGAGAACATGGCGGTCGCCACGGCGGTGAAGATCAGCGCGATGCCGACTGCGCTGCCATCCGGCAGGACCGGGCTGGTCAGGATGCTGAGCGGCTGGTGCCAGTGCGTGAAGCCGGCCAGCGCCAGCACGACGACCACGATCAGCTCGAGCAGCAGGAAGAAGCCGGTCAGCACCGCGTTGAAGTTGATCTTCAGCAGGGCGAGAACCGTGACCGTGATCATGATCGCGGCCGCGGCCAGGTTCGACGGGATGCCGGGGTTGAGCGCCTGGACGTAGATACCGATGCCGATCGCCACGCTGGCCGGCAGGAAGATCGCCTGACCGATGTAATCGAGCAGCGCCAGGAACCCGACCGGTCGTCCGAGCACACGGGTCACGATCGAGTACAGGCCGCCGGCCACGGGGAACATCGAGCCGAGCTCGGCCATGCACAGCGCCACGCTGATCGCGATGAAGCAGCCGAGCAGGTAGGCCCACAGCGACCCGCTGCCCGCGACGGCGATGACCACCGGACCGATGACCAGCAGCGACGCGGTGGGCGTGATGTCCGAGACGACGAGGGCCAGGTTGCCGAGGACGCTGACCGCCCGCGACAGCTCCTGCCGATACCCGAACGAGGTCAGCAGCGCCTCGCCCGCAACGTGCTCTTCCCCACCAACCGGTCGCTGTGCCATCTCGTGTCCTCCGTGATGTGGTGGTGCGTGGTGCTCCCGCGGTGGAACCGCCTCAGCCGTAGACCTCGTCGCTCGCGCTCCAGCCGAGCAGGATGACGCTGAACAATCCGCGCCAGGCGGAGAGCGCGTCGTCGCCGGTGAAGGACACGATCCGCGGGCTCGGCCGCGTGGCGCCGGGCACCAGCGCACCCATCAGCGCCTCGCTGGTCGAGGTGAACTCGACCTCGTAGGTGATCGGCAGTTCCAGCTTCATCGGGGTGAAGGCCCGCTCGGCGGCACGCCGCGTCGCCCGCTCGGCCGCAGCGCGGATGCCGGCCCGGCTGCGCTCCAGACCGATGCAGCGCGCGGTCCATCGGTCCACCGCGTACTTGGTGACCGCCACCTCCACGTCACCGAGGCTGTCGCGAGCCTCCGCCACGAAGGCGTCGTCGCCGGTGACCAGCGAGATCGCCTTGCCGTGGTGCGCGGCGATGGTGGCGTTGATGTCGAGCTCCCCCGCCGGCCGCCCGTTGAGCCGGATCTCGATCATCTCGCGGCCGATCATCGTCTCGTTGGCGACGCCATCGGAGTGGCCGACCTTGGCGTGGTAGCCCACGCAGAACACCGTATCGATGTCGTCGTCCACCCCGTGCATCATGCACAGCGGCTTGTGGAAGCCGCGCACCAGGTCGGCCCGGGGGTCCAGCTCCTCGATGAGCAGGTTGTTCATCCCCCAGTGCGAGTCGTTGACGATGATCTCGGTGGCACCGCCGGCCACGGCTCCCTCGATGGCTGCGTTGACGTCCGCGGTCATCAGGTGCTGGAAACGGCCATAGCCGGACCTGCCGCGGACCAGCTCATCGCTGCTGGTGATGCCGCTGATCCCTTCGCCGTCGGCGGAGATGAGAACCTTCACGATCGGGTTGCTCGCGGTGTCGTGCGGTGCCCCCACCGTGGCGCTCACCCTCGAGCGCATTTCCCCACCATGGCGCGCGACGGGGAAGCGGCTGCGGGATCTGGGCGTGTCCGGGCGCCGATTCCGGTCGAAGCGCACATTGTGCGAGAGCGCCCGCGGCTCGGTCAACGGCGAGTTTCGCCGCATCGCTGGTTCCCCCCGCATCGCGAGGCCGATCCCGAGCGTGGAAGAGACCGTCGCGTGGTGGCCAGCCGGCTCGCGCTCGGCCCCGCGGTTCGCTCCACCCTGTTCGTCGGTCGTAAGGCCAGCCTGGCGAGCATCGGTGGCCCGAAGCCCCGCTCCCTGGTCCGGGTCAACCTCAAGCCGGCGCGCCCCGCTCCACCGACTCCGAGCCGATGACGACCAGGTGCGACCTCGCCCGCGTAGCACCGACGTACACCAGACCGGCCAGTTGCTCCGCCGGCACGCCGCCGTCGAGCTCAGCGAGGACGACGACCGGCGACTCCAGGCCCTTGAAGCGGTGGATGGTCGCGACCCGCACCTCGGAGCGGCCGGTGGGCAGCGGGTTGACGGCGCCATCGAGACCGTACTCGGGCATCAGCCGATAGGGCCACAGTTCGACCGGGGAGCCATCGGCGTTCATCAGCCACGAGCGACCCCGCCGGCGCGGGGTGAGCACCACCAGGTCGGCGGCGGCGACTCCGCCGGCATCGATCAGTTGACGCAGGGCGCGGAGCACCGCGCGACGGCAGGCATCGCCGTCGCCATCGGGGTAGCGGAAGACCTCGACTGGGCGGCCGTGCGGGCCAAGCGCCTGGGCCGCAACGCCATCGGTGCCATCGGTGCCATCGGCGCTTGCATCAGCATCGGGCTGTGGGGCGGCGTAGCGGGCGGCGAACTCGTGGATGGCCCGGGTGGTGCGACGGTTCTCGGTCAGGTGGTAGCGCGGCACGTCGTCTGGCAGGAGCACGCCGAGCTCGGCGGGCTGGCGGGCGTGATAGAGGTCCTGGTTGGCGTCGCCGAAGACGTACATGATCCCGCGCGCCCGGTCGCCGAGCAGGTCCAGGAGCGGGAGCCACCAGAGCGCGTCGATGTCCTGAGCCTCGTCGACCACGATCGCATCGTAGCGTGGCTGCGGGACGACCTTCAGGGCGCGGTCCAGCACGTCGGGCAGGCTGTTGAAGTAGGCCCGGGTCGGCGTCCGCGAGGCACCGATGATCCCCGCCCGCTGGCCGAACCGCTCCGCGAGCGCGTGGAAGGTGCTGACCGTCACGCCCGGGGTCTGACCGATGGAGGCGGCCAGGTGCTGGGAGAGCGGCCGGTTGAAGCACGTGAGCAGCACCTCGAAGCCCTGGCGCGCGAGGCGTCGAGCCTTCTCCGCGGCGAGCAACGTCTTGCCGGAGCCGGCCACGCCCAGGATCAGCGCCCGCCGCTGGGAGCTGAGCAGGTCCAGGACGGCGAATTGCTGGTCCGAGAGGCGGATGATCGCCTCGTCGGCGGCGATGCCGACCGCGAGCGGCGACACGATCTCGATGTCGCGCGCCAGCAGCGTGTGCAGCGCCCGCATACCGATCTCTCCCGGCGCGCCGCCAGGGTGGTCCGGCCTCGCCTGCCACCAGGCGAAGATCTCGCGCAACCGGGCGTCCAGGCTCGTCGCGGAGCGGGTCGCGGAGCGGGTCGCGGGGCCGGTCGCACGGGCGGTCGCACGGGCGCTCGCCAGGTCGTCGGCGTCGATCACGATCTCCGGCGGGCCGTCCGGCACGAGCTGGCGCGGGTAGGCGGCATCCGGGAACGCGACAGCGCGGCAGAACCGGACCGAGTGGGCCGGCCACGCGGGGAGCCCCTCGCAGACCCGCCTCAGCGCGTACACCTGGCGAGTGACCTGCGCGAAGGGGTCGTTGATCTCGTGCGCCGTGCCATTCCGGTCGACCGATTCCCATCGGCCGTTCACGCGTCGAACGCCGCCACCCTTGACCTCGATGACCATCACGCCCAGCTCCGGATGGGCCACCACCAGGTCCGCCTCGCCGTCAGCGGGCTCGCGGCCGGGCTGCTTCTCGAGCCAGGCTGCGTTGCGGTAGATGGCCCACGGGGCCGCGAGATGCGAGGTGAGGACGCCGGCGAGGCGCTCTTCAGCGTCAGACGCCGTCATATCCCCGGCGAGACGACGTCCATCCCGGCTGCCCGAGCCGCGTCGGCCAAGCGTCGGTCGTAGGTCACCACGCTGCGGACGTCCTCGCGAAGCGCGAGAGCAGAGGCGAGGTGGATGGCGTCGAGCGAGCGGAGGTTGGCCGGCAGTGCCTGAGAGGCGGCTTGCGCGACCTGCGCATCCAGCTCCATCAGGCCGATCCGGCCCCACAACTGGGCGAGCGCCGCGTCGTCCGCCGTGGTCGACCGAGCGATGGCCCGACGGACCTCCACGGTTGCGATGCGGCTGGTGATCAGCTCACGGTCGAGTGAGACGTACTGGCGGAGCTCGTCGCTCTCCGACTCCTGGAGCAGGAGCTTCACCAGGGCCGATGCGTCAATGTACGCGCGCTCCCTCACCAGGGCTCCTCGTCGCGCATCTCGATCAGGATCTGCGAAACGGGCTTTCCCGGCGGCGAAGGGAGCGGTGGAGGGAGACTGGCAATCGACCGCGTCGGGGGGATGATTCTGCCATCGGCGACCATGCGCTCGAACGTCGACATCGGCCCATGCGCCAGCGGCGTGAGGCGCGCAACCGGCTCACCGCGCTCGGTGACAACGTAGCTCTGCCCATCCTCGCGCACGCGCTTCACGTAGACCGACAGGTTCTGCCGAAGCTCCCGGATGCCGACTCGCTGGGCGCTGCCGCTGCTGCGGCGGCTACGCTGTTCGTTCATGACGCACAACGGTAGCACATGGGTCGGCCAGCTAAGGCGCCTGAACTAGGGCTCTCGGGTTGCGAAACCGTAGAGGATCGGGTTCTCGATGACCGTGGACTGCGGTGCGCCTCCGCGGCCGCGTTAGCTTAGGTCCTGTCCGTGGGGGCGTCGGGCCCTGTGGTAGATGGGCACCGGTCCCTCCCTCTGCTGGATCGCCACGAAGGCGGCCGCGCAGCAGACGCTACTCCGCAGGCTGATGCCCGTGCGGGCTACGCGCCTTCCTTGACCTCGTACAGGGTCTGGGCCTCGAGGCCGTGGGCCTCCCGATGCGTGCGGGCGGCCGACTCCTTGTCCGGTGCATCGACCAGGCAGAAGACCTTGCCCTCGTTCTCGTCGACCCAGTACTGCTTGTAGTTGACGCCGTACTTGTCCTGGACCCGCAGGTCCGCCTCATGGGCGCCGGCGACATCGTCGGCCTTCACGCCGGGAATGTCATGCATATCCATGTAGGTGGGCATTGGGTGGCCTCCCTCTGAGTTGTGGGCCGGAATGGACGACCGGATCATTGCCGCAGGCCGGCGGTCTTGTCCAGACTCAGTGGCGGCCCGAACGGCCAGGACCTCCTCACCGAGGCGCTCAAGCTGGGCCGGGCCACCGCGGCCCCGGAATCCGGTGTCCCGGGACATCACATGCCTCCCTTGAACCTGATCCCTTGAGTGGTCAGTCGCGGGCTAAGACGAGTCACCCGAAGTGTCCGGGGCACCACTCGCGGCACTCCTCGGATCCGATCGTGAGACGTCGGCCACACAGAGCTAAACGTCGTCCGAGAATGCGTAGGCCGCCGGGCGGACTGGTGCGGCCGCGACTGCGCAGGCTTCGGCACAGCATGCACTGGGAGCCAGCGCTCGTGAGATGGTTGGCGGTGCGCTTCGCGGCCGGTCGCGGATGGTCGGTGACGAATTCGCCCGCGAAGCGGCCAATCGGCTTGGTCTGACCTTCCCTCGCCCAGGCTCGGCTCCAGTCAGCAGGCTTGCCGCCCATTACGAGTCCAGACGTACCAGTCTGATGTATTCAGTAGAGTGGAATCCGCCCAGTTAAAGCAGTGGCCGCTAGCACCTATTGGGCCAAATTCGCCGTAATGCGTGGCGGCCTGGTTATTCCAGTAGATGCCCTGAAATTTCTGCTTATGGCCGGGGTCCGCTCCACTCGCTGGCCTTCCGCCAAGTTGGTCGCCTTGGTTCCAATTCTCAACAGCCACTTGCACGTATCGCGCATTCCAGTTCTGCCACTCATTTGAGAGATACCTCAGATATTGACCGTTGACGTAGAAATCATAGTGGCTGGGATTGCCGAACACCAGTTGCATTTTGAATTTCGCGTTTGCGTTTGGCGCCGGACCTGTCGCGAGTTTCTTGGGGAACGGCATCTTGAACGGATCGCCGTCAACACCCCACCCGTAAAACCACTCGAGGACTCCTGTATCAAGGCCGCCATTCGTTGGCGCGCATGACGGTGCCCAATTGCACTTAAAGAAGCCGATCTGGACGATGTTGTTCGCCCCGTACCCGGGGACAAATGCGAACCAAGCTCCAGACCCGCTCTGCCAAGGGGGGTCATTCGGATTAAACAAGGTACAGAGATTGTAGTTGTACCCGTTGATGTAGCCCTCCACCGAGACTATCCAAGGACCAGAAGCGCCTGTCTGGGCGTTGCGATAGCGAAAGCTGTTTACATACCCCTGATTGACGTCGCAGACCGCGTTATAGGCCGAGGCAGCAGCCGGAAGCGGATTCGACGTAATGAGAAGCAGGCCGGCGGCGACGGATGCGGACAGGCGGCGCCACGCCCGTGAAGGCATCACTTCAGCTGGACTCGGACTGTGGCACCCGAGCCAGGATCAGAGACCTCGAAGTATCCCTGCGCCTTGACCTGCGCGACATAGGATCCGCACGATGCGCCTGCGCTGGGATCGGCACCCGCTCGAGGGCTTAGCCGGTACCATGCGATGACCGTGCTGTCAGAACAGAATGCATCCGCATTGGCCACCAACTTGAGCGCGAGGTACGCGTACGTAGTTGGCGTCTGAGCCAGAGCTGAGTCCGGCTGGGTGACCGCAGCGAGATCTCCCGCGGCGAAGAGGGTGCACCAATCGATTAGGAACTGAGAACCGAGAGCAGCGCAGTCGTTCGGTGATCTTATGGATACGGCCTTCCCGGAACCAACAAGTATCAGTTCACGGGGTAATGCCGCCACTCGAACCGCGGCTGATGGGGTGAGATTGGGCGTCCCGGCGGATTGGCAGGCACTCAGCGCAGCTAGTGCCCAAACCAGCAAAGTGCACCGAGCCTTGACGACCACGCTAGCCCTCCCAGTTGAAGGTTAGGCGTGCTGACGCAAGTTCGTCAAGAAGTTGCGGGCAGGGATCGGTGCTCGACTTCGTGGACGTTCTGGATACGAGGACCTGTTGATCGTCGGCGCGGCCGAGGCCGACGCAGGTCTGTTGGTGGTCGCGGCCGACGAGGGTGTGGTGGACGCCCTAACACGGCGAGGTGCAGCGTGCGCTCCGCGCCGCGCCGCTCGTGGCGACCACCAAAGTCGACGTGATCCCCAGCCGGGCACTGGACTGCGAGCCACCGTGCGGGGCGGGCGAGGGACTTTCGCCTCTTAGGCCACCGGACGTGTCCCAAGCAATGGGAGCCGATGCAGAACGAGTCCAAACGTGAATAGCGAGTCCGTGCTGGGCGTTCGGCTCGTGGTTCTCGCGAGCTTGGTCGTCGGGCTGCCTGCCCAGGTCACACTCGGCTCGGGCACAGCCGCGCATAGTCGCAGTAGCGGCACGCCTCCACTGACGGCGTGGCGGCAAAGTCGCCGGACCGGATCTGGGCGGTGCGCGCCAGGATGTCGTCGCGGGCGGCGTCGAGCTGTGCATCGGTGCGCGTGGTGCTCATGCGGGCCGCTGACTCGGTGAAGTAGAGCGTGACGCGCTCGGGGGTGCCGAGGCCCAGCGCGTCGCGGCAGGCGAGCGCGTAGATCGAGAGCTGGAGGCTCTCAGCGACGTCCTTTTGGGAACTCATCTTGCCGGTCTTGTAGTCGACCACCTCGATGCCACCCGAGGGCAGCCGATCGATGCGGTCGATCGAGCCGCTCACCAGCACCGGCGGTGCGCCGGACGGATCCTCGATCACCAGCTCGAACGGCAGCTCCTCGGCGATCGCCTCGGCCAGGGTGCGGACTTCCTCGGCCCAGAAGTTCCCCAGCAGCGTGTCGACGCGGCGCTCGTACGCTTCCTCGCTGGTGCGGTCCGCGAAGCCGGTCGCGGTCCAGCGCTCGCGGAAGAGGCGCTCCAGGTCGGCTCGTGTGGGGGCTGGCTCACCACGGGCAAGACGCTCGCGGCGCTCGCGGGTAAAGGCCTCGAACGCGGCGTGCGCGGTGCTGCCGAACGTGAGCGCACCCACCGGCCGGGAAGGCTCCGGGATGCGGTACACGTACTTGAAGGCGTAGCGCGTCGGGCAGGCCGCGTAGGTGTCGAAGGCGGAGTAGCTGAAGCGCTCCGGCAGGGGCACGACCTGGAGCAGGTTCATGCCTGCGCCGCCGTCGACCGCCACTTCGCGCAGGGTCAGCGGATCGAGGCCGGCCGCCCGGGCCGAATCGGCGTCAATGACGGCCCGCTCCCCCACCGCCGCCAGCTCCGACTCGAACGCCTGGCGAGCGGCAGCCGACTCCGGGTCCGTGGCGCTCGTGCCCTCCAGCAGGCCGATCAGCTCGGCGGCACGCAGCCGCAGCGCCAATCGGCGCTCGCGACGGCCGGGGAGCGCCATGATGCGGCGGGCGAGCTTCAGGGCGCCATCGGTTCCATCGGTCTCACCTGCCGAACCGGCCGGCGACCAGGAGTTCGCCCGGTCGATGAGCTCGATGTCGGCGGTCGCATCCGCCAGGATCTCGTTGACGAAGCGGGACGCGGGCTTCTCCGCGGTCGGGCCTCCGTGCGTGGTGAGCATCAGCGACTCCTGGGCACGGGTCATCGCCACGTACAGGAGGCGACGCTCCTCCTCGGCGTGCAGGTCGTCGCCGGCGATCGGCTCGCGCAGGAGCTCGGCCGGGAAGAAGCCGCTCCACCCCTCGCGCGTGGGCCACTCGTCCTCGAGCAGCTGCGGGATGAAGACGTGCGGGAACTCGAGGCCCTTGGCCTGGTAGAGCGTCATCAGCCGCACGCCCTGCACGTCCTCGCTCAGCTCCACGCTGGTGGGCAGCTCCCCGCCGGCCTCCTGGTAGGCATCCAGGTAGTCGACGAATCCGCCGAGGTTGCCCCTGGGGTGCACCTCCTGCCAGTCGGCCGCGAAGCGCAGGAACGAACCGATGTTGGCCACGGCCCGATGTGCATCCCCGGTCGCCGCGCCGAGCAGGTCGAGCACCTGGCCGGTCTGCTCCAGGTAGCGCTCGATGATGCTGTGCGGCCCCTCCCGCCAGGTCTGCTCGTGGAGCTGCTGGAGAACGTCGAGCAGCCGGCGGAGCTTGGCGCGCGTACCAGGCGCGACCCCCACGTGCTTGGCTGGATCTTCGGGACTCTGCGTCTCGCCAGCGTCGACGAGCCGGGTCAGCACCGCGATCAGGTGCTGACGCGCGTCGAACCGCGCGACGCGGGTCACGTGCAGGATCTCCAGCGCGTCGAGCCGCCACGGGCCGGCGGTCATCATCCGGGTCAACGCCACGTCGTCGTTCGGGTCGGCGATCGCCCGCAACGCCTGCTCCAGGTCGCGGATCTCGGGGGTCGCGAAGAGGCTCAGCCCGCCGACCACGGTGTACGGGATGTCCTCGTCGCGCAGCCGAGCCACGATCGCGTCGCGGTGCTTGTGCTTGCGGTACAGGACCGCGACGTCAGACCATCTCCGTTCGCCACCGGTCCGGTCGCGGATGGAGTCGACGATTGCCACCGCCTCGTCCTCCGCCCCGGCGCATACCACGACCTGCACCTGCGGCCCGGCCGGCCGGTCGCTGCGCAGCCGCTTGTCCGGCATGAAGCGCGTCCGGTTGCCCGCGATCAGCCGGTTCGCCGCGTCCAGCACCCGGCCCACCGAGCGGAAGTTCTGCTCGATCCGCAACCGCGGCGGCCTGGGCGGCGGATTCGCGGACGGGTCGTGGGTGGGAGCCCGGCTGAACCGCCGGTCGAACTCGCTGAAGGCGGCGAAGCTCGCGCCCCGGAAGCGGTAGATCGACTGGTCATCGTCGCCGACGACCATGACGTTGTCCGGCCTGTCCGGAGCGCGGCCCAGCAGCTCGATCAGCTCGATCTGCGCGATGTTGGCGTCCTGGAACTCGTCGACCAGGAGGTATCGGTACTGGCGCTGCCAGCGGCGCAGGATGTTGGGACGCCGCTTGAAGAGCCGCGTGACGCCGGCGATCATCTCCCCGAAGTCGACGGCACCTCGCCGCGCGAGCTCCTCCTGGTAGGCGCGGTAGACCGATGCGATCTCGGCGAGCCGCATGACCTCCAGCGCGGCGCCGTCCGCCACGTACGTCTCCGCCAGCTGCTCGATCTCCGCCTGGCGTTCCGGTCTGAACCGGCTGCGGCTCAGCGCCTCGCCCGTTCCGCCGACCGTGCGACGCGCCTCTCGATCCGCGGTTTTCTCGGGAGCATCGGGGTCGTAGTCGACGTCCTTGCCGGCCGCCTCTGCCCGCTGGTTGCGCCGCAGTCGGGCGTAGTCGCTCCGAACGTCGCGCACCGGCCGGAGGTTGCCGTTGGTGACCAGGCGGGCGGCAGCATCGGGGAAGCTGCCGTATCGGTCCTCGAAGATGCGGCGCTCGCCAGCGACGAAGGCGTCGAACTCGTCGGGGCTGACCAGCTCGTCCTTGGCGCGGTTGATGAACTTGACGAAGTCGTTGTACGCCCACTCGCCGTGGTAGACGAGGTCCAGGTTGGGGCGCAGGTCTCGGATCAGCAGGAGCTGGCCGACGCCGTCCAGCACGTCCGGGTTCGGCGGGGTGTCCGCCTCGGCCGAGCTCTCGGACAGGACGCGGTGGCAGAAGCTGTGGAAGTTGGAGACGGGCACCCGCGCGCGGATGGCCGGACCGACCGCCTCTTCGATGCGCTGCTGGAGCTCGCGCGCGGCCTTGACGTTGTAGGTCAGCACCAGGATCTGCTCGGGCAGCAGGTCCGGCTTGGTGTCGAGCAGCCAGCGGACGCGCTCGACGATCACGCGCGTCTTGCCGGTCCCGGCACCCGCGATCACCACCGCTGGGCCGTCGCTGAACTCGACGATGCGACGCTGCTCCTCGGTGAGGTTCAGGGCGGCGCGCGTGTCGGCTGTCGGGAGCGTGTCTGCGATCTTCGAAACCCCCTGGGTCAAAGGGTACATGACAGTGGACGCGGTGGGGTGCGCCGCCGCCGCGAGCCTCACGGGCTCGCCAGGACGTCGATCACCCGGGCACGAAAGAGTGTCCACGCCGGCCGCGACAGGTTGTGTGTCGCAGGATGGCATCGATCGAGTGCGCGTCATGGCCGTCCTCTTGCTGACCCGGGACTTCATGGCTACCGATGACAACAAGCAGCTGGTCCGCCGCTTCATCGACGAGATATTCGTCGCGGGGCGCGTCGAGGCCATCGACGAGCTCGTGGCGCCCGACTTCGTGTCCCATACCTGGGGGTTCACCGATGACGGACGCGAGAAGCTCAGGGCCGCGACCCAGCACGTGCATGCCAGCCTGACCGACGTCGCGTTCGGCGTGGAGGACCTGGTCGCTGAGGGTGACCGGGTCGCCGCGCGCGTCACGTCCAGCGCGACCGCGATCGGCGACTTCATGGGCGTGCCGGCGGCGGGCAAGCACTACACGATCGGGGAGCTTCACCTGTTCCGGGTCCGCGACGGGATGGTCGCCGAGCATTGGCATCAACACGACGCGCTGGGGCTGATGCGGCAGCTCGGCGCACTTCCCGGCTGACGGAGGCTGCGATCAGCAGCCCGGCCGAAGGGTCCAGCTGCGCGGTGTCACCGCTCGCCCGGGTGGCGTCCCTGGTAGCAATCGGTGCACATGGCGTCCTCCTCGGGGAGGAGCTCGCGCGCGCAGCCGCACGCGCACTGGCAGAGCCGGTCGCCGTGCGGCTCGAGCACCACAGACTGGTCCCAATCCAGGTCGTCGTCCGTCATCGGTCCTCACCCCGTCTGCGCCAGGTCATGATACTGCGTCGTGCCACTGGGGAAGCCGAGAAGGCCGAGGTCGCCGGCATCGGTCACCAGCCTGAACGACTGCCGGCTGCGAGCGTCCGCGCGCTCGTTTCGATGCACATGGGCTGTCACCCGGGACCAGGTGTTCCCACCCCGAATGCGCCGCGCGACACGGCTTCCAGCCCACGGCTGCCCAGCGACGCCGCATCCCGGCGAGCGACCTCGCGCGCGCCCCAGTCGAGGAGGCGCGACGGCGTGATCCGGATCCCCGCCGTGAATCGGCCACGGAAGGAATCGAGATCGAACGCGGCGAGCGGCATCTGCTCGGCGTACTTGCGCTCGAACCGCTCGACGAGGTCACGGCACACCGTCTCCTCGAGCACCGCCGTCCCCTGCAACAGCTCGACGCCGAACATCGGCCCCGGAGAGCCGATGGCCACCATCACGCGCGGCTGGCACCGGACGTTGCGCACCTTCTGGGCGTCGGCGCGGGTGAGCACGGTCAGCTCGTCGCCGTCCCACACGAACCAGCACGGGACGACGTGCGGGGTTCCATCGGGACAGGTGGAGGCGAGCCACAGGACGGAGGCCCCCGAGAGGAGCGCCTCGAGCTTGCTTTCGACCACCACGGATGTACTATGGAACCACCGTGCACTGCTGTCAACAGTTCACGACACACCTCTGGTGAATGAAATTACCGAACCGATGAGCCTCGATGCGCGCCGGCCGTACCGCATGCGCGCGCGCCGCGAGTCCATGGATGCGACGGCGGCGCGGATCGCGCAGGCGGCGTTCGAGCTGCATCGGGAGATCGGTCCGGCGAACACAACCATCAGCGCGGTCGCCGAGCGTGCAGGCGTCGAGCGGCACACGGTCTACCGCCACTACCCCGACCTGGTCAGCCTGTTCCGCGCCTGTTCCGCGCACGGGATGCGCGTCACCGGCCCGCCCAATCCCGATGAATGGAAGTCGATCCCCGACCGATTCGAGCGGCTCGCCACCGCCCTCCGCGCCATGTACGGCTACTACTCCGCGAATGAACAACTGCTCGGCAACGTGCTGCGCGACGCCCAGGTGATGCCGGAGATGGCCGAGGGGCACGCGCAGTTCCTCGACTACGCCGGCCGCGTGCGGGCGACGGTGCTCGAGCCGTGGGAGGAGCGACAGGCGGGACCGGCGGAGGGATCTGGAGAGGGCGCTGCCGGCGCGGCGATTGCTGGCGCCGGGGCGCTGGCCGCCTCGGGGAGAGGGGCTGGGGCACAGGCCCTGATCAGCACCGCGCTCGAGTTCTCCACGTGGCAGGCGATGACCCGTCGCGCCGGGCTGGAAGACGACGAGGCGGCGCAGACGATTGTCGCTGCGGTGCGGGGCCTCGAGGCGGGCGCGGCGGCGCCGTCCGCGACCTGACCGGCGGCGCGCTCCGCGCGGCGTGACTGGGAGCTAGACCGCCGGAGAGAGTCCGGGCTCTCGGTCGCCCTCGCCTTCGCGAGCCGCAACCCCGTCCGCCGGGGCCTCTCCCACCCGTCCCGCGGGCATCACCAGCAGCACGACCAGCGCGGCGGCCAGGGCGGTGATGATGCCGACCACGAACGTCGATGCGGTCGCCAGTGAGAACGCCTGGTGGATCCCGGACACGATGTTCGGGATGAACGGCTCGACCTGCGCGCGGAACTGGGGCGGCACCTGAGACAGGATCCGCGCGCCGAGATCCCCGACGCCGGACAGATTGTTCAGCGCCGAGCTCCCGCCAGAGGCGAAGTTGCTCGCGAACTGCGCCGGGATGCCGGCCGCGGTCAGCTGACGGGGGATCTGGTCGAGCAGGACCGAGCCGAAGATCGAGCCGGTGATCGCCAGCCCCACCGTGCCGCCCACCTGCTGGAAGAGTGTCAGGCTCGCGGTGCCGGTGCCCAGCTCACGGACCGGGACGCTGTTCTGCACCACCAGCGTGAAGACCGCGAACGCCGGACCGATGCCCAGACCGGTGAGCGCCATGTACAGCCAGAGCAGCGGCCGAGGTGTATCGGGCCGAATGCCGGTCAGCAGGAAGAGGCCCACGGCCAGAAGCACCAGCGCGCCGACGATCAGGGCCTTGTAGCGACCGATGCGGGCCACCACCTGGCCGGTCAGGATGGCGGAGATGATCAGGCCCGCCAGCAGCGGCAGGATCTGGTAGCCGGACTCGGTGGCCGAGCTGCCGGCCACGACCTGGAACCATCGGGGCAGGAAAACGATGGCGGTGAAGAAGCCCATCATCGCCAGGAACATGGCCGCCACGCTGGCGGTGAAGGCCCGCAGGCGGAAGAGGCTGAGCGGCACGATCGGTTCGCGTGCACGCGACTCGGCCCAGATGAACACGACCGCCAGGGCCAGGCCCAGGGCGATCAGGCCGCCGACGTCCGCATCGGTCCATTGCCCGAACTGCTTGTTGGTGAGACCGATGAGGATCGGCACCAGGGCCGCAACCAGCAGCGCCGCGCCCAGGTAGTCGATGCTCCGCTCCGCGCCGCGATCGCGCACCGTGGGCAGCGTGCGCCAGATGATGAGCAGCGCCACCAGCCCGAGCGGCAGGTTGACGAAGAAGACCCAGTGCCAGCCGATGGTGTCGGTGATGATCCCGCCGATGGCCGGACCGATAAGCGATGAGACGCCGAACATGGCGCCAAAGAAACCCTGGTACTTGCCCCGCTCCGAGGGCGCAAAGATGTCCCCGACGATCGAGAGCGCCACCGGGAAGAGCGCTCCTGCTCCCAGGCCCTGGAGGCCGCGGAACGTGATGAACCACCACATCGAGCCCGACAGGCCGCACAACAGCGAGCCAAGCAGGAAGATGCTGACCCCGATCATGAAGATCGGCCGGCGGCCGAAGAGGTCGGAGAGCTTCCCGTAGATCGGCCCGCTGACCGTGGCGGTCAGCAGGTAGCTGGTAAAGGCCCAGGTGTAGACATCGTTGCCCTTCAGATCGGTGACGATCCGCGGCAGCGCGGTGCCGACGATCGTCTGGTCGAGGGCCGCCAGAAAGATGCCGAGCAGCACCGCCCCAAGGATCTCCATCCTGACGCGGTGAGGAAGCTCGATCGGTGCGCGGTCGTGAACAGGCGTGGCCGCGGCGGTCGTCGCCGGGCGGACATCGGCGGTCATTGGGCGTGGTCCCTCGAGAACGTGGTGCGGGGAGCCTGCAGCAAACGCGGCCGGGGGGGTGTGGTCAGCGGCGGCGGGGCAGTGTGCTGGAGTCTAGGCGGTTTCGGTGTGCGCCGCACGGGTGCCCGCGCGTGACCAGGCCTGTCGTTACGATCCAGGCACCAGGGAACCGGCGGTGGTGGGGGCGCCGCGCACACGGGCCAGGCGTGCGAGCCAGGTGGCGGCGCGGAGCTGCGCGAAGATGGCGCCGGCCTCGGCAAGGAGGGGCGCGATCTGCGGGGAGGTGGCGGCGTCCTTTGAGCCGCTCTCGGCGAGCAGCTCCGCGTGCTCGAGCAGCGTGACGGCCAGCCAGAACGGCGCCTTCAGCGCGCGAAACTCCTCCGCGGCCGAGCTGAGCAGCTCGTCCCGCGCGACCGCATCCTGTGTCAGACGTCCTCGGACGCGGCGCGCGTGCGCGGCAATGGACGGCGGTCGCTGACCCGGGGCGAGCGCCTCGATGCGCGCCACCATCGCCTCAGCGGTGGCGCGGTCTCCAGACTCGACGGCGGCCTCGAGTGCGTCGACGAATGCCTCCCGCGCCGTCTGCTCGTAGAGGTCCGTGTCGCGGTGCGCCAGGATCGGGCGCAGGAGCTCCAGCGCGGCGGCCGGATCGCCCTCGGCACGAAGGATCCGCGCGCGGGTCCCGGCCCAGATGCCAGACTCCTGGAAGTCCGGCGAGGCCTCGTAGCGCTCGATGAGGCTGAGCAGGCGACGAGCGACGTCGATCTCGCCGCGTGCGATGTGGATCTGAGCGCCGGTCGAGACAACGGTGAGCAACCCCGAGGTGGCGATCGACTGTTCGGGAATCTGCGCAGCCGCCTCGAGCACCTCGTCCCACCGGCCTAGGATCTCGAGCGGGAATGTCGTCTCGGACAGGAGGAACCACTCCATCGGTCGGTCTCCGAACCGACGACAGATGGCGAGCCCCTCGCGCTGGGCCTCGAGGGCCTCCTCGTACCGATCGAGCCCGTCGAGATGGTCGCCCAGGTTGTTGTAGGCGCCGGCCTGCTGGGGCCGCGCGTCCTGCCGGCGCACGATCTCCACCGCGTGCGCCAGCAGTGCGAGGGACTCCTGCGGTCGGCCCTCGTGACGCAGCACCATCGCCTTGATGTTGAGCGCGCGCGCCAGCGCATCGAGCTCACCCAGCTGCTCGGCGGCGGCGAGCGCCGTCTCAACGCGGGAGCGCGCATCGTCGAAACGGCTGAGGAAGAAGTACGCGTTTGCCAGCGCGGCGGCCACATGGGCAAAGATGGGCGTCACCGGGTCGAGCACAAGCGACTCGTACGCGCGCTCGATTCGCTGGAGCGCCTCCTCCGGCAACCCGCGCCGGGCCTGCAGGTCCGCGAGCTCCACACCGACACGCGCGGCCGACTGCCGGTCTCCCACCTGCTCGTAGAGATCGACCGACTGCCTGAGCTCTCGCTCCGCGGTGTCGAGCACCGCCTGGCGCCACGCCGTCGTGCCTGCCCCTTCCCAGAGGCGCGCCTGCTCGGCGGGGTCATCGGCCAGCTCGGCGGCCTGCTCGTACATGCGCTGTGCTGCGGCGCTCGCTCCCAGGGAGGCGGCCCGGTCCGCCGAGCGCGTCAGCAGCTGCCGGGCCTTGGCGCCGATTGCCGGCGCTTCGCCCGCATCGGGCGCCAGCCGGTGTGCCTCCAGGTAGTGTGAGGCGACGACCTCCGCGATCTCGTCCTCATCGGTCCGGTGCGACTCGAGGTACTCCGCGGCGGCCAGGTGCTTCCGGCGACGCTCGCGCCGGGCAAGGCTGTCGTACGCCACCGTGCGCACCAGGTCCTGGATGAAGCCGTATTGGCCGCGCTCCGGAGAGCGTGGATCGGCCTCCAGGGTCAGGATCTCCTTGCGAACCAGGCTGCCCAGCAGCGGCTCCAGCTCCTCCGCCGATCGGCCGCTGAGCGCCGTCAACCCGCTGGTCATGAGCGTCTTGCCCAGCACCGCCGCATCCTGGACCAAGCTCCGCTCGTCCACGGTCAGCCCGTCGAGTCGCGCCGCGATCAGCCCCTGGAGGCTCTCGGGCACCTCCAGGTCCTCGATCTCGCCGCTGGGCCGATAGCTGGTGCCGTCCCGGGTCAGGAGGCCCCGGTCGAGGAGCATGCGGACCGTCTCGACCGCATACATCGGTATCCCCTCGGCGCGCGCCAGGATGCGAGCGGCGAGCTCGACGGGGATGCCCGGCGCCAGGCCGGCCAGCAGGGCGCTCATCGCCTCGTCGTCGAGCGGCTCCAGGTAGAGCGAGGTGAAGCTGCGCGTACCCCGTCCCCAGCCCTCGTGGATCTGCGCGATCTCGGGACGCGCCAGGACCAGCACGAAGATCGGGTGGTGTCGTGACCAGTCGAGGAGATGCTCCAGGAACTCGAGGAGCGCGGGGTCGGCCCACTGCATGTCCTCGAAGACGAGCACCGTCAGGCTCTCGGCGGCGAGCCGCTCGAAGAAGAGCCGCCACGCGGAGAAGAGGTCTCGTTTGTCGCTGCCGACCAGCTCCTGGAGCCCGAGCAGATGCGCAAGTCGTGGCTCGATCCAGGCCCGCTCCTCCGCATCCGGTATGTGGGCGGCGGTCGTCTCGGCCAGCTTGCGGAGCGCCGATTCGGCGGCCTCTCCCTCGGCGATGCCGGTCCGCATCCGGATCATGTCGGCGAGCGCCCAGTAGGTGACTCCCTCGCCGTAGGCGAGGCATCGGCCCTGGTGCCAGAAGATCGTTTCGCGCACCCCGTCGATGTACTTGAACAGCTCCCACGCGAGCCTGCTCTTGCCGATGCCGGCCTGACCGATGACCGACACCAGATGCGCCTTGCGATCCGTGGCCGAGGCGTGCAGCAGGTCCTTGATCAGCCGGAACTCGCGGTCGCGGCCCACGAATGGCGGCTCCAGGCCCTCGTAGCGGAGCGCGCCGCCACGACCGGCCAGCACGCGCAATGCCCGGAATGCCGCCACCGGCGCGGCCTTGCCCTTGAGCGTCTGCTCGCCGATTGCCTCGTATGCGATGGCGGCCTCCGTGGCCCGGCGGGTCGCCTCGCCGACGACCACCGATCCGGGCGCGGCGGATGACTGCAACCGACTGGCGGTGTTCACCAGGTCCCCGGCCACCATCCCCTGATTCGTCGCCCCGATGGTGACGGCGGCCTCGCCGGTCAGGACCCCGGCGCGCAGCGCCAGGTCGAGCGTGCCCGTCTCGTCGGCCAGGCCCTCGACCCGATCGATCAGCTCCAGGGCGGCTCGCACCGCGCGTTCCGGATCGTCCTCGTGGGCGATGGGCGCGCCCCAGACGGCCATCACCGCATCACCGATGAACTTCTCCACGGTGCCGCCGTACCGCTCGATCACCGCGCGAGCGGTGTCGAAGTAGCGGCTGAGCAGGTCGCGCGTCTCCTCCGGGTCGCGGTCCTCGGAGTGGGTCGTGAAGCCGACCAGGTCGGCGAACAGGACCGACACCAGCCGGCGTTCCGCCACTGGGCCGGAAGGGAGGGTGCCGGTTCCGGTGGTTGCGCTCACGGCGACGGGTGCCTGGGCGGCCGTTGCCGATGGAGCCGAGTTACCGGCGGGCTGGCGCAGCGTCCCGCCAGGCCGGTCCCCTGTGGCGGCGGGACCGTCCGCGCCTAAGCGAGCGGTCGGGCTGCCCTGCAATGGAAGCGCGGTCCCGCACTCCGCGCAGAATCGGTCGCCGAGATTGAACGGGGTCCCGCAGGCAGCGCATCTGAGAGCCAGGCCCGTACCGCAGCTGGCGCAGAACTTCGCGCCGACCCGGTTCGCCGCTCCGCAGGCTGGACATTCCATGCCCCGATCCTCGTGCTCGTTTGGCGCCTCGGCCTCGCGGGCTGCGGCGCCAGCGCCGACGCCTCGCGATGTGACCGTCTCGCCCGCCGCATTGTGCAGCAGCGCGGCCTGTCCCCGCGAGAGGCGAACGGAGATACCGGCGATGGGCGAGGAGCGATGGATTCGTCCGGCGGACGGGTCCGGCATGTGCGAGTGACGGCCACTATCGGCCGCGGAGTGGAACGCTTGAGCGCCGTCGCCCGCGCCAGCCTGCAAACGTGAGCCGGCTGCGCGCGCCGCTCCGGGAGGGCGGTCAGCGGCGCGGGTCGGTCCGGCGGCGGCGCGGGGGCGCGTGTTGCGCGGACTTCCCGTTGGTGTCCGGCTCGGTGAGCGCAGTGGCGTCCAGCGCTTTTCGTCCGCGGCGGCGGCCGTTGTTGCCGTTGCGCGCATGCACCGACGGCGGGGAGAGCGACTCGCGCTGGTCGTGGCTGCCATGCTCGCCCTGTTCGGCGTTGATGACGTGCATCACCGCGTTGATCAGCGCCAGGTGGGTGAAGGCCTGCGGAAAGTTGCCCAGGTGGCGGCCGGTCCGAGGCTGGATCTCCTCCCCGTAGAGGTCCAGCGGACTCGCGTGCGACAGAAGCTGCTCGCACAGCTGGCGCCCTCTCCGCACCTCGCCGATTTCGATCAGCGCCGAGACCAGCCAGAACGAACAGATGGTGAAGGTTCCCTCGCGGCCGTCCAGGCCGTCATCGGTCTCGTCGGGTCGGTAGCGCAGCACGAGACCGTCCTCGGTCAGCTCGTTTGCGATCGCCAGCACGGTGGCCCGGACACGCTCGTCGGTGGCGGGCAGGAAGCGGACCAGCGGCATCAGCAGCAGCGACGCGTCGAGAGCCTCGCTTCCATAGGACTGCGTGAACACGCCTCGGCGATCGACGCCGTTGGTGCAGATGTCCGCGTGCATCTCGTCGGCCGCGGCCTGCCAGCGCTCGGCGAGCGCCGTCTCGGAGCGGATCCGCGCGAGCCGCGCGCCACGGTCCGCCGCCACCCAGCACATCAGCTTGGAGCTGGTGAAGTGGCGCGGCTTGCCACGCACCTCCCACATCCCGCGGTCCGGCGTGCGCCAGTGCTTGAGGGCCGCCTCCACCTGCCGGGTCAGCATCGGCCAGATCGACTCGTCGATGCCGTCGCGCGAGGTGGTGTGCAGGTAGACCGAGTCGAGGACCGATCCCCATACGTCGTGCTGCTTCTGCCGATACGCGTCGTTGCCGACCCGGACGGGCTTCGCCCCCTCGTAGCCGTCGAGGTACTCGAGGATTCGCTCCTTGGGCACCGGGCCACCGTCAACGGTGTACATCACCCGCAGCTCGTCGTCGCGCCCGGCGACGTCGGCGATGAACTGGATGTAATCCTCCGCCTCCCAGTCGAAGCCCAGGCTGTACAGGCCCCACAGGGCGAACGTGGAATCGCGGATCCAGGAGTATCGGTAGTCCCAGTTGCGCTCGCCGCCCGGCGTCTCGGGCAGCGAGGTGGTGGGCGCCGCGATGACCGCGCCGGTCGCCTGGTAAGTGAGTCCCTTGAGGGTCAGTGCCGAGCGCTCGAGATACGCGCGCCACGGATGGTCCGGGAAGCGGCCGCGCGCCAGCCAGTGCTGCCAGTGGTGGGCCGTCCAGACCAGCCGCCGATAGGCCTCATCGGTCGACCGCGGCGGGTTCGCACCGGACCAGGAGAGCGCACAGAACCGCGTCTCCCCCTCCTTGATCAGTGTCCGTGCGGTCGCTCGAGGGCCCTCGATTCCGAGGTTCATGTCACTCGTCAGGGTCAGGCCGAGCGTCTCGCCGTTGCGGCGACAGGCGGCCTGGTGGTAGCCGGACTCGGTGTACTCCCACTCGCCGAAGTGGCGACCGTAGTCGAACAGCGGCTCGCAGTCGAGCACCAGCTGCATCTCGCCGTTCACGCAGCGCACCATCCGCAGCAGAACATGCTCCGCGTCGTAGTCGGTCGGCGCGCGGCGCTGGCTGTGCGACCGCTCCGATTCGTGGCGCCAGGGGCCCATCAGCAGCACGTCGCGGATGATCACCCAACCCTGCGGTGTGCCCCAGCTCGTCTCCAGCACCATCGTGCCGGGCAGATAGCGGCGGGCAGCGGGCACCTTGACGTCCGCCGGTCCGAACCGGAAGGCGCCCGCGTCCCGGTCCAGGATGGCCGCGAAGACGCTCGGCGAGTCCATGCTCGGCAGGCACAGCCACTCGACGTTGCCACTCGGGGCGATCAGCGCGGTCGTCTCGCAGTCCGACAGGAACGCGTAGTCGGAGATCGGCGGGTACGGAGAGCGGCCGACCACCGTCTCGACGGCCGGCACCGGCGTCCGCCAGAGCTCGTCATGCATGCTTCATTGGTCCCTAGCGGCGCAGTCTCGCACGCCAGCCCGTCGTCCGCCAAGCAGCCGAGAGTACCGGCCCGGTCCGGGGAGTTCGGGGGCGCCTGAGCGGCGGCCCTGGCGGCGGCCCTGGCGGCGGCCTCAGCCGAGACTGGCGGCGCCGGGGCCGCCCTGGCCGCGGCTGGTGGCGAGCAGCTCGTCGAGGATCTGCGGCAGCGAGTCGACCGCCAGCGTCAGATGGCCCTGGTCCGCCAGCAGATGCGGACACGCGGTCGGGATGTGGGCGGCAAGCCACTCACCGTGGCCGAAGGGCACCATCCGGTCGTGCGCTCCCTGCCAGATATGCACCGGCACGCGAAGCTGGCCCAGCGCAAAGCCCCACGGGCGAGCGAACGCCAGGTCATCATCGAACCAGCCCCAGTAATGCTCGCGTAATGCGGCGCGCATCGAGGCCGCCAGCCAGGCAGGAAACTCCCCGCTCAGCGACGCGCGGTCGACATCGTCGATCAGGTCACCGAAGGCCGCCGCCAACTGCTCCCCCGTCACTGCGCGGAACTCGGGCCAGGCGCGCTCCTTGAAGCCGATGAGCGCCTCCGGGCCGGCAAGCGCCGCCGCGAACTCCTCGACGTTTTCGGCGCCCATGCCGGCCATCCAGTCCAGGCCCTCGGCCGGGTAGGGCGCGACGCCGCCGATCGTCGCGGCACCGATCGCGCCCTCACCCAGGCGTGCGGCACATGCCAGCGCGTGCGGACCTCCGCCCGACCATCCGAGCGTGTAGAACCGATCCGCGCCCAGCAGCTGAAGCACGCTGCGCGCGTCGTCGACGACGTCGACCACCGAGCGGCCGGGGCGTCGAGTCGACGAACCGTAGCCGGGCCGGTTCCAGCTCACGTATCGAAGGCCGCGCTGCGCGAGCGCCTCGACAAACGGCGGGTACGGCAACCCGGAGCTGGGGGTGCCGCCGTGGTACAGGAGCGGCATGCCGTCCTCGGGACCGGCGAGATACACGTCGAGCGACCGCCCGTCCGGGGTGTTGATCGTGCGCTGCATGCCGTCAGCCATCCTGGAGCGAGCATAGCTCGCAGCGCCGCCTCGGTCCGCTGTCGTTCGGCATCCCCAAGGACCCGCAGCCGGTCAGCAGGTTCGGTCGACGTCGAAGCCCCCGGCGACGTACTGCACCATGGTCACCCGGCCGCCGGTGAACCCGGTCGACACGCACATGCTGCGCGCGCTGGTCGAGCCGGTGGCGCCGGCGACCCAGGTCAGGTTGGTGTCAAAGGCCCGGGTTCCTCCGGTGATTGCGCGCCACATCCGGGGCGTTGAGTACAAGCCGATCGACGCGGCTCCCACCGAGCGCAGATATGCCACCGCGCCCCGGAGGGCCGCCACGTTCAGCTCAGGGTTACTGCGCCACGAGTTCGCGGTCTCCACGTCGAGCCACCATCGGTTGGCAACCGGCGTTCGCCTGGCGCCGGCGACTGCCCAGCCGAGAGCCACGTAGGCGCGCACCGCGGTTGCATATGAGTCTGCGGCGGCATTCCAGCCGTAGTCGTATGCGCAGTCCGCGGTGTCTGCCGACGCCCGCGAAGCGGGGCAGGCCCGGGGAGAGGCCTGGCCCAGCGGCCAGTGACGGCTGAGCGCCGGTCCGGGGTTGCCGGTGTTGGCGTACAGCTGGGCGTCCCGGCCCGCCCAGGCCAGTTGGCTCGGCCCCTCTCCCGGCCCCAGGCATCGGTTGGCTGCGAAGACGATGCCTCCGTTGACGCCCACCACTCGGAATGCGCCCCCTCCCGGGAAGGTCTGACCGCATTGCGGATAGCTGATGTCGTAGCCGGTGGTGACCGCCCGCACACGCGTCGGCGCCGGGTCGGCGGAGCGCAAGCCTGCACCGGCAACCGAACCGGCCGTAGCCCAGAGCAGGAGACCTGCCAGCACCGTAACCAAGGCACTTCGCAGTGCGTGGCGCACGGTGGGGCGCACGGCGGAGCCGGGTTGGCGGGAGAGACGATCGGGCACGGGAGGCGAGCCTAATCGGCGCGGGAGGTCTGCGCAAGTGGAGCTCTGAGCGCTGCCGATCTCCTACCGTGCGCCGGCCGCGGAGGCTCGGTCGACGGTCAGGACGTCGTTCGCCACCTTGCCCAGGAGCTTCACCTCCGCGTTGCTCCAGGTGACGCCGTTGGCGGTCGACTGCGGCTGAATGGTCGTCAGATCGAGGCCGCGCACCACGAGCGAGGCGCCGCCGCACTGGGGCGGGTGCGACTCGAGTAGCGCCTCGCACAGCCGCGCCACACCGTCGACCACGATCAGGTTGCCACGCACCAGCAGCGGCTCGCTGAGCGTCGAGCGGCGAGCCTCGGTGACGGACAGGCCCGGACCCATCCCAAGGGCCGGGCCGGGTACGCCCGATGATCCCGCGGCGCTGCACGCGGCAAGAAGCACGAGAAGAGCCAGAGCGGCAACCACTGAACGAGCCATGAGCGATTCTCCGATGAGGTTGGGGTTGCCAGTCGGACGCGGCAGGCCGGCCTGCGGTTCCGCCCGGCACGCGTCAGTCGGTCAGCACGCCCTCGATGCGCAGCAGGATGCGCTTGCGATCCAGGCCGCCGGTGTACCCCCCGAGCCCACCACCGGCGTGCAGCACCCGATGGCACGGCACCACGATCGGGATCGGATTGGAGCCGAGCGCGTTGCCCGCAGCGCGCGCGGCCCGTGGCGACCCGGCCGCCTCGGCCAGGTGGCCATAGGTGGTCACCTGCCCAAACGGGATGGCGGCCGTGGCGTGGAGCACGCCGCGCGCGAAACCGCGCACCAGCGTCCAGTCGATCGGCACGCTGAACGACTCGAGTCGCCGCGCAAAGTAGGCATCCAGCTCGCGCCGAATGGCATCGGTCTGCTCCGGGGCGAGCAGGAGGCGAGGGGACACGCGCGCCGCCACGTCGGCGACCACCTCGTCGATCGGCTCGCCCTGGTACGCCACCCGGACGAGACCACGCGGCGTCACGAACACGGCGAGCGGTCCGAGCGGCGAGTCGGTCACGGCGTACGCGACGTCGAGGAGGCCGGCCTGTGCTGCGCGGCGGCGGAAGCGCCCCACTCCGACGGACGGGTCGCTCTCGGGCAGCGCGGCGAGGCCGTGCTCCAGGTCGGCGTCGGTCATCGGTCCACCACCCGGCGCAGGCTGGCGAGACCGTCGTGCACGCTGCGCCGCGCCGCCACCTCCGTGCAGCCGAGTCGCTCGCCGATCTGACGGTAGGCGAGATCGAAGACGAAGCGATGGACCACCGCCGCGCGCTGCCGGGGAGGCAATCCACGCACGGCACGCCACAGCGCCTCGTCGGTCATGTCGTGCGGATCCACTGGGGAGTCGTGACCGTCGAGGGCAACGGTCGGCCGACGCCGGCTGCGGCGCACGGCATCGGTCGCCTTGCGCTGAGCGATGGTGAACAGCCATGCGCGCAGGTTCGAGGCATCGGTCAGGCCCGGGTAGGTTCGCAGGGCAGCCATCAACGTCTCCTGCAGGCAGTCATCCGCGTCGGGGATGCCGACCAGCGCGACAAGGAACCGATGCAGCTCAGCGGCATGCCTGTCGACGAGGGTCTGAAACGGAGGAAGCTGCACACCTGGTGGAACGCCGCGCCGCGCCGATCCGTGAGGGCGGCTCACTGCGCTGCGCGTCGGACCAGATCCTCGTAGACCGATGGGTCATCGGTATCGACCACCGGAAAGCCGACGCCATGCTCACCCTCCCAGTGGAAACCGGTGCCGGGGTAGTGGGCGTCGGTCCCGTCCGGCAGGAAGAGGTGTGGACTGCCTCGCACCTCCTCGCCCGAGGCGACCTGCCAGTGCCCCATCAGCGTCGCACGCGCCCGGCCGTCGTCGAGCGCCGCCGCCAGGGCCGCCACGTCGACCTGCTGACATTCGTTGGCAACCTCCAGGATGACGTGCCGGAGGCTGATGCAGCGGCTCTCGGCGAAGAAGGCGCGCCGCAATCCACGGTCGAGCGCCTCCGACGCGGCCAGCCCCTGCTCCTTGGCGGCCTGCACCGCCTCCATCGGCAGCAGGGTCGTCACCGGCCAGCTGCCGGTTGGGGCCTGCCACACCTGCCAGCCCGCGCGGGGCGCCAGCGCGCCGCAGACCGGAACCTCGGCGGCGATCACCGAATACGGCGTCGCCTCGTTGTTGAACAGCTCGAGCGGGAACGCCCGATGATCGAACCGAACCTGGTCGCGCAGGCCGAGGCGACGCCGGGCATCGTGCAGCCGATGAACCGCGACGTGGGCCCACGGACACTGCAGATCGGACCAGATGACGATCGTCCCGGGCGCCACGTCCATGTCGGCGATTCAGTCGAGGGTGAAGTAGTCGGTCCCGCTGTAGCGGCCGGTGCGCTCCTTGCGGATCTGCATCAGCACGTCGTTGAGCAGGGACGAGGCGCCGAACCGGAAGCGGTCGGGCGTCATCCACTCCGGCCCGAGCGTCTCGTACAGGACGGTGAGGTAGCTGATCGCCTCCTTGGCGGTGCGGATTCCGCCCGCCGGTTTCATACCGACCGCGCGCCCGGTCTGCGCGTGGAAGTCGCGGATCGCCTCCAGCATGACGAGGGTCACCGGCAGGGTGGCGGCGGGTTGCACCTTTCCGGTGCTGGTCTTGATGAAGTCTGCGCCGGCCGCCATGGCGAGCACCGAGGCGCGTCGCACGTTGTCGTACGTCTCGAGCTCACCGGTTTCGAGGATGACCTTCAGGTGCGCCGCTCCGCACGCCTCCTTGACCGTACCGATCTGGTCGTACACGGTCCCGTAGTCGCCGGTCAGGAATGCGCCGCGGTCGATGACCATGTCGATCTCATCGGCGCCCATCGCCACTGCCTGGCGCACATCGGCGAGCTTGACCTCGAGCGGCGCCTGGCCACTGGGGAAGTAGGTGGCCACCGCGGCGATCTTCACCTGCGAGCCGCGAAGCGCCTGCCGCGCCGCGGGGATCATGTTCGGATAGACGCACAGCGCCGCGACGCTGGGGATCGTCGGATCGGTTGGGTCCGGACGCCGAGCCTTGCCGGCCAGTGCGCGGATCTTGCCGGGCGTGTCCTTGCCCTCGAGCGTGGTGAGGTCCGTCATGCGCACGATCATGTCAAGCGCCCACAGCTTGGCCTCGCGCTTGATGCTGCGCTTGGCAAGGCTGGCGGCGCGCTCCTCGACGCCCACCTGGTCGACGGCCCAGACCCGGCCGAGCAGGTTGCCGAGCGCCTGGTGGCGTCCGGTGGTCAGGTCATGGCGCCGTTCGAGTGCGGCGTGCTGGCGCGGTGAGATGGTCGTCACGGGACGCGCATTGTACGACCCGCCCAAACCCAGCCGCCCACGTGGCTGTTTGGCGGCCTCGGTGGACGCCTGCCCGCAGCTGACCGATGCTACCCTTTCGATCGATGGCGCCCCGTCGCGAGTCGATCGTCTACTGCCTGACCCGCGACCACGAGCTCGCCGCCCAGCTCGATGCCCGACTCGGCGCCGCGCTGACCTTCTTCTACAACGACGCCGCGCGGCTTCACCAGGCCCTGATCCTGCGCGCGCCGGCACTGGCGATCGTCGATACCGATGCCATCCGCCCCGAATTCGGCGACGCGGGTTTGGGTCCCGTGATCCACTTCCTGCGTCTGCGCGCCCCCGAGATGCGCATCGGGGTTCGTCCCAAGTCGGCGGCCGATTGGCTCGTGGGCGCGGAGGCGGGACGCGAGGTGACGATGCTCCCCGCCGAGCGGGAGGCGTGCATCGAGGCGGTGGTCGAGCTGTGCGGCTGCGGATAACTGCGCGGCGCCGCCGAGCGTGGCGTCAGATCGGCCCGACCCGGGACGGGGGCCAGTAGCGAAAGCGCGCCCGCCAGCGCACCGCGAGTAGCGGCACAGCTCCAAAGGTCGCGGAATCCGTGCTCGCGGCGGTGTTGTCCCCGCGCAGGCTCACGATTCCCGCTTCGACCGCGGCGACGCGCTTCACCAGTTCGCGGTGCGGCAGCCGCGGATCGCGGGCCAGTGCGATCTCCCCGACGCGTGGCAATCGCCGTCGATACGTGAGCCGCTCGACCAGCAGCAGGTCACCGGGCTCCAGGGCGGGAGACATCGAGCGGCCCATGACCTCGGCCACGTCGAGCCATCGCACTGCGAGGCGCGCCGCGCACAACCCGACGAGCATGCCTGCCGCGGCGGAGAGGGCCGCGCGGAGGGACCGTTGACGGCCCCTCGCGCGCATCGGTCAGGCTCCGCTCAGCTCGGCCGGCCGTTGACGCGCGTCTTGTCCGGCCCGCCGGTCGCCTTCCACATGTCGTCGACCTGGTCGATGAGGTCGAGGAGCTGCTGTGCATCGGCCAGCTCGGTGCCGGCCTTCACCTTGGAGACCTGCTTGGCCGCCTGCCAGAAGGTGTCGTGCAGCTGCGGGAACTTCTCGAGGTGCTCCGGCTTGAAATAGTCGTGCCACAGCACGTCGAGGTGGTGCTTGACGAGCTCGGCTCGCTCCTCCTTGAGGTGGATCGCACGGTTGCGGAAGATCGGATCCTGGCTGCCGTGGTACTTCTCGATGATCTTGTAGAGGGACTCGGCTTCGATCCGAGCCTGCTCGGGGTCGTAGATGCCGCACGGCAGGTCGCAGTGGGCATGGACGTGCCGGCGTGGACGCAGCGAGATGCGCAGCTTGAGCATTGGGTCTCCTCTCGAAATGAATGCCTTCACGGTCGCGTTGCAGGCGGAAGGCGTGCACCTATTGTGCCGGAATCCGCGTGCCGCCCGGATCGCGGGATATCCTCTCCCCCACGCCATCGTGGAGGTGCTGGTGGACCTGGATCGTGAGAGACTCGGCGCCCTGATCGACGACGAGCGGCGCGATTTCGCGGCCGCCCACCCTCGGTCGCGTGAGTGGTTCGAGCGGGCTCGCAGCTCACTCTTCGGCGGCGTCCCGATGAGCTGGATGCTGAAATGGGCCGGCGGGTTCCCGATCGTGTCGGCCAGCGCCGTCAGAGCGCGCGTCGTGGACATCGACGGCCACGAGTACGTCGACCTCTGCCTGGGCGACACGGGCGCGATGGCCGGCCACGCGCCGCAGGCCACCGTGGATGCGCTGATACGGCAGGCACGTCGCGGAATCACCACCATGCTCCCGGGCGAGGACGCGGCCTGGGTCGGCGAAGAGCTGACGCGACGCTTTGGCCTGCGGCGCTGGCAGTTCACCCTGAGCGCCACCGATGCAAACCGCTTCGCGATCCGCATCGCCCGCGAGCTCACGGGCCGGCCGAGGATCCTGGTCTTCAACCACTGCTACCACGGCACCGTGGACGAGACGCTGGCGACGCTGCGGGACGGCGCGGCGGTGGCGCGGGCCGGAAACGTGGGCCCGCCGACCGATCCGGCGCTGACCACGCGAGTCGTGGAGTTCAACGACGTTCCGGCGCTCGAGTCCGCGCTTGCCGAGGGTGATGTCGCCTGCGTGCTGGCCGAACCGGCGATGACCAATGTCGGCATCGTCCCGCCGCTCCCCGACTTTCACGCGGCGCTCCGCGACCTGACCCGCCGGCACGGGACGCTGCTCGTCCTGGACGAGACGCACACCTTCTGCGCCGGCCCGGGCGGGATGACCGCGGCCGAGCACCTGGAGCCCGACCTGCTGACCATCGGCAAGGCGATTGCTGGCGGCGTTCCGGCCGGCGCGATGGGGATGAGCGCCGAGCTCGAGGCGCGCGCCCTCGCCGACGCAGAGGCGGACTTCGTCGACACCGGCGGCATCGGTGGCACGCTTGCCGGCAATGCGCTGTCGGTGGCCGCCATGCGGGCCACGCTGGAATCGGTCCTGACCGAGGACGCCTTCGCGCACATGACCGGGCGTGCGATTCGGTTCACGCAGGGTGTCGAGGAAGCGATCGCCGAGGCCGGGCTGCCATGGCATGTCACCCGTCTCGGATGTCGCGCCGAGTACCTCTTCCGGGCCACTCCCCCGAAGACCGGCTCGGAGGCGGCGGCGGCGCGGGACGGCCAGCTCGAGGATTTCCTGCATCTCTTCGCGCTGAACCGCGGCGTGCTGCTGACGCCGTTCCACAACATGGCGCTCATGTCGCCGGCGACCAGCGACGCCGATGTCGACGCCCACACGGCCGTCTTCCGCGAGGCGCTCGGGCAGCTGAGCTAGGAGCCCATCACCATCCCGCCGTCGACGCCGATCACCTGACCGGTGACGTACGCCGCCTCGTCGGAGGCGAAGTAGACGGCGGCAGCGGCCACGTCGTCCGCGGTCCCGATCTTGCCCAGCGGCGTCACGCCCAGCACATAGTCGCGCGCCTGCTGCGGCAGATCGGCGGTCAGCTCGGTCTCGATCAGCCCCGGCGCGATGGCGTTGCAGGTCACGCCGCGGCTCGCGAGCTCGCGGGCCACGGACTTGGTCAGGCCGATGAGGCCTGCCTTGGCCGACGCGTAGTTCGCCTGGCCGGCATTGCCCATCCGTCCGGCGGCGCTGCTCATGTTGATGATCCGGCCGCCGCGCGCCTTCATCATCGGTCTGGCCACCGCGCGAATCATCCAGAACGGCCCGGACAGGTTGGTGGCGATCACCTCGTCCCATTCGGCGGCGTCCATGCGCACCAGGAGGTTGTCCCGGGTGATGCCCGCGTTGTTGACCAGGATGTCGATCCTGCCCAATGCCTGCAGGGTCGCCGCCACGATCGCCTCGCACGACTCGCGACCCGCGGAGGTGTCGCCCTGGACCGCGATCGCGCGACGTCCGAGCGCCTCGATCTCACCGACCACGGCGGCGGCGGCGGCGGCCCGGCCGCGGTAGTTGACCGCCACGTCCGCTCCCTGACGAGCGAGCGCGAGCGCGATCCCGCGGCCCAGTCCGCGGCTCGCTCCGGTGACCAGCGCGGTCCTGCCGGTCAGGTCAAACATCGGTCCTCCTGCGCTCGCCACGGTTCGTCAGCCTGCGGCCGCGACTTCGGGGAGGGCCGCCTCTTCATCCGCGGCCGTCTCCCCGAGCGTCGCGGCCCCCGCGCTGCGCGGCTTGCCGAGGCGCGTCTGCGCGCCGGGGGCGCGGAACGCCTGCAGTGGATCGGCGGTCCACTCGACCACCGCTGCACCGGCGGTGTAGCCAGCACCGAAGGCGGCCATCAGCAGCCGGTCACCCTGCTTGATGCGACCCGAGGCGACCGCTTCGACGAGCGCCATCGGCACCGATGCGGCGCTGGTGTTGCCGTACTTCTCGATGTTGACGAAGACCTTCTCATCGGGGATCTGCAGCTGCTTGCCGACGCTCTTGATGATCCGCAGGTTCGCCTGGTGGTAAACGAACTGGTCGATGTCGTCGACCCCCAGCCCGGCGCTGCGCAGCGCCGCCAGGGTCGATTCGGCGAGCTGGCGCGTCGCGTAGCGGTACACGTCGGCGCCGCTCATGTGGATGAAGTGGCCGCCCTCAGCGCTGGTCTGCGGCGAAGCTGGGCAGGCCGACCCGCCGGCCGGCACGATGATCCCCTCCGCACCCGTTCCATCGCTGAACAGCTCCAGCCCGAGCAGCCCGCCTGGCTGGTCGCTGGCCGAAAGGATCACCGCCCCGGCGCCGTCACCGAACAGCACGCAGGTGCCGCGGTCGTGCCAGTCGAGGAACCGGCTGAGCACCTCGACACCCAGGACCAGCACGTTGCGATACATGCCCGAGCGAATGAAGCTGCTCCCCGTCGCGAGCGCGAAGAGGAATCCCGAGCAGGCGGCCTGCAGGTCGAACCCGGCGGCGCGCGTGGCGCCCAGATCGCGCGCGACGAGGACGCCGGTGGCAGGCAGCGGGTAGTCCGGCGAGCAGGTCCCGACGATCACCAGGTCCAGCTCGGTGGGGTCGAGGCCGGCGACCGCCAGCGCATCCCGCGCGGCGTACACCGAGAGCGTGGTGGTCGTCTCGTCGTCGGCGGCGATGCGCCGCTCGCGGATCCCGGTGCGGGTCACGATCCACTCGTCCGAGGTATCGACCATCCGGGCCAGATCCTGGTTGGTGAGGATCCGCTGCGGGGCGTACATCCCCCACCCGGTGATCACGGCGTTCGGCGGCATGTGGTTCTCCTCGTCCTTCTCGCGGGGCCTCAGCCTGGCTCGACCTCGATGAGCGGCTGCTGGCGTTTCACCAGCGTGCCGCTCTCGGCGAGGATGCGAGCCACCTTGCCGGTGACGTCCGCCTTGATCTCGTTGAACAGCTTCATGGCCTCGATCAGACCGATCACCTGGCCGGCGGATACCTCGCCTCCGACCTGGAGGTACGGCCTGGCTCCGGGCGCCGGGGCCGTGTACCAGATACCGGTCAGTGGCGCGGTCACGAACCGCATGCCGGGTGTCGGCTCACCGAATGGTGCGGGGCCTGCGGTCGGAGGCGTCGCGCGGGATGCCCCCCCGGCCCCCGGCGCCGGGGACTCGACCGCGGCGGGCGAGGAGCTGCGGACGAGCCGCACCCGCAGGTCTTCCGACTCGACCTCGAGCTCGTCGAGCGCGCTGGCGCTGAAGCTCGGCGCCAGCAGGTCCACCGCGGTGAGGATCGGGTCGACACGCTCCGCGTCAGCCATCTGCGAACCGGCGGAAGATCAGCGTCGCGTTGTGGCCGCCGAAACCGAACGAGTTGCTCATCGCGGTCCCGACCTCCGCCGTGCGCGAGCTGTTCGGCACGTAATCGAGGTCGCAGTCGGGGTCCGGATTCTCATAGTTGATCGTCGGCGGTAGACAGCCATGCTCGATCGCCAGGATCGAGGCGATCGCCTCCACTCCGCCGCCGGCGCCGAGCATGTGCCCGGTCATCGACTTCGTGCTGCTGACCGGGACGGCGTAGGCGCGCTCGCCGAAGACGCTCTTGATCGCCGCCGTCTCGGATCGGTCGTTCGGGCCGGTGCTCGTCCCGTGCGCATTGATGTAGTCGATCTCCTCCAGTCGCAGGCCGGCATCGGCGAGTGCCCCGCGCATGCTGGCGGCTGCGCCCCGGCCGCCGGGAGCGGGAAGCGTGATGTGGCTGGCGTCATCGGTCGCGGCGTAGCCCACCAGCTCGGCATGGATCACCGCGCCCCGAGCCTGCGCATGCTCGAGCGCCTCGAGCACCAGGATCCCGGCGCCATCGGCCATCACGAAGCCGTCGCGATCCGCGTCGAAGGGACGCGACGCGCGCTCCGGCTCGTCATTGCGCTTGGTGGACAGGGCGCGCATGGCGGAGAAGGCGCCGACCGGGATCTCGCCGATGCCGGCCTCCGCACCACCGGCGATCATGAGGTCCGCATCGCCGCGCCGGATCAGGTTCAGCGAGTCACCGATGGCGTGGTTGCTGCTCGAACAGGCGCTCACCGTCGCGTAGTTCGGACCGCGCGCCCCACTCTGGATGGCCACGAACCCGGCGGCCATGTCCGGGATCATGGAGGTCACCAGGAACGGACCGATGCGGTCGATGCCCAGGTCATGCGCCTCGATGATGTCGCGGATCATGGTGTTGATCCCGCCGATCCCCGAGCCGATGATGACGCCGGTCCGATCCGCGAGGCTCTCGTCGGCGAACGGGTTGGCCAGCCCCGCATCGCGTAGCGCCTCCACCGTGGCGCCCCAGGCGAAGTGCACGTAGCGGTCGTTGCGGCGGACCTCCTTGCGATCCATGACGCTGGTGGCGTCGAAGCCGCGCACCTCGCCCGCCACCTTGCTCGGCACGTTGACCGGGTCGAACGATTCGATGCGACGGACGCCGCTCCTGCCGGCCAGCATCGCCTCCCAGGTGCTGGGTACATCATTGCCGAGTGGCGTGATGGCTCCCAGTCCGGTCACCACCACCCGCCGCTCTCCCTCACGCATCGGTTCGTCCTCCGGCGATCGTCTGGTCCCTGGGAATGATGAAGCTCAGCGTGGCCTCGACCGCCACCTCGCCGTCGACGGTGGCCACCGCCCTGGCACGACCGAAGAGCCGCCCGAGCTTCTCGACCGTCACCTCCAAGCGCAGCGTATCGCCGGGAACCACGGTCCGCCGAAACCGGCAGTCGTCGATGCCCGCAAAGAGGGCGAGCTTGCCGCGATTCTCCGGCAGCGACAGGACCGCCACCGCCCCGGCCTGCGCCAGCGCCTCCACCATCAGCACGCCCGGCATGATCGGTCGTTCGGGGAAATGGCCGGTGAACTGCGGCTCGTTGGCCGTCACCGACTTGATCGCCACCACCCGCTGGCCGCGCTCGAGCTCCACCACGCGGTCGATGAGCAGGAACGGGTACCGATGCGGAATGATGCGCATGATCTCCGCGGCTCCCAGCGGCAGGTGCTCGGATGGGTCACTCGCGCCGTCGCTGCCGATCGGCTCCATCGGTCCTGTCGGTCCCGTCGGTCCCGTCGACTCCATCGGTCAGGAGGCCACGAAGGCAGCCGGGCCGACGCGGTCGAGCAGGTTGGTGCTGACCTGCGCATCGAGGAACGCGGCGTTGTTCACGATCCCGCGGTGGAAGGCGAGGTTGGTGTGGATGCCGCCGACCTGGAACTCTGCCAGCGCCCGCCGGGAGCGCGCCATGGCCTGCTCGCGATCCTGTCCCCAGACGATCAGCTTGGCGAGCAGCGAGTCGTAGTAGGGAGGCACCTCGTAGCCGCGGTAGACGTGGGTATCGACGCGTACGCCCGGGCCGCCGGGAAGCTGCAGCTCCTCGATGACGCCCGCCTGCGGAGCGAAGTTGTCGCCGGGATCCTCGGCGTTGATGCGGAACTCGATCGCGTGGCCGCGCAGCTGGATCTGCTGCTGGGTCAGCCCCAGCGGCTCGCCGGCGGCGAGCCGGATCTGCTCCGTGATGAGGTCCATCCCGGTGAGCATCTCGGTCACCGGGTGCTCGACCTGGATTCGGCAGTTGATCTCGATGAAGTAGAAGCTGCCGTCCGGATCGACCAGGAACTCCAGGGTGCCCGCGCTCTCGTAGCCGGCCGCCACCACCGCCCGGATGGCGAGATCGTGCAGGCGCTCGCGCCCGGCATCGGTCATCGCCGGTGAGGGAGCTTCCTCGATGATCTTCTGGTGCCGCCGCTGCACGCTGCAGTCGCGCTCGCCGAGGTGGACGCCCGTGCCATGGCGGTCGACCAGCACCTGGACCTCCACGTGCCGGCTCTCCTCGATCCACTTCTCGAAGTAGATGGCGTCATCGCCGAATGCCGATTGCGCCTCGGAGCGCGCCAGCGGCAGGGAGGTCTCCATCTCCCGGGGCGAGCGCACCAGCCGCATCCCTCGGCCGCCACCTCCGGCCGACGGCTTGAGCAGCACCGGGTAGCCGGAGGCTCCCGCCTGGTCGAGCGCATCGCGCAGGTCGCTCACGATTCCCCGGCTGCCCGGCACCGTCGGCAGCCCATGCCCGGCCAGCATCTGGCGCACCGCGTACTTGCTCGCGAACCGGTCGAGCACCTCTGCCCGAGGTCCGATGAATGCCAGCTCATGCGCCGCGCAGACCTCCGCGAAGCCCGCATCTTCGGCCAGGAAGCCGTAGCCGGGATGGATCGCGTCGCAGCCGCTGATCAGGGCCGCGCTGACCATCGCCGGCTGGTTCAGGTAGCTGCGGCGCGCATCCGCCGGCCCGATGCACACCGCCTCGTCGGCCATCCGGACCGCCATCGTCTCGCGGTCGGCCTCGCTGTAGGCGACCACCGCGGGGACGCCAAGGTCCCGGCAGGCGCGCAGGATCCGCACGGCGATCTCGCCGCGATTGGC